>NZ_CP007213.1:2495766-3119707 GCF_001411805.1 Burkholderia plantarii | reverse complement strand
GGTGGCCTACGCGGGCGGCGTCGCGTTCACGCCGAGCATGAGCGAGACGGTGGCGATCGTCGAGGCGAAGGGCGCGAGCGGCGCGCGCGTGACGTCCGGCAGCGGCCTGCGCATCGATCCGTTCGGGCACGCGATCGTGTCGAGCCTGATGCCGTTCGAGACCAACGAGGTCGAGATCGACCCGAAGGGCCTGCCGATGAGCGTCGAACTGAAATCGACTACGCAGCACGCGGTGCCGACGGCGGGTGCGGTGGTGCGGCTGCGCTTCAAGACGGAGGGCGGCGGGCGGTCCGTGATCATGCGGATCCGGACCCGCGACGGCAAGCCGGTGCCGTTCGGCGCCGAAGTGTTCGACGCGAAAGGGCAGCACGCGGGCACCGTCGCGCAGATGGGCAGCGTCGTGTTGCGCGGCGTGAAGACGAATGCGGGCACGCTGCGGGTGAAGTGGGGGACGGCGGCTTCGGAGGGCTGCACGGTGTCGTACCAGCTGCCGGTCGCGAAGCACGAGCCCGCGACGCGTTGGACGGCCACGCACGCGGTGTGCGTGGCCGATCCGGCGGTGCAGGGGAAGTAGTCGGTGGCGGAGGCGGGGCGACGCGGTTGACGATGGCCTGCGGCCGGCGCTTGGTGCGGCCGGTCCGAGCGCGTGCGAATCTTGCGGGCTCGTGGCGCGGCGGGTTGCCGGGCGAGCGGGCGATGTCCCGGGCACCGGGGTGCGGATGGGGCGGCTGCAGCGTTGCCTGCCGGAGAGCGGCCCGCCCGCCACGCCGCCACGCCGATACGCCGCCACGCCGATACGCCGATACGCCGATACGCCGATACGCCGATACGCCGATACGCCGATACGCCCAGGCCGCTCAGCGACCGACCTCGCCGAGAAACGCCGCCACCGCCTCGAGCACGGCCGGCATCGCCTCGCGGTGCGGAACGTGCGCGCAGCCGGGCAACAGCACGACGCGCACCGGCCCCGGCACGCGTTCGGCGATGCGGGCCGGGTGGCGCGGCGAGCCGTATTCGTCGTGTTCACCGTGCAGCGCGAGCACCGGGCAGCGGATGCGCGCGAGCGTTGCGTCGAGCGTCCAGCCGCCGAAGGCCGGATCGAGCCAGGTGTCGATCCAGGCGTCGAGTACCCAGCGCGCGCGTTCGCCGTGATGCCGCCGCAGCCGCTCGAACTGCCCGGGCAGCGCGAACGCCTCGCGCGCCGCGCGGATGCCGTCGAGCGTGCGGTCCTCGACGAACGCCTGCGCCGCGATCGTCACCAGCGCCTCGCAGCACGCCGGTTCGGCGGCCGCGAAGCCGGCGGCCATCCCGCCGCCCACGCTGTGGCCGAGCGCGACGAAACGCGAAAAGCCGAACGCCTGCCGCAGCGCCGGCAGCGCGAGGCGCGCCTCGTCCTCGATGAAGCTCGCGGCGAGCGGGCCGCGGGCCGGCGCCGAGCGGCCGAAGCCGGCGCGGTCGTAGGCGATCACGTCGCGGCCGGTGGCGCGCGCGAGCGCGGCGGGGAAGTCGCGCCAGAGCGCGACGCAGCCGAGCGAGTCGTGAAGCAGCACGATCGGCGCGGCGGCGTCGTTGAGGTCCGGCCCGGTGTGGAGGCGGCGGGCCTCGCCGGCGGGTTGGGCGGGCGGGGCGCCCCGCGTGGCCTGAGCGGCCGGCCAGCGCTGCGCGAACAGCTGGCCTGACGGCGTGGCGATCCTGCGAATCTCGTCGGTCATCGAAAGTCTGGCCGGATCCGGGCCGGCGCATTGCCTGCTTGCTGACATCGGCCGGGAAACCGTTTTGCATCAGGGGCTTGGCGCGCCGGTGCGCAGGATATCCACAAGCTTGCCAACAAAAAGCGGGGATAACTGGCGGCGCCGCCACGGCCGGCCGGGCTCGACGCAATGTAGCAGAAACGCCGCGCGTCACGCCGCGCCGCCAGGCTTCGCCGATGCCCGCGCGGCGCGTTTTCCCGCGGTCCGCCGCGCCGTTCGCGGGTTCAGCGGCCCCCGGGCGGGCGGCGCGCGACCCGGTGATACCATGGGCGCCCGCTCCTGCCCCTCGTGACGATGCCCGCCAATTTCGACGAACTCGCGCTCCTGATCCGGACGCAATTTTCCGAACTGAGTCCGCAATTCCAGGTGGGCGCCGCGTTCCTGCTCGATCATCCCGACGAGGTCGCGGTGTCGTCGATGCGCAAGCTCGCGCAGCGCGCGCAGGTGCAGCCGGCCTCGCTGGTGCGGCTCGCGCAGCAGTTCGGTTTCCCCGGCTGGAACGAGTTGCGCGACCTGTTCGTGGCGCGCGTGCGCACGCGCCACGCGCCGATGACGCAGCGCGCGCGCTCGCTCGTGAAGCCGGGCGCGAAGGCCTCGCTGTCGCATGACCTGCTCGCCGCGCAGCAGCAGAACCTGGCCGACACGGCCACGCGCAACGAGCGCGCGATCGCCGAGGCGGCGCGGCTGATCCGCAAGGCGCGGCACGTCCACGTGGCGGGCTTTCGCTCCTGCTATCCGGTCGCGTTCGGCTTCGTCTACGCGTACCGGCTGTTCCGGCCCAGCGTGTCGCTGCTCGCGGGCGTAGCCGGTTCGCTCGAGATGGACCTGCGCGCGATCGGCAAGACCGGCGTGACCGTGATCGTCAGCTTCGCGCCGTACTCGACCGAGGCCACGCGCGTGGCGAACATCGCGCGCGAGCGCGGCAGCCGGATCGTGGCGATCACCGACAGCGCCGCGTCGCCGGTCGCGCTGGCCGCCGACGCGACGCTGATCTTCGGGCACGACAGCCCGTCGTTCTTCCCGTCGCTGGTGGCCGCGCACGCGCTGGCCGAGGCGCTGGTCGCCCAGTTGCTGGCGCTGGAGGGCGGCGAGGCCGTGGCCGCGCTCGAACGCGCGGAATCGGAACTGCATGCGCGCGGCGCCTATACGGGCTGAGACGGGCCGCCCCCCGAGTCCGCGACCCGTCGTCGGAAACCGTTCCATTCGTGGCAGCCAAATGTCATGGCGAGAAAACCCCGGCGATATTTTCAGCGTCGCGTTTTTCAAACTTTGACATTTTCGAGCGGAACGATTTCAACGGAATAATCCAATTCGGCGATTCGGTATTACGAAAAAGCCGGATCAAAACCCGGCAATCCGGACAGGTCGAAGCGGCAACGATGGCGTCCATCAAACGCTTTGCTGGCAAGGAAGACAGGTTGGTGACCGGGTTTCCGTCAGTTCGTCTAAGTGAAGCAGAAAAGACCGCTTGTCCTCGAATAATTTCGTTGCTAGTCTGCTCGAAACCGACAAATCGAGCGCTCGCCCGATAATCGGGTTACGAGAGAGATTAGGGCCATGACAACACTTCACGATATCCGTGCCGCGTCGCCGCGCATTGGCGACGTCGTGACGCTCAAGACCGGCGGAGCCCGGATGACGGTCACCTACGTCGGCATCGCCGGCGAGCAGCCATACCTCACCTGCCAGTGGTTCGACGCCAGCGGCGAATTCTGCCAGCAGCGCTTCGCGGTGGACGCCGTCGTGCGCGAGCCGACCACCATCACGGCCGGCCGCGCGAGCCTGCGCCGGTTCGGCACCCCGGACGGGATGGCGCTCTGAGCGCGCCACGGCCGGTGCGGGCGTCGCGCGTGGGCAAGCACGTGTACGACACATCCGGCCACGCCGTGCGGTAAGCCGCGGCATCGATGCGCCTGCCCGCCCGAGCGGGCGCCGGCGGACCGACCGCCATGTCGAAACGAATCGAAAACGCGCCCGTTCAGGGCGCGTTTTCATTGGGGATGGCCTCGCGCGCGGCCCTGTTCCCCGACCGCATTTCCCTGCTCGCGGTTCCAGCCGCCGTGAACTCGCGCAGGTGCGCGGCGCGACGGCCGCTTGCCCCGCGCCTGACCGCCGGCGGGACGGCTGGCGCGGCCATGCCATCGCTAGGCGCGGGCGGCGGACTCCGGCGCCGGGGGCGGGCGAGGCGGGCGGTTCGGGCTTCGGTGGGTGACGCGGGGCGGGCGCTACGCGGTCGGTGCCACGGGGAAATCCGGGGACGGCGGGCTCAGCGGTCCTGCTTTTCGATCCAGGCTTGCTGGAGGGCGACGCGGCGTTGCACGCGGTCGACGAGGCCCGTCGAGAACGTGCTCATGCTGATCGAGCGGCGCGTCTGCACGATCGCCCCGGCGAGGTTCTTGGCCGGGTTCGGCTGGCGCGCCCAATAGAGCGTCATCGCCCAGCCCACCACGGTCCAGCCGAACAGGGCGTTGAACAGCGCGAGCGTCAGCTTGTCGTGTCGACCGCGGCGGTCGGCGACGATGGCCGGCAGAAAGTAGACCGCGATTGCGATTACGGCCCCGACGATCTGGATCAGGATTTTCATCTGCATGGGTGCTTCTCCTTCCGTGTTGCAGTGCGACGAAGTCGACTGAAGTGGGACAGATTGTCGCGCTTTTTCGGATGTTGTGCCGGCAACTAATTGTTGCGTTTCCGTAGATGATCATGGTCGGTCTACCGTTCGGTCACCAATTCGAAGCGCTCGTCGAGCCACCCCGTAACCCCGCCTGCCATAAGCTTCACGGGCCTTTCGGCCCGCGCCAGGCGCAGTGCCGCGCGGGCCGCGCCGTTGCAGTGCGGCCCCGCGCAATAGACGACGAATATCGTCCCGATTGGAAAATTCGATAGGCGGCTCGCGACGATCTTGCGGTGCGGAAGATTGATCGCGCCCTCGATATGGCCGGCGGCGAACAGATCGGGGCTGCGCACGTCGAGCAGGACGAAATCGGGCGCGCCGGAGGCGAGCGCATGGCGGACGTCCCAGCAATCGGTCTCGAACCGCAGCGTGGCGGCGAAATGCTCGGCGGCGGCCGCGCTGTCGGCGGCGGGAATCTCGGTGACGAACGACATGTTTGGGGCTCCTGGTGGTGGCGAAAGGCCGGGTGACTGCGTGCCAGTATCGGGGTCGCACGATCGCGGCGACACTGGCGCGATCGACAACTTCCGGTAACATCGCGCCATGCCTGATCATCTCGTCGTCGCGCTCGCCTACGACCGTCTCTGCACCTTCGAATTCGGTTGCGTGGTCGAGCTGTTCGCGCTGCCGCGTCCCGAACTCGAGGTCGCCTGGTACCGCTTCGCGGTCTGCGCGGCCGAGACCGGGCCGATCCGCGCGGCGGGCGGCATCACCGTGGCCGCGCCGCACCGGCTCGCGCTGCTCGACCGCGCCGACACCATCGTGATTCCCGGCTGGCGCGATCCCGACGAGGTGCCGCCCGAGCCGCTGCTGCGCAAGCTGCGCGCGGCGCACCGGCGTGGCGCGCGGCTCTGTTCGATCTGCTCGGGCGTGTTCGTGCTGGCGGCGGCGGGCGTGCTCGACGGCCTGACCGTGACCACCCACTGGCGCTACGTGGAGAAACTGCGCGCGCGTTATCCGGCGCTGCGCGTGAATCCGGACGCGCTGTACGTGGACGGGGGGCGCGTGATCACGTCGGCCGGCTCGGCCGCGGGGCTCGACATGCTGATGCACGTGGTGCGCCGCGACCACGGCAGCGCGATCGCCAACCGCGTCGCGCAGCGGCTGGTGCTGCCGCCGCACCGCGACGGCGGGCAGGCGCAGTTCGTGCCGCGGCCGGTGGCGCCGGACGGCCAGGACCGGCTCGCGAAGCTGATCGACTGGATGCGCGAGCACGCGGCCGAGCCGCATACGCTGGCCGCGCTCGCGCGGCGCGCCGCGATGAGCCCGCGCACGCTGCAGCGGCAGTTTCGCGACGCGACCGGGCTCGCCCCCTATGCGTGGCTGATCCGCGAGCGCGTCGGGGTCGCCAAGGAGATGCTGGAGATGAATCCCGCGCTGCCGCTCGCGCAGGTGGCTGCGCTCGCGGGCTTCGGCTCCGAGGAATCGCTGCGGCGCCATTTCCGGCGCGTCGCGGCGACGAGCCCGGCCGCGTACCGGCGCGGGTTCGACGCGCGCTGATCGATACGGCCCGTCATCTCGAAGCTCGCGCGGCACCGCTTCGCTCACCGGGTTCCGTTCGCCTTGCCGCTGTCGCCTCGCACCCGCTTCGCCGGCCACGCCCGATTCGCGCCGGCGCTGCGCCCCGTCATCGCCGGACCCGCCGCGATGTTCCTTCCCGGCCGCCAGCCCCCGCATCGGCGCTATCATCGTTGCTTCGCCCCCACCGATTCCGACACGATCATGACAAGCCCCGCCGACACCACGATCGATCACGGCCGTCTGGCCGATTTCATCGAGCGCAAATGGAACGACGAGATCGTTCACGAGCTGACCGCCTACATCGCGATCCCGGCCAAGAGCCCCGCGTTCGACCCCGACTGGCAGCAGCGCGGGCTGCTCGAACGCGTGGTGGTGGACGCCGCGCAGTGGGCCGAGCGCCAGCCGGTGCGCGGCCTCACGCTCGAGATCGTCCGGCTGCCCGGCCGCACGCCGGTGATCTTCTTCGACGCGCCGGCCACCCGCTCGGGTACCACCGAAACGATCCTGCTCTACGGCCATCTCGACAAGCAGCCCGAGTTCGACGGCTGGCGCGCCGATCTGGGCCCGTGGACGCCGAAGTACGAAAGCGGCAAGCTCTACGGCCGCGGCGGCGCCGACGACGGCTACGCGATCTACGCGAGCCTGACGGCGCTGGCCGCGCTCGACGCGCAGGGCATCGAGCGCCCGCGCTGCGTGGGCCTGATCGAGACCTGCGAGGAATCGGGCAGCTTCGACCTGCTGCCCTACGTCGATGCGCTGCGCGACCGGCTCGGCAAGGTCGGTCTGGTGGTCTGCCTCGATTCGGGCGCCGGCAATTACGACCAGCTGTGGCTGACCACCTCGCTGCGCGGCCTCGTCTCCGGCGAACTGCAGGTGGAAGTGCTCGACGAAGGGCTGCACTCGGGCGTGTTCGGCGGCATCGCGCCGTCGAGCTTCCGGATCATGCGGCAGCTGTTCGAGCGGCTCGAGGACGCCGCGAGCGGCAGCCTGCTGCCGCGAGTCTTCCATTGCGAGGTGCCGGCCGGCCGCGTGCGCGAGACCGACGCGGCCGCGGCGATCCTCGGCGACCTGGTCTGGAAGGGGCTGCCCTGGGCCTGCGGCCAGGACGGCCGCCCGGTGCTGCCCACCACCACCGATCCGCGCGAGGCGCTGCTCAATTCGACCTGGCGGCCCTCGCTGGCCGTGACCGGCGCGGGCGGCCTGCCGCCGCTCGACAACGCCGGCAACGTGCTGCGGCCGAGGACGGCGTTCAAGCTGTCGCTGCGGCTGCCGCCGCTCGTCGACGCGGCGCCGGCGGTGCAGGAGTTGAAGCGCCTGCTCGAACTCGATCCGCCCTACAACGCGAAGGTCACGTTCAAGCCCGACGCGGGCGCGGCCACCGGCTGGAACGCGCCCGAACTCGCGCCGTGGCTGGCCGCGTCGCTCGACGAGGCGTCGCGCCGCCACTTCGGCGCCGACTGCGCCTACATGGGCCTGGGCGGCACGATCCCGCTGATGAACGTGCTGCAGGAGGGCTTCCCGTCCGCGCAGTTCATGGTGTGCGGCGTGCTGGGGCCGAAATCGAACGCGCACGGGCCGAACGAATTCCTGCATGTGCCGTATGCGAAGAAGCTGACGGCGGCCGTGGCCGACGTGATCGCCGCCACGCGCTGAGCGGCGCGGCCGGGGCGTGGCGGCTGCCGCGTTGCCCGGCCGGTACCCGTCATGATGGTCGTGCCTCGCGGCGGCCGGTGTCGTCGCCGGCCGCCATTTACATGCCGCGACGATCGCCGGCCAGCCGCGGGATCTCGCGATCTCGCCGTTTTCCGCCGCCGCGCGCCGTGATCTCCAAGGAGTCTTCCCGATGAGCGCTTCTTCATCGCCCGCGCTGCGCATTTCGACCGACCGGCGCGAACTCGACGTCGACACGATCCACGCGTTCCTGCGCGACCACGCGCCCTGGGCGCTCGGCATCCCGCGCGAGGTGGTGCGGCAGTCGATCGACGGCTCGCTCTGCTTCGGCGCGTTCGTCGGCGACACGTTCGTCGGCTTCGCGCGACTCGTCACCGATCTCGCGACCTTCGGCTATCTCTGCGACGTGTTCGTGCTGCCGGCGCATCGCGGCCACGGTTATGCGCGCGTGCTGATCGACACGATATTCGCCGATCCGCGCGTGACGAAGCTGCGCCGCGTCGCGCTCGTCACGAGCGACGCGCACGGACTCTACGCGCCGGCCGGGTTCGCGGCGCCCGCGCATCCGGAGCGCTGGATGGAACTGCATCGCCCCGACGTTTATCGGGCCGACGCACGGGCGGAGGTTCGGACCGACCCGCCGCCGATCGAGCCGCGCTGAGCGTCGCGCACGGCGCGTCTGCCTCTACAATGCGGTCCTCGCATTTCGATGGAGCATCGACCAGCATGACCGAGCAGGAAGCCGAACAGATCGCCACCCACCGCCACTACAAGGGCGGCCTCTACCGCGTGATCGGCACCGCGCGCCATTCGGAGACGGAGGAGCCGCACGTCGTCTACGAACATCTCTGGCCGCACGAGCGCGGCCTGTGGGTGCGCCCCGAATCCATTTTTCACGACACGCTGGCCGACGGCCGCCCGCGCTTCCTCAAGCTGCGCGACTAGTTGTCGGCCGCCGGTCCCGGCCGCCGCGCTCAACATCCGGCGAGCGCGGCCTTCAGTTCGCGCGGCGCGTCGCCCACCGCTACCTCGGGCGTCGCGTGCCAGTCCGCCAGCCGGCGGATCGCGCGCGCGACGTCGGCCGTGAGCCCGCTGCCGAGCTTCACGCCCGGCTCGACATGCACGGCCTTCAGCTCGAACACGCCCTGTGCGCGATGCGCCTTGGCGTCCACGCGCCCGACCAGCTTGCCGCGATGCAGCACCGGCAGGCAGAAGTAGCCGTAGCGGCGCTTGTGCGCGGGCGTGTAGCACTCGATCGTGTAGTCGAAGTCGAACAGCTGCGAGGCGCGCCGCCGGTCCCAGACCACCGGATCGAACGGCGAGAGCAGCGTGGTCACCGACGAGCGCAGCGTGTCGTCGGCCGCGCGCGCGAGCAGCGGCGCGAGATCGCGATGCACGAACGCGTCCTCCTTCCAGCCCTCCACGGCCACCGGCAGCAGTTCGCCCGCGTCGGCCAGCGCATGCAGCTCGTTGCGATAGGCTCGCTTGGGCAGCCGGTAGTAATCGGCCACCCAGTCCGCGCGCGCGATGCCGAGCGCGCGGCAGGTGTTGCGCAGCAGTTGCGGCAGCACGCCGTCGGGCGCGGGCAGGTCGCGCGCGTCGTCCCAGTGCGGCAGCACGCGTTCCCATACGTCGTAGATGCGCTGGAAATTGCGGCGCGCGGCCACCATCAGCTGCCCGGTCGAGAACAGCACCTCCAGGTGCCGCTTCTCCGGTTTCCAGTCCCACCAGCCGCTGCCCTTCTCGCCGGCCTCGCGCGCGAAATCGGCCGAGCGCACCGGCCCCGTCGCGCGCACGCGTTCGAGCAGCGCGTCGATCGCGTCGCGATGCTCGTCGTGCCAGCCCGCCGCGTATTTCCAGCCCATGCCCTGCGGGTTGAGCATGCGGTGGCGCATCAGCCCGAACGCCTCGATCGGCAGGAAGCAGGCTTCGTGCGACCAGTATTCGAACAGGCTCGCCTCGGCCAGATGCTCGTCGAGCCACTGCGGCTCGTAGGGGCCGAGCCGGCTGAACAGCACGAGATAGGGGCTGCGCGCGACCACGTGGATCGTGTCGATCTGCAATTGCGCCATGCGGCGGATCGCGTCGAGCACGTCGGCCTTGACGGCCTTGCGGCGCGGCGCGGTGAGCAGGCCCTGGGCGGACAGGTGCAGCGAACGGGCGGCGTTGAGCGAGAGCGAAGGGAGTGCGGTCACGGCGGCGAGGGCGGGGCGGGCGTGGGAACGGGAGGCATCACTGTAGCGCGATTCGGCGAAATTCGGCGACGCCGTCCGCACGCGCGGCGCGGCGCGCGCGACACGCTCGCGCCACACATCTGACAATCGTTGACAGATCGGCGCGGCGAGTTTCCCTATAGTGGCAAGCATGCCGTGACGGTTCATCGTCATCGGTTCGCTCCCGACGCACATATGTCAATGGCACGCAGGGCGCGAATCCGGGCGTCGTGACGCTGTCGCAAACCCGGACTCATTGACGCGGACATCCGAACGGTCTTCGACCGGACGTGGATGTCCGCCGATTTCTTTTGGTGCGCGGGATGGTGTCCGGCACCGGTGGCTGGCGGCTCGGCCGCAACGGCTTCAGCTTCTCACGGCGTTCTGCCGCTTCCCGTTCCGCTTTTCATTCCGTTGCTCGTCTGCGCCGCGGCGCGCCGAACCGTACCGCGCATCAGCCGCGCTTGCCGCGCGCGATCTCGTCGCCGGCGTTCGGGGCGAGGCGGCGCGTGACCGGGATCGACGCGAACGAGCAGAGCCCCACCACCAGGAACGCCGGCCAGAAATCCGACCACTGCACCGACGGATGGCCGCGCAGCGCCACCGACAGATGCAGCACGATGCCGGCCACCGTCACGCCGAGGCCCAGCGACATCTGCTGGACCACGCTGCCGAGGCTGGTGGCGCGACCGATGTCGCGCGGCGCGATCTCGGCGTAGATCACCGAGTTGAGGCTGGTGAACTGCAGCGCGGGGAACACGCCGCCCACCAGCACGATCACCCAGATCGCCCACATCGGCATGCCCGGATAGAACGTGCCGTACATCGCGATCGCGAGGCCGGCCAGCGCGGCGTTCACCATCAGCACGCGGCGAAAGCCGTACTGGCGCAGCAGCTTCTGCGACAGCAGCCGCGATAGCGCGCCGCCCACCGCCGACGCGCAGGTCACGAGCCCCGAGGTGAACGCGCTCATGCCGAGCCCTTCCTGCAGCGTCAGCGGCAGCAGGAACGGCACGGCGCCGAGCCCGATGCGAAACAGCGAGCCGCCCACCACGCTCGCATGGAAGGTGGGGATCTTCAGGAACCGCAGATCGAGCACCGGCTGCTCGGCGCGCCGCGCGTAGAGCACGTAGATGCTCAGCAGCAGGCCGCCCGCCACGCACATCAGGAACGCGGCGCGCTGGCTGACGAGCGCGCCGTCCAGCATGGTGAGCCCCATCAGCAGCAGCGAGGCGCCCGCGGCCGACAGCATGAAGCCGAACCAGTCGAGCGGCCCCGGGTTCGGCTCGTGCGTGTTGGCGATGTACTTGTTGGCGAGATAGATGCCGTAGATGCCCACCGGCACGTTGATAAAGAAGATCAGGCGCCAGTGCAGGTAGGTGGTGAGGAAGCCGCCCAGCAGCGGCCCGAACGCGGGGCCGAACAGCGCGGGCAGGCTCAGGTAGTTCATCGCACGGATCAGGTCCGAGCGCGGCACCGCGCGGAAGATGATGATGCGCCCGACCGGCACCATCATCGCGCCACCCACGCCCTGCACGAAGCGCGCGAACGTGAACAGCTCGAGGTTGGTGGAGGCCGCGCACATCAGCGAGCCGGCCACGAAGATGCCGATCGCCGTGCGGAACACGGTGCGCGCGCCGTAGCGGTCGGCCAGCCAGCCGCAGATCGGGATGAACACGCCGAGCCCCACCACGTACGCGGTGATCGCGATGTTGAGGGTGACGGGGCTGTGGCCGAAGGCCCGGGCCATCGCGGGCAACGCGGTGACGATGATGTTGGCGTCCACCGTCTCCATGAACAACGCGCAGGCGACGATCAGCGGTGCGATGAAGGGATGGACGACGGGCGGCATTGGGGGAGCGACGCGCGGCAAAGACGCCATTATTGCATCGATCCCCGCCCCCGCGTTAGCGGAACCGTCGTCGTCTAATTATTTGGACGACCGATGGAGCGCCTGCCGCGGACGGCATGCATGCTTGCTTGCCTCGTTGGTCCTGCAGGGTTCGTGACGTCGATCGGGGGAGGGCACGGCGCGGCGGGGGCTTGACGGATCGCGCGAGTCGCACGCGTGCCCTGTGAGTGCGTTGACATCAATGCCGTGTGACGCGACCGGCCGATTCCCGCCGCCGTCATGCACCGGACGCGCCGGCCTCGGGTTCCGGCGTCTGCCCGACTGCGAGTCGCGCCGCCTGCCGGCGGCGCGCCGCATGATCGCCGCGCACGAGCAAACCGGCCGGCGACGCCCGCCGCGTCATGCGGCAAGCCCCGCGCGCCTGCCTCGCGATGCCGAAAGTCGCGGCACGCGACGTGCTAGGCACGGCGCGCGGCGTGACCGGCACGGCGGGCGTGCCCGACGCGCCTGTCTCGTGCCCGCGTGAACGCCCCGCATGGCGCGCCGCGCGCGGTCGTGCCTGCGCCTGGCGCCGCTCGCGGGTCTGCCCGCCCGGTGCCGGCCATTCGCGCGAAAGCCCGCGCGCGGCGCCGCTTCCGGCGTGCCTCGTGCGCGCGGGTGACGCGGTGCGTCACGCAGGCATCGGAGTCCGTCAGGCATCATCGGGCCTCCGGATAGTCGAGAAAAAAGGAGCGAAGATGACGACCCTGCCCGAGCAGCACACCTCGAACCCCGCGCCGGAACCGGCGGTCGAAGTCTCCCTCGCCACCGTCACGAAGACGGCCGCCCGGCGCCGCACGCGGCACACCATCGGCCATCGCGCGAGTACCGCGCTCGTGCTGGCGGCCGCGTGCGTATCCCTGCCCGCCTGTTCCGACATGAACACGGCGCAGTCCGCCACGGCACCGGCCGCGCAGCGCACCGGCGACGACGCCGCGGCCGCCGCCGCGCAGCCGACCGGCGTGCTGCCGCCGCCGAGCAAGCTCTACGGCGACCTGTTCGTGGCCGTGCAGACCGCGCAGCTGTTCCCCGACCAGAAGACCTTCGTCGATTCGACGCCCGACGCGGACCCGTCCACGATCGAGCAGCTCTACGCGCAGCAGAAGGACACGCCGGGCTTCTCGCTGCGCGAGTTCGTCACGAAGCACTTCGCGCCGCCGGTGGACAGCGTGGTCACGCCGCCCGCGCACCAGACGCTGCGCGCCCACATCGACTGGCTGTGGCCGCGCCTGACGCGCAACACCGACGGCGCGCCGCGCTACGGTTCGCTGATCGCGCTGCCCAAGCCCTACGTGGTGCCGGGCGGGCGCTTCCGCGAAGGCTACTACTGGGACAGCTACTTCACGATGCTGGGCCTGCAGGAGGCCGGGCGCGAGGATCTGGTCGACGCGATGCTCGACAACTTCGCCTATCTGATCGACACGGTCGGCCACGTGCCGAACGGCAACCGCACCTACTACGCGAGCCGCTCGCAGCCGCCGTTCTTCGCCTACATGGTCGAGCTCGCGGCGCGCAAGGAGGGCGACGGCGTCTACCAGAAATACCTGCCGGCGCTGCGCAAGGAATACGCGTACTGGATGCACGGCGAGCAGAACACGCCGCGCGGCAGCGCGTCGGCGCATGTGGTGGCGATGCCCGACGGCTCGATCCTGAACCGCTACTGGGATGCGAGCGCGACGCCGCGCGACGAGTCCTATCTCGAGGACGTGCAGACCGCGCACGCGGCCGCCGGCCGGCCCGCCGCCGAGGTCTGGCGCGACCTGCGCGCCGGGGCCGAGAGCGGCTGGGACTACAGCTCGCGCTGGCTCGGCGACGGCCGCACGCTCGCCACCATCCGCACCACCGCGATCGTGCCGGTCGATCTGAACAGCCTGATGTACCACCTGGAGAAGACCATCGTGAAGGGCTGCGACGTCACGCACGACGCCGCCTGCGTGGCCGACTTCTCCGCGCGCGCCGCGCGCCGCGACGCCGCGATCAACCGCTATCTGTGGAATCCGGCCGGCTATTACGGCGACTACGACTGGCAGCTCGGCAAGCCGCGCGACGAACTGAGCGCGGCCGCGCTCTACCCGCTCTACGCGGGCGTGGCCACGCCCGAGCACGCGATCTCCACCGCGCAGCACGTGCGTGACACGCTGCTGCAGCCGGGCGGCCTCGCCACCACCACCCACAACACCGGCCAGCAATGGGACGCGCCGAACGGCTGGGCGCCGCTGCAATGGATCGCGATCCAGGGCCTCACGCGCTACGGCGAAGGCCCGCTCGCCGACGAGATCGGCAAGCGTTTCCTGGCCGACGTGAAGGGCGTGTACGGGCGCGAGGGCAAGCTGGTCGAGAAGTACGTGGTGGAGGGCGCCGGCGTGGGCGGTGGCGGGGGCGGGGAATATCCGCTGCAGGACGGCTTCGGCTGGACCAACGGCGTGACCGCGAAGCTGCTCGACCGCTACGGTCAATAATGAAACCGGCCCGCCGCCGGAATCCGGTAGCGGGCCGGTGATGGCCGGTGCGCCGGCCATGCGGTCCGCCCGATGCGGGCCGCATGAGCCGGGTGCGCCGGCGCGGCGCGTGCCGCCGCGCTCAGAAAAACGCGTGCGAAGCCGGCGCGCCCGGTTGCGGCATGCGGCGCAGCGTCGGCTCGTCGTGCGGCTCCACGTGCGTCATGGCCGCGCCGAACAGCACGAGGCGATAGCCGATCGAGTAGATCGGGATGATGCGCATGTTCTTGTCGTTGTCGAGCTTGAGCTTCGAGCGGATCCGCGAGATGTGCGTGTCCAGCGTGCGCGACGACACGCCGAGTTCGCGACCCCACACGGCTTCTTGAATCGCCTGGCGCGGCACGACCTTGTTCATGTTGTCGAGCAGGAATTCGACGACGTCGAACTCGCGCGGCGTCATGTCGATCGGCTCGCCGTCGATGTCGATCGAACGGCGGATGAAGTTGATTTTTATGTTGTCGATGTACAGATACTTGCAATCCATGATGGTCCTCGCAAATTGTCTGGTGGCCCCGGAGCGGAACGCTTAACACTCTGCAATATCCGGGCCACGCGGGTCGGGGCGGTGTGTCGGCCTCGGTCTGTGTCGGTAATCGCATGATTTTAAAGGGAAATATTCTTTGCGACCCGTGAGTGAAAGCTTGCGGGAAAGGCGTGTTCCCGTCACAGAATGACAAAGTGTTACGTAGCACCCGGGTGCGCGTTACGGACTCGTTACGTCCTCGTAACGGCGTGCGCGCCGGGCATGCCGCGCGCGGCGAAACGATCGGGCCGATCGGGTCGTGGGGCGAATCGGTGCGGGGCATCGAGGGATGGCCGTGTGGGCTTCTTGCCGGCGGGATCGCGAACGGTGGGAGCCGTGGATCGGAAGGCCAAGCCGGCGCCGCGGAACGCGACGACGCGAGACGCGGGAGAGCGCGGCGGAATTCGAGCGGGAGCGCGACGGGGACTGGAACGGGGATTGGAGCGGAGTGGCGGCGGAACCGTGGCAGAGAGCGGCAAGGAAAGGCGGGAAGCCGGAGAGGCGCGGGCCGTCGGCGGCCCGTGGTCCGGCGCAGGCGGCGCGCAACCGCTCGCGCCACCGGCGCCGCGTCACGCCGGGACGAAGCGCCGGCCGCTCAGCGTTCGACGACCGTGAAGCCCTGCGTTTCGGGTGTCGTCGCGCAGCAATCGACGGCCTGCAGCCGCCACGCGCCGCTCGGCTCGCCGCCGCCGAGCACGGCGGTGCCGTGGCTGTCGGCGCGCGATACGGACGCCGTGGCCGACGCCTGCTCGATCGACAGCCCCTGCAGCCGGCACAGCGCCTCGTCGCCGTCGGCCGCGCACAGCGCCACCGCGCCTTCGACGTGCTTCACCTTGCCCCAGCACGGCAGATCGATGCCCTGATGCGCCTCGCGCGACCAGAGCTGTTCGTCGGTATCGACCCACAGCACGGCATACGACGGCTGGCGCGTGGTCTGACTGGTTCCGTTGATCCGAATCGTGAGGCGCATGAGAACTCCTGAAGCGGGGCATGAGAAAACGATCGAATAAACAGTCTAGAAGCCCCCCCACCAAACACAAGGGGCGCACGCAATGAAATTGCCGCACTGCCCGCGCGCGGACCATAGCGTCGCTGCATCGGCCCTGCCGCGCGGCAGGGTGTGCGCGTTTTCCGGCACGATCGGATCGATCGTGTCGCGCGCCGCGTAATCAATATCGCATCGTGTAACGCCGCCGGCGGCAGGCGAAAACGGCGCCGGGCCGCCGGAATATCGATTCCCGAATCGATCGTTTTGGCACGCCGCGAGCCGTTGATAGATTGGCTGCTTCGTTCCCGCCCGGAGATGCCCGATGTCCACGCCCGATCTCACCACGCCCCGTTCGCCGGCCGCCGGCGGACCGGACGGCGCCGCCGCGACCGGCGTCCTGCCTGATGCCGCGCCGGCGCCCGCGCACCGGATCGCGTCCGACGAGGAAGCGATCGAGGTGGCCCGCGAGCTGGCCGCGCGGCTCGCGGCCGGCGCGATCGAGCGCGACCGCGAGCGCCGGCTGCCGCGCGAGGAGATCGAATGGTTCTCGCGCTCGGGGCTGTGGGCGATCACGGTGCCGAAGGCCTATGGTGGCGCGGGCGTGTCGTTCGTCACGCTGGTCGAGGTGATCCGGCTGATCTCGGCGGCCGACCCGTCGCTCGGCCAGCTGCCGCAGAACCACTTCGGGCTGGTGGACGTGATCGCGCTGACCGGCAGCGAGGCGCAGAAGCGCGCGTTTTTTGCCGAGGTGCTGGCGGGCCGGCGCTTCGGCAACGGCTTCTCGGAGAAGGGCACGAAGCACGTGCTCGATCTGAAGACGACGATCGTGCGCGACGGCGCGCACTGGCGCGTGGACGGCACCAAGTTCTATTCGACGGGCGCGCTGTTCGCGCACTACGTGCCGGTGCTCGGCCTCGATGCCGACCGCCAGGCGTGGCTCGCCTACATCCCGAGCGGCACGCCCGGGCTGACCGTGATCGACGACTGGTCGGGCTTCGGCCAGCGCACCACCGCGAGCGGCACGGTGCGGCTGGAACAGGTGGTGGTGCCCGACTCGCACGTGTTCCCCGCGCAGCGCGTGACCGACCAGCCGACGCTGAACGGCCCGATCTCGCAGATCCTCCAGGCCGCGATCGACGCCGGCATCGCGCGGGCGGCGCTCGACGACACGCTGCGCTTCGTGCGCGAACGCTCGCGGCCGTGGGTGGACAGCGGCGTGACGCGCGCCGCGGACGATCCGCTGACGCTCAGCGAGACGGGCCGGCTGGTAATCTCGCTGCACGCGGCCGACGCGCTGCTCGACCGCGCCGCGCGCACGCTCGATGAACTGGCCGCGCGCGGCCAGCTTGGCGACGACGACGTTGCGCGCGCATCGGTCGAGGTGGGCGAGGCCAAGGTGCTGACCACCGAGACGGCGCTGCTCGCGAGCCAGAAGCTGCTGGAACTGGCCGGCACGCAGGCCACGCTGGCCGTGTACGGCCTCGACCGGCACTGGCGCAACGCACGCACGCATACGCTGCACGATCCGGTGCGCTGGAAATACCATCTGGTCGGCAATTACTACCTGAACGGCGTGAAGCCGGCGCGGCATGCGTGGAATTGATGCCGATGCGGGCCGGCGCGCAAGGGTGGACAGGCGGTGGACAGACACGTCGGTCTAGCGGGCGGCGGTTGATCGGCTGTCCTGACGGACGGAAGCGGGCCGGCGGAGCAAGGTTCAGGCCCGGTGCCGAAGGCAATTCGCGAGGCGCGGCCCCGCGCGGCGTGCAAATGGACCGGCTAGTGAACCGAGGTGACTTCGAGCAGCCGGTCGAGCGCGACGTAGATGTCGCGCAGGCCGTCGGGGCCGAGTTGCTGTTCGAGCTGGCGGTCCTGATCGTCGATGCGCTGGCCGATCTTGCGCACCAGCTGGCGGCTGCGCTCGGTCAGCGCCACCAGCAGCCGGCGCTGGTCCTCGGTCGAACGCATGCGCGTGATCAGGCCGTCGCGCTCGAGTCGTTCGAGCACGCCCGTCAGGCTTGGGCTCAGGATGCAGCAGCGCTTGGCGATCTGGCCGGCTTCGAGTTCACCACGCGGTTCGCCATCGAGCAGGCGGATGATTCGCCATTGCTGCTCGGTCAGCGACACTTCCTTGAGGATCGGACGGAAGCGGCCGACCAGCGCCTCGCGAGCTTCCAGCAGCAACATCGTTAGATTGCGATGGTCAATCGTGCGATTCATGTAAATCGGTTCGGTGTCGGTATTGCGGGCAAGGCAACAATCTTAACAGGACGAAATGTTTCCGACTCATCCTGTTTCGATGAAATTCGTGTGTCGATACGCGTGAATTCGTGAATGAATTAAGCAATTCGACGGAAAACGACGCAGCAGTTTTCGCCCCGCTTACGTGCCGTTCGTTGTCGATACGACAAGAGCGGGGTGGCCGCCGGCAGGGCGGCGAGCGTCGCCCGCGCGGCTGAATCGGGGGATATCGGCCCGGCGTGACGATCCGGGAAAACCCTGTGGGCGCACCGCCTCACGGGCCGTCGGCAGATGGCCGGCACGATGGGAAAGAGAGGATTCCTGATGTTGTTGGTAGCCGTCCGGCGTACCGCGAAAGCGGGCCGGCGCCGCGCGGGCCGACTTGTATGTTTAAACCAGACCAGTACGGTAAAGTCTGACGGTAGCCAGACAAGACCGTGCAGTTTGTCCGCCGCTTGGGCGTTCGAGCCCGTGACTGAGTAAAGAGCGCACGGTCGCCGTGCTGGTCTTCCCGAAACCCGAACGGTTACGCGCCCCGGCACCGCCGAGTGCGCATGTACAAGCATGGGATCCGAAGATCATGTCTGCTCCTTCCTTCGTCACGGTTGGCATCGATGTGGCCAAAGCCCACGTCGATGTCGCCTTGCTGGGCGCCCGTCTGGACGCTCAACGCTTCAACAATGACGCCGACGGCCATACGGCGCTGGCCACGGCATTACAGCCATTGGGCATCGATCTGGTCGTCATGGAAGCGACCGGTGGCTATGAAGCCGAATTGGCCTGCGCTCTGCAAGGTGCTGGCTTGCCGGTGGCCGTCGTCAATCCCCGCCAGGCTCGTGACTTCGCGCGTGCCATGGGCAAGCTCGCCAAGACCGATTCCATCGACGCCCGCATGCTCGCCGAAATGGCCTCGGTGCTGGTGCGTCGTGAAGATCTGTCCCGCTTGCTGCGCCCCGTCTCCGACGAGCGCCAGCAGTGGCTTGCTGCTCTGCTGACGCGCAGGCGCCAGTTGATCACCATGCTCTTATCCGAGCGGCAGCGGCTGCAAATCACGCCCGAGCGTTTGCATCCCAGTTTGCAGGCCATCATCGCCGCCATTCAGGCCCAGCTCGACGACATCGATGCTCAAATGGTCGGCCACGTTCGCGAACACTTTGCTGAACTCGACCGATTGCTGCAATCGACTCGCGGCATCGGCCCGGTATCCAGTGCCTGCCTGATTGCTCAACTGCCGGAACTGGGCAAGCTCAATCGTCGCCAGATTGCGGCACTCGTGGGCGTTGCCCCTGTCGCTTGCGATTCGGGCTCGCGCCAAGGACGACGACGTGTGCAGGGCGGGCGCTTTGAAATTCGCCGCGTGCTGTACATGGCGACGCTCACTGCAACCCGCCACAACCCGGCTATCAAGGCCTTCCATCAACGTCTCAAAGCAGCCGGCAAACTGCCCAAGGTCGCGCTGGTTGCCTGCATGCGCAAGCTCCTGACCATGCTCAATGCCATGGTCAAATCCAACACCCCCTGGGACGATTCGCTTCATCTCGCTTGACTCGAGACACGGTTACTCAGTCGTCGAAGCCGATCTCGGCCTCGAGCGACTGGCCGACTTCCAGCACGCCGGCCCCGGCGCTCGCGAGCACCGCGTGCTTGCCGAACGTCAGCGCGCCGTTGAAGCGCGCGCTCGCGCGATAGGCGCTCATCGTGTCGAGCGGCTCGTGCGGCCACTGCGGATGCGGGCCGCCGAGCGTCTGGTCGATGTCGGGGATCGGGCAGCGCGTGCAGAGCTTGACGAGCCTGAGCCGGATCGGCCCCGACGCGGCTGCCACGTCGAGATGCTCGACGAAGTCCTCTTCGTAGGCATCGAGCCCCGAGATCACCAGGTTCGGGCGGAAGCGGTCCATGCCCACCGCCGGCACGCCGCGCTGCGCGAGCCGGGCGTTCAGGTCGTCGAGCGAGGACTGGCCGACCACCATCACCGGGAAGCCGTCGGCAAACTGCGTGTGGGTGCTGAGTTCGCCGGTCCACTCGCGGCTCACTTCACGGCGTACCTCGGACGAGAAGCGCATCAGCCGCACCGTGAGGCCGAGGTAGTCGCTGAACCACTGCGCCGTGGTCGCGCCGGTGTCGAGCGCGTCGAAGCTGCTGCCCCATACCGTGACGCGCAGCGTCGGCGCGCCGTCGTGGGCGCGCGCGTCGAGCGGCGTTCGCAGCGTCGGCATGCCGGGCGCGTCCACCAGCAGGTCCGTCTCGCCGATCGCCACGCGCACCAGCGCGAGCCGGGCCTGCTCGCGCTGCGTGACCATCGTGCCGGACGGCTCCGCCACCATCCAGCCGCGATCGTATTCGAGGCCGCTTTCCAGCAGCCGCGCGCGCGCGGCCGGAATGCCGGCGCAGGACTTGATCGGATAGAGGAACAGTTCGCTGAGGATCGGCATGGCGGTGGCGCGTGGAGGTCAGGAGAGGCGGGAGTCCGGATTTTGCCAGATCGATGGCGCCGGGTGTGGCGCAGGCATCGGTCGTCTCGCCGATGCCGATGCCGTCGTGCGTGTTTCGTGCGGCGGCGTTGCCGGCGCGGCCGGCAGCATTCGGGCCGTTCGGCGGGCCGCGTTGCGGGCCCGGCGAGGCGTTCAGGCCGCGTGCGCCGTGTCCAGCGCGAAGCCGCGGTCGAAGGTCGGCCCCACCTCGAGGCGCTGCCGCAGCAGTCCCATGCGCAGGTAGAAATCGGCGGTCGCCTGCTGCTCGGCGATCAGCCCGGGCCCGATCGGCAGCCACTTCGTGTTGCGCCGCTCGAACTGCAGCTTCGCGGCCGTCTCGGGAATCCCGATGATGCGCGCGAGCGTGGCCGAGAACGCGTCCGCGTGTTGGTACGACCAGACCTGCGCGGCCACCACGCGCCGCACGAAGTCCTGCAGCACGTCGCGTTTCGCGGCGATCGCGGCGTCGGTCGCCGCGAGGTAGCTGAGCCCCGACGACAGCCCGCGCCCGTTCACCAGCACGCGCGCCCGGCCGCTCGTCTCGGCCAGCGCCGTGTAGGGCTCCCAGGTCGCCCACGCGTCGATCGAGCCGGTGGCGAGCGCGAGCATCGTGTCGGCGGGCGGCAGGAAGCGGAAATCGGCGGCCGTGGGCGGCAGGCCGGCCGAGTCGAGCGCCTTCAGCGCCACGTAATGGCCGATCGAGCCGCGCATGGTGCCGATGCGCTTGCCCTTCAGGTCGGCGGCACCGCGCAGCGGCGCGTTCGGGCCGACCATCACCGCGGTGCCGTAGGCGTCCGAGCGGTTCGCCGCGATCGCCTTCACGCGCGCCCCCGAGGCCAGCGCGAAGATCAGCGGCGCGTCGCCGATCGGCCCGCAGTCCACGGCCGCCGCGTTCAGCGCCTCGCCCAGCGGCGCCGCAGCCGGAAATTCGGTCCACTCGATGTCGTAGGGCAGCCCGGTCAGCGCGCCGGCCGCCTCCAGCAGCGCGCGCACGCCGCCTTTCTGGTCGCCGGCCCTGAGCGTCACGCGCGTGGCGGCCCGCGAGAACGCGGGCGCGCCGAGCGCCGGCAACGCGGCGAGCGCGGCGCTGGACTGGAGGAAACGTCGTCGGTTGACGGGCGGGCGGTGATTCATCGTCGAAAGTCCTTGGATCGGAGGGGAAGCGGACGGCCGCCGCGGGGGCGGCGGCGCGTCAATGGGGGTTGCCGCCGGCCGTGGCGGCCACCGGCTCGGCGTCGATGCGCGCGAGCAGCGCGTCGATGCCGTCCGTGTCGCGCATGCCGGAGGCGTCGTCGATGCCGCTGGTGCCGGGCGACGCGCGCGGGCGGGTCGGGTTCGTGGCGGCGGCGCCGGCCGTGTCGCGCGACGCGCGGGCCGGTGCCGCCGCGGTGCCGCGAGCCGGGCCGCAGAGCAGATTCGCGTCGGACCAGCGCGTGCCGGGCGCGGCCACGGCACGCAGCCAGCCGGCGCGGTCGGCGATCAGCGCGGTGCCGGCGAAGCGGTCGGGCGCGCGCGCCGCGATCGTCGCGAAGAGGGACCAGGCCTCGGGCGTGGCGGCCGTGCAGGTCGCGCGCGGGCCGTCGGCCGGAACCCGCGCCGGCGGGCGGCCGTCGCGCGTGAGCAGCAGCGTCTGCCAGCGCGCGTCCTCGAACGGCGGCGCGGCGCCGTCGCCGAGCGCGACCACGTAGACGCGCTGCCCGCTGCGCCAGCGCGCGAGCGGGCGCGCCGCGCCGTCCGCGCAGCGCACGTCGAGCGCGGGCAGCGCGAGCGGCACCGGCCAGCCCTCGCCGCTCGCGCTGCCGCCCGAGGCCGACAGCACGCGCAGGTAGGCGAGCGTGTCCCAGATGTCGCCGTCGCCGAGCGTGCCGGCGAAGCCCGGCATCGTCACGGCGCCGTCGCGGTCGCGCAGGCCGGCGGCGATGTGCCAGAACAGCTCGCCGTCGAGCCGGCGCGCGAGCAGCGGGCCGGCCATGGTGGGCGGCCAGACCGGTAGCGAGCCGGCGCGCGGGCCGTCGCCGCGGCCCGTCGCGCCGTGGCAGGCGAGACAATGTTGCGCGTACAACGAGGCGCCGTGCGTGGCCGTGGCGACCGAGAACGGGGCCGGTGACGACTGAAAGCTGGTGGGCGTGGCGGCCGTGAGCCAGAGCGAGGCGGGCGGCCACGGCGCGAGCCATGCGCAGGCGACGGCCGCGGCCGCGAGCGGCAGCCGCGCGCGGCCCGGCACGAGCGCGCCCAGCGCGCAGCCGAATGCGCCGACGCTGGCGAGCAGCGCGAGGCCGAGCCGGCGCGTGAGGCCCGGATCGATCGCGAGCGTCTCGATCGCGATGCGCCGCGCCCATGGCCACGCCGGCTGGCCGTGACTGGTGCCGGCGAGGCCGAGCCGGGCGGTTAGCCAGCCGAGCGCGACCTCGCCGTCGTGCAGCGTCGCGAGCAGGGGGTCGAGCCAGGCTGCGGTCATGGTGTGGACGCGCCGTGGCGAGAGCGAGGCGAGTGGGACGCTCGGCGCCGGGGGAGGGACGCGGCTGGTGTTGGCGTCGACGATTCGGTTGATGGCAGCAGTGTCGACGAAGCTGCCGAAGCCGAAACGATGGTTGCGCACGCAAGCGACTGCGGGCACGTCTCATGCGGCGTGCGAGGTCCGCCCGCACCGCGCCGCACTCGACGGCGAAAGTCCTCCACGAGTCCTGCTGCAAGCGACCGCACGCACGAACCGCCCCGGTGCGGCCCGCCGTCACCGGCCATCACGCCGCGTGGCCCGATCGCGCCGCCCGCGCGGCATGGCGGCGTGCTACCAGCTCGCATCGAGGCCCAGATGCGCGAGCGCCGTGCGGCGCAACTGCGCGAGGCGCGGATCGCCGCGATGGCGCGGATAGGGCAGATCGACGTCGAGCGTCGCGACGATCCTCGCCGGCCGCGGCCCGAACACGATCACGCGCTGCGCGAGGTACAGCGCCTCCTCCACATCGTGCGTGACGAGCAGCGCCGAGAATCGCGCGCGCTGCCACAAAGAAAGCAGTTCGCCCTGCATCGCGAGCCGCGTGAGCGAATCGAGCTTGCCGAGCGGCTCGTCGAGCACCAGCAGCCGCGGATCGTTGACGAGCGCGCGGGCTAGCGCGACGCGCTGCGCCATGCCGCCCGAGAGCTGGTGCGGAAACGCGTCGGCGAACTCGGTCAGCCCGACGCGCGCGAGCGCCTCGTCCACGCGCGCGCGTTCGTGCTTCGGCACGCCGCGCGCGTCGAGCCCGAGCGCGACGTTGGCGCGAACGCGCCGCCACGGGTAGAGCGTCGGATCCTGGAACACGACGATGCGCGACGGATCGGGCCGTTCGATCTCGTGGCCGTCCTGCCGCAGCGAGCCCCGCGTGGCGGGCTCGAGGCCGGCCACGAGCCGCAGCAGCGTGGATTTCCCGCAGCCGCTCGGGCCGATGAGCGCGACGAACTCGCCCGGCGCGACCGACAGCGAGACGTCGTCGAGCACGTGCAGCGGGCCTTTCGGCGTGTCGAACCAGTGGCTCGCGCGACGGATCTCGATGCGCGCGCCGGGCGGCTCGACGGCGAGCGTGCCATGCGAATCCGGCGCCGTGGAATGCGAGGCGGCGATCACCATTTGACGGTTCCCTTCTGCCAGGCGAGGGCGCGGTCGCGCACCGCGAACAACAGCGTGATGAGCCCGGAGAACAGCAGCGCCATCACGATGAGCGCCGCGTACATGTTGGTGTACGAGGCCCAGCCCTGCGCCCAGGTCAGGTACCAGCCGAGGCCCGACTTCACGCCCATCATCTCGGCCACCACCAGCACCGTGAACGAGGCGCCGAGCCCCATGAACAGCCCGACGAACACCTGCGGCAGCGCCGCCGGGATCGCCACGCGCAGCACCAGGAAGCGCGCGTTGGCGCCGAGCGTGCGCGCGACGTCGTAGTAAGCCTTGCCGACGCCGGCCACGCCGGACCAGGTCAGCACGGCCACCGGGAAGCCGGCCGCGAGCGCGATCAGGAACACGGCGGCCGAGTAGCTCGACGGGAACACGAAGAACGCGAGCGGCAGCAGCGCGGTGGCCGGCAGCGGCCCGACCACGCGCAGCACCGGATGCACCCAGTAGCCGATCGCGCGCGACCAGCCCACCGCCACGCCCACCACGAAGCCGGTCGCGGCGCCGCTCAGCACGCCCACGGCGAGCAGCTTCAGCGAGTGAAACGCGCTGCCCGCGAGCCGCGGCCAGTCGTCGAGATAGACCTCGATCAGCGCCTGCGGCGGCGCGAAGAACGGCGTGGGCAGCCAGCCCGTCTTGGCCGTCGCGATCTCCCAGGCCGCCAGCCCCAGCGCGATCGCAGCGAGCCACGGGCCGGCCGGGCGCAGCGCGGCGACCAGCGTCCGGCCGGGCGCGACCGTGGGGCCCGCGAGCGCGAGCAGCGCGAGCACGGCCGCGACGACGAACGCGGCGAGGCCGATCGTGTCGGTATAGGCCCAGTCGGTGAAGCCGGACACGCGGTTTGGCCAGGCCCGGGCGATGCCGCCGAACGCGGCCCAGGCGAGCGCCGCGTACAGGCCGCCGGCCCACACCCGTGCCGCGCGCGGCGTGGCCGCCGAGCAGGCCGTGCAGGCAGCCGGCGGGGCTTCGGCACGGGGCGAGGTGTCATGATCGCTGGCGCCGGCGGCATGCCGCGGTCCCTGCCGCAGCGTCGCGGAATCGAAGCTTGCCATCGTTCAGCCCAGCACGTTCACGTAGACCTGCTGCGCGAAGCGCTGCGGGTCGGTCGATTTGCGGATCACGCCGATGCGGCGGAAATCGTCGGCGTAGAACGCGATCTCCTGCTGCAGGTCGACGTTGGTCGGATGGTGCTCGTAGGTCAGCGTCGCGTAGAGCTTGCGCAGATCGTCGATACCGATCCTCGGCGTGTACTTCGCGAACAGCTTCGCCGATTCGTTCGGATTCTCGCGCGTGTATTCGGTCGCCTCGACGATCGAGCGCGCGAGCGCGGCGGCGGCCGGCCGGTCGTTGCGCACCAGCTCGCCGCGCGCGCCGATCACGCAGCAGACCTTGTGCTGATACTCGTCGGACAGGTTGCTGGCGAGCTGCGTGTACTTGCCCGGGCTGCGCTTTTCCAGCAGATAGAGGTTCGGGTCGCCGTCGGCGATCGCCTGGATCTCGCCCTTGTCGGCCGCCACGCCGAGCAGGTCGGCCGGATACTGCCGCCAGCTGATGTCGCGCTCGGCGTCGAGCCCGTGCTTGGCCAGCAGGATCGCGAAGAAGTGCTTGCCCGGCGAGGCCAGGTCGCTCACGCCGACGGTCTTGCCCTTCAGCGCCGCCAGCGAGGTCACGCCGGCCTGGTTGGCGCCGAGCAGCCGCACGCAGCCGCCGTGCGAGCTGCCGATGATCTTCACGTCGAAGCCCGACTCGAGCGGTTTGAGCCAGCGGTGGACCATGCCCACCGCCGCGTCGGCCTTGCCGGTGGCGATCGATTCGAGCAGCTGGTCGGTCGAGCCGCTGTAGTTGACGAGCTCGACCGCGAGGCCGTTCTTCTCGAAGATGCCGCGCTCCTGCGCCACCACGATCGGCGTCAGGCAGAACGCGGTCTGGTTCCAGGCGAACTTCAGCTTCCTGAGCGGCGGCGCGGACCACGCGGTGCGGCCGAGCGCGATCGACGCGCCCGCCAGCGCGGCCGCGCCGGTGGCGCGCAGCGCGCGGCGCCGGCCCGGCTGCGCCGGCCTGGCAGTGGACGCGGCGGCGGCCGAACGTGGATCGGCATCAAACGGGCGGGACATGTCGGACTCCTCAATGCAGCAAGCGGTGGTGGTGGCGCGGCATCGAGGCCACGCGGCATGAATGTGAATCGTCGACGAAACAGGACGCGGCGAGAGGCAACCAGGGTGCGACGATGCGCTGAACGACGGCGTCGCGCGAGGCACCGGCGCGTCGTGCGAGCGTCCAGTTCAGTCGAGCAGATCCGGCTCGGCGGCCAGCAGCCCTTCGTAGAGCGCCTCGAACGCGTGCCGCGCGCCGTCGGGCTTGCCGATCTGGCCGTGCGTGTGGCGCGCCGTGGCCGCGTCGATCGGCTGGGGCGTGCCGGCCGCCTCGGCCAGCAGGGCGGTGTGCGCAACGTTGTCGAGCGCGATGTACCACCACGCGGCGGCCTCCACGCTCGGCCCGCCCGTGAGGATGCCGTGGTTCTTCAGGATCACGCCCTTGTGCGTGCCGCCGTCCGGTTTCGCGAGCGCCCGCGCGATGCGCTCGCCCTCGCTCGTGTCCACCACCATGCCGGTGAAGTCGTCGAACAGCGCGTGGTCTTCGTAGAACACGCAGGCGTCTTGCGTCAGCGGATCGAGCGCGCGGCCGAGCGTCGACCAGGCCTTGCCGTAGGTCGAATGCGTGTGGGCGGCCGCCACCAGTTCCGGATGCGCCTCGTGGATCGCCGCGTGGATCGCGAACGCGGCCTTGTTGAGCGGACGCTCGCCGATCACGGTCTCGCCGCGGCCGTTCACGAGCAGCAGGTCGGACACCTTGATGCGAGAAAAATGCACGCCGAGCGGATTGACCCAGAAGTGGTCGGGCAGCTCGGGATCGCGCGCGGTGATGTGGCCCGCGAGGCCCTGCGCGAAGCCGTGCCGCGCGAAGATCCGGAACGCGCCGGCGAGCCGCTCCTGGCGATGGCGCCGCTCGGCGGCGACGCTCGTGCGCGGTGCGGGCGGATCGAACCAGAATTTCTGCCGCGGCTGCGGGTTGATCGCGAGACCGGACGGCGTGAGGGACGGCAACGACAGGACGGCGGACATGGGCGGCTCGTGAAAAGTTGAGGAAAGGAGGCGCGGAGCGGCCCGCGCTCAGGCCGCCGCGCGGCTCGCGTGGCGCCCGGCCACCAGCTCGCGCACGCGCGGGATCAGCTCGCGGCCGTAGTCGATCGCATCGTCGAGCGGATCGAAGCCGCGGATCAGGAACGTGGTCACGCCGATGTCGTAGTAGTCGGCCAGCGCCTCGGCCACCTGTTCGGGCGTGCCGACCAGCGCCGTGGAGTTCGAGCGGCCGCCGCTCAGTTGCGCGATCTCGGTCCACAGCCGCTTGTCGACGCGCGGCCCGCGTTCGGCCGCGGCCAGCAGGCGCCGCGCGCCTTCGCTCTGCTGCGGGCCGCCCGTGCCGAGTCCGGCCGCCTCGCGCAGCCGGCGCGTCTCGGCGAGGATGCGTTGCGCGCGCGCCCAGGCGGCGTCCTCGGTGGCGGCCAGGATCGGCCGGAACGACACCGAGAAGCGCACCTGGCGCCCCTGCGCGGCCGCGGCGGCGCGCACGCGGCCGGTCAGCTCGCGCACCTGGTCGAGCGATTCGCCCCACAGCGCGTAGACGTCGGCATGCTTCGCGGCCACTTCCAGCGCGGCTGCCGAGGCGCCGCCGAAATAGATCGGCACATGCGGCTGCTGCGCCGGCTTGACCTCGGAGAAGCCCTGCTTGAAGCGGTAATAGGTGCCGTCGTGATCGAACGGCCGGTCCTCGGTCCAGATCCGCCGCAGGATACCGAGATATTCGTCGGTGCGTGCGTAGCGCTGGTCGTGATCGAGAAAATCGCCGTCGCGCTGCTGCTCGCTGTCCGAGCCGCCCGAGATGAAATGCACGCCGAGCCGGCCGCCGCTGAACTGGTCGAGCGTCGCGATCTGGCGCGCGGCGAGCGTGGGCGCCGTGAAGCCGGGCCGGTGCGCGAGCATGAAATGGACGCGCTCGGTGACGGCGGCCGCATACGAGATGGTCAGCGTGGCCGACGGGCCGGTCGAATGATGCGGCACCAGGATCCGGTCGAAGCCCGCCTGCTCGTGGGCCTGCGCGAACGCGCGGACATAATCGCGATCGACGGCGTTGCCGTCGCCCGGATGGATCTCGGACTGCTTCTGGCTCTGGATCATGCCGATGAATTCGACGCTCATCGCGGGGCTCCGGTGCGAACGGCCCGGACTTTGCCCGGGCGGAAATGGCGAGGGCCGGCGCGTGATGCATGGCGATCGGGCGAGTCGATCGATCGCTGGCGCGAGCCGGAACATGGCGGCCAGATTAGCCTCAGGATCATGCAAATCGGAAATAATAAATCGCGCAAAGAATATCGAATTTGCATGGTTTGACGCGCTCGCCCGCCCCCTTAGGCTGATGTTCCGGTGCTTCGCCCACGGCCGGCGCACGCGGCTCGCAGCCCGACGCGCGCCGCGCCGGCGGCGGCCGTGTTTCCCTTCGCGTTCCCAGGATTTCCGTGCCGATGGCTTCCTTGCCGACCGATTTCGCCTTCGCCGATGCCGCTGCGGCGGCGTCCCGCGACGCCGTACCCGACGACACCGCGCTCGACGCGCTGCTCGCCTCGCTCTCCTCCACGCTGGCCGAGGGCGCCGCGCGGCACGATGCCGACGGCAGCTTTCCCCACGATCACTTCGCGCTGCTGCATCGGCACGGCCTGATCGCGCAGGTCGTGCCGCGCGCGGCGGGCGGGGGCGGTGCCTCGCTGGCGCGCGCGCGCCGCATCGTGGCCGGCGTCGCGCGCGCAGACGCGGCCACGGCGCTGGTGCTGACGATGACCTACCTCCAGCATCGCGCGCTGGGTCGGGCCGACAGCCGCTGGCCGACCGCGTTGCGCGACGCGGTGTTCGCCAGCGCGGTGGCCGACGGCGCGCTGATCAACGCGCTGCGCGTCGAGCCCGAACTCGGCTCGCCGTCGCGCGGCGGCCTGCCGGCCACCGTGGCGCGTCCCGATGCCGGCGGCGGCTGGCGGCTTTCGGGCCACAAGCTCTACAGCACCGGCGTGCCGGCGCTGCGCTGGCTGGCCGTGTGGGCGCGCACCGACGAGGCGGCGCCGCGTACCGGGGTGTTCCTCGTGCCGCGCGAGGCGCGCCGCGCCGACGGCGGCGCGGGCATCCGCGTGATCGAAAGCTGGAACCATCTGGGGCTGCGCGCCTCGGGCAGCCACGAGGTGGTGTTCGACGAGGTGTGGATTCCGGCCGCGAACGCGGTCGATCTGCGCGTGCCGGCGCAATGGGCGAACTCGGGCGCGACGCAGGCCGACGTCGGCAGCCATCTCGATCAGCAGGCCTGGATGATCGTGCTGCTCGGCAGCCTTTACGACGCGGTGGCGCGTGCCGCGCGCGACTGGGTGGCGGCGTTCGTCGGAACCCGCGTGCCGGCCAGCCTGGGTACGCCGCTTGCCGCGCTGCCGCGCGTGCAGGAGACGATCGGCGAGATCGACGCGCTGCTGCACGCGAACCGCGTGCTGCTCGACGACCTCAGCGGCCGCGCCGATGCCGGCGCGCCGCCGGAACTGGCGGCCTGCGGGCTCGTCAAGTACACCGTCACCACCCATGCGATCCGCGTGACCGAGCTGGCGCTGCAGCTGTCGGGCAATCACGGGCTGAGCCGCCATCATCCGCTCGAACGCCATCATCGCGACGTGCTGTGCAGCCGGATTCACACGCCGCAGAACGATGCGATCCTGGTCGCGGCCGGGCGCGAGGCGCTGGGCGCCTGGCTGCGCGACGATGCGCGTTGAGCGGGTTCAACGCGGGAAGGTCGAAAGGGGCGGGCGCCGCCTAGCCGCCTACTTGCTCGACCGCGTGCGTGGCGCCGAGCGCGTCGAACAGCGCGCGCGCGGCGTCGCCGACCGCGCGTACCGGTTCGGCAAGCCGCTCGACGCCGTCGCGCTGCGTGAGCCAGAGATCGACCGGGGGGCGGAAATCGCTGACGTTGACGATCTCGAGCGCGTCGCGCAGCGGGCTCGCGCCGACCAGCGGCAGCGGCACGAGGCCGAGCCCGAAGCCGTCCGCCACGCCCTGCAACTGCACGTCGCGGCCGTAGGCGTCGAGCGTGACCGCGAGCGGCAGCCGCTGCGCGTCGAGCGCGCGCTTCAGGCTCGCGCGAAAGCCGCAGCCGTCGGGATTGAGGATCCAGCCGCGCGCATGAAGATCGGCGAGGCGGTAGGCGCGCCGCGGGCAGCTGCCGCGCGCGGCCACCACCACGAGCCGCGTGGCGGCGAGCCGCTCGCCCGTCACGCGCGGCGGCAGCGCCGTGTCGCGGGCGGCGAACACCAGCGCCGCGTCGAGTTCGTCGAGCGCGAGCCGGTCGAGCAGCGTGCCGGCCCAGCCGGTCTCGACGCCCGGCGCGAGCGACGGCCAGCGCTCGCGCAGCATCGCCACCAGCCCCGGCAGCATCAGTTCGCCGATGCCGTGCGTGATGCCGAGCCGGAACGCGCCGGCGGGCGGCAGGGTCGCGCGCGCCAGCTCGCGCAGCGCATCCACCTCGCGCAGCACCGCGCGGCACTGGTCGTGGACGCGACGGCCCAGCTCGGTCGGGCGCGGCGGCTTGGTGTTGCGATCGAGCAGCGCCGCGCCGAGCGCCTCCTCGAGGTTCTGCACGCGGCGCGTGATGGCCGGCTGCGTGATGCCGAGTTCGTGTGCGGCCTGGCTCAGCGACTGGCAGCGAATCACCGCCGCGAAGGCATCGATATCACCGATTTTCATGTTACTTTTGCATGTAATGGATTCGACGTTATGAACATACATCATATTCGAAGAGGCTTCCGATGAGTTCGCATGGATTGCACCAGACGCGCGCGGCCGAGGCGCAGCGCGCCGCGCCGCCGCTGGCCGAGTTCGTTGCCGCGTTTTCGCGGCTGATCGACACGCAGCCCGACGAGGCGCGCGTGGTGCGCGACGGCGGCGCGCTGCTGGCCGATCTGGTCGCGCGCGACGACTGGCTGCCCGAGTCGTTCGCGCAACCCGATCCCGAGCGCTACCAGCAGTTCCTGCTGCACCGCGATCCCGACGCGCGCTTCTCGATCGTCAGCTTCGTCTGGGGGCCGGCGCAGGTCACGCCGATCCACGATCACACCGTCTGGGGGCTGATCGGCATGCTGCGCGGCGCCGAATATTCGCAGCCCTACGCGTTCACCGGCGCCGGCGTGCCGGTGCCGGACGGCGAGCCGGTGCGGCTCGCGCCGGGGCAGGTCGAGGCGGTGTCGCCGGCGCTCGGCGACGTCCACCGCGTCAGCAACGCCTACGACGACCGCGTGTCGATCAGCATCCACGTCTATGGCGGCGACATCGGCGCGATCGAGCGCTCGGTCTATCGCGAGGACGGCACGCGCAAGCCGTTCGTGTCCGGCTATACGTTGCCGGCCGGCGGCGCGTGAGCGCGCCGGCCGTGCCCGGCGGCGGCCCGCCTCGGTCGCGGCCGGCGCCTGCCGCGTTTCCATCAATTGCGTCCCCCCGCCTGATCCGCGTTATCGTGTGGCGTGCCGTTGCACGCCGCCCGAGTCCGTTTTCCCTTTCCTGTCCCTGCCGATGAACACCGTGTCCGATTCCGCTGCCTCCGCTGCTTTCCCCGCTCGCTCCGCCGCCGCCGCGTCCGATGCGGCGTTTCCCCGTCTGTCCGTCGCCGAGGTGCGTGCGGCGCTGCTCGCGCGCGAGGAAATCGCGTTCGTCGACGTGCGCGAGGAGGCGCCCTACGCGGCCGGCCATCCGCTCTGGGCCGCGAACCTGCCGCTGTCGAAGCTCGAGCTGGAGGCGTGGTCGCGCATCCCGCGCCGCGACACCACGATCGCGCTGTACGGCGAATACGACGGCGAGGATCTCGCGCCGCGCGCGGCGGCCGTGCTCGCCGGGCTCGGCTACACGCGCGTGCATCTGCTCGACGGTGGCCTCGCGGCGTGGAGCCGCATGGGCGGCGAGCTGTTCATCGACGTCAACGTGCCGAGCAAGTCGTTCGGCGAATACGTGGAAGCGCAGCGCCACACGCCGTCGCTGTCGGCGCAGGAGGTGCAGGCGCTGATCGACGCGAAGGCCGACGTGGTGATCGTCGATGCGCGCCGCTTCGACGAATACCAGACCATGAGCATCCCGACCGCGACCAGCGTGCCCGGCGCCGAGCTCGTGCTGCGCGTGCGCGAGCTTGCGCCCGATCCGGCCACGCGCGTGATCGTCAACTGCGCGGGCCGCACGCGCAGCATCATCGGCACGCAGTCGCTCGTCAACGCGGGGCTGCCGAACCCGGTGGCCGCGCTGCGCAACGGCACGATCGGCTGGACGCTGGCCGGGCAGACGCTCGACCACGGCGCCGCGCGGCGCTTCCCCGACGCGGTGGCCGACGCGCATCGCGCCGCCGCGCGGGACGGCGCGCGCGAGGTGGCCGCGAAGGCCGGCGTCAAGCGCGTCGCGGCGGCCGAGGTGGGCGCGCTCGACGAGGGCGGGCACCGCACCGTCTACCGGTTCGACGTACGCCCGCCCGAAGAATACGCGGCCGGCCATCTGCCCGGCTTCGCCAGCGCGCCGGGCGGCCAGCTCGTGCAGGAGACCGACCACCACGCGCCGGTGCGCGGCGCGCGCATCGTGCTGGCCGACGACGACGGCGTGCGCGCCGACATGAGCGCCTCGTGGCTCGCGCAAATGGGCTGGGAGGTCTACGTGGTCGAGCCGGCGCCGGCCTCGGCGCGCGGCGAGGCCGGCGTGCCGCGCATGGGCGCGCCCGAGGCGGCGCCGGTGGAACGCGTCACGCCGGCCACGCTCGCGGCGTGGCTCGACGCGGAGCGCGGCGGCGACGCGCTGGCCGTGATCGACGTGACCGCGAGCGTGAACTACGTGAAGCGGCACATTCCGGGCGCGTGGTACGCGATTCGCGCGCGGCTGCGCGAGGCGCTGGCCGCGATTCCGGCCGCGCGGCGCTACGTGCTGACCTGCGGCACCTCGCAGCTGGCCGCGTTCGCGGCGGCGGACCTGCGCGCGCTGCTGCCGGCCGACGTGGACGTGTTCGTGCTCGACGGCGGCACGCAGGCCTGGATCGACGCGGGCCTGCCGCTCGAACAGGGCGAGACGCGTCTCGCTTCGCAACGCGACGACCGCTACCGGCGCCCCTACGAGGGCACGCAGAACGCGGCGGCCGCGATGCAGGCTTATCTCGATTGGGAATTCGGCCTGGTCGAGCAACTCGGCCGCGACGGCACGCATCATTTCCAGGTGATCTGAGCCATGTGATCCGGGCGAAGGCGGCGGGCCGGCGCGCACGGCGCCCGCCCGCTTCATCCGGTTCGCGGCGTTGCCATCTGCTCGCGATGCGAAGCCGGTATCAAGCAGTCCAAACGATCGATCGGGCCAAGCGGCCCAGCCTCGGTCGTCATCCTTGCGTCGATGTCTCGATGTCCGAATACAACAAGGAAACCGCAAGTTTTTGACGCGGGACATCGAGACGCACTCTGTCGAAATTCGCCTGCCGAAGCGACTGTCGCAACGCAGCAATCCCGACCTTCACCGTGGGTTGCCCGCACCGCAAAAAGCGCATCGGTATCGGAAAAACAGGCGCTTGCGCCGTTGCGTTGCCGCCACCAGACGCGCGTTGTGCGGCGCGGAATCGGTGCCTTCCGTCCGGCGCATCGCCGCGTCGCGCCGCGCCAAACTACGAGATCCACGTCGATAGGGAATCGTCAGGCGATCGTCCAGAATGGCGGCGGCATGGAGTTCGCCCATGCCGCAAGCCATAGACAAAGAAATCTGAGGACGGAGAAGCAATGAAGACACACGTGGTGGTTGCCGTGACGGCAGCCGGACTGATGGCGGCCACGGCCGCGCACGCGCAGAGCAGCGTCACGCTGTACGGGATCATCGACACGGGGCTCGCCTACCAGAACAGCAGCGGCACGCTCGGCCAGACCTCGGGGGGCCACGCGTCGCTGAAGATGTCGACGGGCGTCACGGCGGGCAGCCGCGTCGGCCTGCGCGGCGTGGAGGATCTGGGCGGCGGCACGCGAGCCGTGTTTACGCTCGAGGCCGGCATCAATACCGCGAACGGCACCTCGCAATTCCCGGGCGGCATCTTCACGCGGCAGGCCTTCGTCGGCCTGTCCGACGCGAAGTACGGCACGCTGACGGCGGGCCGCCAGTACACCGCGTACTACACGCTGCTCGCGCCGTGGAGCCCGACCACCTGGCTGACCGGCTATTTCGGCGCGCACCCGGGCGACATCGATTCGCTCGACACCAGCTACCGCGCCAACAACTCGATCGTCTATCTCTCGCCGAAATACCACGGCTTCACGGTCGGCGGCTCGTACTCGTTCGGCGGCGTGCCGGGCAGCGTGAATGCGGGCGCGACCTGGAGCGCCGGCCTTCAGTACGCGAACGGGCCGCTCGGCATCGCGGCCGGCTTTCTGCGCATCAACAATTCGACGCCGGGCGGCGGCGCGTGGGGCGCGGCGTCGACGGCTTCGAACGGTGGCGCCCAGACCTCCGTCTCGGCGATCAACAACGGCTACGTGTCGGCCCAGGCACAGCAGCGCGTGGCCGTGACGGCCGGCTATCAGCTCACGTCGCGCTGGGACGTGACCGCGTCCTACTCGAACGTCCAGTACATCCCCGGCTCCGGCTCGGCGTTCCGCGACACGGCGATCTTCAACACGGCCGGCGCGGTGCTGCACTTCAGGCCGGTGGCCGTGTGGGATCTCGCGATGGGCTACAGCTACACGCGCGCCGCGCTCGCCAACGGCGTCGACAAGGCCGCGCAGTACCACCAGCTCACGCTGTCGCAGGTCTACAGCCTGTCGAAGCGCACCGGCCTCTATGCGATCGAGGCCTATCAGCACGCGGGCGGCAACACGCTGCTGGACGGCAAGGTGATCGCGGCCACGGCATCGATCGGCGACGGCTTCAACCTCACGCCGTCCACCACGAGCAGCCAGATCGCGATCGGCGTCGGCATGGTGCATCGCTTCTGAGCGCACCGCGTCGCAGGCGGGTGCATGGTCGGGCGGCTGGCGCGAGAGCGCGGCCGCCCGTTTGGCGTCGGGGTGCAGACGAGTGCCGGCGCACGGCGGCATGGCACCGGCGCGCTCGAAGGGGACGGCAGGGAACGCGAAGCGGAACCGCTTGGGGATGCGAGGGGGAAAGCAAGCGAAGGGACGAGAAGCCGCTGAATCGGGCGACTGGGCGGGATGGCCGCATGAAACCGGCGGCGGGGCGGGAGCGATTCGTGAAATACATGGCGCCGTGGTCACCGCGCAGACGCTGGCGGCGTGGCGGGCAGCCACGAAACAACGACGTTCAACCGTGGCTGTCGACCCAGGCGCGCGCCCATTCGAGCCCGGCCAGACGCGCCTCGTCATCGGTGTCGAACACGCCGAGCACGCTGGATGCCTCGACGAGCCGGTTGTTGCGCGTGATCGTGCCGCTCGCGGCATAGCGGTCGGGCTGCATGATCTCGTCCTGCTGCAGGATCGCGTGGCCCCAGATCTGATAGCCCTGGTAGCTCTCGGCTTCCATCAGCGCACCACCTCGACGCCAGACGCGCCATGCGTGCCGACGCGCAGCACGTTGCCGTCCGGCGTGAACAGGCGCGGGATGTCCGGCGCGCCCGGAGCCGGGCGGCGCAGGTCGTGGTCGAGCGCATGCGGCTTGGTCTGGCCGGCCTTCGGCGCGGCGTCGATCGATGGCGGGCGGACCCCCGCATCGACGAGGCGCGGCGCGACGTGCTTGTGCTTCGTGGCCTTCGCCGCCGCCGAATCGTGATGCGCGCCGCCGCGCGCTTCGGGCGGATTCCAGATTTCGACGTAGTGGTCGCCCGCGAACGCCGGCGACGTACACGCCAGCAGCAGCAACCCGCATCCAACCAGTTTCACTATGTATTCTCCGTATGGCGCCGGAACGGGGCGCGACTGCCGCGCCGTCCGGTTCCTCGTTGGCCGGTACCGCGCATTTTCCCGCCGTGCGTGATGGTTCGGCCAACGCGTGATTGTCGCATGGACCACCCGCCCGACCGACGATTTTTACCGGCGGGCGGGAGGCAAAATGCTGTATGAATATACAGTATTTTCGGTGCGTGGGGGAGACGCAAACACGCGGCGCCGGCGCGGCGTCAGACGCGGCGCGGGTTTCGCCGGCCCGGCCGGGCGGCGTTCGGCATCGCGCGTTCCGGTGTAAGGTGTGGCGCGGGACCGTCGCGTCCGCGCGACGCGGCGATGCGATCCGTGACGAACAGGAGCCGCGATGGCCGCCGATCTCGCAACCGATACCACTGCCGATACCGCAAGCGCCGAACGGCTCGTCCTGCGCCGCGACGCGGATTGCGTGACGACGCTGCGGCTGAACCGGCCCGGACGGGCAAACCTGCTGTCGGAGGCGATGCTCGGCGCGCTGCAGGCCGAGTTCGACGCGCTCGCCGACGACGCGCGGCTGCGCTGCGTGGTGCTGGCGGCAGAGGGGCGCACGTTCAGCGGCGGCCACGATCTGCGCGAGCTTCGCGCGGATCCCGATCATGCCCGCTATTTGACGCTGTTTTCGCGCTGCAGCCGCCTGATGCTGTCGATCCGCGCGCTGCCGGTACCGGTGATCGCGCGCGTGCAGGGCACGGCGAGCGCGGCGGGCTGCCAGCTGGTGGCGGCCTGCGATCTGGCGGTGGCCGCCGACACCGCGCGCTTCGCGGTGTCGGGGATCGACGTGGGGCTGTTTTGCGCGACGCCGGCCGTCGCGCTGTCGAGGGCGGTCGCGCCGAAGCGGGCATTCGACATGCTCGTGAGCGGCCGTTTCATCGACGCCGCCACGGCGCTCGACTGGGGATTGATCAACGAGATGGTGCCGGCCGACGCGCTCGACGCGGCCGTGGCCAGCCGCGCGGCGACGATCGTCGCGAAGGCGCCGGCCGCCGTGCGCCGCGGCAAGGCGATGTTCTACCGGCAGCGCGAGATGCTGCTCGACGACGCTTATCTCTATGCGGCCGACGTGATGGCGGCGAACCTGATGGAGGAGGAGACGGCCGGCCGGATCGACGCGTTCCTCGACAGGTCGGGCCGTGGTGGAGAGGGTGGGCGTTAACCGGTGTTCGTCAACCGGCGTTCGTTAACCGGCAGCGGTTGGCGCGGCGATGAAGCCGCGGCGCGCCTCGCGCCGCAAGTTGGCGATCGGGACCCGGCCCGGCCGAGCCAGCTTGCCGGCCGGGGCGCTCGGCGCCGCCTGCGCGCCGCTCAGCGCCCGTAGCTGCCGGTGCGCAGCACCGGCACGTCGAGCGGCGGCGCGTCCACCAGCGGTTCCACCACCACCGGCACGCGCCGCGCAATCGCGCAGATCAGCTCGTAGCCGATCGTGCCCGACGCCTCGGCCACGTCGTCCACGCGCACCTGCTCGCCCCACAGCTCGACCGGCGAACCCACTTGCGCGTTCGGGCACGGCGTCAGGTCCACCGTCAGCATGTCCATCGAGACGCGCCCGACCACGCGCGTCATGATGCCGTCGACGGCGATCGGCGTGCCGGTCTGCGCGTGGCGCGGATAGCCGTCCGCGTAGCCGCACGCCACCACGCCGATGCGCATCGTGCGCTTGGCCGCGAAGCGCCGGCCGTAGCCCACCGTCTCGTTCTCCTCGATCGTCTGCACGCCGATCAGCCGGCTCGTCAGCGTCATGGCCGGCACCAGGCCGGTGTCGGCGATGTGGCGCGCGGCGCCGGTAGGCGAGGCGCCGTACAGGATCGTGCCGGGCCGCACCCAGTCGCGGTGCGCGTCCGGATGCCAGAGCACCGCGGCCGAGTTCGACAGCGAGCGCTCGCCGGGCAGGCCCTCGGTGGCGGCGTCGAACTGCTGGGTCTGCCAGGCCACCTCGCCTTCGTCGGCGTTCGCGAAGTGCGTCATCAACGCGATCCGGCCCACCGACGGCGTGGCCGAGGCGCGCTCCCACGCTGCCCGAAACGCATGCGGCCGGAAGCCGAGGCGGTTCATGCCGGAATTCATCTTGAGCTGGATGTCGATCGGCCGGGCGGGGCGCGCGTTCGTGAGCATGTCGAGCTGCTCGTCGCCGTGGACCGCCACCGTGAGCCGGTAGCGGTCCGCGATCGCGAGGTCGGACGCGTCGAACAGCCCCTCGAGCAGCAGCACCGGCCGGGTCCAGCCGAGTTCGCGCACGCGCACGGCCTCGTCGAGGTCGAGCAGCGCGATGCCGTCGGCGTCGGCGAGCGCCGGATAGATCCGCTCGATGCCGTGGCCGTAGGCGTTCGCCTTCACGACGGCCCAGATGCGCGCTCCGGCGGCCTTGCGCCGGATGATGGCGAGATTGTGGCGAACGGCGGCGGGACGAATCTGGGCGACGATGGGACGGGGCATGTCTGTCTCGGACGATGGCGTGGGCGGTACGGGCCGGACTGCCTCGCGGCTGGCCGGTTGTCGATCGCGTTTTATTGAGAAAACTTGGGTTCGGCCGCCATCATATTGACTTTGAGGCAGTTTTATTTAATGTATTTGTCCGTTTTTTGGTAGGGATCGCCTGTTTTGTCAGGCGCGTCGCCTCGCGTAAAGCGGGCCAAACGTCGCCGAACCTGCGCGGAAAATCGGCCGATCGACGGCATCCGGCGCCCGTCGCGGGCATGGAATCTGCGCGCTCGTCGAGGGCGGCCGGCCGGCGCGCTTGCCGCGCGCGGCGCGGGTTTTGCCCGAGAGGCGAGAGCCGGGTAGCGGCCGGTTTCCCGCGTGACGGCATGCCGGACGAGGCCGGGCGCGGCGGCCGGGCCGGCGCGCGGCGAGGGCACGCGCGAGCGGCGCGCGGGCGAGACGGAGGTGCCGCCGTGAAGCCCGCCGCGGCCGATCCGAAGCGGTGCCGCACGTCATTCACGAATTCGACGTAGGATGCGTGAATCATTTCAATCGGGATGTCCGCCGAAGGAGCGAGCCCATGTCCTCATCTGATCGCCCCGTCCGGGTTCCCGGCCCGGATCATCCGATTTCCATCGCGCCGACCGGCGCGCGCGTGCTGGTCAAGGCCGGCGCCGCGCCGCTCGCCGACACGCATCGCGCGCTGACGTTGCGCGAGGCTGCCTACGAGCCGGTCCAGTACGTGCCGCGCGCCGACGTCGACCTCACGCGCGTCGAACGCAGCACGCACACCAGCTATTGCCCCTACAAGGGCGAGGCTGTCTACTACTCGATTCCCGAGCTCGGCAAACGCGGCGAGAACGCGATCTGGTCGTATGAGACGCCCTACGACGCGGTCGCGCCGATCGCCGGCCATTTCGCGTTCTACACGGACCGTGTCGACGCCATCGAGATCGCGCCTTAATTTTCTGCCGCCGCCGCTGTAACCGTTACCGCGTCGCGCGCGAACTGGCATGCGTACCCTTGCGCCCCGTATCGGGCCGGCCACCGCGCCGGCCCCGGTGCCGCGTCCGCGCCGGCTGCCGACGGCATCCCGCGCGCCCGGGCCGGCCGCGCGGCGCGGGATGCATCGTGATCCAGGGCCGACCTGCCGCGGCGGGCCGGCCGACACCCCCCGAGACCCCACAAGATGACCAAGAACGAACTCTCGGCGCGCACGCTCGCGTCGACCCTGGAGCGGGAGATCGCTGAAGTCCGGCGTCACAGCGTCGAACTCGCGAGCCCGCTCAGCGCCGAGGATCAGGTGTTGCAGTCGATGCCGGACGCGAGTCCGACCAAATGGCATCTCGGCCACACCACCTGGTTCTTCGAGACCGTGATCCTCGCGCGCCACGTGCCCGGCTACGTGCCGTTCGACGATCGCTTCGCCTACCTGTTCAACTCTTACTACGAGGCGCTCGGCCCGCGCCATGCGCGCCCGCAGCGCGGGATGCTGTCGCGGCCGTCGCTCGACGAGGTCCACGCGTACCGGCGCCACGTCGACGCGCGGCTGCTGGAGCTGGTGGCCGGCGCCGATCTGCCGCTGCTGGTCGAGATCGCGCCGGAGATCACGCTCGGCCTCAATCACGAGCAGCAGCACCAGGAACTGCTGCTGACCGACATCCTGCACGCGTTCTCGCTGAACCCGCTGCTGCCCGCCTACCGCGCCGACGGCGCCGCGCCGCGCATGCCCGCCGGCCCGGTGGCGGGCGCGCCGCGCTGGCTCGCGCATGCGGGCGGCATCGTCGAGATCGGCCACGATGGCAACGGCTTTGCATTCGACAACGAAGGCCCGCGTCACCAGGCGCTGGTGCGGCCGTTCGAGATCGCGGACCGGCTGGTCAGCAACCGCGATTACGCGGCCTTCATCGCCGACGGCGGCTATTCGACCGCGGCGCTGTGGCTGTCCGACGGCTGGGCGGCCGTGCAGCGCGAAGGATGGGGCGCGCCGGCCTACTGGCACGCGCGCGAAGCCGGCGCCGAGCCGCGGGACGTGGCCGGCTGGCAGGCGTTCGGCCTCGACGGCCTGCAGGCGCTCGACCCCGATGCGCCGGTGGCGCACCTGAGCTTCTTCGAGGCGGCGGCCTATGCGGAATGGGCCGGCGCGCGGCTGCCGACCGAGTTCGAATGGGAGGCGGCCTGCGCGCTGCCCGGCGTCGAGCAGATGCTTGGCCACGTCTGGCAATGGACGCGCTCGTCCTACGACCCGTATCCGGGCTTCCGGCCGCTGCCCGGCATCGCCTCGGAATACAACGGCAAATTCATGGTGGGCCAGCAGGTGCTGCGCGGCAGCAGCCTCGCCACGCCGCGCGGCCATGCGCGGACGACCTACCGCAACTTTTTCCCGCCGGCCGCGCGCTGGCAATTCACAGGAGTGCGCCTTGTACGAGACCTCTGACCTGTTCCGACCCAACGCGGGCTCCGCCGCCCGCGCCCGCGAGCCGAGCCCGTTCGGCCGCGATCTGATCGAAGGGCTGAGCGCGACGCCTCGCAGCATTTCGCCGAAGTATTTCTACGACGCGGCCGGCTCGGCGCTGTTCGACCGGATCTGCGAGCTGCCCGAGTACTACCCGACGCGCACCGAGCACGCGATCCTCGAACGCCACGCGGCCGACATCGCCGCCGCGATCGGCGCCGACGCGAACCTGATCGAGTTCGGCGCCGGCTCGCTGTCGAAGATCCGCTTCGTGCTCGATGCCTGCATCGCGAGCGTGCCGCCCGTGAGCTACGTGCCGGTGGACATCTCGGCCGCCTATCTGCGCGAATCGGCCGAGGCGCTGCGGCGGCAGTATCCGGGCCTCGACGTGCAGCCGGTGGCGGCCGACTACCTGCAGGCCGAATCGATGCGCGAGCTCGCGAACGTGCCGGCGCGGCGCATCGGCATCTTCTTCGGCTCGACGATCGGCAATTTCTCGAACGAGGAGGCCGACACGTTCCTGAGCCGCTCGGCCACGCTGCTGGCGGGCGGCGGGATGCTGATCGGCGTCGATCTGGTGAAGGACGAGGCGATCCTCAACGCGGCCTACAACGATTCGGCCGGCGTCACGGCGGCATTCAACCTGAACCTGCTCGCGCGCGCCAACGCCGAACTCGGCGCCGATTTCGAACTCGACGACTGGGCGCACCGCGCGTTCTACGACAGCCACCTGCAGCGCATCGAGATGCATCTGGTGAGCCGCCGCGAGCAGACCGTCCACGTGGGCGGCCGTGCGTTCCGGTTCGCCGAGGGCGAGACGCTGCATACCGAGAATTCGCGCAAGTTCACGATCGACGGGTTCCGCGAACTCGCCACGCGTGCCGGCTTCGTGCCGGCGGCGGTGTGGACCGACGAGGCCCGGCTGTTCAGCCTGCACTGGCTGGAAAGCCCGGCGCGCTGAGCGGGGGCGGCGCGGGGCCGGTTCGCGTGCGCGGCGAGCGCGGCGACGCCGGCCCCGCCAGGTGAAGCACGCGGCGGCTTGCCCGGCGTGCATGCGCTGCCGCTTGTCGACGTCAGGGCCGGGGGGCCGGCGCGAGCCGCCGCGCCACGCGGCGCAGCATGTCGTGCAGCACCGTGCCGCTGCGCGTCGCGCCGAAATCGATCGCGTCGATCGCGTTGCGCACGATCAGCGCGAGTTCCGTTTCGCCCTGGATGATCAGGCGCCGGTTGAAGAACAGCGTGTCGGCGTCGACCTCGCGCGCGGCGAGCCGGATGAAGTCGCGGCTGGTGGCGGCGATGCGGATCTCGGGCGCCGGGCTTGCGCCCGATGTGGCCGACGCGACGCGAAAGCCGCCGTCGCCGAGTGTGAGGCCGATCGCGATGCCGAGATCGCTCACCTCGATCACGAAGCGGCGGCCCGCGATGCGCGTGCGCGCGTCGCCGTCGAGCTGCGGCAGCAGATGCCGGTCGAGCAGCAGGCACAGCACCGTGGCCGGCGGCCTGACCGGCAGCAGGGCGAGGCCGCGGCGCAGCGGCGGCAGCAGGAACGCTTCGGCGAATCCCGTCATCGTGCCTCCACGCCGGCCGCGGCCGCCACGCCGGGCTGACCGAACCAGAAGCCGTCGCAGGGCGCCGCGTCCTGCCAGCCGCACAGCGCGCGGTAGGCGTCGTCGGGCGCGAGCGCGCCCTGCAGCCGGTCGGCAAAGGTCTCGATGATCGCGGCCGTGTGCTCGACCTGCGGGCTGATGCGCAGGACCGACACGCCGGCCTCGGCCATGCCCTCGACCGCGCGCGCGAGATTGACGACCTGCGAGGTCTGGGTCTGCACGCCGTTCAGGCGAATGAACGGCCGGCCGTCGAGCGTCGCCGCTTCGAGGCCGCTCGCGTAGTCGGCGCAGCGGTGCTCGCATTGATCCTTCTGCAACTGATGGTGTCGCGCCGTGAAGCAGCGCGCCGAGAACGACAGCGGCGCATGGCCGAACGCGAGGCATTCGATCTCGCCCGCCGAGCGGCGCTGGCGGCGGATCGCGTCGAGCGTGTCGCGCGTGCATTCGATCGGCGCGACCCAGCGGCGCGCGCCGAGTCCGGCCAGCCAGTCGAGCGTCGGCGCGCTGTAGCAGTTCACGTGCGGCCCCGCCACGAACGGCTTGCGGCGCGCCAGCAGCCCGAGCGCCGACATGTCGTTGGCCTCGATCGGGAATGCGTCCGATTCCACCAGCGAGCGCATGCGGCGCAGGTCGGCTTCGGTCTCGGGCATGGCGAGCGTGGACAGCACGGCCTCCTTGCCGCGCGCGCGCAGCATGCGGGCCGCGTCGAGCCAGTCCGCCGTGCGCATCCGGTGCCGTTTCGAGCAGACCACTTCGCCGAGATAGACGATGTCGACGCGCGTGCGCGCCACCTCGTCGTAGAACTTCATGATGTCGTCGCGGCTCCAGTAGTACTGGATCGGACCGAGGGAGAGTTTCATCGCGGGGATCATTTCCATGGGCGCGAGTAGGCGCCGAGCGTGTCGGTCTGCCCTTCGGCGAGCGTGCCGAGCGAGCGGGACCAGGCGGGATCGAAACGCATCGCGTCGCCTTGCTGTGCGAGCCGGTCGAGCGCGGCGCGCCAGACGCGCGTGACGGCGGCGGTGTAGGCCGGGCCGCGCTGCCGGCCCTCGATCTTGACGGCGCGCACGCCGATGCGCGCGAGTTCGGGCAGCAGCGACAGCGCGTTGAGGCTGGTGGGTGCCTCGAGCGCGTGGTAGCGCTGGCCGCAGACCTCGAAGCGCCCCTTGCAGATGGTCGGGTAGCTCGACGGTTCGCCCGCGCGATAGCTGTCGACGAGCACCGAGGCGAGGCGTGCGTCGAGCCAGGTCTGGCCCGCTTCCTCGCGCTCGATCCAGTGGACGTGGCGGGCCGGCGAGCAGACGCCGTCGAGGTTTGGCGCGGCGCCGCTCGCGTGGGCCGACAGCGCGCAGCGGCCCTCGACCATCACGCACAGGCTGCCGAAGCCGAACACCTCGATCTCAACCGAAGTGTTGGCCACCGTATTCGCGATCTGTTCGAGCGACAGCACGCGCGGCAGCACGGCGCGCTGGATGCCGAACTCGTCGCGCAGGAAGTTGATGCCGGCGTGGCTCGTGACCGAGCCCTGCACCGACAGATGCAGCCGCAATGACGGATGGACGCGCGCCGCGTAGGCCATCAGCGCGGGATCGGCGACGATGATCGCGTCGATGCCGATCCCGGCCGCCAGGTCGATCGCGTGGGTCCAGTGCGAGAGGTCGGCGCCGCTCGCGTAGGTGTTGATCGCGAGCAGCACCTTGCTGCCGGCCGCATGGGCATGCCGCACGCCGTCGGCCAGCGTGTTGCGGTCGAAATTCAGGCCCGGGAACGCACGCGCGTTGGTGTCGCCCTTCAGCCCGACGTAGACGCAATCGGCGCCGCCGTCCACGGCCGCGCGCAGGGCGGGCAGGTTGCCGGCGGGGCAGACGAGTTCGGGAATCTTCAGCTCAGGCATGGCATTCATGGTCGATCGTGATCGTGGCCGGCGCGCGCGAGCCCGCCGGATCGGTGATGCGCGGGTACGCGGCAAGGCGCGCCCAGCCCCGTCGGTGGCGCGCCTTGCCGCGTCGGCGCTGCGTCGGGCCTCATGCGTGACGGCGCACCTCGACGGCGGGCAGCACCGCGCGCATTCGGTCCAGCAGCGCCGGCCCCGGGTAGCCGGCCGGCAGCGGCGCGTCCAGCAGCGGCGCCGAGGTGCAGCCGGTGCCGCGAAACGGCTGCAGCACGAGCTTCGTGATGCCGCGTTGCGCCAGCGTCTGCGCGACCGCCAGCAGGTCGGCGTCGTCGAGCAGCGCCGGGTGAATCGTGATCCGGCATTCGAACGCCACGCCGCTACCGGCGATCAGGCCGAGCGAGCGATCCGCCGCCGCGCCGCTGCGCGCGACCTGCGTGATGCGCGGGTAGGCGGTGAACGGCGCCTTGACGTCGAAGCCGACCCATTCGAGCATCGGCAGGCACTGCGCGAGCCGGTCCGGATAGGCGCCGCCCGTATGCAGCGCGGCCGCGAAGCCCATGCGCCGGACCTGCGCGATCATCGCCGGCAGGTGCCGCTCCACGAGCGGCTCGCCGCCGCAGAACACCACGGCGTCGAGCAGGCCCGTGCGGCGCGCGAGCCACGCCAGCGTGTCGTCCCAGGCTTGCGGGCCGGCATGGCAGGCACGCGTCTGCAGATGCGGGTTGTGGCAGTAATGGCAGCGCCACGGGCAGCCAGAGACGAACACCACGCAGGCCAGCCGCCCCGGGTAGTCGCACGTCGAGAACGGTACGACGCCACCAAGTTTCGGGGCATGCGCCAGCTCAATGATCATCGTCAACGAGGCTGGACGAAGAACAAGCGTTCGGCGAATTCGCCCTGTTTGCCGGTGTTGAACGCCGAGACCGGGCGGTGATAGCCCATCACGCGCGTCCAGATCTCGCAGCGGGTGCGCTCGTGATCGGCCAGCGCGACGGCGGGCGGGCTTGCCGGGTGGTCGCGCAGGGCCGGGAGGGAGGCGGTTGAAGTGGTGTGATCGTGCATGGTGGATGACCCTTGAGAAAGCCGATGAAAGTGGCCGACGAAAGATGGCCGGTAAAAAGGGCGAGCGCGAGGGCGCGCGCGGCGCGCGGGATGGACGGCGGCCCCGCGCGTCAGGACGGCGGGCAGGCGCCGTCGAATTCGGCGCAGCGGCGCGCGGCTTGCGCGGCCTTGTCGGCGAGCCGCTCGGCGTCGCACTTCGGGCAGAACTCATGCCGCCCGCTCAGGTAGCCGTGCGTCGGGCAGATCGAGAACGTCGGCGACACGGTCAGGTAGGGCACGCGAAACCGCTCCAGCGCACGCCTGACGAGCGCGCGGCACGCGTCGGCCGACGACACGGCCTCGTTCATGTACAGATGCAGCACGGTGCCGCCCGTATAGCAGGCCTGCAGCGGCTCCTGGCGCGCGAGCGCCTCGAACGGATCGTCGGTGAAGCCGGCGGGCAGCTGCGTGGAGTTCGTGTAGTACGGCTGGGCCGGCGTGCCGGCCTGCAGGATGTCCGGATAGCGGCGCCGGTCCTCGCGGGCGAAGCGGTAAGTGGCGCCTTCGGCCGGCGTCGCCTCGAGGTTGTAGAGGTGGCCCGTCTGTTCCTGGAAGCCGGCGATGCGGTCCCGGATATGGGCGATCAGCCGCAGCGCGAGCCGATGGCCGGCCTCCGTGGTGATGTCGTCGGTGTCGCCGGTGAAGTTGCGGATCATCTCGTTCACGCCGTTCACGCCGAGCGTGCCGAAGTGGTTGCGCAGCGTGCCGAGATAGCGCCGCGTGTAGGGGTAGAGGCCGCCGTCCATCAGGCGCTGGATCAGCGCGCGCTTGATTTCCAGGCTGTGCCGCCCCAGTTCCAGCAGTTCGTCGACGCGCGCGAACAGGCCGCGTTCGTCGTGGCGGAACTCGTAGCCGATGCGCGCGCAGTTCAGCGTCACCACGCCGATGCTGCCGGTCTGCTCGGCCGAGCCGAACAGGCCGTTGCCGCGCCGCAGCAGCTCGCGCAGGTCGAGCTGGAGGCGGCAGCACATCGAGCGCACGTCCTGCGGCTGCAGCTCGCTGTTGATGAAGTTCTGGAAATACGGCACGCCGTAGCGCGCGGTCAGGTCGAACAGCAGCGTGGTGTTCGGATGATCCCAGTCGAACTCGCGCGTGATGTTGTAGGTGGGGATCGGAAACGTGAACACGCGGCCGTTCGCGTCGCCGCGCATCATGATCTCGAGGTAGGCGCGGTTGATCATGTCCATCTCGGCCTGCAGCTCGCCGTAGGTGAACGGCATCTCGCGCCCGCCCACGTAGGGCACCTGGTCGCGCAGGTCGGCGGGGCAGGTCCAGTCGAACGTCAGGTTCGTGAACGGCGTCTGCGTGCCCCAGCGGCTCGGCACGTTCAGGTTGTAGACGAGTTCCTGCAGGCATTGCCGGACCTGCGCCTCGTCGAGGCCGTCGACGCGCACGAACGGCGCCATGTACGTGTCGAACGACGAGAACGCCTGCGCGCCGGCCCATTCGTTCTGCAGCGTGCCTAGGAAGTTGACGATCTGGCCGACCGCCGACGACATGTGCTTCGGCGGCGTGGCCTCGACCTTGCCCGGCACGCCGTTGAAGCCTTCGTGCAGCAGCCGGCGCAGCGACCAGCCCGCGCAATAGCCCGACAGCATGTCGAGATCGTGGATGTGGATCGCGCCGCAGCGGTGCGCGGCGCCGATCTCGCGCGGATAGGCGTGATCGAGCCAGTAGTTGGCCACCACCTTGCCGCTCGTGTTCAGGATCATGCCGCCGAGGCTCCAGTCCTGGTTGGCATTGGCGCTCACGCGCCAGTCCGAGCGGTTCAGGTATTCGTCGAGGGTGGCGCCGACCTCGATGCGCGTGTCGGCGGCGGGCGCCGCCTGCCCGTTCGGGCCGGACTCGAACGCTTGCGCCGTGGCGCGATGGCCGTGTTCCAGCAGTGCCTGCCGCGCGGCGGCCCGTACCGCCGCGGTGTCGGGCCGGCCGGCCCGGGCCGCGAGGCGCGACGTGATCAGGCGCGCGAGCGTGTCGGCCGCGGCCGCGTCGAATTCATCGGTGGCGTGCGCGGCGGCTGCGAGCGCGCGGGCGAGGCGCGCCGGATCGAACGGCACGATGCGGCCATCGCGCTTGCTGACATGGGTGGGTCCGACGGTCATGAGCTGATATCCAACATGTAGTGTATTTCGCAATGGAAATAACTATATGTGGTATCCATGCCGGAAGGAGCGCCGGCCGGGCGCCGGGCTTGCTCCACGTCATGCCGGGCATCGGTGCGCGACGATCGGCTTCGTGGGGGGCGCGTCGCGCCCGCACGCGGCGGTGGCGATCTTTCGCTACCGGTGGGCCCGTTGCGCGACTTCGGCGCGTGTCGAGCACGCCGCGCGGCATCGTCGCGAATGGCCGCCTGCCGCGCGGCGATTCTCGCGGGCTGCGCGTCAGTCCGGGTTCGGCGCGTACACGGGCGCGCGGTCGGCGAAGAAGATGCCGTGCGGCGAGCGGCCCACCGCGATCGTCGTGACGAGCTTGCGCGTGCCCAGGTCGATCACGCCGACGTGGCGCGAGAAGCGGAACGTGACCCACAGGAAGCGTTTGTCGGCGCTCAGCTCCATGTCGTCGGGGCCGGGCATCAGGCCGGTGATGTCGCCGGTGCTGGTGAGCGTCGTGTAGTCGAGCACGCTGATCGTGCTGTCCACGCGATTGGTGACGGCCACGTGGCGGCCGTCATCGAGCGAGCGGAAGTTGTGCGCGCCGCGCCCGGTATGGATGCGCTTCACGACCTCGTGCGTGACGCAGTCCAGCACGGCGACGTCGTCCTCGCCGGTCATCCCCACCAGCAGGTGGCGGTTGTCGGGCGTCATCCAGAGCCCGGCCGGGTCGCGGCCCACTTGCGCGCGCCAGGCGACGGTCTGGGTCGGCAGGTCGATCGCCGCCACTTCGCCCGACTCCTGCAGCGACACGTAGACGGTGCGGTTGTCCATCGAGAACGTCATGTGGCTCGGCATCCTCGCGAGCGGCAGGCGTTTGGCCAGCGTGAAATGCAGCGGCGCGCCGTAATGGTAGATGTCGACGCGGTCGAGCCGCAGCGCGTTCGTGACGAACCATTTGCCGTCGGGCGAGAAGCCGAGCTGGTACGGATCCTCGATGTTCTGCAAGGTGCCCGTCACGCGGCCGGTGGGCGGATCGACGAACATCAGGTTGTCGGACACCGAGTTCGCCACGAGCAGCGTGCGGCCGTCGGGCGTGATCATCAGGTGATGCGGTTCCTTGCCGGCCGGCAGCGTCGCGACGACCTTGCGCGAGGCTTCGTCGATCAGGTTCAGTTTGGCCTCGGCGGAATCGAGCACGATCACGTTGTCGGCGCGGGCGGTGAGCGGGGCGCCGGCGGCGCAGGCGAGCGACAGCAGCAGCACGCGCAGGCGCGCGGCGGGAGAGCGGGACATCCTGGACTTCCTGGAGCGAGTGTGGCGAAAACGAGGCCGTCCGGGCGCGGCCCGCGGTGGCCTGTCGATGTGGCTGCCGCGTGCCGTAAGGCGCGCCGAAGCGTTTCGTCAGCCGGACCGTGTCGGCGCGCGGTCGCGCGAACGGCAGTGACGCACGTTAGCCGGTGTGGCCGCGAGACGTCCAATGCATTGTGCGGATGACCGGATGAGCCGCGGACATGAGTGGAATAATGCGCCGCGCGCCATGCAACGAAGTGCCGCCGGGCGCAGCAATCGATGTCGCCGGGCATGGGATATTCGTTGCGCACGCAACGGATTGCGAGGCGGGGGTGCCATGCCCCTGAAGGCTCAGCGCCGCGTGCCGAACAGCCCGCCGAGCGTGGCCCGCAGCAGGTCGCCCGAGGTCGGCCGGCTCACGAAGCTCATGGCCGGCGCGTAGGTCAGCTCGAAGATCAGCGCGCCGAGCGTCTCGGCCTCGATCGCGAGCGAGGGCGCGAGCGCGAGCAGCCGCTCGCCGAGCGCGCCCCAGTGCGAGCGCAGCACCGCTTCCTGCGATTCGCGAAACGTCTCGGCCGGTTTCGCGTGGCGCGCGTATTCGAGCACCAGCAGCGGCCAGTTGCCCTCGCGCGAATGCCGGTCCGCCCAGGCCGCGATCCGCTCGATCGCGTCGTCGATCGTCGCGGCCTCGCCGATCGCCGCGTGCAGGTCGGCCACGCTCTGCTGGCCGTGCGCCTCGAGCATTTCCAGGAACAGCGCCTCCTTGCCCTGGAAGTTCGAATAGACGGCGCCCTTGCTGAAGCCCGCCACCTCGGCGATCCGTTCGAGCGAGGTGGCCGCGTAGCCGTCGCGCGCGAACAGGGCGGCCGCCACCTCCAGCAGCCGGGTTCGGGTCTGGGCCTGGCTTTCCTCGCGCGTCAGCCTCGCCATGCGTGTCTCCATTCGGGATGCGGGTTGAATGCCCGGAAGTATACAGATACCATTCAGTATCTGAAAATTGAAACCGCCTGCTTCATGTACAAGAAAGGAACCGCGCTCGAACTGCAGTTTGCTCCGCGCCGGCTCGTGACCGATGGCGTCGAACCGCTGCGCATCGACCTGACGGCCGACGACGTCGAGCGTCTCTATCGTGGACTCGACGCCTGTCTGGCCGCCGACCGCGCGCCGGGCGCCGGGCCGCTGGTAGTGAGTCTCGACGCGGCGCCGACCGCCGCCGAGCCGCCCGCCGGCGCGCCGCGAACGGACGGGGCGGGCGCGGCGGTCGAACCCGCGCTCGCGCGGGCAGCACCCGCCGTGCCGCCGCCCGGCGATTTCCGGCAGTTCGTCTGCCTGATCTGCGGCTGGATCTACGACGAGGCGAGCGGCGACGTCGAGCACGGCATCGCGCCCGGCACGCGCTGGGAGCAGGTCCCCGACGACTGGCGCTGCCCGCTCTGCGACGTCGGCAAGGAGGATTTCGTGCTGGCCGAGTTTTGAGCCTGCGGCATGGTCCGCGGCGACGGCGCCGGCCGTTGCCCCGCCGCGTTATTGTCGTACCCGGCTTCCGTCGTCGGCGTCACCTTCCCCTGCATCCTCCACGTCTGCCCGACGGCATGCCGGCCGCCGTGGCCGCGCCTCGCCCGGGCGTGATCGCCCAAGCCGTCCGCAAGCCGATCGTGAACGTCCTTTAAGATGGCGGCAGCGGCATCCCCGCTTCTTCCGTCCTGACGAGAGTGTTCCGATGATCCAGTCTTCCCGTTCCACGCCGGACTCCGGCCGCCCGAAAGCGCAGGCGATCGCGCTCGGCGTGCTCTACACGGTACTCGTCGCCCTCGCGCTGTGGATAATCCGCGCGTTCCTGCCGGCCATCGCCTGGGCCGGCGTGATCGCGATCGCGCTGTGGCCGGCGCTGCGCCGGCTCGACGCGATTCGCTGGCTGAGCGGACGCAGGACCGTGGTCGCGATCGTGCTGACCTCGGCGGTCGGCCTGCTGCTGGTGGTGCCGGTGGCGATCGCCGTGGCGCAGGCGGCCGGGCAGATCCACGACGTGTTCGCGTGGGTGCGCGACGCGCGGCTCAACGGCATTCCGATGCCTGACGCGGTTTATCATCTGCCCTTCGGTTCGCAGCAGGTGGCCGCCTGGTGGCAGGCCAACCTGGCCCAGCCGCTGCACGCGCCGGCCGGCGTCAAGGGCATGAACGGCGAGGCGTTCGTCTCCTACGGCAAGGCGTTCGGCTCGCGCGTGGTGCATGCGGCCGTGCTATTCGGCTTCATGCTCGTCACGCTGTTCGTGATCTTCCAGGCCGGCCCGCGCATGTCCGAGTCGTTGATGCGCGGCGTGCAGCGCGCGTTCGGCGCGAACGGTGCGTCGCTGACGCATCGCATGGTGTCGGCCGTCTACGGTACCGTGACGGGCCTGGTGGTGGTCGGACTCGGCGAGGGCGCGCTGCTCGGCATCGCCTACGCGGTGGCGGGCGTGCCGCACGCGGCGCTGCTCGGCCTGGTTACCGCGGTGGCCGCGATGCTGCCGTTCTGCGCGCCGATCGTGTTCTGCTGCGCGGCGCTGTGGCTGTTTCTCGTCAAGGGCGCCGCGGCCTGGGCGATCGGCCTCGCCGTGTTCGGCGCGGTGGTGGTGTTCATCGCCGAGCATTTCGTGCGGCCGGTGCTGATCGGCGGCTCCGCGCGGCTGCCGTTCCTGCTGGTGCTGTTCGGCATCCTCGGCGGCGCCGAGACGTTCGGCCTGCTTGGCCTGTTCATCGGGCCGGCGCTGATGACGGTGCTGACCGTGCTCTGGACCGAGTGGGTCGAATAGGCGGCGCGCCGATGGTTGCGCGCGCACGCGTCGCACCGCTCGCGCCGGTCACGGCGCGGGTAACTTTACAGAATTCCACATGAATCGGAGCGAGGTGGATTAGGATGCGCAAATGACGACCGATCGTGTTGCCCGGAGACTGACCGGCATGCTTGCCTCGCTCCCGCGTTCCTCCACCGCCGCGCTGCCCTTCGCCGCGAGCCTGCTGTTGTCGGGCTGCTCGTGGTTCGGCTGGCTCCATCACCCGTCGTTCTCGTATGCGCGGCTGCCGGTGCCGAAGGCGGCCTCGCAGCCGGGCGCCACGCAGCAGAAGGTGGTGCGCGCCGGCGGCAATCCGGCCAGCGTCTGGATGGTGCGCAACGGGACCGGCGTTTGCTACAACTACCTGCTCACGCACGGCAGCGAGCATCGCCCCTATTACGTCGTGTTCGATTCTCGCGGCGCCGTCACGCGTCACGGCTTCGCGTCCTGCATGGACGCCGATCGCCACGGCGACCTGCGCTGACGGTCGCCGCGGGCACGGGCGTCACGCCCGGGCGCTTCCCCCGCGATACCCACCCTTCGATTCGCTTGCCGTGCCGTGCGCTCATGTCGGCGCCACGCGCGCCGGCGGCCGCGTCGGATTCGCGATCGACCGGCGCGGCGGCATGCCGGCGCGCCGACTTGCGCTCAGGCCAGCGTGTCGACCACGCCGCCGTCCACGCGCAGCGCGGCGCCGGTGGTCGCCGAGGCCTGCGCCGAGCACACGTACACCACCAGGTTCGCCACTTCCTCGGTGGTCGCCGGGCGCTGCAGGATCGAGCTGGGGCGCTGCGTGCGCACGAATTCCACGGCCACCTCGTCCACCGTCTTGCCCTGCTGGTCCGCGCTGTCCTTCAGCATCGACTTCACGCCGTCCGACATGGTCGGCCCCGGCAGCACCGAGTTGACCGTCACGCCGGTGCCGGCCGCGAGCTTCGCGAGGCCGCGCGCGATCGACAGCTGCGCCGTCTTCGAGAAGCCGTACTGGATCATGTCCACCGGAATGTTCAGCGCCGATTCGGACGAGATGAACACCACGCGGCCCCAGTCGCGCTCCATCATCCGCGACAGGTAGTGGCGCGAGAGCCGCACGCCCGACATCACGTTGGTCTGGAAATAGCGCTCCCATTCGTCGTCGTCGATGTCGAAGAACGGCTTCGGCTCGTAGATGCCGGCGTTGTTGACGAGGATGTCCACGTTCGGCGCCGCCTCGATCAGCGCCTTGACGCCGGCCGCGCCGGACAGGTCGGCCGCGATGCCGGCGGCGTTCACGCCGGGCACCGACGAGCGCAGCGTGGCCAGCGCCGCATTGACCGAGGTGTCGCTGCGGCCGTTGACGATCAGCGTCGCGCCCGCGCGCGCGAGGCCTTCCGCGATTGCATAGCCGATGCCGCCGGTGGACGCGGTGACGAGGGCGGTCTTGCCAGTCAGATTGATCTGCATGAGTGTCGGGTTCCGGAAAGGACGCTAGGACATGAGACGTGCCGCGGCCGGCGCGGCACGCTCGACGGATGGATCGGGACAGCTTAGACGAATCGCCGTGCCATGACAGCGTCGCTGCCGCTTCGGGTTCCGCAACAGGCTGTCGGCATCAGGTCCTCACGTAGCACGGATAGTCGAGCTTGCTCGCCCGCGTGAGATCGAGATCGACGGTGACGGCCCGCAGCGGTGCCGCGTCGCTCGTTTCCCCGAGCAACTCGCCCGTGGTGGACATAGCAAATCCGGTGCCGCCGAATTCGGGCGACGGCCCGACGGCGCCGCGCCGGTTCGAACTGACGAATACGGCGCCCGAGACGATCGCGGCCATCGCGCCGGCCGTCTTCCAGTGCGCGCTACGCAGGCCCGTGGCGCGCGGCGTGACGATCACGTCGGCGCCGGCGCGGCCGTAGCCGCGCGCGTGTTCGTTGAAGAACAGCTCGGTGCAGAGCAGCACGCCGAGCGTGAGCTTGCCCACCCGCACGCACTCGAAGCCGTCGCGGCCGCGCGCGAACCAGCTCGCCTCGTGCCAGCCCGGCTCCTCGGGAAAAAATTTCTTGTGATGTAAATAACGATAGCGGCCGCCCTCCAGCACGAAGGCCTCGTTCGCGAGCCGGCCGCCGAACGGCACCGGCCGCGACGACACCACCGCGCCGACCTGCAGGCCGGCCAGCGCGTCCAGCGCCGCCTCGTGAAGCGCCACGCTGCGTTCGGCGGCGGCCGCGTCGTAGTCGGGCGTGAGCGGGAACCACGGGCCGAACGGCATCTCGTTGGTGACGAGCAGGTCGGCGCCGGCCGCGTCGACCGCGCGGCGGATCGCGTCCCACGCCGCGCCATGCGGCAGCAGGCCGTCGGGCCATTGAACGTAGAGCAGGCTTGCCTTCGACATGGGATTTTCCTTGGGGACGGAAGCGGCCGTGCCGGCGCGGGCAGGCGCCGTGGTCGGCGCCACGAATCGCACCACGAATCGCACCAGGAATGGCACCACGAATCGCACCAGGAATGGCACCGAGAGTCGCGTCATGATTCGCGCCAGCATACGCGGTGATGCGCATGCCGTGTCGCCGGGCATGCCGTGAGCGGGCGGCGGGGCGAGCCGGTTTTGACGGCGACGAGGGCCTCGCGAGGCGGGCGCCGCCGTCGCAAGCCAGCCTGCGGGCAAGGCTTTCGCGGGGTGCCGCCCGGCCGTTCGCCGCGGTGCGAAAAAATTTCGCGGACCGATGGAATAACCGCGATCGGGCCGTGTTCGCCCATTCGTACACCAGCGTTCAGCATCGAATTGCGAAATCGGACGCTCGGCGCGCGGCTCGTCGTGCCGCCGCGCGGAGCGACAGCCTGGGTATGGTCCGCTGCCAGCACACCACAACGCGGGTGGCCGGGTCCCGTCAATGCAACGCCCCTGGAGAATTCGAATGAAATTGAAATCGCTCGTCGCCGCCGGCCTGGCCGCCGCCGCCACGTTCGGCGCCACCGCCGCCTTCGCGCAGGACAACCCGGCCGCCGCGCCGGCCGCGCCGATCCACAACGTCGTGCTGGTGCATGGCCTGTACGCCGATGGTTCCAGCTGGGCCAAGGTGATTCCGCTGCTGCAGGCCAAGGGCCTGCACGTCACGGCGGTGCAGAACCCGACCACCTCGTTCGACGCCGACGTCGACGCGGTCAAGCGCGTGCTCGCGCAACAGGACGGCCCGACGCTGCTGGTCGGCCACTCCTACGCGGGCATGGTGATCAGTCAGGCCGGTGACGATCCGAAGGTCGCCGGCCTCGTCTACGTCGCCGCGCGCGCGCCCGATGCCGGCGAGGACTACCCGGCGCTGACGAAGAAATTCCCGGCCGCGCCGGCATCGGCCGGCCTGCAATGGTCGGCCGACGGCTACGGCAAGCTCTCGGAGCAGGCCTTCGTGAGGGACTTCGCGGGCGATCTGCCGCCCGAGGAAGCGCGCGTCTACTATGCCGTGCAGCAGCCGGTGGGCAAGGCCGTGACGATGGCGAAGACCACCGTCGCCGCCTGGCACGACAAGCCGAGCTGGTACGTGGTGTCCACCGAGGACCGCACCATCAATTCGGACCTCGAACGCTTCATGGCCAAGCGCATGCACGCGCACACGATCGAGCTGCAGGCGAGCCACGCGGTGCTGCTCTCGCACCCGGCGGCGGTCGCGAACCTGATTCTCGAGGCGGCGGGCCAGACCAACTAAGCGGGCGCGCGAGAGCGATGCCGTGCGGGGCGGGCGAGGGTGCCCGCCCTTTTTGCGTGGCATGGCGCTCGTCAAGGTTGCGTGTGCAACGATCTGGCGGGGCGGGGCGGGGCGGGGCGGGGCGGGGCGAGGCCGCGAGTCGCCGCGTGATTCACCGCACGGACGGCGGCAAGACTCGCCAAGGCGCTCAGCGCGGCGTGACGTCCCGCATCCAGTGCGCGATGTCGCCGACCACCTTCGTCTCGATGCCGAAATAGCCGTGTGGCGACAGCGAGCTGCACGGATTCGACGATTGATCGACGCCGCCCTCGACGCGCAGCACGGTGGCGGCCGATTGCGTCATCGCGCGCGCGATCTCGGCCGCGCGTGAGGGTGGCGCGACGGTGCAGGTGTCGTCGCGGTTGGCCACCACCAGCGCCGGCGCGCGCACGCGCTCGGGATGCGCATCGAACACGGTCTCGCCCGAATGGCCGACCACCGATACCGATTCGGTCAGCACGATCCCGGCCAGCTCGCCGTCGCGCGCGCTCGCGCCGGCCGCCATCGCGGCGATCGAGCCCTGGCTCGTGCCCATCGCCCAGAGCGGGCGGTCGGTCAGCGTGCGGGCGTAGTCGAGGATCTCGCGGATCACCTGCCGGTACGCCTCGGTGCTGCGCTCGCCGCGCAGCGAGCGCTTGCCGATCGCATCGACGATCACCACGCCGTAGCCGAGCCGCGCCCACAGCGTGCGCGTGCGGACCACGAAGTTGTTGTCGTGGCGCAGCGTGCCGTCGCGCTCGATGTCGACGTCGCCGGCGCCGCCGGGGAACATCACGATCACGCCGCGCATCGGGCCGGCCGGGCCGTAGAACATCACGCGCTGATGCTCGCCGCCGGGCAGCGGCAGGTCCTGCACGGCGATGCGCGGCGCGCTGTCGGGGGCCGCGCCGGGCATCGCGCCGGCGGGCGGCGCGTCGTCCGCGTGAGCGCGATGCGCGCTCGCCACGCCGGCATGAGCGAGCGCGGCGAGCGCGAGCGAAACCACCGACAACCGGAACCAACGATTCATTTCCATATGCACCGAGCTGGCTGGACAAAAGCACGGCCGCGGCCGTGACGGGGACGCCAAGCGTAAGGCATCGGGGCGGTGCGCGACCAATACATTTTCGACCACGCCGCGATACGTTGCGGATATGCCGGCGCGTCGGCGCGGTCGATCGGCAGGCATGCCGACGCGTTGCGCAAAGGCACGGGGTGCCTCAGACGCGCGTGACGTCGAGTTCCTTCAGCACCTCGATGAACGCACGCAGCGCGGCCGGCACCTGGCGGTGGCCCGGGTAGTAGAGGAACAGGCCCACGTAGGCCGGACACCAGTCGGACAGCACCGCGCGCAGCGACCTGTCGCGCAGGTAGGGCATCGCCAGCAGCTCCGGCACGAACGCGATGCCGAGCCCGCGCAGGGCGGCCTCGATCATCAGCTCGGTGCGGTTCAGCGTCAGCGTGCCGGGTACGTCGAGCACATGCGGCTGGCCGTGCCGCGCGAACTCCCAGCGATAGGGCCGCCCGGCCGGCGTGCGCGAGCGGATGCAGCGGTGCCGCGCGAGATCGTCCGGCGTCTTCGGCGCCGGATGCCGCTTCAGGTAGGCGGGCGAGGCCACCGTCAGCATCCGCGACGGGCTGCCGAAACGCACGGCGACCATGTCCCTCGGCACCTCGTCGCCGAGCCGGAAGCCGGCGTCGTAGCGCTCGGCGACGATGTCGACGAACTCGGACTGTGCCACCAGATCGACTTCCACCCGTGGGTGGCGCGCGAGGAAGGCCGGGATCACGTGCTGGACCAGCAGCATCGAGACCGTCTCGGATGCGGTCAGCCGCAGCCGGCCGCCCGGTTCGTCGCGCGCCGCGCTGAGATCGGACAGCGCGTCGTCGAGCCCGCGCAGCAGCGGCTGCAACTGCGCGACGAGCCGCGCGCCGGCCTCGGTGGGCGCGACGCTGCGCGTGGTGCGGTTCAGCAGGCGCATGCCGAGCCGCGCTTCCAGTTCGCGCATCAGGTGGCTCAGCGTCGAGGGGGCCAGCTCCATTTCGTCGGCCGCCTTGCGGAAGCTGCGGTGCGCGGCCACGGCGGCCAGCGCCCGCAGCTCGGTCAGGCTCACGCGCTCATTCATGGCTTTTTCCCATCAGGGCATCCGGTTTCAGGTGGCTTATCGCCATGGATTATCGCCGCTACATTGGCATTCCACTGATTCGATATGCGAGGAAGCGTTCATGTCCAGAACCTGGTTCATCACCGGCATCGGCAGCGGCTTCGGCCGCGAGATGGCCGGCCGGTTGCTCGCGCGCGGCGAGCGCGTGGCCGGCACCCTGCGCGACGCCGCGGCCGTCGCGCCGCTGCGCGAGCGATACGGTGCGCGGCTGTGGACCGCGACGCTCGACCTGACCGACGCGCACGAGATCGCGCGCGTCGTGGCGCAGGCGTTCGACGCGTTCGGCCGCCTCGACGTGATCGTCAACAATGCCGGCTACGGGCTGTTCGGCGTGACCGAGGGGCTCGATGACGCGCAGGTGCGCCACCAGCTCGACACCAATCTCGTCGCGCCGATCCAGGTCACGCGCGCCGCGCTGCCGCGACTGCGCGCGCAGGGCGGCGGCCGGATTCTGGCGATCTCGAGCTACGGCGGGCAGGCGACGCACGCCGGCGCGGCGCTCTATCACGCGAGCAAGTGGGGCATGGAGGGATTCTTCGACGCGCTGGCGGCCGAGGTCGCGCCGTTTGGCATCGGCGTGACGATCGTCGAGCCGGGCGGCGCGCGCACCGGGTTCCGGCGCGCGGCGGGCAGGCACTTCGGCGCGGAGGTGGAGGCCTATCGCGACACGCCGGTCGGCGCGCTGCGCGCGCGGCTTGCGGACCCCGGCTTCGTCGCGCGCGGCGATCCGGCGAAGATGGTCGACATCATGATCGCGAGCGTCGACGAGACGCCGGCGCCGAAGCGGATCGTGCTCGGCCGCGACGCCTACACGATGATCCGCAACGCGCTGGCCGAGCGGCTCGCGGCCGTCGAGGCCGGCCGCGATCTTGCATTCTCGACCGACTTTCCCGAGACGCAGTGAGCCGTGCCGCGCGGCGGCACCGGGCGCGCGGGCCGCGTCAGGCGCCGCGTCGCGCGCGACGCGCATCCGCGATCGCGCGTTCGAGCCGGATCACGGCGCCGTCCATCGTCTCGGTGGCCACGTTGCCGTAGCCGAGCACGAGGCCGTTGTAGGCCGACGCGTCGGTCCCCGGCGCGCAGAACGGCGAGAGCGGCCGGATCACGAGGCCGTGCGCGCGGCCGGCGCGATAGACGTCGAGGTCGGAGACTTCGGCGTCGAGCCGCGCCGACAGATGCATGCCGCCGTCGCCGGCCGACACCGTCAGCAGGCCGCCGAGTCGGCGCGACAGCGTATCGTGCAGCAGGTCGCGGCGCTCGGCGTAGAGCCGGCGCATGCGGCGCAGGTGGCGCGTGAAATGGCCGGCCTCGATGAACTCGGCGAGCGCGAGCTGGTCGGCCAGGCGCCCGCGCGGCGCGAGCGCCGCCGAGACGCGTTCGAGTTCGATCGCGATCGCGGCCGGCACCACCACGAAGCCGATCCGCAGCGCCGGGAACATGACCTTCGAGAACGTGCCGAGATAGATCACGGGCGCATCGCGCACGCTGCTTTGCAGCGCCGCGAGCGGCGTGCCGTGATGGCGGAACTCGCTGTCGTAGTCGTCCTCGACGATCCAGGCGCCGGCGTCGCGCGCGGCCCGTACCAGCGCGATGCGGCGCTCGGGCGACATCACGGCGCCGAGCGGATATTGATGCGAGGGCGTGATGTAGACGAGCCGCGGCGGCGCGGTGCGCCAGAGGTCGGGCGCCGGCGCGAGGCCGTGGGCGTCCACCGGCACCGGGACCAGGCGCAGCCCGGCCGCGCGCAGCGCGACGCGGGCGCCGCCGTAGCCGGGGTTCTCGATCCAGGCGATGTCGCCGGCGTCGGCGAGCGCGCGGGCGCAGAGGTCGAGCCCGTGCTGGGTGCCGTCGGTAATCAGCACCTGGTCCGCGTCGCAGGCCACGCCGCGCGAAACGCGCAGGTAGTCGACGATCGCATGGCGCAGCGGCAGGTTGCCGGCCGACGGCTGATAGTCGAGCTGCGCGGGGCCGACGCGGCGCCAGGCGCGCTCGACCGCGCGCCGCCACGCCGCGAGCGGGAACGCGTCGAGCGCCGGCACGCCGGGCACGAACGCGCCGGTCTCGCTGGCGCGATCGGAGAAGCGGCCGAGGCTGGTGGCGCGACGTGACAGCGGCGGCGGCGCGAGCGGCGCGACGCTCGCGCCACGTTCGGCCGGCAGCAGCGTGCGCGCCACGCGCGTGCCCTGCCGGTCCGCCACCACGAAGCCCTCGGCGGCGAGCCGCTCGTAGGCGTAGAGCACCGTGTTGCGCGCGATCCGCAGTGCCTCGGCCAGCGTGCGCGACGAGGGCAGCGCCGTGTCCGCGTCGAGTGTGCGCCGCAGGATCGCCTCGCGAAGGCAGGCGTAGAGGCGTTGCTGCTGGCTGAGCCGGCCCGAGCCGGCGCCCTCGCCGCCGGCGTCGCGCGAGAACGCCGAGAGCAGGACACGGTAATCCATCGTGGCTCCAGATCCTGTTGAAGATCGAAGCTGTGCATGGTGCCATGAATACCGGCCCGGTCGGGCTTTCCCGCATGCCGGCGGGGAGCGGCGAAGTGCCCCGACGCGTGGCGGACCAGGCCGGCGCGCGGAGGGGGATGTCGGAGGACGGGAAGGCGCGCGCGCCGTGGCGCGGTCGCTTCGACGGGAAGCCGAGGGCGTTGACGCGGGGGCGGTGGCGGCCCGTGAGTCGTTGACGCGTGATTCCGGCCGGGCCGGCCACCGCCCCTCGATCGGCCGCCTCAATCGGCCGTGTCGCCACCCTTCGGCAACTTCGTCCACGCGGCGTGCCCCGGCGGCGGCGACCATGCCGGGCGCTTCGCCTTCGCCGTGTCGATCACAACGAGGTAGCGCCCCGCGTCGGGCGTCGGCTCGCGCGGCGCGTCGCGCAGGATCCATGGCACGTCACCCTGCGCGGCGCGCGTCTCGTAGTCGGCATCGAGGATGCCGCGCCGGTCGAGAAACGCGTTCAGCGAGCTGGGAATCCGCACGCAGCCCTTCGAATGGCGGATGCCGAGCAGCGGCTCGAGCTTGTCGGGATCGGTCGAGTGCATCTGGAACCGCATCGGCGACCTGCCGCCCTTGCCCCAGCCGCGCTGGCCGTCCACCCAGCCGAAGTCGAAGATGCGCCGGCCGCGCGCGCCGTAGCCGCGAATCCGGTTGTCGTTCTCGGTGCCCTCGGCGCGGAAATCCATGTTGACGGGCGAATGCTCGAACACGCCGGTCGGCGTGAGGAAGTGATCGTACCGGCCGGGCCAGCCGGTGCCGACCGGCGACGCGCCGATCCACTGCCATTCGTTGCGGGCGGTGGTGCGGAAGTAGACGAACAGCGCCTGCACGTTCGGCGCGCGGTCGACGAGCACGACGTATTCGCCGGCCAGCTCGCCAAGGCCCTTGCCGGCCAGCGCCTGCTGCAGGCGCGCCGCGTATTCGCGCTGCGCGGCCTCGGGCACCGTGAGGCGGCGCGTGACCTCGTGGGCATAGGCGTCGCGCATCGCGAACGCGCGCCGCGTGATGGCGGTGGCCTGCTGCGCGTCGGCCGGCGGCGTGTGGAACACCGGCGGCGGCAGTTCGGCTGGCACTTCGGGCGCCTCGGCCGATGAGGCGGCGGAGGCGCCCGAGGCGGGCGCGGAAGCCGGGGAAGCGGAAGCCGCGTGCGCGGCCGAAGGAGATGATGCAGCGGCGGCACCAGAAGCGGGCGTGGCGGACGATGCCGATAACGTGGGCGACCCGCTGCCGGCCCGCGCGCCGTCGGCGGACGGCCCGGCCGCCAGCGCCGGCGCATTCGCGCCGAGCGTGCCGGACACGATGGCCGCGGCGGCGGCGATCGCGCCGATCCGGCGCGCGCGCGAGGCGATGGGCCGCCGCAAGGCGGGGACTGCAAAATCTCGCATCGAGTGGCCTCGTGATGAACGTCGACCTTCGTGAGGCAAGGCTGACCCGATTTCGTTCGCCGCGAGCGCCGGCGCGGTTGTGACGACTTGTAAGCGGGGTCGGAGCGAGATGGCCGAAAGACGGCCGACAACGGAGCGCGAGCGAGTCAGCCGAGATCGGCGTCGTCGATTTCCTTGCGTTCGCGGCGTTCCTCGTTGCCGCGCCGGGCGCGCAGCCGCTGGCGCGAGAGCACCGAGATCACTTCGCCGGTGCTCGCGTTGGCGGGGATTTCATTGCGAATGACCTTCGCCACGGCCGGCAGCCCGGCGCGCTGCCGTTTCAGCGCGCGCGCGATCGCACGCCGGCAGGCCGGGCCGTGGCATTCCCATTCGTCGCGCAGGCGTTCGCAGTAGCGGCATTGTTCCATTCGCAAAGTCTACCCGGAATCGGTTTTCGCTTCGTGTCGCGATGTGGCGGACGCGGTTTGCCCGGCCGTTGGCGATCCGACATATCGCGTCGATCGCGCCGGCCGCCCGGGCGCTGATGTGCCAAAAAAACGTCACGGAATGCCGGCGATGCCGTTGCTCGCGACACGCATTTGCGACGCAGCAAACGGCTGCAACAATCAGCTGAATTGTGTCCGGCAAAGTTGATGATCGCGCCGTGCTGCGATGCGCAAACGCGGGCCGCCGGCGCCAGCTCCGGTGCGTTTCGGCTCGCGTCTGCTCGGAAAAAATACTCGGCGACATCAGGGAGAATACCTACAATTCTCAACATTGGCGGTATAGTAGGCGCGCTCGCCGGCGCCAGTCTCCACGCCGGCAACATCGTCGGCGAATTGGCCGCCCCCCGTGATCTCACCCCGGACGATGCAAGACATTCTGTTGCTCATCGCCGCGTCGATCGGCTTCGCGATCGCCGCGCTCGCCGTCGGCGTCTGGTTCGCTGGCCGTCAGGCTCGACGCAATCCGTATTCGCGCCATGCGTTCGTGCGCCAGACGGTGCCGCTCGACGGCCGCGAGCCGCGCGGCGGCGCCGATCCGTCCGCGCTGCGGGCCGTGCAGTTCGCCGCGTTCGGCGAGGTGCCGGCCGCGGCCGAAGGCGCCGCCCCGCACCCGGCCGAGACGAACGACGAACTCGCCGCGCCCGCGATGCGCGTGATCGTGACCGGTGCCGCCGGCGCCGCCTTGCGCGACGCGCAGGCGGCGGCCCGCGCCGCGATTCGCGACGCGCGCGACGCCGACGCCGATGCGGTCGAACTCGAACAGCGCGCCGCGCAGGCGGTGCGCAACGCGCGGCCGAACGTGTCGGGCTCCGAGGCGCTTGCGCTGCGCCTGCAGGATCGCGCGCGGCGCGCGCGCCGCTACGCGACGCTGGCCTCGCAGTGGGCCGCCGATGCGCGCAACTACGCGGAACTGGCCGCGGGCGAGCCGGGCGGCTCCCACGCCGCGCTCGCGATCGAGCGCGCGGTGCAGGCAGCCGGCGCGCGCCGCGAGGCGCAGCGGCTCGCCGCGCAGCGCCTTGGCCGGATTCGCGGGCTGCAGACGGCCGAGCACTGAGACGCCGCGGCGGCGCCGGCCGCCGCGTGGCTCCCGCCACCGTCCGCCGGCCTCATGCCGGCGAGCAGCCCGGCCCGACGATATCCTGCCCGCACCCGCCCCGCACCCGCCCCGCACCCGCCCCGCACCCGCACCCGCCCCGCACCCGCACCCGCCCCGCACCCGCCCCGCACCCGCACCCGCACCCGCACCCGCACCCGCCGCGTCACGTCACGTCACGTCGGCTTCTTCGTCATCGGAAACCGTGGGGTCCGCTGCACGCCGTCGTAGCCGCGATCGTCCCGCGCCCGGCGGCGGCCCGGCCGGCACGGCGCCGAGCCCAACCACCGCACCGTCACGCGTCGCTCAATGCCCGCCGCCGCCCGGCGAGCGCTTCGCCTTCGCGCGCCGCGACAGCATGTTCATGCCCTCGACGAACGCCGAGAAGGCCATCGCCGCGTAGATGTAGCCCTTCGGCACGTGGCTGCCGAAGCCCTCGGCGATCAGCGTCATGCCGATCACGACGAGGAAGCTCAGCGCGAGCATCACGATCGTCGGGTTGCGGTCGATGAAGCGCGACAGCGGGCCGGCCGCGAACATCATCACGGTGACGGCGGCGATCACCGCCACGAACATGATCGCGACGTGCTCGGTCATGCCGATCGCGGTCACGATGCTGTCGATCGAGAACACCAGGTCGAGCACCAGGATCTGCCCGATCGCCGCGAGCGGCGTGAGCAGGGCGGCGCCCGCGCCGCCGGCGCCGGGCTCGCCGCCGCCCGGCGCGACGTGGTGATGGATCTCGCGGGTCGCCTTCCAGACCAGGAACAGGCCGCCCGCGAGCAGGATCATGTCGCGCCACGAGAACGCGTGATCGAACAGCGTGAAGGCCGGCTGCGTGAGGCGCGCGATCCAGGCCACGGTGCCGAGCAGCGCGAGCCGCATCACCAGCGCGAGCCCGATGCCGATGCGCTGGGTGCGCGCGCGCTGCGCCTCGGGCAGCTTGTTGCTGAGGATCGAGATGAAGATCAGGTTGTCGATGCCGAGCACGATTTCCATCGTGACCAGCGTGACGAGGGCGGCCCAGACGGCCGGATCGGCGGCGAGTGTCAGCAGGTGGTCCATGGCGGGCGGGTTCCGGAATCCAGTGGAAGATGATCGGGCTTGTTATGATCGGCGATCTTCAACTTCGGAAAAACCAGCTTCAAGCTGAATGATGCTTCGGTTTTTCCGAATATTTCATTTCGTCCTTCATGCCGTCTCGCGTCGATGCCGGGTCCATCATGCTGAATTTCCGTCATTTGTACTACTACTGGGTGGTCGTGCAGGAGGGCGGCTTCGCGCGCGCGGCCGGGCGGCTCGGGATGGCCGTGCAGACCATCAGCGCGCAGGTGCGCGAGCTCGAGCGGTCGCTCGGCCACGCGCTGCTGAAGCCGGCCGGACGCGGCGTGACGATGACCGAGGCGGGCCAGGCCGCGTTCGCGCGCGCCGACGAGATGTTCCGGATCGGCGCGCGGATCGCCGACGACGTGCGCGCGGCGGCCGGCGGCGAGCTGGCGCGGTTCGCGATCGGCCTGACCGACGGCGTGTCGAAGCTGGCCGCGCACGCGGTGCTCGCGCCGGCGCTCGACACGCCGTCGCTGCGGCTGCTCTGCCATGAGGGCGAACTCGACGCGCTGCTCGCGGAGCTGGCGCTGCACCGGCTCGACCTCGTGCTGGCGAGCCAGCCGGCGCCGCCGCATCCGACGCTGCGGCTGACGAGCGAGCGGCTGGCGGCCTCGGCGGTGGACTGGTACGGGCCGGCCTCGATCGTCAGCGCGGCGGCGCGCGAGCGCTTTCCCGGCAATCTCGCGACGCTGCCGGTGCTGCTGCCCACCGCGCAGTCGCCGCTGCGCGCGCAGCTCGAGCGCGGCTTCGAGGCGCTCGGCGTGCGGCCGAGGATCGTCGGCGAATTCGAGGACAGCGCGCTGATGGCCGTGTTCGGCGCGCGCGGGCTCGGCGTGTTCCCGCTGGCCGAGGCGGGCGCCGGCGACGCGGCGCTGCTGCGTGGCCTGCGCCGGCTCGGGCGCGCGCCGGGCGTGGTCGACGAGATCTACGCGATCCGCTCGCGGCGCGGCGAGCATCATCCGCTGGCCGAAAAGCTCCGCCGCGCGTCGGCATGAACGGTTGAATGCACGGTTTCCCGGCACGTTTCGCTGCACGGTTTCCGGCTTTGTTTCGCGACTCGCGACCTCCTCGTTTCGAGGGCCTGGCGAGCCGTCCGAACCTGCGCTCGCGTGCTTGCCGGCCCGCAGTTTCGTCCCCATAATGAGGCGGCCATCAGGGGGAGCCGGCGCGCCGGCTGAGAGGTTCTGCTCGCGGAACGACCCCGAAACCTGATCCGGATAATGCCGGCGTAGGAATGAGGTCACCCACGTGTCGATTCCCTTCATCGCGGCCGCGTTTGCGCCGGCCGCCTCGCCAGTGCCGTTCCGCCCGCGCGTTCGCCGTTCGCGCCGATGACGCCGCCCGTCATCGCGCTGGTGCTGTTCGCCGCGATCCTGCATGCGACCTGGAACGCCGTGCTGCGCAGCGGCGTCGATCGCCTCTGGACCCTCACCGTCATGAGCTTCGCGACCACCGCGGCGGCGCTCGCCTGCGCGCCGTGGCTGCCCCTGCCGGCGCGCGCGAGCTGGCCCTGCCTCGGGCTCTCGGCGCTGCTGCAGGTGGGCTACAGCGTGTTCCTGGCGCATGCGTACCAGGGCGCCGAACTCGGGCAGGTGTATCCGGTGGTGCGGGGCACGGTGCCGCTGCTGGTCGCGCTCGGCGGCTATTGGTGGGCCGGTCAGCGGCTCGACGCGGGGTCGCTGGCCGGCGTGCTGCTGATCTCCGGCGGCATCGCGAGCCTGGTGCTGGGGCGCCGCCGGATCGCCCGGCGGCCGCTGCTGGCCGCGCTCACCACCAGCCTGTTCATCGCCGGCTACGTCACCACCGACGGCGTGGGCGCGAGGCTGGCCGGCGACCCGCGCGCCTACGCGGTCTGGATCTTCGTGGTCTACGGCGTGCTGATGCCGGCCGCGTTCGCGCTGCACGGGCGCCGGCTCGGCACGGGCCACGCGTGGCGCGAGACCGCGAAGGCGGCGGCGGGCGGCGTGATCTCGATGATCGGCTACACGGCCACGGTCGCGGCGCTCTCGCTCGGGCCGATCGGGCCGGTATCGGCGCTGCGCGAGACCAGCATCGTGTTTTCGCTGATCATCGGCTGGGCCTGCCTGGGCGAGCGCCCGACCGGGCAGCGGATCGCGGCCGCCGCGGCGGTCGTGGTCGGCGCCGGGTGCCTCACGTATCACGCTTGAGGCATGCCCGGCAGGCCCGGCGCCGTGCGTTCACGCGTGGGCCACGGCGCGCCGGCCGACCGCGCGCGAGGCCAGGAAGCGTGCGCGCGCCTGCAGTTCGCCTTCGCGAAAATACCCGCCGCGCAGCGTGCGCGTGAAGCCCGACGCACCGAAATCGCCGCGTCCGTGGAAGATCCGGCGATTGTCCCAGACCACCATGTCGCCCTGCGACCACGCATGCAGATACGAGCGTCCGGTGGCCACGAGCCGCGACTTGAGCGACTGGTAGGCCCGGAACAGCGGCAGCATGTCGTCGAAGCCGATGCCCTCGAAGAACATCTTCGTCGGGTTGTTGATCAGGCGTTCGATCGAGCCGTCCGGCGCGAGCCGCACGATCGGCGTGCGATGCTCGTAGCGCTTGCGCGCCTGCGGATACTCGGCGCGATAGAGCACCGGCGTGCGGGCCAGCAGCGCGAACGCCTCGGGCTCGGCGTCGCGCAGCTCGCAGGCCACCGTGAAGCCGTCCACGAAACGCGTGCTGCCGATGCCGTCGCGCGCGCATTGCGAACTGACGTCGAGGCCGTAGAGGAACTGGTAGTCGGGCGGCGGCGAGCAGTACGGGATGTCGGTGTGCAGCGGCAGCGCCCTGGTGCTGAACGACACGCTGTCGGTTTCCTCGTCGGCCTTCACCTCCAGATCGAAGAACTCCCCGAAATACGAGCGATCGAGAAACCCCGCCAGCTGCCGATACACCGCGCCGAACTCCACGGTGCGCGACGGCTCGGCCTTCAGCACCACCAGCCCGTATTCGAACAGGTGCCGCAGCGCCTGATGCAGCAGCGCGTCGTCGCGGAGCGTCGCGGCGAGATCGAAGCGCAGCGCCGGCGGGGCGCCGTCGGGCCAGTGGCGCCAGGCGGGGCGCGCCTCGGCCGGCGCGGCGCGGCCCGGCTGGTCGTAGTCCTCGCCGCGCAGCCAGTCGAAGCCGTAGTGGCTCGGATGGCCGTCCGGCCAGACGATGCGCAGGCCCGCGTCGTCGGCGCTGACGGCGGCCGGCCGGAGGTCGGCCGGCACCGCGCCGGGATCGAAGTGCCGCTGGCGGCAATGGCGGTTGAAGCAGCCGTCGCATTGGCAGGCCTGGCGCAGCCAGACCCAGTGATAGCGGCTCGCGCGGCCGTCGGGCCAGGCGATTTCCAGATGCTCGTGATGCGAGGTCAGCATGTGACGGATCTCCGGTAGGACTACCAAGCGACGACGCTCACGCCCTGGCGGCGACGAACAGGCCCTGTGTCAGCCAGCCGGCCTTCATGAAGCGGATCTTGCGCTGCCAGCGCTCGACGATGTGCTCGGCGTCGGCGTCCCCGATCGCCGGATCGCCCGAGGCCTGCCGCGCGCGATAGCGGCGCAGGTCGGCCGTGAGCTGGGCCTCGGCGAGCGCGCTCAGGTCGCTCTGCTCGACGTGGGCGAAGCCGGCCCCGGCGATGATGCGCGCGTAGTCGTCGATCGATTTCAGGTCGTAACCCGACGCGGCCATGTAGTCGTCGAACTCGGCCGAGCTGCGGTGCCGGCAGAAGTCCGTGACGAACAGCCGGCCGCCCGGCTTGAGCAGCGCGTGGCAGCGCGCGAACAGCGCGGGTTTGGCGTGCTCGTACATCAGCACGTCGCGCGAATAGATCAGGTCGAAGCCGCCCGCGTCGAGTTGCGCGTCGTGGACGTCGCCGTTGACGAAAAGCACGCGCCGGTGCGGATCGCGCGTGGTCTGCCGGATCACCGACAGTTCCGTCATGCGCGGCGCGGTATCGAGGCCGACCACTTCCACGTCGTAGCGATCCGACAGATAGAACGCCGCGCCGCCGAGCCCCGAACCGATGTCGAGCAGCCGCATGCCCGGCGTGAGCGCCATGCGGTCCGCCAGCATGGCCTTGAAGCCGGCCAGGCCGCCGGGACTCTGGAAACCTTCGCCGTAGATAATTTCGGAACGGAGAATATTATGCGGATCCGTATACCGTTGCGCCTCATAGGCCCTGGAAAATCCCGTGGTGGCTGCGTGCATTATTCGCCTCTCGTATTGGCATACCTCGGTGGCGGGTCGGGAATTCGATGTGGGACGAATTGGCATAATCCGGATACCAGCCGGGGAGCCCGGATGATTCGGCACGACTGTATCCGGTAATTCGTTCAATGCATCGAAAACCCTTCCCGGTAAAAGGATCCAGGCCGATTCAAATTGCGCTGCAACATTTTCGATCGGTCATTTTGGTTAAAGACTGGAATATCTGGCAGGTTAGTGCCGATGCCGTCTTTTTGCAGGTGAGCGATATGGAATCACCAGCGCGGTGATGTGTCAATTACTTGATGGGTTGATTTTGATAGGTGGGATATTAACTGCTTCGGGAAATTGATTTAATGTCTTTTTGATACGACGCGACTGTAATCGATGTGTTATTTTTTGAAAACCGGCGAATCCGGACAGGCGATTTTCCGGTGACCGGCGGCGCGTTCGCCGCGCATCAGCGAAGCGCATCGGGTGTCGCCGGCAATCCGAAGGAGAGCGAAACTTGATGGGCGAGCAACCGGGCGGTGGCCCGCAAGCGCCGGCCGCCTGGCCGCGCGTCGCGGTGATCGCGATCGTGTTCCGTGGCGACGAGCTGATTCTGGTGCAGCGCGGGAAGGAACCGCAGAAGGGCAGCTGGGGCTTTCCCGGCGGCTCGGTCGAGCCGGGCGAGAGCCTGCACGACGCCGCGCGGCGCGAATTGATGGAAGAAACGGGCGTGCAGGCCGAGGTGGGCGAACTGGTCGACGTGGTCGAGGTGCGCGAGTTCGATGCGAGCGGCCGGCATCACCACTACGTGCTGATCGCACTGCTGTGCCGCCACCTGAGCGGCGAGCCGCGGCCCGGCGACGACGCGGTCGATTGCCGGTGGGTACGGATGCCGGACGGCATTCACGGGTTTTCCGGAGTTCTGGCGGATCACGTCGGCCGGGTCGGCCTGCGTGCTCACGAGATCAATCATTCCAATCGAGAGAGACGACAGCGATGAAACGAATGTTCCTGGGTGGTCCGTTCAAGTCCCTGGTGGATCCTGCGACCGGCACGATGTCCGCCGAGCACATCAACCAGTTCGGCCGCGTGATCGAGCATTTCGAGGGGCGCGGCTGGGACGTGCATTGCGCGCATCGGCGCGAGAAATGGGGCCGCGAATTCATGACGCCGGAGCAATGCACGCGCATCGACTACGAGCAGATCAGCCAGTGCGACTACTTCGTGGCGTTTCCCGGCGCGCCCGCGTCGCCGGGCACGCACATCGAGCTGGGCTGGGCCTCGGCGCTCGGCAAGCCGATCGTGCTGCTGCTCGAGGCCGGCCGCGACTACGCCTACCTCGTGCAGGGCTTGCACACGGTCACGCGTCTCGAGCGCGTCGAGTATCGCAACGGCGATCTCGATCCGGGCACGATCGAGGCGGCCATCGGGCGCCTGGAAGACGGGCGCTGATCATGCGCACCCATTTCGCGAATCTCGACGAGCTGTATCTCGCCACGCTGCGCGACGTCTGCACCGCCTACGAATACCGCAACGCGCCGCGCGGCCAGGCCGAGCGCGAGATCATCGGCTACAGCGCGCGGATCGAGGATCCGCTCGCGCGCTTCTGCCGCCATGCCTCGCGCAAGCAGAACGTGGTGTTCAACTACGCCGAGGCGCTGTGGTACCTGTCGGGGCGCAACGACCTCGCGTTCATCGAGTACTACGCGCCGTCGATGGCGCGCTACAGCGCGGACGGCAAGACCCTGCCCGGCACCGGCTACGGTGCGCGGCTGCTGCATCTCGGCGAGGACGGCATCGACCAGATCGAACGCGCGATCGACATCCTCAAGCGCGACGACGCCGAGAGCAAGCGCGTCGTGCTGCAGATCTTCGACGGGCGCGAGGACCTCTACAAGCGCAACATCGACGTGTCCTGCACGCTCGGCCTGCAGTTGCTGCTGCGCGACGGGCGCTTGAACATGGTGGCCTTCATGCGCGCCAACGACGCCTACGTCGGCCTGCTCAACGACGTGTTCTCGTTCACGTTCCTGCAGGAATACCTGGCCTCGGCGATCGGCTGCGAACTCGGCACCTACACGCACCACGTCGGCTCGGTCCACATCTACGACCAGAACCTGCTGCAGGCCGAGGCGCTGCTCGGGCCTCCCGGCACGGCCGTCACGGCGGTGGCGCCGCCGCGCATGCCGCCCGGCTGCGGGCCGGCCACGATCCGCCGCGTACTCGATCACGAGGCGCGGATCCGCGCGGGGCAGGTGTCGTTCGCGACGCTGCAGGACATCGACCTCGACCCGTACTGGCGCGACATCCTCGGGCTCTTCTGGGTGTACCGGCAGATCCGCTCCGACGCACCGCTCCCCGACCGCTCGCTGAGCTTCCTTCACCCGTTCCATCGCGACTATCTGTTCAATCGCTGGGGCGAGACGCTGGCATTGCTGCACTGACAGGGCATACACGATGAAAACCGATTGGACCGAGGACCAGGTCTCGCGCCTGTTCGATGCCTACGACGATCGCGTGGAAGCGCATTTCGGCTACCAGCCGCTGATCGCCACGCTCACCGGCACGCAGGGCACCGCGATCCGCGTGCTCGACTACGGCTGCGGCGGCGGCAAGGTCTCGCGGCGGCTCAAGGCCGCGGGCGTGGCGCACGTGACGGGCGTGGACATCGCGCCGACCATGATCGAGAAGGCCCGGGCCGCCGGCGGTGCCGACGGCGACGGGCTCGACTACGCGCTGATCCGCAGCGGCAGCACGCCGTTTCCGGAGGCCAGTTTCGACGCCGCGGTGTCGTGCTTCCTGTTCATCAACGTCCCCGAGCGCGAGGAACTGGGCCGCATCGCCGCCGAGGTGTTCCGCGTGCTGAAGCCGGGCGGCCGGTTCTACATCCTCGACACGAACCCGCGCACCACCGGCGTCAGCTACCCGACGTTCCGCAACGGCCATCCGGGCGTGGTGTACCACGACGGCGACGAGCGGCCGGTGTTCCTCGACGTGCCGGGGCACGGCGTGTTCGAGATCGTCGATACCCACTGGGACACCACCACCTACCGCGAGATGCTGATCTCGGCCGGCTTCGCGATCGATTCGGCGAAGGCGCTCAGCGTGGTGGACACGGCACCCGCGCTCGACGGCGAACCGGCGGTGGACGACCTCGGCGGCTACGCGCCGTTCGTGTTGTTCCAGGCCACCAAGCCGCGCGGCTGAGGCACCGATGCGAGCCTTGAAGCGGCGGCCGGCGCGTCGCGCGATGCGGCCACGCAGGCGGTGCGGCGCCGGCTTTGCCGGCCCGGCCCGCCTGGTTGCGCGGGCAACCAGGTTGCGGCGCCCGCATCGGCGCGCGCCGGCGCAGCGGATGCCGTCCCCATGATCGCCAACGTGCTCAGCATCGCCGGCACCGACCCGACCGGCGGCGCCGGCATCCAGGCCGACCTGAAGACATTCTCGGCGCTCGGCGCCTACGGGATGTCGGTCATCACGGCGGTGGTCGCGCAAAACACCCGCGGCGTGCGCGGCTTCCAGACGCTCGACCCGGCCTTCATCGTCGAGCAGATCGATGCGGTGTTCGACGACGTGACCGTGCATGCCGTGAAGCTCGGGATGCTCGCCACCGCGGAGATCGTCGAGGCCGTCGCCGCGGCGCTGGCTCGCCATCGCGTCACCACCATCGTGCTCGATCCCGTGATGGTGGCCAAGAGCGGCGACCGGCTGCTCGCGCCCGACGCGGTGGCGGCGATCCGTGAACGGCTGGTGCCGATCGCCACGCTGATCACGCCGAACCTGCCCGAGGCCGGCGTGCTGCTCGACCGGCCGGCCCCCGCCTCGCCGGCGGCGATGCACGAGGCGCTGCCCGCGCTGCATGCGCTCGGCCCGCGCTGGGTGCTGCTCAAGGGCGGTCACCTGGCGGGGGCGGACAGCACCGACCTGCTGTTCGGCGCGAGCGGCACCACCGAGCTGGCCGCGCCGCGCATCGCGACACGCAACGATCACGGCACCGGCTGCACGCTGTCGGCGGCGGTGGCCGCGCTGCTGCCGCATCACCCGATGGAGGAGAGCGTGCGGCGCGCGAAGGCCTATCTGAACGGCGCGCTGGCGGAATCCTGGCGGCTCGAGGTCGGCCATGGCCGCGGGCCGACCCACCATTTTCACGCGCTCTGGCGTTAGCGCCGGACAATCCTGCCGGGGGTACCGGCGCATCAAAGACCAAGGAAAAATCATGCGTCGAATGTTCTGCCGCTTCATGCTTGCCGTGGGATGCTGGCTCGCGATCCTGCCTTACGCGTTCGCCGGCGCGCCCCAGCAGTTGACGGTCGCGCTCTATCCCTGGGTGCCCCGCGTCGATCAGTTCCAGCAGGCGATCGAGACGGAATGGAAGAAGGTCCACCCCGAGATCGCGCTGCAGTTCGTGCCGGATAGCGAGTGGGACGGCGGCTACTCGGGTGATCCGCCCGCGAGCGCGGACGTCTACATCTACGACGCGATTTTCTTCGACTACTTCCGCAGCAAGAACTGGCTCGAACCGCTCGCGGCCAGCGAGGTGCAGAACATCGGCGACTACCTGCCCTATGCGATCGACGGCGTGAAGGTGGGGGACCGCTACTACAGCCTGCCGCAGCTGGGCTGCGCGAACCTGCTGTTCTATCACAAGCACGACGCGGCGCTCGCGGCCGCCACCACGCTCACGCAGGTCCACGCGGCGCTGCAGCAATGCACCTACACGAGCGAGATGCCGCCGGACCGGCGCGGGCTGATGTTCGACATGTCGGGCGGCACCACCAGCAGCGCGCTGTATCTCGACGCGGCGCACAGCCAGAACGGCGCGTATCCGCTGCCGCTGCCGTGGAGCGCGGCACAGCTCGATCCGGACGCGGTGGCGAGCCTGCGCACGCTGCTCGCGATGGCCAGCTTCCCGAACGCGACGGCGAGCCTGCCGGGGCAGTACGACCGCTCGGTCTGGTTCAGCAACGGCGAGGGGCGCGCGGTGATCGGCTATTCCGAATCGATGTCGGCGATGAGCGAGGCGACGCGTCAGGACATCGACTTCAAGATCATGCCGCTGTCCGACCACGCCGAGCCGCCGCTGTTCTACGCCGACGTGATCGGCGTAAACACCACCACCAACCTGCGCGGCACGCGCGCGCTGGCGGTGCAGCTCGCCAACCTGATCGCCGCCTCGACGACCATGCTCGAGAGCATCGGGCCGGACGCCAGCGCGGTGCCGCAATACCTGTTCGCCACGCGGCGCAGCGTGCTCGACACGCTGGCGGCCAGCTATCCGCTGTACGCGAAGATGAACGCGCTGCTCGACGCCGCCGGCCAGCCGGAAATGTTCAAGCTCGACGCGCAGGCCCGCAACTGGCTCGACACCATGAGCCCGCCGATCCAGCAGAGCGCGCAGGCCAACTACGTGTGCGGCTGCGATATCGACACCACGCGGCCGATCGCCGACTACCGCGCGGCGCAGGCGGTCTGCCCGGCCGTGTGCTCGGCCCAGGGCGGCTGGAACGGGCAGTGGACCAATCGTCAGCCGGCCGCGCCGGCCGGCACCTCGGCGTGCGGCTGCAACGCCTGCCCGACCTCGGCGCCGACGGCCTCGATGGTGCCGGCGGCGCGGACGCTGAAGTTCGGGAAGTTCGCGCACTGACGGGCGGGCGCGGCTGGCGGGAGGCGGCTGGCTGGGCGCGGAGACGGCGCGGCCACCGCTCGCGGAGGGGGGGCCTTCAGCGGAGTGGAAGGGGCGGTGCGCCGGTTGCCGGGACGTCATGCGGCGGCGGTCCGTGTGCCGGAACACGCCGTCCCGTCCGGGCGCCGTCCGCGTTCATTGCTGCTCGGCCAGCGCCTTGCCGACGCGATGGAACGCGCGCCCGAAGTAGATCAGCGCGTCGCCTTCGCCGCGCACGCGGATCGCCGTCGCCTCGACGAACAGCACCGTGTGCGAGCCCACGTCCTTCATCTCGACGATCGTGCCCTGCACGCTCGCCAGCGCGTCGCGCAGCACCGGCAGGCCGCCGGGGCCTTCGTCCCAGCCGGTCTGGCCGAAGCGCGCGTCCATCGGCAGGTTGGTGAGGCCCGCGAAGTGGCGGGCGAGCGGCTCGTGCTCGGCCGGCAGCACGTTCACGCAGAGCGAGCTGTGGCCCGTGAACGTCGCGTGCGTGCTGCTGCTGCGGTTCAGGCAGACGAGCAGCGTCGGCGGCGTGTCGGTGACCGAGCAGACGGCGCTCGCGGTCACGCCGCAGCGGCCGTGCGGGCCCGCCGTCGTGATCACGTTGACGGCGGCGCCCAGATGCGCCATCGCGTGGCGGAACAGCGTGCGGGCATCGTCGTCGGCGCTCGCGCGCGAAGGGGCGGTCATGAGAACTCCTGAATCGAAAAGCATGACGAAACGACGGGCGGCATGAAATGCTGCGCCGCGGAATTCGCCGGCCGGACCGGCAGTGTCGCGCGTCTCGTCGAAAAAATCGGGGAAACCCCTTGCATACCGGGGTTTTGGTCGACGCCGGGCCGCGCCTGTGCCGCGCCGCGCTGAGGGATGCCGGGCAAGCGCGCCGGCCGGTGACCGGTGGGCGCTGCGTGAGCGCGTCGGCGCGGGAAAGCGGCGCGGGAAAGCGGCGAGGGCGGCGAGGGCTCGCGGAGCCGGCGGGGAAGCGCCTTTGAGATGTCCGGGCCCCGCGCGCCGTCTACTTCTCCGCCTCGAGCGAGCGCATGGTGCGCAGCGACGGGAACACTCGCGTCCACAGCAGCGCGATCGCGATCGTGCAGGCGCCGCCGATCAGCACGGCCGGCCGTGCGCCCCACCAGCCCGCGGTGATGCCCGATTCGAATTCGCCGAGCTGGTTCGAGGTGCCGATGAACAGCGCGTTGACGGCGCTGACGCGGCCGAGCATCTCGTCGGGCGTGCGCAGCTGCACGAGCGAGGAGCGCACCACCACGCTGATCACGTCGGCCGCGCCCAGCGTGGCGAGCGAGACGATCGACAGCGGCAGCCAGGTCGACAGCCCGAACACCAGCGTGGCGAGGCCGAACACCACCACGCCGCCGAACATCGCGATGCCCGGGCGCTTGCGCATCGGGTGCCGCGCGAACCAGAGCGTGCCGGCCAGCGCGCCGATGGCGGGCGCCGAGCGCAGCAGCCCGAGCCCCCACGGCCCGGCATGCAGGATGTCGCGCGCGTAGATCGGCATCAGCGAGACGGCGCCGCCGAACAGCACGGCGAACAGGTCGAGCGACAGCGCGCCGAGGATCGCCGGCTCGCGGCGGATGAAGGCGATGCCCGAGAACACCGATTCGAGCGTGACGGGCGCGCGCGGCACCGGCTTGCTGGTCAGCTTCAGCGTGCCCATCAGGTACGCGGCGCAGCCGAAGCAGACGATGCCGATCAGGTACACCACGTTCGGCCCGACGCCGTACAGCAGGCCGCCCGCGGCCGGGCCGATGATCAGCGCGGTCTGCGTCGCCGAGGTGGACAGCGCGGTGGCGCGCGGCAGCTGCGCGCGCGGCACCACGGCCGGCAGCAGCGAGGCGACGGTCGGGTTCTCGAACGCACGCGCCGCGCCGAGGCAGACGGCGAGCGCGTAGATCATCGGCGCGTTGAGCCAGCCGCCGAGCGTGCCGGCGAGGAACATCGCCGAGGCGAACGCGAGCAGCGTCTGGCAGGTGGCGACGATGCGGCGCCGGTCGTAGCGGTCGGCGACGTGGCCCACCACCAGCGTCAGCACGAACATCGGCAGGAACTGCGCGAGCCCGACCAGGCCGAGCGCGTAGGCGCTTTTCGTCAGCGCGTAGATGTGCCAGCCGATCGCGACCGACAGCATCTGGAACGAGATCGAGGACAGCACGCGCGCGCTCCAGAAGCGTTGGAACGTGGCTTGCCGAAGCGCGTGGGGAGAAGGGCCGGACAGGTCGGTGGACTCGGGCATGGACGAAAGGCGATCGACGCGAAACGAAACGTGGAACGATATGCGACGACTTGCCGCAGATCGCAAAACGGCAAGTGTAGATGAGTTCGCGCGGGCTTGCGGAACGATGGATGATGTTTCGCGGCCGGGCGGCGCAGGCATGGCGCGGCGCATGCGCGGGACGTCGTCCGGGCGGCGGATACGGCGAACGGAACGGCAGGGCGCGACGGGAAACCGAAGGGAAGGGCACCGGCCGGCAGGTGCGGTGCCTTGGTGAGGCGCGGCGCCTGCCGGCCTTGCCGGATGCGTTGGTAGGCTCGATTGGATTCGAACCAACGACCCCCACCATGTCAAGGTGGTGCTCTAACCAACTGAGCTACGAGCCTGGAGTGCCGCGCGTGAAGCGTGGCGGTGCTGCCTGAAAAGACAATGGACGGCAAGCGAATCGCGCGCTTTTCGTGGAGCGCGGCGCCTGCCGTCCATGTCCGAATGCGTTGGTAGGCTCGATTGGATTCGAACCAACGACCCCCACCATGTCAAGGTGGTGCTCTAACCAACTGAGCTACGAGCCTGCGTGAGGCGCGAATTATAGAGAGGCCCGTGCGATGTTGCAAGCGCCCGGTCGCGATTTCACGCGGGCCGCCCGCCGCCGGTTTCGCCGGCGCCGTTCAGTGCGCCGTGTCGGGCTGCGCGCCGAGCGCGTCGGCCAGGCGCGTCTCGAGAAACGCGAGCAGCGTGCGGATCGCGGTCGACCCCTGCCGGTGCTGCGGATAGACCGCGCTGAGCCGCAGCGGCGGGCTCGCGTGCGCGCCGAGGATCGCCACCAGCTCGCCGCGCGCGAGCGCCGGGCCGACGATGAACTGCGGCAGCAGCGCGATGCCGAGCCCGGCGATCGCCGCGTCGCGTACCACGTCGCCGTTGTTGGCCACCAGCGGCCCCTGCACGTCGTAGGCGCGCCGCCCGCCGGGCGTGTCGAATTCCCAACCGTCGCGCAACTCCTGCCCGTAGAGCAGGCAGGCGTGGCCGTGCAGGTCGGCCGGGGTGGCCGGCTCGCCGTGCAGGCGACAGTACGCGGGGCTGCAGCAGGCGATCATGCGCAGCGTGCCGAGCGTGCGCGCCACCAGCGTCGAATCGGCCAGCGCGCCGATCCGCAGCGCGAGGTCGAAGCCCTCGCCGATCAGGTCCACGCGCCGGTCGCTCAGCTCGACGTCGAGCCGCACGGCCGGATGCGCGGCCAGGAACTCGGCGATCAGCGGCGAGAGATGGCTCATGCCGAACGACATCGGCGCGCTGATCTTCAGCGAGCCGTGCAGCTCGGTATGGCGGGCCGACATCGCTTCCTCGGCCTGCGCGACCTCGGCCAGGATCCGCTGCGCGTGCGTGTAGAACGTCTGCCCCGATTCGGTCACGGCCAGCTTGCGCGTGTTGCGGTTCAGCAGGCGCACGCGCAGCGCCGCCTCGAGCGTGGCCATGCGGCGGCTGACGAACTGCTTGGACAGCAGCAGCTTGTCGGCCGCGCCGGTGAAGCTGCCGGCGTCCACCGTCGCGATGAAGATGCGGAGATCGTCGAGTTGCATGATTGTCCACCAAAATAGGACGATGATTATCTCATGGGCGATTTATTCATCAAGATGGTTGACTTAAGATGCATCCCATCGAGCAACGCCATGTCAACGGGACGCGGCGGGCTCAACCGGAGATTCATCATGATCGAAGTCAGAAACGCCAGCGACCGCGGCCGTGCCGAACACGGCTGGCTCAGCTCCCGCCACACCTTCTCGTTCGCCAACTACTACGATCCGCAGCAGGTCGGCTTCTCGGACCTGCTCGTGATCAACGACGATCGCGTCGCGCCGGGCCGCGGCTTCGGCACCCATCCGCACCGCGACATGGAAATCCTCTCGTATGTGCTGGAAGGCGCGCTCGAACACAAGGATTCGATGGGCACCGGCTCGGTGATCGTGCCGGGCGACGTACAGCTGATGAGCGCCGGCACGGGCGTCGCGCACAGCGAGTTCAACCATTCGCGTGACGACGGCGTCCACTTCCTGCAGATCTGGGTCGGGCCGTCGGAGAAGGGCGCGCAGCCGCGCTACCAGCAGACCAGCGTCGACGCGGCGCGCAAGCGCGGCCGGTTGCAGCTGGTGGTGTCGCCCGACGCCGCCGACGGCTCGCTCGCGATCCGCCAGGACACGCGGATCTACGCCGGGCTGTTTGACGGCGACGAAACGGCCAGCCTCGCGCTGCCGGAAGGCCGCTTCGGCTACGTCCACGTGGCCCGCGGCAGCGTGACGGTGAACGGCGTCACGCTCGGCGAGGGCGACGGCGCCCGGATTCGCGACGAGCGGACGCTGACGTTCTCGGCCGGCCGCGACGCCGAGGTGCTGGTGTTCGACCTGCGCCCGCTCGAAGTGACGGCCGACTGGGCCTGAGTACGACCTGGCCCGGGCCGGCCGCGCCGCGGCACGACGGCGTGGCACGGCCGGCCCCGGGGTGGCCCGACCCGGCCCATCGTGTTTCGTTATTGATTTGCAGGACTAAGCGGCTGATGATGGCGTGACGCGGGGCCGACCTCGCGTTCCTTGTCTCGAAACCGGGGCCGTCATCGGCGCAATGCGTCATTCGACATCGTCAAACCAAGGATCAAGACCATGCGTTACCTCTCCCTCGACAAACAGAAAGACGGCGTGCTGCTGCTCGCCCGCGTGCTGCTGATGGTGCTGTTCGTGCTGTTCGGCTGGCAGAAACTGACCGGCTTTGCCGGCACCGTCGGCTACATGGCGAGCGTGGGCGCGCCGGCGCCCGAGCTGTCGGCGGTCATCGCGGTGGTGATGGAGTTCGCGGTGGGGCTGCTGATCGTGCTGGGCTTCTACACGCGCCCGCTCGCGCTGCTGCTCGCGCTCTACACGCTCGGCACCGCGTTCATCGGCCATCACTACTGGACCATGACGGGCGCCGAGCACTACGCGAACCTGATCAACTTCTACAAGAACGTCAGCATCGTCGGCGGCCTGCTCGCGCTGACCGTGACCGGCCCGGGGCGTTTCTCGATCGACGGCCGCTGAGGCGGCGCGCGGCGGCCGGCCGCGTTCGGCGGGCCGCGCTTGCCGGGCCATATCCATCGGCCCGTACCTGGCGAGTCGCATCCAGCGGGCCGCATTCAACGGGCCACGTTCACCGGCCACGTTCACCGGTCCGCAAGCACCGGTCCGCCACTGTCGGCTAGCTGGCCATCGGCCCGCCCGCGCGATCCCGCGCCGGCGGGCCGCGTCGCGAACGGGCTCAGCGCGCCTCGCCGCCCGTGGGCTGCGCCGCGCCGGTCAGCGGGATGCGTCGCACGCCGGACACGTAGAGCAGGATCAGCGACACCCATACGATGCCGTAGAGCAGCATGAAGCAGGTGGTACGCACGGGGATGAACTCGAGCAGCGCGCCCCACAGCACCGGCAGCAGGAAGCCGCCGAGGCCGCCCGCCAGCCCGACGATGCCGGTCACCACGCCCATGCTGTCGGGGAAATCGTCGGCGACGTACTTGAACGTGGAGGCCATGCCGAACGCGAACACCACGCCGAGCACGAAGGTCAGCGCGACGAAGCCGGCGAGCGGCATGGCGATGCGCAGCTGCGCGGTGCCGTCGATGGTGTGGATCACGAGATCGGTGGCCGGATACGACAGCAGGAACAGGCAGACCCAGGCGATCCACAGGCCGCGCCAGGTCACCGAGTGGGCGCCGAAGCGGTCCGACAGCGCGCCGCCGAGCGCGCGCAGCACCGAGCCCGGCAGCGAGAAGCCGGCCGCGAAGGCCGAGGCGGCCACCAGCGAGATGCCGTATTCGCGCGTCAGGTACTGCGGAATCCAGAGCGAGAGCGCCGTGAAGCCGCCGAACGTGACCGAGTAGTACTGGCAGAGCCGCCAGACGCGCGGGTCGCGCAGCGTGCGGAACGAGGCGACGAGCGAGCCGCCCTTCGCGCCCGCGCCCGGGTCGCGCGCCGCGGCGAACCAGAAGATCACCGCCGTGACGAGCAGCGCCACCGCATAGGCGCGCGGCACGAAGCGCCAGCCGTAGGCCGCCTCGAGCGACGGCGTGACGAACAGGTTGACGGCCGCGCCCACCGTGCCCGCGCCGAAGAAACCCATCGCGAAGCCGCGCCGCTTGGGCGGGAAGAAGCGCGCCACGTAGGGCGTGCCGACCGCGAACGAGGCGCCCACGCAGCCGAGGAACAGGCCGATCACGAGGAACTGCCAGAGCTGCGTCGCATAGCTGATGCCGTACACCGGCACCGCGCACACCACCAGCAGCGTGGTCATCACCACGCGCCCGCCGAAGCGGTCGGTCCAGATGCCGAGCGGCAGGCGCATCACCGCGCCCGTCAGCACCGGCGTGGCGGTCAGCAGGCCGAATTCGAAGTTGTTGAGGGCGAGGTCGGCGCGCAGCTGCACGCCGAGCACGCCGAACATCATCCAGACGACGAAGCAGACCATGAACGCGAGCGTGCTCGCGAAGAGCACCGACCATGCGCGCAGCGGGATCGTCTGCGCATCCGGGGACGAGCCGGCGTTGAGTTGACGAGTCATACACGACACTCCGTGTGGTTGAGGCGAGGTTCGCCAGGCCGCCGCCGCGCCCGCGACGTATTCGCGGCGCGGCGGCCGGCGTGGATTCGGGTACTGCGGATTCGGTCGAGGTGGATTCGGCCGGCGCGACGATCGCGGCGCCGCACCGCCTGCACCGCCAGCAACGGTGGCCCGCGCCGGCCGCGAGGCCGCGGGCGGGCCGCCGCGCACGCGCCGGGAGCGAACCGGGGCCGGACGCGCATGCCCGTGCTCAGCGCTTGCGCACGAGCTGGTAGGGGCGCAGCAGGTAGCCGAGCGAGGCGATGCCGCTCCAGATGTGGACCATCCGCGTGAACGGCGAAACCAGGAAGATCGTGAAGCCGAGCAGGATGTGGAGCCGGTAGGTGAGCGGCACGCCGGCGAGCAGGTTCGCGGCGTCGGGGCGAAACGTGACGATGCCCTTCACGTAGTCGGTCAGCTGGACGAACATCGCGCCGTCCATGTGGCGCGTCGACAGTACCACCGTGCCGAGCCCGAGCGCGAGCTGCGCCCACAGCATCAGCACGATCAGGACGTCGCGATGGCGGCTGTGGTGGCGCACGCGGGCGTCGCCGAGCCGGCGCGCGATCAGGATCGTGATGCCGACGAACGCGGCGAGGCCGGCCGTGCCGCCGCCCACCATCGCGATCAGCTGGTGCTGCGAGGCCGACAGGAACGGCGAGACGAGCCAGTGCGGCATCAGGAAGCCGGCGAAATGCCCGACCACCACCACCAGCACGCCCCAGTGAAACAGGTTGCTGCCCACCCGCAGCGCGCCGCGCCGCAGCAACTGCGACGAGTCGCTCTTCCAGGTGTACTGGTCGCGATCGAAGCGGATCAGGCTGCCGACGAGCAGCACCGCGAGGCAGAGATACGGATAGATGCCGAACAGGAAGTAGGTCGAATAGGCGCTCATGATTGTCCCCTCGAGGAGGATCGGATCGGGTCGTGGCCGGCGGCCGGCCGCCGGGCGTGGAAATGGATCGGCTGCGTGTCGGGTTCGGCGGCGCACGGTCCCGAGGTGGGTTCGCCGCCGGGTGCCGGCTTCGGCGCCGCGGCTCCCGCGCCGCCGAAGCGCACCGGCGCGTCGGCATGGGACGCATCGAGTTCGTGCAGATCGGCCGGCGTTGGCGGGGCCGCCGCGTCGTCCACGGGCGCGTCCGGCGCGGGCGGCACCTGCCCGGGCGCGATGCCGGCCAGCGGCAGCAGCGCGCCGAGCACGAAGCCGTAATGGCTGCCGCGCCTGGCCAGCTGCCGCGCCAGCGCGAGCAGGATCGCGGCGGTCTCGCCGAGCAGCGCGGCCGCCTCCGGCGCCGGCAGCCGCGACAGATATTCGAGGAACACCGGCAGGTAGTCGGGCAGTTCGCCGGGGTTCAGCGACAGCCCGTGGCGCTCGTAGGTCTGCAGCAGGTCCACCATCGCCTGGCCGCGGTCGCGCGATTCGCCGTGGACGTGCTCGAACAGATGCAGCGAGGTGGCGCGCCCGTGATCGAACAGGCCGACGTGGTTCTCCTGCAGCGTCAGCAGGTCGTGGCCGCGCAGATAGGCGTGAAAGCGCGCGAGGCCGGCCAGGCTGGCGGCCGTGGCCGGTAGCGCGCCCAACTGCTCGCGCAGGCAGGCGTCGATCGAATCGAGCGCGTCGAGCAGCGCCGCGTCGGGATAGTCGAGCAGCATCGACAGCGCCGCGTAGGTGATGGACGGCACGGCGACGGCAGGCTCCGCGCTGGAACGCCCGGCGCTGGAAGGCAGCGGGTTCATGGCGTCACCTCGCGGATCGGGATCGTCTGGCGCGGCTTCGCCGAGCCGAACAGGCCGGTGCCGGAGCGCCCGTCCGAGCAGCCGTTGCCGAACGAGAAGCCGCAGGCGGCCCGCAGGTCGAAGGTGTCCTCCGCGTATTCGCGGTGGCTGCTCGGGATCACGAAGCGATCCTCGTGGTTGGCGATCGCGAGGTAGCGGTACATCTCCTCGACCTGCGCGACCGACAGGCCGGCCTGGTCGAGCACGGCGCGCGCGTCGGCGTCGCTCGCGCCGTCCACGTGGCGCGCGCGCATGAAGCCGCGCATCGCCAGCAGCCGTTCGAGCGCGAGCTTCACCGGCGCCTCGTCGCCGGCCGTCAGCAGGTTCGCCAGATAGCGCAGCGGAATGCGCAGCGCGCCGACGTCGGGCAGCAGGCCGTGCATGCCGAGCGTGCCGCCGCTGGCGGCCGCGTTGATCGGCGAGAGCGGCGGCACGTACCAGACCATCGGCAGCGTGCGGTATTCCGGGTGCAGCGGGAACGCGATCTTCCAGTCGATCGCCATCCGGTGGACGGGCGAGCGGCGCGCCGCGTCGAGCCAGGCGGCCGGCACGCCGTCGCGCTCGGCCTGCGCGATCACGAGCGGATCGTGCGGATCGAGGAACACCGAGAGCTGCGCCTCGTAGAGATCGGTTTCGTGCTCGACGGCGGCGGCCTCGCCGATCCGGTCGGCGTCGTAGAGCAGCACGCCGAGGTAGCGGATGCGGCCCACGCAGGTTTCCGAGCAGACGGTCGGCTCGCCGGCCTCGATGCGCGGATAGCAGAAGATGCACTTCTCGGCCTTGCCGCTCTTCCAGTTGTAGTAGATCTTCTTGTACGGGCAGCCCGACACGCACATGCGCCAGCCGCGGCACTTGTCCTGGTCGATCAGCACCACGCCGTCCTCCTCGCGCTTGTAGATCGAGCCCGACGGGCACGACGCGACGCAGGCCGGGTTCAGGCAGTGCTCGCAAAGCCGCGGCAGGTACATCATGAAGGTGTTCTCGAACTGGCCGTAGATCTCCTTCTGCACGGCCTCGAAGTTCGCGTCGCGGGCGCGCTTCTCGAACTCGCCGCCGAGGATCTCCTCCCAGTTCGGGCCGCCCTCGATCTTCTCGAGCCGCCGGCCGCTCACGAGCGAGCGCGGCCGCGCCACCGGCGGCGCGCTGGTGGGGCCGGCGTCGTGCAGGTGCGCGTAGTCGAACGTGAACGGCTCGTAGTAGTCGTCGAGCTCGGGCAGGTCGGGGTTCGCGAAGATCTTCGCGAGCACGCGCAGCCGGTTGCCGCCGCGCGGCGTGATGCGGCCGTCGGCGTGACGCTGCCAGCCGCCGTGCCAGCGCCGCTGGTTCTCCCATTCGTCCGGATAGCCGACGCCGGGCTTGGACTCGACGTTGTTGAACCAGGCGTACTCCACGCCTTCGCGGCTCGTCCAGACGTTCTTGCAGGTGACCGAGCAGGTGTGGCAGCCGATGCATTTGTCGAGGTTCAGCACCATCGCGATCTGGGCACGGACTTTCATCGCGTTTCTCCGGCAGGCAGGTCGGCCGTGGCGGTTTCGCCATCGAGCCAGTCGATACGATTCATCTTGCGCACGATCAGGAATTCGTCGCGGTTCGAGCCGACGGTCCCGTAGTAGTTGAAGCCATACGAGAGCTGCGCGTAGCCGCCGATCATGTGGGTCGGCTTCAGCGCGACGCGCGTGACCGAGTTGTGGATGCCGCCGCGCGTGCCGGTGATCTCCGAGCCCGGCACGTTCACGATCTTCTCCTGCGCGTGGTACATCATCGCCATGCCGGCCGGCACGCGCTGGCTCACCACGGCCCGCGCGCACAGCGCGCCGTTGGTGTTGAAGCACTCGATCCAGTCGTTGTCGGCCACGCCGAGCGCGCGCGCGTCGTCCTCCGAGATCCAGACGATCGGGCCGCCGCGCGAGAGCGTCAGCATCAGCAGGTTGTCGGTGTAGGTGCTGTGAATGCCCCACTTCTGGTGCGGCGTGAGGAAGTTCAGCGCGCGCTCGGGGTTGCCGTTTGGGCGCGTGCCGAGCAGGTCCTGGTAGCTGCGCGTGTCGACGGGCGGCTTGTAGACGCACAGTGATTCGCCGAACGCGCGCATCCAGGCGTGATCCTGGTAGAGCTGCTGGCGGCCCGACAGCGTGCGCCACGGAATCAGTTCGTGGACGTTGGTGTAGCCGGCGTTGTACGAGACGTGTTCCGATTCGATCCCGCTCCAGGTCGGCGACGAGATGATCTTGCGCGGCTGCGCCTGGATATCGCGGAAGCGGATCTTCTCGTCGGCGCGCGCGACGGCCAGGTGCGTGTGGTCGATGCCGGTGACGGCCGACAGCGCGCGCCATGCCTTCATCGCGACTTCGCCGTTGGTTTCCGGCGCGAGCGAGAGGATCACCTCGGCCGCGTCGATCGCAGTGTCGATGCGCGGCCGGCCGCGCGCGGCGTCGGCGTCGGCGGCCGTGGCGGAAGCCGTCGGCGCGGCGGCGGTGCGCCGGTTCAGTTCGCCGAGCAGCGCGACCTCGTCTCGCGTGTCCCAGCCGATGCCCTTGCCGCCGTTGCCGAGCCGGTCCATCAGCGGGCCGAGCGAGGTGAAGCGCCGGAACGTGGCCGGATAGTCGCGTTCGACCACCGTCACGGCCGGCATCGTGCGGCCCGGCACCGGTTCGCATTCGCCGCGCTTCCAGTCGCGCACGTCGTGCGGCTGCGCGAGCTCGCCCGGCGAATCGTGTGCGATCGGCGCGAGCACCACGTCGCGCTCCACGCCGAGGTGGCCTTCGCAGAGTTCGGAGAAGCGCCGCGCGATGCCCTTGAAGATCTCCCAGTCGCTGCGGGCCTGCCAGGCCGGATCGACGGCCGCCGACAGCGGATGGATGAACGGATGCATGTCGGACGTGTTCATGTCGTCCTTCTCGTACCAGGTCGCGGTGGGCAGCACGACATCCGAGTAGAGGCAGGTGGTGGACATCCGGAAGTCGAGCGTGACGAGCAGGTCGAGCTTGCCGCGCGGCGCCTCGTCGTGCCACTTCACCTCGCCCGGGCGTGTGCCGCCCGTCGCGCCGAGGTCCTCGCCCTGCACGCCGTGCGTGGTGCCGAGCAGGTGCTTGAGGAAATACTCGTGGCCCTTGCCGGCCGAGCCGAGCAGGTTCGAGCGCCAGACGAACAGGTTGCGCGGGAAGCTGGCGGGCGCGTCGGGATCCTCGCAGGCGAGCCGCTGCGTGCCCGCCGCGAGCTGCCGCGCGAGTTCGGCGCCGGCCTGGGCCGCATCGCCGAGCGTGGCGCCCACGTGCAGCGGGTTGGCCGCGAGCTGCGGCGCCGACGGCAGCCAGCCCATCCGTTCGGCGCGCACGTTGTAGTCGATCGGCGTGGCATCGAAGCCGTCGCGCTCGACCAGCGGCGAAAGCAGCGCGCGCGGGTCCATGGTGTCGTAGCGCCATTGATCGGTGTGCGCGTAGAAGAACGAGGTGGCGTTCATCTGGCGCGGCGGGCGCGACCAGTCGAGCGCGAACGCTAGCGCGGTCCAGCCGGTCTGCGGCCGCAGCTTCTCCTGCCCGACGTAGTGCGACCAGCCCCCGCCCGACTTGCCGATGCAGCCGCACATCACCAGCATGTTGATGATCGCGCGGTACGACATGTCCATGTGGAACCAGTGGTTGAGCCCCGCGCCGACGATCACCATCGACTTGCCTTCGGTCTGGTGCGCGTTCGCGGCGAACTGCCGGGCCACCGCGATCGCATCCTCGCGCCGCACGCCGGTGATCGCTTCCTGCCAGGCCGGCGTGTAGGGCAGGTCGTCGTCGTAGCTGGCGGCCACGTCGCGGCCGCCGAGGCCCTGGTCGAGCCCGTAGTTGGCGACGAACAGGTCGTAGACGGTGGTCACGAGCATCTCGCCGTCGGGTGTCGCCACGCGCCGCGCGCCGATCCGGCGCGACAGCGTGGAGCCGTGCGAGGTGGGGGCGAAATGCGCGTGCGGCTGGTTGGCGAAGTAGGGGAACAGCACGTCCACCACGTCGTCGTGGTCGATCGTGCAGGACAGCCGCGGCGCGAACGCGGCGCCGCCGGAGGTTTGCTCGCGCAGGTTCCACTTGCCGCGGTCGGCCTCGCCGTCCCTGGCCCAGCGAAAGCCGATCGAGCCGTTCGGCACGACGAAATCGCCGCTCGCCTCGTCGATCATCACGCACTTCCAGTCGGCGCGGTCGGCCTCGCCGAGCGCGCCGTCGAAGTCGCTCGCGCGCGCGAGCCGCTCCGGCACGTAGCCGCCGTCGCGATGCGGCACCAGCCGCACCAGGCACGGCATGTCGGTGAAGCGCCGGCAGTAGTCGAGGAAATAGGCGCTGCGACCGGCGAGGTGGAATTCCTTGAGGATCACGTGGCCCATCGCGAGCGCGAGCGCCGCGTCGGTGCCCTGCTTCGGGTGCAGCCAGAGATCGCCGAATTTCGCGCCTTCCGCGTAGTCGGGGAAGATCGACACGACCTGGGTGCCGCGATAGCGCGCCTCGACCAGGAAGTGCGCGTCGGGCGTGCGCGTCTGCGGGACGTTGGAGCCCCACATCACGATGAACGTCGAGTTGTACCAGTCGGCCGATTCGGGCACGTCGGTCTGCTCGCCCCAGGTTTGCGGCGAGGCGGGCGGCAGGTCGCAATACCAGTCGTAGAAGCTCAGGCACACGCCGCCCAGCAGCGACAGGTAGCGCGAACCGGCCGCGTACGACACCATCGACATCGCCGGGATCGGCGAGAAGCCGGCGATGCGGTCGGGGCCGTGGCGGCTCGCCGTGTCGACGTTGGCGGCCGCGACGAGTTCCTCGATCTCGCTCCAGCCCGCGCGCACGAAGCCGCCGAGCCCGCGGCGGGCCTGGTAGGCGCGCCGCGCCTGCGGGTCCTCGACGATCGCGCGCCATGCCTCGACGGGCGCGAGCGTCGCGCGCTTCTCGCGCCACAGCTTCATGAGCACGCCGCGCACCAGCGGGTACTTGAGGCGATTCGCGCTGTAGAGATACCAGGAGTAGGAGGCGCCGCGCGCGCAGCCGCGCGGCTCGTGGTTCGGCATGTCGGGACGCGTGCGCGGGTAGTCGGTCTGCTGGGTTTCCCAGGTCACGATGCCGCCCTTCACGTAGACCTTCCACGAACAGGAGCCGGTGCAGTTCACGCCGTGCGTCGAGCGGACGATCCGGTCGTGCTGCCAGCGCTTGCGGTAGCCGTCCTCCCAGGTCCGGTCCTCGTCGGTCGATGTGCCGTGGCCCTGGGAGAACGGTTGTCGAGTTGCGGTGAAATACCGCAGGCGATCGACGAAATGACTCATGAAAACCTCGTATGCGGGTACGTTTGCCAGACTTCGCTTGTTGGTTTCGGTTAATGCGAATTCGACGATATAACGAGCGCCGACGGCTCGGCGTTGTGCTCCGCAACAAGACGGGAGATATATCAAAGTTTGATCAATTCGCCAGATTGTGCCGGGATAGATAGACAATCCGTGAAATTGGCGTGACGCCGCGAGCGTGTTTCGACATGTTTTTTTGTATATGGCGACATGCCGATGAATGAATTGGCGTGCGGATTTTTATTCGATTTTTCGAGGGGTGAGGACTTGATGAAATGCGTCGCGGATGAAGAAGCGAAATTCGAGATTGATTGATGTCGCAATTGATTTACATCAGTCAATGATGAGGAAACCGGACGGGGAGCGGACGGAGGCGGTCGCGCGAAGCGAGGCGCGTCGACGCGGCGGCGGGGTGGCGCGCCGCGCCGTGAATGGGGGAGGAAAACGCGGGCGGCCGCCCGCGGATCGACGGCCCGCGCGGAGCGGGCCGTCGCGTGAGCGGCCGGTCAGCCGCCCAGCCGCCGCAGGCGCGCGAGCAACCCGTGCTGCGCGATCCAGTCGGCGTAGGCGCGATAGTCGGGGTCGCGCATCAGGTGGCGCTCCTCGGTCTTCGCGCGCAGGAAGTAGATGCCGTTCACGGCGAGCAGCGCCGCGCAGTGCGCCACCGCCACCTGCCAGCCGAGCGCGCCGACGAACGGCACCGAGATCATCCAGTACGAGAGGTTCTTGGTCAGGTAGGCGGGGTGCTTCGTGAAGCGGTACGGACCGGACGTGATGATGCCGCGGTTCGTCAGGTTCGAGAACCGCAGCCCGAACGAGATCGTCGACATCGCGTAGCAGAGCACCAGCGCGATGATCACCGCGCCCCACGCGAACTGGATCGCCGGGACGTGGGCGAGCCAGTTGTCCCAGAACAGCGTGCCTTCGTAGCGGATGTAGTGATCCGACATCAGCGACCAGAACGGCTGGTAGCAGAGCAGCGCGACGAGCCAGCCGAGCGTGGTCGGCTCCACGGTGCGCACGTGGCTGTCGAGGATCCGGAACGTGCAGAGATAGCCCACCGAGCCGAACAGCAGGTCCATCGTGAACGCCAGCTCGTAGAGGAAGCGGAACGTGGCGAGCGATTGCGGCGCGGCCTGCATCGCCAGCAGCGAGGCGCTCAGGTGGTCGGCGTTGGTCGAGACGTAGACGAACATCAGCGGCAGGAAGAACGCCTTCACGGCCCAGCCCGCCAGCAGCTCGCGCACCGGCGCCCAGCTGTCCGGGCGCTGCTGGCGGAACACGAAGCGCGCCCACGCCAGGTAGGCGTCGTCGACCTCGCGCTGGCGCGTGTCCATCCACGCGAAATAAAGCGGCGTGGCCACCGCGAAGTACGGCGCGAGCATCGCGCAGAGCTGCCAGAACGGCCGGTAGAAATCGCCGTGATACTCGGGCAGCAGCCAGTAGATGAACGCGATGCCGGCATAGATCGAGCCGAGTGCCGCCAGCCGCAGCGCGACGCGCGCGAAGCTGAGCGGGCGCAGCGCGTCGTCGGCGATGCCGGCGCTCGGGCGCAGATACGCGCGCGCGACGAACAGCTCATAGGCGGCGACGACGGCGATGATCGCGAAGCAGGCGGCGAAGCCGCGGCCGGCGCCGCTCAGCAAGGTGCCGTCGCGCGAGAACCAGAGCGTGGCGAGCGCGGCGGCGATGCCGGCCAGGCCGACGCCGAACGGGGTGGCGGAACGGGGCGGCCGGGCCCGGGCGTCGGCGACGCCGTCGATGGTGGAGTTCATGTCATGCCTCGTGATATGACATCTTGCGATGCGGCGGCCGGGCTGTTGGTGTAGGTGTCCGGCCGCCGGGTGCCGCGCGGCGGTTGCGCTACTTCTTGCCGCCGAGTCCGCCGAGCAGGCCGCCCACCAGGTTCGTCACCGGCGAGAGCAGGCCCGTGGAGGCACTGCCCGAGGCCGTGGTGGTGCCGGCCAGCGTGCCGGTGGCGCCGGCGGCCGTGCCTGTCACCGCACCGGTGGCCGTGGTGGTGGCCGAACCGGTTGCGCCCGCAACGGTACCGGCCGCGCCCGTGACGGCGCCCGTCAGCGTGCCGCCCACGCCGGCCGCCGCGCCGCTGGTGCCGCCGAGCGAGCCCTGCACGCCGCCTGTCAGCGAGCCGACCAGGTTCGTGACCGGCGAGAGCAGGCCGCCGAGGCCCGCCGACGCGCCGCCGCTGGCCGAGCCGCCGGCGCTGCCCGACAGGCCGCCGAGCAGGTTCGTGACCGGCGTGAGCAGGGCGCCGAGGCCGGCCACCGGGACCGCGCCCGAGGTCGAGCCCGACGAACTGCTGCCGCTGGTGCCGCTGCTGCTGCCGCCGATCGTGGCGCCGAGGCCGAGGTTCAGGCCGAGCGAGCCGGTCAGGTTCAGCAGCGGCGAGAGCGGATTGGTGGTCGAGCCCGTCAGCAGGCCGCCCGTGTTGGTAACCGTGTTGCCGAGCTGCGTGACCACGTTGCCGAGATCCTTGCCGACCGGGTTGTCGCTGGCGCTGGCCACCGCCGTGCCGGCGCTGCCGAGGCCCGCGCCGAGCGTGCCGAGCAGGCTGTTGACGGGGGCGCCAAGGCCGGTGGCCGTGCCCACCGTCTGGGTCACGCTGGAGACGGCGTTGGTGATCGGGTTGATCAGCGAGCTGACCTGCGTCTCGATCTGTTGCACCGGCGTGCTCGAAAGCGTGGTGCCGAGGCCGGTGCCGACGCTGCCGACCACGCTGCCCACCGAGCTGACGACCGAGCCGAGCGTTTGCGTGACGGGCGCGAGCGGCGCGAGCGGGCCGCCGCCGAGCTGGGCCACCCCGTTGCCGAGCGACTGGACCGCGGTCGCGGCGTCCGACACGAGGTTGGCGGCCGAGCCCAGCGTCGGGCCGAGCGGGTTCGCCGACGTGCCGATCTGGCCGAGGCCGGCCGCGAGCCCGTTGCCGAGCGAGACGACGCCGCTGCCGAGGCTCGACACGGCGCTGCCGACGTTGGCCGTCGTGCCGGCGGCGAGCGGCAGCGAGCTGGCTTCCACGGCCTGGCCGCCGTCGACGACGGTCTGGCCGGTCGCGGTGACGACGTTGCCGAGCTGGGTGACGAGCGTGCCGAGCGGGTTGCTGGCGGTGCCGGAGGTGCCTGAAGTACCCGAGGTGCCTGAAGTCCCGGAGGTACCCGAGGTGCCCGACGTGCCGGAGGTGCCAGACGTGCCAGACGTGCCAGACGTGCCCGAAGTACCGGAGGTGCCCGAAGTACCGGAAGTACCCGAAGTACCGGAAGTACCCGAGGTGCCGGAAGTGCCCGACGTGCCCGACGTGCCCGAAGTACCGGAGGTGCCTGAAGTCCCGGAGGTACCCGAGGTACCCGAGGTACCCGAGGTGCCCGAGGTGCCCGAGGTGCCCGAGGTACCCGAGGTGCCCGAGGTGCCCGAGGTGCCCGAGGTGCCCGAGGTGCCCGAGGTGCCCGAGGTGCCCGAGGTGCCCGAGGTGCCCGAGGTGCCCGAGGTGCCGGAAGTGCCCGAGGTACCGGAAGTTCCCGATGTGCCGGAGGTGCCAGACGTGCCCGAAGTACCGGAGGTGCCCGACGTGCCGGAAGTACCGGAAGTACCGGAAGTACCGGAAGTACCGGAAGTACCGGAAGTACCGGAAGTACCGGAAGTACCGGAAGTACCGGAAGTACCGGAAGTACCGGAAGTACCGGAAGTACCGGAAGTACCGGAAGTACCGGAGGTGCCCGAAGTACCGGAAGTACCAGAGGTGCCGGAAGTGCCTGACGACCCTCCCGACGACCCGCCTGAAGTTCCGCCCGAAGTTCCGCCCGACGTCGTGCCGGAAGTCGTGCCCGAGGTGGATCCCGACGTCGACTGCACGCCGAGGTTGCCGCCGCTCGGCGTCGTCAGCGCGTCGCTGCCGCCGCAGCCTTGCAGGGCGAGCATCGACGATATGCCGACTGCGATCGCGGTTTTGTTGAGTAGCGTGTGCATGGCGTCCTCGCAGAAAAGAGATTTTCCCGAGGGACAAGCTGCAAAAGTCGAGCCATGCTGATCACGCGTCAAGGATGCCGCGATTTGTCGAATTTCCTGCTTTCCGAGACGTGATATCCGGTGAAAGATGCGGATTCCATGGCAAATCGTCAACGGCGGCGGCCCGATGTTCCGGCCGTGCTACGTAACACGCATGACGACCCCGTAACGGTCCGATGCGCGGATGTTGCCGATAACGGAGCCGTCGATCGCAGGCCGCGCTCGCCGATGCGATGCAATGCGATGCAATGCGGCAGGCACGATCGGCGGTCATCCGGCCGCGCCACGCAGGGCGAACCAGGCCATGCGCTCCCGGCCGCTACACCAGCGGACCGACGGCGGGCGAGGCAAGCGCAACGAAAGCGGGGGAGGAAACGAGAGGCGCGGACGCGACGCGGGCGCGACAGGGGAGGCAAGGAGAACGCGCACCCGGCCCCGCGAGCGACACGGAACAGGCACGGGCAAACCGGCTCCGGAGGGAGCCGCGACCCGCACGGCGGCCACTCGCCGCCGCGCCTGATCGCGGCGTCGTTACGCCGTCAAACCAGCCCCGCCGGCCGCCGCGTCGGCGGGATCGGCGCGTCGTCGAGCGCGTCGAGGAAGCCGTTGCTCCACCAATGCACGTCGTGCTTGCGGATCTCCTCGAGCAGCGCCGTGTGGCGCCGCACGCGCTCGTCGAGCGGCATCGTCAGCGCGGCGTGGATGGCGCGCGCGGTGCCCTGGATGTCGTAGGGGTTCACGAGCAGCGCGTCGGTCAGCTGCTCGGCGGCGCCGGCGAAGCGCGACAGCACCAGCACGCCCGGGTCCTTCGCGTCCTGCGCGGCGATGAACTCCTTGGCCACCAGGTTCATGCCGTCGCGCAGCGGCGTGACGAGCGCGACGCGGCTCGCGCGGTAGAGGCCCGGCAGCGAGGTGCGATCGAGGCTGCGGTGGATGTAGCGCACCGGCATCCAGTCCAGCTCGCCGTAGTCGCCGTTCACGGAGCCGCACAGCGAATCCATTTCCTGACGCAGCTGGTCGTAGGCGTCCACGTCCTCGCGGCTCGGCGCGGCGATCTGGATCAGCGTCGCGCTCTGGCGCATCTCGGGGTAGCGGTCGAGCATCTCGCGGAACGCCTGCACGCGCTGCGGCAGCCCCTTCGAATAGTCGAGCCGGTCCACGCCGAGCAGCAGCTTGCGGCGCGAATACTCGTCGCGCATCTGCTCGTAGACGTTCAGGCCGTCATCGTCGGTGGCCATCTGCGAGAAGCCGTCCACGTCGATGCCGATCGGGAACGCGCCGACGCGGATCGTGCGGTCGAACGCGCGCAGTCGCTCGCCGTCGATCAGCTGCGCATCGGCCTCGGCCTCGGCGTAGCGTACGAAGTGCGTGACGTCGGTATGCGCCTGGAAGCCGACCAGGTCGTAGGCGAACAGCGAGCGCATCAGCCATTCGTGTTCGGGGATCGCGGCCATGATCTGCGGCGGCGGCACGGGGATGTGCAGGAAGAAGCCGATCCGGTTGCGGCAGCCTTGCGCGCGCAGCTCGGTGGCGAGCGGGATCAGGTGATAGTCGTGGACCCACAGCACGTCGTCGGGCTGCAGCAGCGGGATCAGCTTCTGCGCGAACAGGCGGTTCACGCGGCGGTAGCCGTCGCTGAACTGCACGTCGAAGTTCGCGAGGTCGAGCCGGTAGTGGAACACCGGCCACAGTACGTTGTTCGAGTAGCCGAGGTAGAACGCGTCGTAGTCGCGCTGCGACATGTCGATGGTCGCGAGCTGCATGTTGCCCACTTCGCGCGTCTGCACTTCCTGGGTTGCCGGGTCGGCTTCGGTGAGCTTGCCGCTCCAGCCGAACCAGATGCCGCCGCGCTGCTGCAGACTCTCGTTCAGCGCGACGGCCAGGCCGCCCGGCGCTTCGTTGTCCGGATCGGTGGTGCGGTTCGATACGACGATGAGACGGCCCACAGGTATACCTCCTGATAGCGATGGCGAATGATGGCGCGACCGGCCCGCGGAACACGTCGCGCGGGCGGGCCGGATGAGGCGGGTCGGGCGGAGCGGCCGGCGACGCGGGGGCCGGCACGACGGTGACGGCCGCGGGGTGTGCCGTTACGCTGGCACGGCGTGACACACGATGCATCGCGCCGCGAGCGGACGACGGATGGGCTCAGCGTACACCATCAATAAGGCGCGCGTTTGCGCAAGCAACCGAGCGTCGCATCGGGCACCGTGGTCAGCAGCGTGTGGATCGCGAAGTTCAAATCGGCGCGGGCGAGGTCGAACCAGACGGCCATCCGGTCGCGATGCGCGTCGATATGCGAGACGTAGACGCCGATCGGCGAGCGCAGCAGCGCGCGCCGCTGCCTACCGAGGTAGTCGGCGGTGCCTTCGAGCGTGACGGGCAGCAGCACGCGGGGCGCGCCGTCGCGGGCGGCGGCCATGGCCGGCTTCGACGCGGGCCGGGCGGCGCGCGTCGGGCCGATGGCGACGGCCGGGAGCGGCGCGCGCAGGGCCGGCGCGGCGGAGGCGGACGGGGAGGACGAGGTGGCGGTGCGATGGACGGGCATGACGGAAGCGGCGAGCCGCGGTAACGAACACGCCCCCACGTTACGCGGATGCGCGTAAACGGCCCGCAAAAAAACGGCCGCGCGCAGCAAAGATGCGGTTGCACGGGCGGCGGTCGCGGCGGCGACGAAGCGGCAAGTCGGTGAGGACGCGACGATGGTGCGATGCATCGAAAACGCCGGATCGATCGGTGCGAGGCAGGCGCGGCGGGCCGCGGGAGTCGGTGCCGCGCGCCGACGACTGCGTCATGCAGCAAGCTGCGTGCCTGAAAGATGGGATTGTCGGCGGCTTTTTGGGGGCTGCCTGGGCGCCCGAGATGGCGGTACGTCAGCCTGCCGGATCGGGCGTCTCGCCGCGTTGCCGGTTCGCGAGGAATTCCGCGACCAGCGCGATCGCCGCGCGGCAGGATCCGGCGTCGAAGCTGTGGATCGAGCTGGCCGGATCGAGGCCGAGCTGGATGGCGAGCCAGCGGATGCCGCGCGCGCGGGCCTCGAACGCGTTGCAGCCGTCGCGGCGCACCTTGGCGGCGACGAGCGGTTCGAGCGCCGCGTGCAGGTCCGACTTCGCCTGCCGCAGTTCGGCGTTGGCGAGGCGGCCGAGCGGCACGTGGCGGCGGCTGCGCGGGAACACGCCGATCCAGGCGTCGCAGGGCGGGCAGATCCACAGCTCGCCGTGCTCGTCGCGATACGGATAGGCGGCGTCGCCGAAGCGCGCGAGTTGCGCTTTCGCGCCGCAATAGTCGCAGACGGGTTGAGGCAGGGCGGGAACGGGGCGGCCAACGCGCATGTCGGGGGGATCGGGCGAGCGGGATCGGAGTGGAGCCAGCGCACAGTATACGGATCTCGTCGCGAGGCCCGAACGGGGGAGCGCGGCGCATGCCGCCGGTTCGTGCGCCGCATCATGCCGGCCGCGCGAGTTGGCCGGCTGGTCAGACCTTGCGCTGCGCGTCGCGGCGGCTCGTGTCCGGCTTGCGGCGCGGCGCTTCCACGCCCATACGCGTCATCCGTCTATGCACGCACCGCCGGCCGGCCGCGGACCTTTCCGGCGCAACAAGCGAGGCAGTCACCGCGTTCCGACGAACGAGGACTCATGGCCTCGTCGCCCCGCTTTTCATCATCGCCATCGCGCTGTCCGTAAGGGTTGCCAATGCCTGGGAAAAATTCGTGATTTTGCGGGTCGGAAAACCTCAGAGCGTCAAGGGTGCGGGCTTTTTCATGATCATCCCGATCATCGGCAACATCGTCGCCGGCACTGCCCGAATCGGACGTCGCATGGGTTCGATCTTCCTTGTCCGTCATCTTGATGGCGGGCAAGGCCGCCCTGCAGGGAAGAACTCGAGCCGCATGCATATCGTGCGTGGCGTATCGAATGCGGGGCATTCCCGTGATGGCGGGATTCCATCCGTCTGGCAGCATCCATATATCGGAGGGAAAACATGAAAAAGATCGAATCAAGGACGCGGCCGAGAACGTGAAGGACAAGGTCAACGAGGCGGTGGTCAAGCCCGCGGGCGACTCGACGCAGGAGGTGGCGGGCTCGCGTCGAATCCATACTGTCGCGAGCCGGATCCGGCAAGCCGCGGTGAGGTCGAACCGAGCGCCGTTGGCCTGGCGGTTCGTCTTCGAGCACGCGGAAGGCGGGAGATGGCCGAGAGGCTCCGTCAATCGATGACAATCGAGGCCACCCGTTCCAGGGTTGCCGGTTCGACGGATTCCCGTGTTTTCCGGATGTGGCGATGAATCGGCTCAGCCTTGTACCGGCCGTCGATCGTTTCCGCCAGGGGGGTGTCATGGCTGTCGCCCCGGTTGCCGACCGACGGTTCTATGCGCGCTTCGGCCAGCCTTTCGCCGGGCGCGTTCACCGACACGGTGCCGGGGCGCGGTGCTCGCTTGTCGTGGACGGCAAAGGCGCCTGACGCGACGACGGGTTTGTCGAGCCGGTCTGGCGCAGCATCAAGGACGAAGCAGTTCATTTGCGCGCCTGCGAGCCGGTCAGCCACGCCCGGCGCTCCACCGCCGACTCCATCAGTTGTGCAACCGGAAACGGCCCCATTCGAGCTTGGCGGAGCCGACGCCGGATGAGGCATGCCTCGCGACGCCGCCCGCGATCAACCCGGCAGCATGATTGCCGCGGCCGCTCCACTTAAAAATCTCAGAAAATGGTTCGAACGAGCGAGGTCGCCTCTGCTCGAGCAGCAAAGCTGGATCTGAAGCAGGCGAAATGCGAGAAATGGCGTTGAAGCCAGCGAGAGGAAATGAAGCGCAATGAGGTGTGCGGCGCCCGGTGAACTACCGCATGACAGGACACAGCCAGGGGCGATTGTACCGAGCCCGGAGGGGAGAAAGCGCACCGCGACGGGATCGTGGTGCTTCGGCACCCGTTGCCGGGTGCCGGGTCTTCAACCTTTACAGCGGCTTGATGTTGGCCGCTTGCATGCCCTTCGGGCCGCGCTTCGTTTCAAAGCTGACCTTTTGATTTTCAGCGAGCGTCTTGAAGCCTTCGCCGCTGACTTCGGAGAAGTGAGCGAACAGATCTTCGCCGCCGTTGTCCGGCGTGATGAAGCCAAAACCCTTGCTGTCATTAAACCACTTGACGATACCGGTATCCATGAAAAATCCTTGAGAAAAATAAAAAGAGTCGCCCTGTAAATGGGCATGTGAAGCATCAAGGAGAGAGAGGACAACGAATACCGCCTGAGAAGCGGACAATTGATGAGCAGCACTCGAACTTCTTGAACTTCAGGTATCACGGTATCCGCCAGGCGCTGCCCCCGTCAATACTTATCTTGTAACGGCTTCACCGGAGGAAGCGAAGTAACACGGCCTGGCTGCGCGCCGCCCCGAAAACTCGGATGGCAGGGTCATCTGCTGCGTTCAGCCGTGCCCGGTGGGTCGGGTCAGCAAGGCGAACCGACGGATGCTTCAAGTCGATCCGCTCGACCTCATGGTCTTTACGAAACCGTATATGACAAAAAGCGTTGCCCGTGGTTATTTCTTCTGGCGCACTCGCCGCAGGGACTATGCACGAATATGGTGATGCCCGTATTGAATCTCGCCCGGTGTATCCGTGAAGGGATCGAGGATCATGTCGACCACGGCTTGCCCGGCGATACGCCCGACGACGAGGGCCCGACGCCCGGCAAATGGCCCGTCGTGAACCATCATCCGCTTTCCGGTTACGGCAATACCCTCGAACTTGTTTGCTATTTCTACGTAGTACCAAACATCGACCTTCTTCGCTGTCGAAGGCTTCGTATATATGTGAATTTCGAAGCCTCGGTAATCGATCGTCTTTTTCATGTGAGCCTCCGTCAGGCTGGAGAGAATGAAGTCCCGCACACGGACGAAGCGTCAATGAGTGTGGCGCGCATCGCGCGGCGTCCTGCTCGTCAGACCTCGAGCGCGGGGATGGTCATGATGGACTCCTGATGGGGTGACTGACGTCAAGATTCGAGGACTCGGTGGCGCTACACCGCTGCGAGCAGGTCACGATCCGCTTCTCGCGGGTTCGATGATCGCGGCGCGGGCGATGTCAAGGGCAGGACGCGTGATCAGCGCGGCTGGCAGGCCATCCCCCAGCGCTTTCTGGATTCGGCGATCCGCTGCTTCGTCGTCCGAAGTCGTTCGCGAGCGCCGGGCGGCGCGCCCGTCGGTTTGTCAGGGGCAGCGGGCATGCCGTCGTCCGTCGCGCTGTCCTGCTCGTACTTGTGGCGCTGTTGTCTGGCGTTGTCCCTGTGCTTGGCGGTATTCATGTGCCGGCTCCCGTGAGTTCGATGCTCGTGCTTGCGGCGATGGCAGCCGTGCATGCACGATGACTCAGCATGGCTGGGTGCAGAGGGAAAGTCGGTACGATGGCGCGCAGTGCTGGTGCCGGTCACGTCGAACGGCTGGCCGCGCCGTGCGCGTGCGGCGCAAGGCCGTGCCCGCGTCTCGCCGGGGCCCTGGCTGAACGACGTGCTTCATGTCCGATGGGCCGGATGCAACGGATTGGCGCAAAAATCGACCGATTCGAGCGCCGCGTGCACGAATCGACACCATGCACCGACGCGTCGGCACCGAGCGACCCTTTTCGCCGGCCGGTGAGACCATTGGCAAGAACTTCGAGATATCCGATTTGCGCGCCTTCGTCGCGACCGCCGACCTGGGCAGCCTTCGTGCCGCCGCGGACACGTTGCCTCTTTCGGCGTCGGCGCTGTCGCGCCGCATCGAGAAGCGTGGTCGTTGCTGCGCGGCGCGACCGGCCTCGCCACCGGTTTCGGCTCGCTGCTGGCGATCCGCACGCTCTTCGGCATGGCCGAGGGACCGCTCGCGACCACGATCAACAAGATGGTCAATGACGGGTTCCCTCACAAGGAGTCGGCCGCCGCCTTCGGTTTCGCCCATCGCGGACCGCCGCTGGGCGGCGCGCCGGCGGGGCCGGTGGTCGGCCTGTTGACGGCCGCGTATGGCTGGCGCGTCGCGTTCGCGGGCGTGGCGTGCTTCGGGCTGATATGGCTGATCTTCTGGCACTTCCTGGCCGCCGACAGGCCGCATCAGCATCCGCGCGTCTCGGGCGACGAGCGCCGCGTGATCGAATCCGACCACCGCGTTTCCGAAGATCCCGCCAACGTGCAGCGGCTCGGGTTCTACCTGAAGCAGCCCGCCATTCTCGCGGCGATGATTTCGTCCTTCGGCTATCGCGACATCCTTTTCTTCTTTCTCGCGTGGTTCCCGAGCTTCCCCACGATGGACCGCCACCTGAGCCTGAAAAGCATGCGCCTCGCGACGGTTCTCCCCTGGCTGCCGGGCTTCGTCGGCTGCGGCCGGGCGGGATATGGCCGAGGGGTTCCATCGATCGATGGTGATCGAACCCGGCCACCCGCTGTCGTCTGGCGCTCGAATGGAGGAGCCGCCTGCCGGTCGCTTGCAGGCACGACGGGTCGATTCGAGCGCGTCGCCCACGGCACGTGAATGCGCACGCTCGCGCTCGCGGGCTGGCCCGGGGGCACCCGCGCCGTCCGGCGAATGCCGGATCGGCTGCGGGAAGCGAAGGCCGGGCCGGTGTTCAGCCGTCGATGCGGATCTGTACCCCGGACGTGCCGTACAGCGGCGTCGCCTTGTGGCCGTCGACCGTCACGGCGTCGAAGCGGCCCGCGAAGCTGCCGCTATCGATGAGGTTGATCGTATCGCCGGGCTTGGGAGCGTAGCCTTGCGTGAACTTCACGTGCAGGGTGCCGCCGACGATCGCGACGGGGCCTCCCACCGCGACGCGGCCGGCGTCACCGGTGCCGCGATCGAGTTCGAGCGTGCTGCCCGAGAGCTGCGTGAACCGGCCTGCAATGACCGCCCGAGACGCCGCCGCGATCGCCACCGTGCCCCCGCCCAGATAGACGTCGCCGTTGCCGAACGCGTTCGGTGCCGCGGCTGCCAGCGTGCCGCCCGTCACCTGGGTGCCGCCGCCATACGTGTTGTTGCCCGCCAGCGTCAGGGTGCCGGTGCCGGCGAAGCTGAGCTTGCCGCTGCCGCCGATGTCGTTGCGCCAGGTATCGGACGCACTGAAGCCGCCCTTGGACGCATCCATCGAGATCGCCACGTTGCCGTTGAACTGGCCGTAGCCGTCGGCGGCCGAGAACAGGTTCAGCCTGCCCCATCCTTCGGCGTCGTCCAGCACCGGATAGCCCGACGGCAGTGCCGTGGTCTTCAGCACGACGCGGCGCTGGTCCGCGCTCAGGTACGGCAGGCGCGTCTCGAGCAGCGCCTCGGCGCCCTTGGGCACCACGGCGGGGGCGGTTGCCGGGTTGATCTGGCCGAACCCGAAGGTCAGGCGGCGCAGGAAGTTCGCCTTGTTGGTCGCGTAGTCCGCGAAGCGGTCGCTCGAGGCGGGCGCCGAATGGGCGAGGGCGGGCAAGCTTGCTGCGTTCGTGTTGGTCGCGGCGTACAGCGCGGTGTGCGCCTGGGCGAACGCCGTCGCCTTCAGCGCGGCGTTGGCGGGGTCCGCGAGGTTGGCGGCCACCGCGGCCTCGCCCAGGATGCGCCCGCCGATCACGTCGAGCGGCGAGTGCATGCCGGCCAGAATCCGGTTCTCGCCGAGTTCGAGGCCGCGGGCCAGCATTTCCTGGAACCGCTCCGGCACGACGTAAGCCATGGCGATGGCGTCGCGCATGGCCTCGGCCGAGTGACCGCTGGGGAATCCGCCGTCGGTGGCCGGCGTGGTGCTTTCGGCCGGCACCAGCGCAGGGACCACGACCACGCTCGTGCTCCAGCGGAACGGCCGTTCGTATTTGTAGAAGCGCTTGGCCGGCTCCGTCGATGCGTTGTTGCCCATCGCGTTGACGAAATCCACCACGCTGCCGAAGGTCGTGTTGGCCGTGCCGCCCACGCCGGTGTTGTTGCCGCTGTCGTTGTAGAGCGTGGTGGTGGCGTCCGCCGGAATCGAGGTGATGGACGTGGTTTGCTGGGCCGCGTTGCGCCATGCCGTCGTCAGGGGGCCCATGCCGTCGGTGACGCTGTAGCCCTTGCCGCGGCGGTCGTCGTAGTAGGCGGCGTCGGCCTGCGCGGCGGAGCGCGTGGTGGTGGCGGAGACCACGTACTGCACGTTGGCGCCGAGCACCGCCGGATTCAGCGCCGTGCCGTTGGGCGTGCCGTCGGTGGGCAGGCCCGTCCAGGTCGAGGCCACCACCGCCGGGAAGCCACCCGCCGCCGGCGCGCTCACCCCCGCGTCGACGATATCGGTGAGCGGCTGCCAGAGGGCGCGGAAGCCGGCCAGCACGCGAACCCCGGCATTGGTGCTCATCGTGGCATAGCGGGCATCGCCGCGCTGGTTGGTATAGGCGGTGTCGACGAAGGCCGTCACCGACGGCACCGGCGCGCTGTCGGTAAAGCCCGGGTCGGCGGGCGGCGCGGGCACCTGCGAGACCACCGCGGGCGATGGATTGCCGGTGTTGTCGTCGCCGCCGCCGCAGGCGGCCAGCAGGAACGACATCGAGATGGCGGAGGCGATGCCATGGAGACGGACGAAACGAGGCACGGACGCGAACACTTGAGTGTTTCCCTGTATTTTTTCGGAGACTGAACCATACGTTTGTTTTGTTACAGGCTTACGTCGAGATTGACGCGTGCGGGGAATCGTCGACCGAGCCGAGCGCGAGGTTTGCGGCAAGCGTTGCCCCGAGCCGGGACGTGGTTTGTCATGAAACGGAAACGCTTTTCGACCAGGGGGAGGATGGCGAGGCCGAAACCAGCCGGGCCGGGCGCGCCGCCGGCCGACGCGATCCGGCAAGCCGGCAGGTCGGAACAGGCGTCCCGTCGATGGAGCAGGCACGACGCCGGTGCGCCGTTCGGCGGGGGACGCGCGCCGAGGTCGTGGCGGGAAGGGGCCGCGCGGCCGAAGAGGCTGGTGGCCCGAGCGGCCGTTGCGCGGCGGGCGCGTGAACCCGCGTTAATTCGAAGCGCCGGGCGACGCCGACGCTTGCGTAACGGCGTGGCGCGGGGGATGACGGCGAGAGCCGGCCTCGTCCGGCTCTCGATGCGTTGACGCCAGCCCGGCTGCCGGTCAGCGATGCTCCCGCTGCTCGTGCTGCTGCGGATGCGGCGCCGGATGTTGAGGATGCGGCTGCGGCGCATGCTGCGCATGTTGGGCCGGGTGGGGCTGCGGTGCCGGGCGCGGTGCCTCGTGCTGCTGCGGCGGAGGCGCTTCGTGCTGCTGCTGGAAGGCCTCGTGCTGCTGGGGCGGCGCCTCGTGCTGCCGAGGCGGCGCTTCGGCCTCGGGCGCGTGCTGCGGCTCGGCCTGCTGGCGCATCGGCATGCCCGGCATCTCGCGCATCCCGTTCTCGTGGTTCGGGCCGTGCATCTCCCCGGCCGGCGGGTGCGGCACGCTCTCCTGCGCGCGGCCCTCGACGGGCGGATGCGCGCCCGGCGCGTTGCGCTCGGCATGCATCTCGGCGCCCGGATGCGAAGCACCCGGGCCGGCGTGCGCGGCGAACTCGTTCGGGCGGTTCTCGCCCGGATGCGGCCCGGGTCGCTCGCCGGGCCGCGCATCGTTGGCGCCGAAATGCGGCATCGACATCGCCGACGGGACCGGATGCGGCGCGCCGGGATTCTCGCGCGCGGCCTGCTGCTCGCGCATCTGTTGCGCGTGCATCTGCTGCGCGGCGGCCATGCCGGCCGGCGGCGCGCCGCGATTGATCAGGTTGCCGACGCGGTTGGTGGTGTTGCCGTAGTTGTTGGTGACGTTGTTCGTGATCCGGGTGTTATGGATGGTGTTGACGTTGTTGATCACGGTGGTCGACTTCGAGATATAGGTGGTGTGGTTGTACACCACCGCCGGCCGCTGCCAGTTGCCCCAGGCCGGGCCGCCCGGATGCGGCGCGCCCCAGTTCACGCCCCACGAGTGCCAGCCCCAGTCGTGATGGCTGAACAGCGCGCCGACCGCGATCCCCACGCCGAACGACAGCACGCCCGCCGTCACCACCGCGCCGGTGTCGTAGCTCGGCCGGTAGACGTAACCGGGGTAGACCACCGGCGCGCCGTACACCACGGCCGGATTGTAGGTGGGCACGTAGACGGTGTCGGGCTGGGCCGGTTCGATCACGATGGTCTGCGGCGGCGGCGGCACGATCGGCGGGCCTTCGTAGATCGCCGGGCCGCTCGGCGCCGGCGTATAGGACGACGGCGGCGCGGCCTGCGTGACCTGGCTCACGTGCAGCTTGCTGCCCGAGCTGAGGTGCCCGGCCTTCTGCGCGCGCTGGCGCATCACCTGGATCGCGTTCAGCACGTCGTTCGGATCGTGGAAATAGGCCTGGCCGAGCGCGGTGGTCCACGCGATGTTGCCGGCCATCTGCGAGAGCACGGCGGGGAACGCGGTCAGTGCCTTGACCGACGGATCCCAGGGCTGCGCATCGGCGGCCGCGGTCAGGTCGGCGCCCTTGAGCGTCGGATTCTGGCCGATCCAGGTGTTGGCGGCCGTGATCTGGTCGGGATAGGTCGAGCCGGCCAGCACCAGGGCCACCAGCTTGTCGGGGAACAGCGCGATCGGCGCGACCATCTGATAGAGCTGGTCGGCGCTCGGCGGCGTGTAGGCAGCCGGTGCCGGCTGCGTGTCCGGGGCGGCCGGCGCGCTCGCGGCGCTGGCCGCCCCGGCCGCGGGCGGCGTGTCGTCGCTTTGCTTGTTGCAGGCGGCGAGGCCCAGCAGGGCGATCACGAGCGAGGACGCGACGAGCGCGCGGACGGGGTGGTGACGAGGCGGCAGGGTACGTTTCATGATCTTGTGCGTGTCGTTCATCAGGGGAGCTCAAGACTTGCATCAGCGGTGCGGTGTGGAACCGGCACGATTCGGCATGCTTCGCTTGATCAGCTTCGCGCCGTGGAAGACGGCATCCGGTTACGGCGTGCTTGCCATGCCGAGCTGACGGAAATGAAAGCTCGGCGCGGCGGTCACACTCACAGTAACGGCTCCTGGCGAAGCTTCGTGGACGAGGGCCCGCCCGGTTTGTGTAACAGTCTGTGCGATCAATGCGAAGTCTGCGCCGTCGAGGCCGGCGCCGGCAGCTGGAACGAGCCGCGCCGCTGCAGGCCTTGGGCCAGGCCCGCGCGTTCCGCGGGCGGCAGCGCCTCGGCAAAGCCGACGATGCTCTCCTCCAGGCGGCGGCGCTGCTCGAAGTCGGCCTCGCGCGTGCGGGCCAGCGCCGCTTCGATCGCGGCGCGATCGAAGCCGGGCGCCACCAGCAGTTGCGCCACGCTGCGCCGGCCGTCCCGGGCTGCCTGCGCGAGCGGCTTCGCTTCCTGACGCTGGGCCTTGAGCATTGCCGCGAAGGCCTGCTTGTACGCCGCCGGCAAGCCGTCCGCGGCGAAGCGCAGATTGCGGTTGCGCTGCGCGACGATCGCGTGCTCGTCGCCGAGCCAGCGATACAGCGCGCCGCCGATCCCGCCCAGCAGGAAGACGTTGAAGACCAGCGACAGCACCAGCAGCGTCCGGCATGACGGCCATCTCATTCGTTCTCCTTACTGGATGTCGGCAGATCGAAAGCATTCTCGCGGAAGGTGCCCGCGTCATAAGGCGAACCCGGCGCGGGGTGGCCGGGCGGCATGGTCATCAGCATCGACATCAGCATGAAGCCGGCGGTGCAGCCGGCTGCCGCGATACCGACCAGGCCCGCACCCGACCACCACGGATGACGCGTGATCCAGCGCGGCGGCCGGCGCGGGAACGAAGCGAGTACACGGCGCCGCAGGGTCTCGCCGGGCGGCGGCGCGTCGGCCGCGTCGAGCAGCGCGTCGAGCAGGCGAGCCGGCGCGAGCGTGTCGCGCAGCGCGTCGCCGAGCGCGTCGGCGTGGCGCGAGGCGGCTTCGCGGCGCGGCGCCGGCCAGCGCCGCGGGTTCGCGCCGTACCGGTCGATCAGATCGTGAAACTCGTCGGCAGTCATCGTGCGGACTCCTTCATGCCTGGATGTCAAGCAGGCGCTGGCGCAGCGATTTGCGGGCGCGCGCCAGCAGGCTTTCGACCGCCTCGACGCTGAGTGCCATCGCCGTGGCCGCCTCGGCATTGCCCAGTTCCTGGTAGTAGGTCAGCACCAGGGCCTCGCGCTGGCGCACGGGCAGCGTGGCCAGCGCGTCCTGCACGCGCTCGCGCAGCGATTTCGCGAGCCACAGCGCCACGGGCGTCGGGCCGGTATCGGCCTGCAGGCCCGGGTCGAGCGCGTCCGTCTCCCGGCGGCGCGAGCGCAGCTCGAGCCGGTCATGGCAGACGTTGAGCGCGATGCGATGCAGCCAGGTATCGACCCGCGCGCGCTCCTCGCGCCACGAGCGCGCGTACTTCCACACGCGCACGAATACTTCCTGCGCGACGTCCTCGGCTTCCGCCGCGTCGCCGAGCATGCGATAGGCGAGCGCGACGATGCGGTGCAGCTTGCGTGTCACCAGCGCGGCTGCCGCCTTGTCGTCGCCCTGCGCGATTCGCCCGATCAGTGCCGCGTCCGGGTCGGTCTTGAAGAACACGCGAGCGCAGGGGCGGGTTCAGGCCACCCAATGGCCGCGAATCCAGACCCAGCCGTCGCCGCGCGGCGCCCAGTGGCCCGGCTCCCAGTGATGACCGACACGCACCGCCTGCCAGTGGCCGGGCTCCCAGACATAGGCGCCGTGTTGCCAGGCCCAGTGGCCGGCATCCCAGACGTAGCCGACGCGCGGCGCCGGCACGACCTCGACGCGCGGCGGCGGCGGCGCGGTGCGCACCACCACGGGCGCGGGCTCGGCCACCACGCAGGCGGACAGCGCGCTGCCGAGCAGCAGCGCGGCGCAGCAGGCGCGCAAGGTAGCGCGCAGGGGCGCGCGGGTGGGGGAAAGGATCGTCGCGCGGAGCGTAAGCCGGTTTGGCGTCATGGAATCGTCAGGTTGGTCCGGAGTCGAGGGGCGTGTCGCCGATCGGGCGGCCACACGCTGCTTAAACCGGTGCACCTGACGGAATCCGTCGCATATTTCAAAATATTTTTTCGGGCGACGGCGGGCGGCCTGAATGCGCTCGGCCTCCCCGGCGTTGTCGCCATGCGCGCCGGCCGCTCGCGCAAGCGCCTGCCTCGGCGGGAAACCGGTACCACGGGGCCGCGCGAGCGGCGGATCTGCGGCGGGGCGGCGGGGCGGCGGCGGGGCGCGGCGCGATGGCCGGCGCGGAACCCGGGCGGGGCACGGCGCGCCGGCGGCCTCACGCGCGCCGCGCGTGACCGGTCATGCGGCGCGTGCCGCGCCGGCGTCGCTCAGTGCGAGCTCCAGCCCTTGTAGTCCTTCACGTTGTCCCGCGTGACCAGCGTCGGCTCGATCAGGATCATCGGGTTGGCCGGCGCCTTGCCGTTCATGATGCCGTAGCCGACATTCACGGCCTGTTGCGCCATCGCCCACGGGTCCTGGCTCGACGACGCCTGCACCAGCGTGTTCGTCTTCAGCGCCACTTCCATGTCGGGCGCGCCGTCCACCGACGTGATCACGATGTTCGCGCGGTTCAGCTGCTTGGCCGCGAGATCGCTGCCGATCGCCTGCGGGTCGTTGATCGTGAACACGCCGTCGAGCTTCGGAAAGCGCGTCAGGTAGCCCTGCATCGCGTTCATGCCGCCTTCGCGCGAGCCCTTGCCGTCCTGGTCGCTCGACAGCAGCTTGATGCCGGCGTGCTTCGCCAGCTCGGTCTTGCAGCCGTTGACGCGATCGATCACGGCCGACACCTGCGGGCCGTTCTCGATGACGACGTTGCCCTTGCCGTTGAGCTTCTTCGCAAGGTAATCGCAGGCCAGCTCGCCGGCCTTCACGTTGTTGGTCTGCACGGTCGCGTTCGCGCCCGCGGCCGAGACGTCCACCGCGACCACCGTGATGCCGGCCGCCTGCGCCTTCTTCACCGCCGGCTCGATCGCCTTCGGATCGGTGGCGTTGAGCAGGATCATGTCGACGTGCGCGGAGATGAAGTTGTCGATCTGCGTGAACTGCTTGTTCAGGTCGTAATCGGCCGAGACCGCGATGACGCGCGCGTTCGGGTTGATTTGCCTGGCGCGGGCTTCGGCGCCCTTGACGATCGTCACGAAGTACGGGTTGCCGAGCGAGCCGACCGTGACGCCGATCGATTTCAGCGGCTTGTCGGCGGCATCGGCGGTGCCCGCGCCGAAGGCGAGTGCGCAGGCGAGGAGGGTCAGCGTGGCGTTTTGCTTGAACATGTCGTGGTGTCTCCGGAAGGTCCGTTGGCGGCTGGGTGCGGGAGGACCTGCCCGCACCCGTGCGGGGAGCGTTGGCGGCCTGTCAGGTGCGGGCCGATTCGCGTTGGCGGTAGCGGTCGAGCGCGACCGCGCCGATGATGACGAGCCCCTTGATGATGTACTGCCAGACGTCCGACACGCCGAGCAGCACCAGGCCGTTGGTCAGCACCGCGATGATGAGCGCGCCGATCAGCGTGCCGACGATCGAGCCGACGCCGCCGACGAAGCTGGTGCCGCCGAGGATCACCGCGGCGATCGCATCGAGTTCGTAGGACTGGCCGAGCTGCAGGCCGTTGGCGGCGTAGAGCCGCGCGGCGGACATCACCGCGCCGAGCCCGGCGAGCAGCCCCGACGCCGCGTAGACGAACAGGTTGATGGCCCGCACGTTGATGCCCGACAGCCGGGCCGCTTCGGGATTGCCGCCGACCGAATAGATGCGCATGCCGAGCACGGTGCGGCGCAGGATGAACCACGACAGCGCGATGACGGCGCACGCGATCACGACGAGCCACGGCAGGCCGAACACCGTGCCGTTGCCGATGAAGGCGAACGGCAGCTGCGGATTGAACACGGTCGTGTCGTTGCCCATCAGGCGGGCCACGCCGCGCACCGCGGTCATCGCGCCGAGCGTGACGATGAACGGCGGCAGGCGCAGGAACGAGATCAGGACGCCGTTGGCCGCGCCGAACGCGAGGCCGACGCCGAGCGCGATCGGCACGCCCAGCCAGCCCCAGCCCGGAATCGTCGAGGCCAGCAGGGCGGCGACGGCCGACGCGGCCAGCACCGAGCCGACCGACAGGTCGATGCCGCCCGTCAGGATCACGAAGGTCATGCCGGCGGCGAGCACGATGTTGATCGAAGCCTGCTGCGTGACGATCGACAGGTTCTGCAGCGTGAAGAAGCCGTCGGTCAGGAAGCCGAAGCCGAGGCAGAGCACCAGCAGCACCGGCAGCATGCCGGCGGTGCGCATCAGCGACTGCATGCGCGCGCGGCGGTCGGCGCCGCGCATCGGGGGCGTACGGTCGGCCGCCGTATGGGCCGTCGCGGAAGCGAGGTTCCGCTGCTTGGTCGGGTTGATCATGTCGATACCTGAAGGCAAGGGGAAGAGGGGCGGGCGGGATCAGTGCGCGTCGGCCGGTTCGGCCTGGGAGCCGGCGGCGAGGGCGATGATCGCTTCCTGCGTGATGGGCGTATTCGCGTGGCCGCCCAGTTCGCCGGCGATTTCGCCTTCGTGCATCACCAGCACGCGGTCGGCCACGCCGATGATTTCCGGCAGCTCGCTCGAGATCACGATCACGCCGGCACCGGCGCGGGCCAGGTCGTTGATGATGCGATAGATCTCGGATTTCGCACCGATATCGACGCCGCGCGTCGGCTCGTCGAGGATCAGCACGCGTGGTTTCGTCTCCAGCAGGCGCGACAGCAGGACTTTCTGCTGGTTGCCGCCCGACAGCGCGCCGACCTGGGTGTTCGCGTGCGGCACGCGGATCGAGAGCGCGGCGATCGCGTCGCGCGCCCGCGCGGCGCCGCGCGGCAGATCGAGGGTGCCGAACCGCGCGTCGCGGCTGCACACCGCGATGTTGATGTTGTCGCGCACGCTCATGTCGAGGAACAGGCCCTGGCGCTTGCGGTCCTCGGTCAGGTAGACGAGGCCGGCGTCGATCGACTCGCGCGGCGAGTGCGCGCCGAACGTGCGGTCGCCGAGCTTCACCTCGCCGCGCGTGCGCGGCTCCGCGCCGAAGATCAGCCGCGCCAGCTCGGTGCGGCCCGCACCGACCAGCCCCGCGATGCCGAGCACCTCGCCGGCGTGCAGATCGAGGCTGCAGCCGCGCACGCGGCCGCCGTCGGCGACGTCGCGCACCGACAGCAGCAGGTGGCCGGGATCGTAGGGCGCGTGCGCCTTCTTGTAGAAGCCCGAGATGTCGCGGCCCACCATCATCGAGACGAGCCGGTCGGCCGACAGCGCGTCGCGCTCGAGCGTGCCGACATAGGTGCCGTCGCGCAGCACCGAGACACGATCCGAAAGTTCGTAGATCTCGGCCATTCGATGGCTGATGTAGATGATCGCGAACCCTTCCTCGCGCAACTGGCGGATCAGGGCGAACAGGTGCTCGGTCTCGCGCGACGACAGCGGCGTGGTGGGTTCGTCCATCACCAGGATGCGCGCGCGGGTATGCACCGCGCGCGCGATTTCGACCAGCTGCTGCTCGGCGATCGACAGCGTGCCGACCAGCGCGTCCGGGCCGAACGGCGCGCCGAGGCGCGCGAGCACGTCCCGGCAGCCGCGCGCCATCGCGGCGCGGTCGATGGTGCCCCAACGGCGGTTGCCGCGCCGCAGTTCGCGGCCAATGTAGATGTTTTCGGCGACGCTCAGGTTCGGCGACAGGCACAGCTCCTGGTAGATCACCGCGATGCCGGCATCGCGCGCGGCGAGCGTGCCGTCGATGTCCGCCGGCCGGCCGTCGATCAGGATCTCGCCGCCGGGGTCGGCGCGATACGCGCCGGACAGGATCTTCATCAGTGTCGACTTGCCGGCGCCGTTTTCGCCCATCAGCGAATGAATTTCGCCGGGATAGACGGTCAGGCCGACGTTGTCGAGCGCGCGCACGGCAGCGAAGGTCTTGCTGATGCCGCGCATCTCGAGCAGCGGCGGGGACGCCTTAGAAAGAGACATAGGCAACCTCTTGCTTGTCCGGGCCCGCCCCGCGCAGGATGCCGGAGCGGGGTGAGAAGTTGAAGAACATCGGCAGGGTGGCGGCGCCGATCGCGCCGGCGTCCGCGCCGAACGAGCCGCGCACGAGTTCGGGCACGCCGCGCGCCTCCGGCGTGATCGCGGCGAGCGCCTCGCGCAGGCGCGGCATGAGACGGTCGAGCAGGCCGGCGTCCACGTCCGAATCGAGGACGACCACCGGCAGATCGAGGATCGACAGCACCGAGCGCAGCGCAAACGCGAGCGCATCCACGCAATCGTCGATCCATTCGTCGACGGCGTGTACGCCGCGCGCGATGCAATCGTTCAGCGCGGCGCGGCTGTCGACCGTCTCGCCGCAATGGCGCAGGTGCCGGATCAGCGCGCTCAGCGACGCGCGCGTGAGCAGGATGTCCCAGGCGCCGTGCGGGGCCGGTGCCGAGCACAGGCGGCTCGGCCGCACCGGCATCACCGCGAAATCGCCGGCGTTGCCGGTGCGGCCGTGCAGGCAGTCGCCGTCGATTGCGATGCCGCCGCCGATCACCGGCCCGAGGAACAGATAGACGAAATGGTCGCGCTGACGGCCGCAGCCGTAGAACAGCTCGGCGATGGTGGCGGCGTTGCCGTCGTTCTCGCTGAACACCGGCAGCGGCGTGACGCCGGCGAGCTCCCGGGCCAGATCGATTTCGGCCCAGGCGCGGAATGCGTCGGCCGGCAGACCCAGCTCGCGCAACCAACTGCCGAGGTTGAACGGGTGGGCCACGCCCACGCCCGTGAGCCGGTCGCGGCCATGGGCGGGAAGCTGGCGCTGCAGTTCCTCGATATCGCCGCGCACCGTCTCGAGCACGATCGCGGGCGGAGGAAGAAAGATGTCGTGCGAGCGGCAGCCGATGACATCGCCCGCGAAATTGACCAGCGCGGTTTCGATGCGCATGCGGTCCACGCGCACGCCGATCCCGAACGCGCCGTTCGGATCGAGGCGGATCAGCGACGCCGGCTGGCCGCGCTGGCCTTCGGTACGGCCCGCGAACTCGATGAGCTTCGCGTCGGCCAGCGAGGCGACGATGCTGCCGACCGCCGTGCCCGTCATGTTCGCGCGGCGCGCCAGTTCGGCTTTCGACGCGCTGCCCGTGCGCCGCAGCATCTGCAGCAGCAAACGCTCGTTGTAACGACGCACGTTGGCCGAATTGCTGCCTTGCCCGATGTGCGGGCGTCGCATGGTGTGTCCTTCCATGGGGTCGGGCCGATGGCATATTAAATAAATCAAGTTGATTTATTTAAATAGCGAAGCCATATCGCGTCAATCTTGGTAAACCCTGCGTGACGGCAGGCGGGCGTGAACGCATCGGGTTTGGCGGGGCTCGGGTCGAGCGCGTCGCGCCTGGAACGGGACGCCGGGCAAGTTTCGCCGGAACTGCATGCGCCCGGCGCGCCCGGGACGGGAGCCGCGCGGCGAGCACCTGCCGTGGCGGGCGGCGGTCGAGCCGGTTGCGCCGATGCCGGGCTGCAGGCCGCGGACCGATGCCGCCGGCATGCCCGCACGCATCCACCCCAACCGGCCCGGTCGATTCCCGGGGCGGTTCAGTCGATCCCGCCGCTTCGCTCGAGACGGCGGCGCCCCCGGCCTGGCTGCGGCGAAATGAGTGCCGTCAAGTGGTGATGAGATTTCCGTCCGGATCGCAGATTCGATTTCGGCCCGCCGTTTTCGCGTGATAGAGCGCGGTGTCGGCGAGGCTCACGAACGCCGCGTCGCTTGCCACCGAGGTGTCGCCCGAGGTGACGATGCCGATGCTGACGGTCACGCGGCCGTGGCGGCTCGTCGTGTGCGGGATCGCGAGTTCGTAGATCGAGCTGCGAACGTGCTCGCCGATATGGGTGGCGCCGGCCGCGTCGGTGTCGGGCAGCGTCACCACGAACTCCTCGCCGCCGTAGCGCGCCACGCTGTCGGACGGGCGCCGCACGCATCGCGTCAGCACGCGGCCCACCTCGCGCAGCACGTCGTCGCCGGCGGGGTGGCCGTAGCGGTCGTTGTAGGCCTTGAACTGGTCGATGTCGACGAACAGCAGCGACAGCGGCTTGCCGGTACGTTGCGCCCGCAACCATTCGCCGTGCAGCGTGGCGTCGAACGCGCGGCGGTTGCCGAGCCCGGTCAGCGCGTCGGTGCGCACCAGCTGGTGCAGCTGCAGCTCGGCCTTCTGGCGCAGGCGCAGCTCGTGCGAGAGCAGCACCGCGCCGGCCGAGACGACGAGCGAGAACACCGCCACGATCACGCCGAGCCGTCCGGCGCGGTGCCGCCATTCCACGTAGATGTCGTCCTCGGCGGGCGCCACGTTGACGATGATCGGCAGGGTCGGCAGCCGGCGGAACACGTAGAGCCGGCGCGTGCCGTCGAGCTTGGCGAAGCCGGCCACCGAGCCGGTCGGGCGGGCCATCGCGTCGCGATACACCGTGGTGTTGCTGACGTCGCGACCCACCATGCCGTCGTCGAACGGCAGCCGCGTGATCAGCGCGCCGTTGGTGCCGATCACTGACGCCGAGCCGTGCGGGCCGACCGACAGCCCGTCGAGCAGCGAGCGGAAATAGTCGACGCTGAGCGCGCCCACCACCACGCCGCCGAACGAGCCGTCTTCGTTGTCGATGCGCCGCGTGAGCGTGAGCATCGACATGCCGCGATGCATCGGCGAGGGCAGCGGCCGGCTGATGTAGAGGCCGAGGTCGGGCTGGTCGCGATGGATCGCGATGTCCTCGCGCATCGCGAAGTTGCCGGCCGGCGGCGTGTCGGAGCGCGAATCGAGCACGACGTCGCCATGCGCGTCGACCACGTAGATGGTGCCGAGATAGCGGCCGGTGGTGGCGCGATCGAACAGCACGAGGTTGCGCAGATGCGGCGGCAGCGCCATCACCTGCGGCTGGCGCATGCCGTCCACCACGGCCTGCAGCGACAGGTCGTATTGCTCGATGCTGCGCGCGATGTCGCGTTCGAGCACGAGCACGAGGTTGCGCGCGTTGCCCTCCGCGCGCTGATAGGCATCCGAGCGCGACTGGTAGAGCACGAGCGCGCTCAGGGTCCAGAAGAACATCAGCAGCAGCGCGCCGGCGATCAGGACGCCATTCGGCGTCAGCAGGCGCGCGGGATGCATCTTCGACAGACGGCGCGGCGAATCGGACTGGCGATCGGGCATGAGTAGCAAGCGAAACGAATCGGGCAACGTCGCGGCGCGTGGCATGCGTGCCGCGGCGGCGTGCATACGGTTCGATTATCGGAGCAAATCGGGCGTTTCAGATCGACCCGACACACTTAGTGGTGCGTGCGACACACAGTTTTACGTTGATGCATCGCAGCATGAGCGCGGCGCGGTGCTTGGGAGCCCGCGAGCGGGCCGGGGACGGCTCGATGCGCCCGGTGCCGCCTGCTTTCGTCCGCCGAGGCGGCCGGCGGCGCCGGGAATCGTTGCGCGCGCCACGGCCGGCCCGCCGCCGGCGCCCGGGTCAGAGGCTTAGGTCGGACAGCAGCTGGTCGGCGAGGAAATCGCAGGGCGGCCGGTTCGACCGGGCGCTGCGCGCGAGCACGATGTCGAGATCGGGCAGCGGCGGCAGGCCGTGCGCCGGCCCCTGCTGCGAGAAGTGGGCGGGCACCGCGCAGCGCGCCAGCGGCGCCACCGCGAGCCCCGCCTCCACCATGCTGAAGAGGCCCATCAGGCTCGGGCTTTCGTATGAGGTACGAAACGCGATGCCGGCCGCCTCGAGCGCGCGCATCGCGTTGGCGCGCGCCACGCTGCCGGTGCCGAACAGCGCCACCGGCAGGGGCCGCTCGTCCCACACGGCGCCGCCCGACGGCGGGCCGGCCCAGACCATCGGCTCGGCGCGCACGAACGCGCCGTTCAGTCCGCGCATGCGCGTCACGCAGGCCAGGTCGATCTTGTTGTCCTTCAGGAGCGGCGCCAGCGCGCGGCTCGGCAGCCCCACCACCTGGATCTCCACCTTCGGGTAGCGCGCCGAGAACTTGCGCAGTACCGGCGGCAGCAGGGAGGACGCGTAGTCGTCGGGCACGCCGATCGTCACGCGCCCCTTCACCTCCGGATGCACGATCGCGGCCCAGGCCTCGTCGCGCAGCGCGAGCAGGCGGCGCGCGTAGGCGACCAGCGTCTCGCCGTCGGGCGTCGGCATCACGCTGCGCGGGCCGCGCACGAACAGCGACTTGCCGAGCGACTGCTCCAGCGCGCGGATCTGCATGCTCAGCGCCGACTGGGAGCGATGCACGCGCGCCGCGCCGCGCACGAAGCTGCCGGCTTCCGCCACGGCCACCACCATGGCCAGCACATCGAGGTCCAGTGCCTTCATGATCATCAGAAAAACTGATTGAAAGCGTCAATATAACTCGTTTGCCTGATGGGTGACCGCCGCGCATACTGGCCCGGCAGTTCCAGGCCAGCCCTTCAGACGCCGCGACGCGGCAGGAGATCCGATCGATGTTTTCGACGTATGACGCATTCCGGCAGCGAGGCATGCGCCTCGACATGTCGCGCGGCAAGCCCGCGCCCGAGCAGCTCGACCTCGCGACGCGCCTGTTCGCGGCGGCGGGCGACCCCGGCCATCTCGCGCGCGACGGCGCCGATTGCCGGAACTACGGGTTCGGACTCGGCCTGCCGGAAGCGCGCGAGTTCGGCGCGGCGCTGCTCGGTGTCGAGCCGGCGTGCGTCGTCGCGGGCGGCAATTCGAGCCTGGAGCTGATGCACGACGTGCTCGCGTTCGCCACGCTGCACGGCTTGCCGGGCGGCGCCGCGTGGCGCGACGGCGGCGTGACGATGCTGTGTCCGGTGCCCGGCTACGACCGGCATTTCACGATCTGCGAGACGCTCGGCATCCGCATGATCGCCGTGCCGATGCGCGACGACGGCCCCGACATGGCGGTGGTCGAGGCGCTGGTGCGCGACGACGCGTCGATCCGCGGGATCTGGTGCGTGCCGCTCTACAGCAACCCGACCGGCGCGATCTATTCGGCCGAGACGGTGCGGCGGCTCGCGGCGATGCCGGCCGCCGCGCCCGACTTCGTGCTGATGTGGGACGACGCCTACCGGTTCCACCACCTCGGCGACACGCCGCACACCACGCCGAACGTCATCGAGGCTTGCGCGGCGGCCGGCCATCCCGATCGCGCGATCGTGTTCGCCTCGCTGTCGAAGGTGACGCTGGCCGGCGCGAGCGTGGCGTTCCTCGCCTCGTCGCCGCGCAACGTCGAATGGTGGGCCCGGCATGCCGGCGCGCGTTCGATCGGGCCGGACAAGCTGAACCAGTTGCGGCACGTGCATGCGCTACGCGACCGGGCGGGCGTGGAGGCGCTGATGGCGCGGCACCGCGCGCTGCTGCGGCCGAAGTTCGAGGCGGTGGAGGCGACGTTCGCGGCGCGGCTGTCCGGGCTGGCCGGCGTGGCCTGGACGCGCCCGCAGGGCGGCTATTTCATCAGCCTCGAGGTGCCGCCCGGGCACGCGAAGCGCGTGGTCGCGCTGGCCGCCGAGGCGGGGCTGGTGCTGACGCCGGCCGGCGCCGCGTATCCGTATCGCGACGATCGCGACGATCGCCACCTGCGCATCGCACCGTCGTTCCCGTCGCTCGAGGAAGTGCAATCGGCCGCCGACGGGATCGCGGTGTCGGTCCGCCGGGCGCTGGAACTGGACTGACGATTACGGCCGCCTTACGCAGGGCGGCATGTCACCGGACGTGCATCGCCGGGCGTTCATTTCTCGCAGCTCAGATCCTGCTTGCGCACGTCGACGATGATGGGGAACGTGCCCTGGTCGATTTCGATACGCGCGACCACGGAAGTGGTCGTGCTGCCGCTGTCGTCGTAGACGCTGACGCGCTCGTGGCGCAGGCTCGTCACGCCGACGCAGGCCGAAACGCGTCCTTCGTCGGAGACCTTGCACTGCAGCGGGTTGCCGGTCAGGTAGCGAAAGCGGTCCTTCTCGGGGCTCGCCAGATACTCGCGCAGGCTTTGCGGGCTGCCCGCCACGCCGGTCACGTAGCCGATCGCGCAGGGCTCGCCCGGCGTCGCCGCGATGGCCGGCGCATCGGCCAGCGCGGGCAGGGCCGTCAGCGTGAGGGCGGCGGCGCAGGCCGCCGCGATCGATTGCTTCATGGTGCGAATACCGGTGTCGGATCGAAGTGCGCAATTGTAATCGGAGCGCGCGATCGACGTCCGCGAGCCGGGGGCGCCGCCCGATCGCGGCGGCGCGGCACGACGGTTTCGTCCGACGTTTGCGCGCGAGGCTTGCCGGGCGGGCGTGGCCGGGAAGTCGCGGCGAATGATCGAGAGACGGGTCAGGAAGCGGGTCAAGAAGCGGGTCAAGAAGCGGGTCAAGAAGCGGGTCAAGAAGCGGCCCGCGCCTGCCGTTAACCCTGTCGTCGTTCTCCCGAATCGTGTATTCCCCCCTGGTGTCAAAAATGCTCAGCAAGATCAAGGTTGCATCCGGCCTGCTATGCGTTCTGGTCGCTTTTTGCGTGTTCCAGATCGCCACGGCGGCTTTCGGTTACTGGGCGCTCTCGCGCACCCATGACGACGTCGCCGACCTGTCCAACATCGCACTCAAGCAGTCCAACGCGGCCAGCGACGCCACGCAGTTGCTGATGGACGCGCGCATCAACCTGTCGCGCGCCGGCACGCGGATGGTGAAGGGCGGCGAGGAGCCCGTGCCGATCGTGCAGCACGCGCGCGATTCGCTGGCGGCCTCCGATCGCAGCTTCGCGAACTTCATGGCCTCGGCCAAGCTCAACGACGAGGACACCACGCGCGCGGCCGCGCTTGACGAGCGCTACCAGGCCTATCACAAGGCGCTCGGCGAACTCGCGCAGTATCTCGACGCCGGCAACATCCAGGCGTTCCTCGACCAGCCGACGCAGTCGTTCCAGGATGCCTATCTGGCGGAGCTGCACAACTTCACGCAGTTCGGCGACCGCGCGAACCACGCCTCGATCGACGCGATCGACACGCGCCTCGCGCTGTTCACCGACGTGGCGATCGGCATCGTGGTGGTGCTGCTGGCAGTCACCGCCGTCGTCCACCTGATGCTGCGCCGCGGCCTGGTGGAACCGCTCGAGGAAGCCGGCCGCCACTTCGACCGGATCGCCGCCGGGCGCCTCGACACGCCGGTCGCGCTGCGCGGCAGCAACGAGATCGGCCACCTCTACGCCGGCCTCGCCAACATGCAGGCAAGCGTGGCGCGGACCGTGAAGACGGTGCGCGAGGCGGCCGACGCGATCCACCTCGGCGCCGACGAGATCGCCACCGGCAACGCCGACCTGTCCTCGCGCACCGAAAGCCAGGCGGCTTCGCTGGAGGAAACGGCGGCGAGCATGGAAGAACTGACCACCAACGTGCATCACAACGCCCAGCACGCCGGCGAGGCGAACCAGCTCGCGGCGAGCGCGCTGTCGGCCACCTCCACCGGCAACCAGGTGATGGGCGAGGTGGTGGACAAGATGCGCGGCATCGCGCAAAGCTCGGACCGCATCGCCGAGATCATCTCGGTGATCGACGGCATCGCGTTCCAGACCAACATCCTCGCGCTGAACGCGGCCGTGGAAGCGGCGCGCGCGGGCGAGCAGGGCCGCGGCTTCGCGGTGGTGGCGGGCGAGGTGCGGGCGCTCGCGCAGCGCAGCGCGCAGTCGGCCAAGGAGATCAAGTCGCTGATCAGCGAATCGGTGAACCAGATCCGCGGCGGCTCGCAGCTCGTCGAGAACGCGGGCGAGGCGATGCGCAACGTGTCGATGTCGATCGAGCGCGTCGCGCAGATGATGTCGGACATCAGCGCCTCGTCGCATGAGCAGAGCACCGGCATCGGGCAGGTCAACCAGGCCGTCAACCAGATGGACGAGATGACCCAGCAGAACGCGGCGCTCGTCGAGGAAGCGGCGGCCGCGGCGGCCTCGCTGCACCAGCAGACGCAGCGCCTGAAGGACGCGGTATCGGTGTTCCAGATCTCCGACGCGGTGCTGCGTCCGGCGGCGGCCTCGCCGTTCGGCGCCGGCGCGCGCTTCGCGGGCACGGAGCCGCGCATCGCTTGAGTCCTCGGTGATTGCCCGGGCGCCTTCGCCGGGTGATCATCGAATCGTCGCCGTCGCGATACCTGTTTGCGACGGCGACGATCCTCTTCCGCCGTTTCCCTTCATGCGGGATGCGGTCGGCGTCATGCGGCTGACGTGACGGTCGTGTCGTTCATTCCCCGCGACGTTTCCGATTGTCCCGGCGCTTGCCGCGACGCGTGACGGCGCGCGGCCCGGCCGCTTCGATCCTCTTCGACGACCCGCCCGGGCACCGCAGCCGGCGGCCGCGTGTCCATGACGACTACGAACGCCCTTCGTGCGCGGCCAGCGGCGCCGGCTCGTGCTGCAGCGTGGCCGGCCGCTCGTCGGGCTGCGGCTCGCGGTCGAGCACCGCGCGCGCCGTCCTCATGTCGAGCGCGCCTTCCCAGCGCGCCACCACCACCGTCGCCACGCCGTTGCCGATCAGGTTCGTGACGGCGCGCGCCTCGTTCAGGAAGCGGTCCACGCCGAGCAGCAGCACCAGCCCGGACACGGGGATCTGGTGCATCGAGGCGAGCGTCGCGGCCAGCGCCACGAAACCGGCGCCGGCCACCCCGGCCGAGCCCTTCGAGGTCAGCAGCATCACGCCGAGCAGCAGCAGCTGGTCCCAGATCGACAGGTGGAGGTTGAACGCCTGCGCCACGAACACGGCCGCCATGGTCAGGTAGATCGCGGTGCCGTCGGCGTTGAACGTGTAGCCGGTGGGCAGCACCATCCCGACCACCGGACGCGAGCAGCCGAGCTTTTCCATCTTGAGCAGCATCTGCGGCAGCACGGCCTCGGTCGAGGCGGTGCCGAGCGTGATCAGGATCTCGTCGCGGATGTAGCGCAGGAACTTCCACAGCGACAGGTCGCAGAGCCGCATCGCGGTGCCGAGCACCACCACCACGAACAGGATCGAGGTGGCGTAGAGGCACAGCATCAGCTGGCCGAACGAGGCCAGCGTGCCGATGCCGTACCTGGCGATGGTGAACGCCATGCCGCCGAACGCGCCGATCGGCGCGACGTACATGACGATCCGCACCACCCCGAACATGCCTTGCAGGAACATGTCGAGCATGTCGACGAGCGGCGCGGTGCGCGGCCCGAGCCTGGCCAGCGCGATCGCGAAGATCACCGAGAAGAAGATGATCGGCAGCATCTCGCCGTTCGCGAACGCGCCCACCACGCTGTTGGGCACGATGCTCATCAGGAAGTCGAGCGCGCCATGCTGCTTGGCCGCGTGCGTGTAGCTGGCGATCGCGGCGCCGTCGAGATGGCCGGGGTCGGCGTTCATGCCGCTGCCGGGCCGCACCAGGTTGACGATCACGAGGCCGATCGCGAGCGCCAGCGTGGAGGCGATCTCGAAGTAGACGATCGCCTTGACGCCGACGCGGCCGGCCTCGTGCAGGTCGCTCATGCGCGCGATGCCCACCACCACCGAGGCGAAGATGATCGGCGCGAGCAGCATGCGGATCAGCTTGATGAACAGATCGCCGAGCGGCTTCAACTGCGAGCCGACATCGGGGAGAAAGTGGCCGACGAGGATGCCGGCGACGATGCCGATCAGAACCTGGACGTAAAGCCTGGAAAGCGACTTCCGAATGCGGGATGCCAGCATGCCTGTCTCCTGTGCGTGGCGCGGTTCACGGGAAACCCGTGCGCGGCTGCCCGCGAGGCGCGTCGCGGCGAAATGCGTGCGCGGGTTTCGCCTTGCAGTCCTTCTGGATCTTTTGTCGTACCTAAGACGGCCTAGCATAGTCCCGCGCCGCGACCCGACAATTCACCGCCATTCATTTCATTTTTCACTCAAGGTGAAAACTGGAATGGCGGTTTGTTCGCGATCGGGATCGGGCAGGGGATGCCGGCCGCCGGGCGGTGCCGGGGGATCGTGGCGGGAGGCGCGGGGCGTTCGAGCGGGCCGAAAGCGGTGGCCGGGCGGTGGGCTTGCTCGCCGCAGGCGCGGCGCGTGACGTAACGTGAATGGTGATGCGGGCCGGCGAGTACGCGCGCAGGCCCGGCGGCGGCGCGCGCGGCGGCTCGGTGCGATGCCGCGCCCAGGGCGAGACCGCGCGCGGCGGCGTCAGCGGCCCGTGGCGAGGCGCGCGGCCGGCTGCAACGCGCCGGCCTGCGTGACCTCGGACGGTGCCGGATCCGGCCGCGCCCCATCGTGTTGCGGCGCCGCGTTCGCCGCCGCGGCCACCGCGAGGAGCCAGTCGGTGGTGGCGGCCGGCTGCGTCACGGGCAGCATGTGGCCGCCCTCCACGGCGCTCAACTCGACGCTGTCGAGCTTGCGCTTGAGCCCCTCGCCATGCTTGTGGAAATCGAGGATCGCGTCCTGGCGCCCGTACAGCATGCTGACCGGCGCGCCCAGCGTCGGGTAGCGGCGCTCCATGTCGGGCAGGTCCTCGGGCGCGGCGACCAGGTCCGACGACGCCGCGTAGAACGCCTCGGGCCGCAGCCCCATCATGCCGCCGCCCTTCAGCGGGAAATCGCGCGGCACCGGCTCCGGCGCGAAGATCGCGTCGATCGCCTTGCGGCTTTGCAGGATCATGATCGGGATGCCCATCGTCAGCGACGCGAAGCGGCGCAGCGCCGCCGGGCGCAGCGCGAGCCCGCGGAACGCCTTGGGCGGCTCGGTCTCGGTGTGCGTGAGCGGCGCGATCAGCGCGATGCGGCTCACGCGCTCGGGGTAGTCCAGGCCGACCGCGAGCGCGATCGCGCCGCCGAGCGAATGGCCCACCAGCACCGGCCGCTCCAGGCCGAGCGTCTCGATGAAGCGGGCGATGCCGCGCGCCTGCGCGTAGACGTTCGCGCGCGAGGCGGGGCCGCGCGTCGAGCGTCCCGAGCCGGCCCGATCGACGAGGATCACGCGATGCGACTGCGCGAGCCGCGCCAGATCGAGGTAGGCGAAGTTCAGCAGCTGCCCGCACAGGCCATGCACCATCACGATCGGCGGCCCGCTGCCGTAGTCGACATAATGCAGGCGGTCGCCGTCGATCTCGACGAACTTGCCCTCGGGCGGAAAGCGGCGGCGCACCTGATGCGCGGTGAACAGCGTGAACGCGAACAGCACGGCGTAGAGGGCGACCACGATGGCGATCAGTTGGACGATCATGATTTCTCACCTTCTCTCATAGGCGGGTTCGGAAGCGGCGTGGCGCGAGTCCGCGGCGGTGGCCGGGCTGCTCGCGGCCGGCCGGCGCGCGAAGCGCATCGCGCCGTCGGTGAGCGAGCCGAAGCGCAGCAGCGCGAGGTCGCGTGCGTAATTCTGATGCGATTTCCACGGATTGCGCAGGCCCTGCTTCGGCAGTAGCGCGGCGGCGCGCTGGATGTAGCCGGAGCTGAGGTCGACGGCCGGCGCGAGCGGCATGGCCGCGTCGTCAAGCGTGGGCGTGCAGCTGTCGTAGCCGTGCGCGCGCATGTGGTTGAGCAGCCGGCAGACGTACAGCGCGATCAGTTCGGCCTTCAGCGTCCACGAGGCGTTGATGTAGCCGAACGAGGTGGCGAGGTTCGGCACGCCGCTCGCCATCATGCCCTTGTACGACACGGCCTCGCCGAATTCGACGGGACGCCCGTCCACGCTCAGCGTCGCGCCGCCGAGCATGCGCACCTTGAGCCCGGTGGCGCTGACGATCAGGTCCGCCGCGAGCGTCTGGCCGCTTTTCAGCAGCAGGCCCTCGGGCGTGAAGCGTTCGATCTCGTCGGTGGCGATCGACGCGTCGCCGGCGCGGATCGCCTTGAACAGGTCGCCGTTCGGCACCAGGCAGAGCCGCTGGTCCCACGGCGCGTAGCGCGGCGTCAGATGCTTCGCGACGTCGAAGCCCGGCCCGAGCTGGCGGCCCGCGGCACGCAGGATGAAGCGCTTCGCCACCTCGGGGCGGCGCCGCGCGAACCGGTACACGTACATCGTCAGCAGCACGTTCCGGGTCCGCACCAGCCGGTGCGCGAGGCCGGCCGGCAGCCAGCGGCGCAGCCGCATCGCGAGTTTGTCGCGCGCCGGCATCGAGACGATGTAGGTGGGCGAGCGCTGCAGCATCGTCACGTGCGCGGCCTCGCGCGCCATCGACGGCACCAGCGTGACCGCCGTCGCGCCGCTGCCGATCACCACCACGCGCTTGCCCGCGTAATCGAGATCGCGCGGCCAGTGCTGCGGATGCACGATGCGGCCGCGAAAGCTCTCCATGCCGGGCCAGCTCGGCGCGTGGCCGTTCTCGTAGTCGTAGTAGCCGCTGCACATGTAGAGGAAGCGGCAGGTGAAGCGCAGCGCCCGCGGCGGCTGGCCGTCGCCGCCGTCGCCGCGCAGCACCTCGACCTGCCAGCGCGCCGTGGCCGGGTCCCAGTTCGCGCCGGTCACGCGGTGGTGGAAGCGGATCGCGCGCTCGATGCCTGCCTCGCGCGCGGTGTCGCGAATGTAGTCGAGGATCGTCGCGCCTTCGGCGATCGCGTTGTCGCTGTGCCAGGGCCGGAAGCTGTAGCCGAGCGTGAACATGTCGGAGTCGGAGCGCACCCCGGGATAGCGGAACAGGTCCCAGGTGCCGCCCAGCGTGGCGCGGCTTTCGAGGATCGCGAAGCTCGCCCACGGGCAGCGCTCGCGCAGATGGTGCGCCGCGCCGATGCCGGACAGGCCCGCTCCCACGATCAGCACGTCGAGATCGGCAGCCGCCTGGACCGGCTCGCCGCCGCTCGCGCGGCGCGTGGTTTCCGGTTCGCCGTCTTGTCCATGTTGCCGCGCGTGCCCGGGCATGCGTCCGGTGGCGGGGCGGGCCGCCTCGCCCGGCAGGTGGGTGGTGCTCATGCCGCGTCCCTCGTGTCGGTCGAGCGGCTCGCGGCCGCGTCGGCGGCGCCGCCGTGCCGCCGCAGATTGCGTTCGCGTGACTGGCGCACGAAGCGCAGCACGAACACCTGGTAGGCGGCGCCGAACAGCCGCGCGATCCGGTCGAGCCGGCGCGCGTCGGCGCCGATCAGCACGCGGCGCGCGTTGCGCGTCACGCCGGCGAGGATCTGCCGCGCGGCCTCGTCGGCGCTGGTCGCGTCGATCAGCTTGTTGGCGGCGCGCCGGTGCGCGTCGGGGCTCTGGCCCGTCAGCGTGACGATCCGCTCGTCGATGCGCGAGGCCGTGGCGATGTTGGTGGCCACGCCGCCCGGATGCACGCAGGTCGCGCTGACCGGCGCGCGTTCCAGTTCCAGCTCCATGCGCAGCGCCTCGGTGAAGCCGCGCACGGCGAACTTGCTCGCGTTGTAGGTGCTCTGGGTGGGCATCGAGACGAGCCCGAACAGGCTCGAGGTGTTGATCACGTGGCCGTCGCCCGATTCGCGCAGGTAGGGCAGGAACGCCTGCGTGCCATGCACGACGCCCCAGAAGTTGATGCCCATGATCCACTCGAAATCCTCGATGCGGACCTGTTCGGCCGGCGCCGCGAGCGACACGCCCGCGTTGTTGAACACCAGGTGTACGCGGCCGTGCGTCTCGCGCGTGGCCCTGGCCCAGCCGAACACCGCCTCGCGCGAGGCCATGTCGAGCCGCTGCGAACTCACGCGCACGCCGTGCGCGCTGCACAGCGCGACGGTCTGCGCGAGGCCGATCTCGTTGATGTCGCTCAAGGCGAGGTGGCAGCCGCGGCGCGCAAGCTCCACGGCGAGGCTGCGGCCCATGCCGGAGCCCGCGCCGGTGATGGCGGCGACCTTGTTGGAAAAATCCTTCATCGACGCTCCTTGCGGGCTTGCCGCCTTGCCGAAACGTGGCTTAAATGTGGTGTTGAGCGTCACCAATTTAATGATGCCATTGTGCGATGTCAAATAGCGAAATGGAGAAATCCCTCGAAACCGCCGGCAAGGGGCGCCCCTACGGCGGCGTCGCCCGCGAGGCGCGCGACGCGGAACGGCGCGCCGCGCTGATCGGCGCCGGCACGCGGCTGTTCGGTTCGCAGGGCTTTCGCCGGACCACGGTGCGCGCGCTCTGCCGCGAGGCGCGGCTCAACGACCGGTATTTCTACGCGGCGTTCCCGAACACCGAGGCGCTGCTGCAGGCCACCTACCAGCATCACGCGCAGCGCCTGCGCGACGCGATCGGCGAGGCGCTCGACGGGGCGGGCGAGCGGCTCGACGATCGCGTGGACGCGGGGCTGCGCGCGTTCTTCGCGTTCCTGCGCGACACCTGCGCCGCGCGCGTGCTGCTGCTGGAGGTGATGGGCGTGAGCGCCGAGACCGATACGACCTACCAGCGCAACCTGCTCGAATTCGGCCGGCAGATCGTCTCGGTGGCGCGCGCGGGCGACGCCGAGGATCCCGAGCAGCGCGCCGACGCGCGGCTGACCGGGCTCGCGCTGGTGGGCGCGATGACGAACGCCGGCGCGGCCTGGCTGCTGACCGGCTATCGCGATCCGGAGGCGCGCATGGTGCGCAATTGCCGGCGCGTGCTGCTCGGCACGCTGGCGATGTTCGATGCCGATCGGGACGCGGCGCGGGCCGATTCCGGGGTTGATGCCGATGCATGACGCGGCAGCGCGCGCGGCGCGGCCGGCGGGTGAGCGGGGCGGCGGCGTGCGAGCCGTGCCGGTTCGATCGCGGAACCGGTCGCGCTGAATCTTCCCGATGGCGGCCCGCCGCCCGAGCGCGGGCCGCTTTTGCTTCACGCCTGCCTTCTCCATCAGCCGCCGAGCCGTGCCTTCAACACGTCGATCGCCGCGCGCACCTTCGCGGACGGATGGTGCGTGGACGGATAGATCGCGTGAATGTCCGCCTCCGGCATCGACCAGTCGGGCAGCAGGCGCACCAGCCGGCCCGCGGCGATGTCGTGCTCGACGGAAAAGCTCGTCGCGATGCCGAAGCCGCAGCCGGCGAGCAGCGCCGCATGCACGGCGGGCATCGAGTTCGAGGCGAACGCGCGCCGGCAGCGGACCCGCGCGCGGCGGCCGTCGCCGTGCTGCAGCTCGAATTCGGGCCGCTGCAGCGTGGACAGCGACGCGTGGGGCCAGCCGGCCAGCGCGGCCGGCTCGGCGGGCCGGCCCCAGCGCGCGATCGCGGCCGGCGGCGCGACCACCCAGCGCTCGAAGCCGCCGATGCGCACCGAGCGGTGGTTCGAATCGGACAGCCGGCCGAAGCGCACCGCCACGTCGATCCGTTCGGCAACGAGATCGACGCGGCGGTCGTCGCAGATCAGTTCCACGTCGAGCGCCGGATGCGCGTCGCGCAGCGCCACCAGCGCCGGCGCGACCACCAGCGCGCCGTAGTCGATCGGCGCGCCCACCCGCAGCGTGCCGCGCAGCGGCCCGGCTTCGCCCGCCACCGCGTCGAGCGCGGCCTCGGCGGTGCGCAGGATCTCACCGGCCGCCTCGTAGAGCGTCTGCCCGGCGTCGGTCACGCTCAGCCGCCGCGTGGTGCGCACCAGCAGGTTCGCGCCCACCTCGGTCTCGAGCCGCTGCATGTGCGTGCTGACCATCGTCTTGGCGATGCCGAGCCGCGCGGCGGCGGCCGTCAGCGAGCCGGTCTCGACCACCGCCGCGAAGATCGCCAGGCGGTTCAGGTTCACGTTGCGCGTATCGGCCATCGCATTGTCCATGATGAGTGGATTGTGTTTCTTCGATTATCCGTCTTTCGTGAACGAACCGGCGGGCTTAGGCTGTCGGTTCGCGTCGGGTTGGCGGCCAGTCGGCCGGCCTGGCCCTTGGCGCGCAACGACGGAGGCGCACGGCGATGAACGGACCCACGATGATCGAACCCGGCAAGGCGGCCGGCGCCTCGCCGTTCCATGCGGGCGAACTCGCGGTGCAGCGGCGCGCGGGCGTCGCCGAACACGCCGACGTGGCCGGCCGCATCGGCATCCGCGGCTTCATGCCCGAGCAGCACCGCACGTTCTTCGCGCAGCTGCCGTGGTTCATCGTCGGCGGCGTCGACGCCGGCGGCCAGCCGTGGGCGACGCTGCGCGCGGGCGAACCTGGGTTCGTCGCGGCGCCCGATCCGGTCACGCTGCGCGTGGCGGGCGGCGCGCTGCGCGACGATCCGCTGGCCGACGCGTGGCGCCCCGGCGCGCCGTTCGGCGGCCTCGGCATCGAGCTGCCCACGCGGCGCCGCAACCGCGTGAACGGCACGGTCGCGGCGCTCGACGGCGCGGTGCTGTCGGTCGCCGTCACGCAGAGCTTCGGCAACTGTCCGAAATACATCCAGCGCCGCGCGCCGGAGCCGGTCGCGCCGGCCTGGCCGGCGGTGCCGTTGCGGCGCGCGAGCGCGCTCGACGAGGCCGACCGGGCGCTGATCGCGCGCGCCGACACGTTCTTCGTGGCGAGCGCGAATCTCGATCCCGACGCGCACCACGCGCGCGGGGTGGACGTGTCGCATCGCGGCGGGCTGCCCGGCTTCGTGCGCGTCGACGACGCCCGGACGCTGACCGTGCCCGACTACAGCGGCAACCGCTACTTCAACACGCTCGGCAACTTCGTCTCGAATCCGCGCGCGGGGCTGTTGTTCGTCGATTTCGAGAGCGGCGACCTGCTCTACGTCGCGGCACGCGCCGAGATCGTCTGGGACGGGCCCGATCTGGCCGCGTTCGAGGGCGCGCAGCGGCTCGTGCGGTTTCGCTTGAGCGAGGTGCGGCGCAGCGAGGCGGCACTGCCGTTTCGCTGGTCGGCGGCCGAATATGCGCCGCAGTTCACGCGGGCGGGGGCGGGCGGGGCCGGCGGAGGTGCGCAAGGGGCGGGGCCGGGGCAGCGGACCGGTGCGGGGGGCGACGATGGTTCGGAGCGCGCCGCGCGGCGTGGCGACCAGGCGGCGCCGCTGGCCGCGCTCGCGACGGCGACGCGAGTGTGCCTGCCGCCGCGGTGATCGAACGCCGCGGCCGGGCTGATAAGGGAGAGGATAGCGGCCCCGGCTGGCGTTCCCGCCATCGACGGCACGGTTTCTCGCTCCCGGCATCCGGCGACGCGACGGCTGCCGCTGCCGCGCGGACGAACGAGGCCCGGGCGTTCGCCTGCCTCGCGCGGCCCGGCCGCATCGGGACCGACGGGGCGTCGGGCGGGGCGCGCGTGGTACCCGATCCCTGGCGTGCGGCGATCGGCGCGGCTAGGATGCCGGCGGAGCGCGTCGGTCCGGGATCCGTTCAGGATCGGCATCCGATGCGCACCCGGCGGCAGCCCGCCCGACACGGCCCGAAGCGGCAAGGAGAAAACGATGGACCACGACACCCTGATCGAAGCCGCGCGGCGCGCGCGCGAGCAGGCCTACGCGCCATACTCCCGGTTCAAGGTCGGCGCGGCGGTGGTGACGCACGACGGGCGCGTCTTCGAGGGATGCAACGTGGAGAACGGCTCGTATGGCCTGAGCAACTGCGCCGAGCGCACGGCGTTGTTTACGGCGATCGCGGCCGGCTGCCGGCCCGGCGAATTCGCGGCGCTGGCCGTGATCGGCGACACGCCCGGGCCGATCGCGCCGTGCGGCGCGTGCCGGCAGGTGATGGTCGAACTCGGCGGGCCGGCGCTGCCGGTGGTGCTGGCCAACCTGGCCGGCGCGCGGCAGGAAACCACGGCGGCGCAGCTGCTGCCCGGCGCGTTCCGTCTTTGAGCGCGGCGCGCGTCAGACCTGCACGAGCCGCTGCGCGTCGGTGATGCGGATCTGCCGGCCGCGCGAATCGATCATGCCGCTGCGCTGGAATTTCGACAGCATGCGGCTCACGGTCTCGAGCGTCATGCCGAGATAGCAGCCGATTTCCTCGCGCGTCATCCGCAGGTTGAATTCGGCCGACGAATAGCCGCGCGCCTTGAAGCGCGCCGACAGGTTCAACAGGAACGAGGCCACGCGCTGCTCGGCCGTCATGGTGCCGAGCAGCATCATGGCGCGCGATTCGCGCACGATCTCGCCGCTCAGCAACTGATGCAGGTGCTGCTGCAGCGGCCGCATCTCGCGGCACGCCACTTCGAGCTGCGCGAACGGGATGATGCAGACGGTGCTGTCCTCGAGCGCGATCGCGTCGCTGTGATGCTCGCCGTCGCCGAGGCCGTCGAGCCCGAGCGTCTCGCCCGTGATCTGGAAGCCGGTCACCTGCTCGTGGCCGTCGCGATGCATCACGATCGTCTTGAACGAGCCGGTGCGCACCGCATAGAGGCTCGTGAACGGGGCCTGGGCGCGGAACAGCGCGTCGCCGCGCTTGACGTGGCGCGTCATGCAGATCAGCGTGTCCAGCCGGCGGAATTCGGCGTGCGTGAGTCCCGCGGGCATGCAGACGTTGCGCGTCGCGCAATTCGAACAGCGCGCGCCGGGCTGCTTCAGCGCGTCGAGCTGCGCGGCCGCGGGCGGTGGCACGTCGGGGGCGATCGGAGCGGGCTTCGTGGCGGTCAGCATGATGGGGCTCGTTCGGGGGCAGGTTGAGGGCGGCGCGCATGGGCGAGCGCGTCGATCGTGCGGCATGCCAGCTCGAATTCCGTGGTCTTGTCGAAGAAGTAGTGCGCGCCGGCGTCGTGGCTCGCGGCCCGGAAGGCCGGCCCGGACAGGTTCGTCAGGATCACGGTGGTCACGTGCGGCGCAAAGCGGGCCAGCGCGCCGAGCAGTTCGAGCCCGCTGCCGGAAGGCAGGCGCAGCTCGATCACGGCGACGTCCGCGCCGCTCGACACGATGCCGGCGAACGCCATCGCGTGATCCTCCGATTCGCCGACCACCGACACACCCGCGAGCGGTTCGAGCAACGCCGCGACGCGCCGGCGGATCGCGATGGCCGGTTCGACGACGTAAACACGAAGAAGGGTAGCGTCCATGCGGGCGAGTATCACAGCCGCGCGCCCCGAATGAAATCAGCGACGTATGAAATCGCGGTAGGTGTTTCGCTGAAATTTGTAGGCCGTTTCCTACAAACGCGACGCACCGGTCGGTGAATGGGTGCCCGGGGGCGCGGCCGGGCCGGGAGCCCGCGGATGGGGCCGGCTGTCGGGCCCGGCGTCGAGCGCGCGGGCGGGGGGCGACGGAGGGGCGGCAGCCGGCTCGAAGTCCGGCCGCGAAGCCGGCTCTGAAGCCGACGTGGAAACCGGCGCCGAGGGCAGCCGGCCGCGCCCGGCGCCTTATTTCGCGTCGTTGTAGACCGTGGCGCGCGACACGCCGAGATGCTGCGCGATGACTTCCATGGCGCGGCGCACCTCGAGGTAGCCCTCGCCGCGCAGCGCCTGCATCAGTTCGCGGCGCTGCTCGGTCTTCAGCGAGCGCGGCGTGGTGGCGAGCGTCATCGCGAAGCGGTCGATCCGCTCGCGGATCGCGTCGGCGTTGGCGGGGTCGAGCGTCTCGCCGACGTTGTCCGGGCCGGTCTGGCAGAACTGGTTCAGCAGGCTCTGGATGCCGCGGAACAGCGTGACGTCGACGTTCATGCACAGCGCGGCGACGTAGTCGCCGTTGGTGTCCTTGATGCCGATCGAGGTGCTTTTCGCGGGCCGCCCGTCGGCGAAGCGGTTCGCATAGTTCGTCAGCAGCGGCGGGTAATCGCTGTCGGCGATGCGCGCGAGGCCGAGTTCGGTGGTCGGATCGCCCACGGCGCGGCCCGACAGGTTGTTGTGGATCGCGATGATCGAGTTCTCGGGCGTGCGCAGGTCGTGTACCACCACCTCGGTGAACGGCGCGAACATCTCGCCGAGCCCTTGCGCGATGGCGCGGACCTGCTCGATCAGCGAAGCCTGTTCCGACGCAGAAGTCTTTCGGGTCATATTGGACGTTTTATCCGGAATTTGACGGTATTGTAACCACCGCCCGGTGTCGCCTCGCGATCCCGCGCCGGGCGTTCGCCGCGCGCTCCGGGCGCAGCGGGCGCGCCCGGCGAATCGGGTAGAATCCGCGCTGCGCGCGAGACGCGCCGGCGCCCGTTCGCGGCCACGCCGCCCGACCCGGGCGGCCCACGGCACGCGCGACCGACGCCGCCCGCCCGCCCTCTGTCCGTCCGTTATGTCATTACAAGATCCGAATTCCGAGCACACCGCAGCCTCTTCTCCCCGACTCAAGCGCAGTCTCAAGGCCCGCCACCTGACGATGATCGCGATCGGCGGCTCGATCGGCACGGGTCTGTTCGTCGCCTCGGGCGCCTCGATCTCGCAGGCCGGCCCCGGCGGCGCGATGCTCGCCTATCTGCTGATCGGCCTGATGGTCTACTGCCTGATGACGAGCCTCGGCGAGATGGCCGCGTTCATGCCGGTGTCCGGCTCGTTCGCCACCTACGGCGCGAAATACGTCGAGGAAGGCTTCGGCTTCGCGCTCGGCTGGAACTACTGGTACAACTGGGCCGTCACGATCGCGGTCGAACTGGTGGCCGCGCAGCTCGTGATGGGCTACTGGTTCCCGCACGTGCCCGGCGTGTGGTGGAGCGCGGCGTTCCTCGCCGTGATGTTCCTGCTCAACGTGCTGACCGTGCGCGGCTTCGGCGAGGCCGAATACTGGTTCGCGCTGGTCAAGGTGGTGACGGTGGTGGCGTTCATCGCCATCGGCCTGCTGATGATCTTCGGCATCCTGACGGGTGGCCCGACGCCGGCGTGGCGGAACTTCACGATCGGCGACGCGCCGTTCGCGGGCGGCCTGCCGGCCATGATGGGGGTGGCGATGATCGCCGGCTTCTCGTTCCAGGGCACCGAGCTGATCGGCATCGCGGCCGGCGAATCGGAGAACCCGCACACCACGATCCCGCGCGCGGTGCGCCAGGTGTTCTGGCGCATCCTGCTGTTCTACGTGCTGGCGATCTTCGTGATCGGCATGCTGGTGCCGTACACCGATCCGAGCCTGCTCAAGAGCGACGTCACCGACGTGGGCGTGAGCCCGTTCACGCTGGTGTTTCGCCACGCGGGCCTCGCGTTCGCGGCCGGCGTGATGAACGCGGTGATCCTCACCGCCGTGCTGTCGGCCGGCAACTCGGGCATGTACGCGTCCACGCGGATGCTCTACGACCTCGCCAGGCAAGGCCGCGCGCCGCGCCTCTTCGCGCGGCTCTCGAAGGGCGGCGTGCCGCGCAACGCGCTGATCGCCACCACGGCGGTGGGCGCGCTCTGCTTCCTGTCCTCGCTGTTCGGCGACAAGACCGTCTACCTGTGGCTGCTGAACACCTCGGGCATGACGGGCTTCATCGCCTGGCTCGGCATCGCGGTCAGCCACTACCGGTTCCGTCGCGGCTTCGTGAAGCAGGGCTTCGCGCTGTCGAGCCTGCCGTACCGCTCGCGACTGTTTCCGTACGGGCCGATCTTCGCGTTCGTGCTCTGTCTCGTGATCGCGCTGGGGCAGGACTACCAGGCGTTCCTCTCGAACCGGATCGACTGGGTCGGCGTGCTGGCCACCTACGTCGGCATTCCGCTGTTCCTCCTCGTCTGGCTCGGCTATCGCCTGACGCATCGCGACAGCCGGCTGGTGCGCTACGAGGACATGGAAATCGCGCCGTGGCTCGACGACGACACGCGCCGCGAAGCGCGCCAGCTCAAGGAAAAACCGCACGCGGCGTAAGCGCCGCCGTGCGCTGCGCGGCCCGGTTGTCCGGCCGCGCGGCGCGTAGGGATCGTGGCACATGGTTTGCTACGAGCAGGCCGATCGCTTCGTTTTCCTGATCGATTTTCCCGCCTCGCCCCAGGCAAACGGGGCTGGCCGCCTCGCGCCCGGTTTCTTCGCGCCCGATTTCATTTCCGCCGCCGCGCGGGAACGGGTTTTGTGCGATCGTACCCTTCAAGGGTAGACGCTTTCTTGGAAATTCCCTTATACTGCGCAGCAAGTCGCTGACTTTTCCCAGTGAATTACACGCCGATGCGTGCATGATCGCTGCAACCGGAAAGTCGGTTCAAGTATCCCGTCAACCGGAGCAACCTGCTCCTGCGGCGTCAGCAGCTTCTTGCAGCCGCATCCTGGCCGTCGTCAGACGGTGCCTGGCCTGGGCAGCGCACGCGCGCTGTGCTGGCTGAACATGACAATCGAACGAACGCGGTAGCGTTCAAGCAGGACTCCGGACCATCGCATCGCTGGCCGGATGCGATGCCGTTTTTGTCGGTTCGATCCCGGCACGCCCGGGATCCGTACCTTCCATTCGCGACGCCTCACGGCGTTTTCGCGGCGTGTGGCCGTTCGCGCGCGCCGCTCCGATAAGGAGGCACTTTTCATGACTCGACGCACTGTCCGTCTCGCGGGCAGCCTGCTGCTGGCCATCATCCTGTTGGGCTGGATCGCGCATGCGATCGGCGCCGACACATGGCGGCAATACTCGGGCGATCTCGTCTACTACACCGGCCGGCATCTGATCCTGGTGGGCTGCTCGATGGCGCTCGCGATCCTGGCTGGCATTCCGGCCGGCGTCGCGCTGAGCCGTCCGTCCGCCTCGCGCCACGCCGAGCGCTTCATGCAGGTGTTCAACATCGGCAACACGGTGCCCTCGCTCGCGGTGCTCGCGATCGCGCTCGGCATCTTCGGCATCGGCGACGTGCCCGCGATCGTCGCGCTGTTCCTGGCCTCGCTGCTGCCGATCACGCGCAATGCCTACGAAGGCATGCGCAACGTGCCCGCCGCGCTGCGCGAGGCGGCGCGCGGCATCGGCATGACGCCGTGGCAGTCGCTCACGCGCGTCGAGTTGCCGAACGCGCTGCCGATCATCATCGGCGGCGTGCGCACCGCGCTCGCGATCAACGTCGGCACCGCGCCGCTCGCCTATCTGATCGGCGCCGACAGCCTCGGCACGCTGATCTTCCCTGGCATCTATCTCGACAACCAGCAGATGCTGCTGCTCGGCGCGGCCTCCACGGCGGTGCTCGCGCTGCTGCTCGACGGCATCGTCGCGGCCGGCAGCCGCCATGTGTTTGCCCGCAACGGAGGTGCCGCATGAGTTTCGCGAAACTCGCCCGGGCCGCCCGCGCCACGCTGGCGCGCCGCTTCGCGGCGGCCGTCGCGCTGGTGCCGCTCGTCTCGCTGGCCTCGTTCGGCGCGCTCGCGAGCGCGCCGGCCGCGGCGCAGTCGTTGACGGTGGGCGGCAAGAACTTCACCGAGCAGTACGTGCTGGCCGAGATCACCTCGCAGTACCTGCGCTCGCGCGGCTACACCATCGAGACCCGCACGGGCCTCGGCAGCGTGCTGCTGCGCAGCGCGTTCGTGAACGGCCAGGTCGACGTGATGTGGGATTACACGGGCACCGCCGCGCTCGTCTACGACAAGATCAAGGACAAGCTCTCGCCCGAGGCGATGTACCAGCGGGTCAAGGAGATCGACGGCAGGCAGGGCCTGGTGTGGCTCGACGCATCGCCGCTCAACAACACCTACGCGCTGGCGCTGCCGGCCGAGGCCGCGAAGCAGACCGGCATCCGCACCATCTCGCAGCTGGCCGCGAAGATCGCGAGCGACCCGAAGGGGACCCGCCACACGTTCGGGATGGACGCGGAATTCGCCAATCGCCCGGACGGCCTGAAGCCGCTCGAAGCGGCCTATCACCTGCATTTCCGCCGCTCGGAGACGAAGCAGATGGATGCGGGGCTGGTCTACACGGCGCTGCACAACAACCAGCTGACGATCGGCCTCGTCTACACCACCGACGGCCGCGTGCGCGGTTTCGGCATCGTGCCGCTCGAGGACGACCTGCACTTCTTCCCGCCCTACAACGCCACGCCGGTGGTGCGCGCGGAAGTGCTCGCGCGCAATCCGAAGCTCGCCACGCAGCTGAACGCGCTGTCGGCCGCGCTCGACAACGACGTGATGCTCGACATGAACAAGCGCGTCGACATCGACGGGGCCTCGGTGCAGCAGGTGGCCGCGGATTTCCTGCGCACGCACCCCTTACCGTGACCGGGAGACGACCATGACCGTCCAAGACTACCTGGCCGCCAACTGGCCCGAACTGCTCCAGCTCACGCTGCAGCACATCTATCTCGTCGGCATCGCGGTGGGCTGCGCGATCGTCGCCGGCGTGCCGCTCGGCGTCGTGATCAGCCGCCACGAATGGCTCGCGCCGCCGGTGCTCGGTATCGCCACCGTGATCCTCACGCTGCCCTCGATCGCGCTGTTCGGGCTGATGATCCCGATCTTCTCGCGCTTCGGGCAGGGCATCGGCGCGGTGCCGGCGATCACCGCCGTGTTCCTCTATTCGCTGCTGCCGATCATGCGCAACACCTATCTGGCGCTGCGCAACGTCGACGCCGGCATCAAGGAGGCCGGCCTCGGCATCGGCATGACGTCGTGGCAGCGGCTGCGGCTCGTGGAGCTGCCGCTCGCGGTGCCGGTGATCCTCGGCGGCGTGCGCACGGCGGTGGTGATGAATATCGGCGTGATGACCATCGCGGCCGTGATCGGCGCGGGCGGGCTCGGCTCGCTGATCGTCCGCGCGATCGGACAGAGCAGCATGATGAAGCTGCTGGTGGGCGCGGTGCTCGTGAGCGTGCTCGCGATCGTCGCGGATCTGCTGTTGCAGGCGCTGCAGCGCGCGTTGACACCGAAGGGAGTGCAGAAGACATGATCGAACTCGACCAACTGACGAAGACCTTCTCGCAGAAAGACGGCCAGCCGGTGCGCGCCGTCGATTCCGTGAGCCTGACCGTGCCGGAAGGCGAAATCTGCGTGTTTCTCGGCCCCTCGGGCTGCGGCAAGACCACCACGCTGAAGATGATCAACCGGCTGATCACGCCGACCTCCGGGCGCGTGCTGATCGGCGGCGAGGACACCACCAGCCTGAACGAAGTGGACCTGCGCCGCCGCATCGGCTACGTGATCCAGCAGATCGGCCTGTTCCCGAACATGACGATCGAGGAAAACATCACGGTGGTGCCGCGCCTGCTCGGCTGGGACAGGAAGCGCTGCAAGGAGCGCGCGACCGAGCTGATGTCGATGGTGGCGCTCGATCCGAAGCTGTACCTGAAGCGCTATCCGCGCGAGCTGTCGGGCGGCCAGCAGCAGCGCATCGGCGTGGTGCGCGCGCTGGCGGCCGATCCGCCGGTGCTGCTGATGGACGAGCCGTTCGGCGCGGTCGATCCGATCAACCGCGAATCGATCCAGAACGAGTTCTTCCAGATGCAGCGGCAGCTGAAGAAGACCGTGATCATGGTGAGCCACGACATCGACGAGGCGATCAAGCTCGGCGACCGCGTGGCCGTGTTCCGGCGCGGCAAGCTGGTGCAGTACGACCATCCCGACACGCTGCTCGCGCATCCGCGCGACGAGTTCGTGGGCCAGTTCGTGGGCCAGGACAGCACGCTCAAGCGCCTGCTGCTCGTGAAGGCCGGCGACGCGGCCGCGCAGCCGCCCACCGCGCGCGCCGACACGCCGCTCGCCGAGGCGTTCTCGATCATGGACGACAACGACAGCCGCTACCTGACCGTGGTGGACGACGCGCGGCACGCGCTCGGCTTCGTCGCGCGGCGTGTCGCGCGCGGCGCGACGGGCACCTGCGGCGAGCGGCTCAGCGAGTTTCCGGCCACCGTCTCGTCGGAGGACAACCTGCGGATCGTGCTGTCGAAGATGTATCAGTACCGCTCGTCGTGGATGCCGGTGCTTGACGGCGACGGCGCCTATCTCGGCGAGGTCACGCAGGATTCGATCGCCGACTATCTGAGCTCGGGCCGTTCGCGCCAGCAGACCGGCCAGCCGCCGCGCATCGTGACGGCGTAGGCGAAATAGGCGGCGCCGGCGGTTCCACCGGCCCCCGAGCGGCTCGTCGCGGTTCATCGCGGCCCGGATCGTCCCGAATGTGGACGATCCGGGCCGGTTTCGTTTTCGGGGCTGGGGAACCCGGCCGGGACGGACGAAGCGGCCATGGCGGCCGCCGCGCCGCTCAGTGCGGCACGCGGGCCAGCGTCAACAGGGCCAGCAGTTCGTCGACGCTGAAGCGGCCGTCGAGCGTGACGCGTCCGCCGACCCAGTTGGGGCGATTGCGCGCCGCGTCCCAGTCGATCCAGCCCGGTGCGCCGCGCAGGATGGCCACGGCGCTATGCCTTGAGGTGCGTTCGTTGTCCGACATCGAGATTCGATTCCCTTCAGTGCCGCGCGTCGATCGGAGCGGCCGGCGCCACGCGCGCGGAGCGGGGCAAGGCCGGCCGATGGAAAACGAGCGATTGTCGATCGCGCGGCGGCGTCTGGATATCGGAATGGCTGGAGATGGCGCCGGTTTCCGCCGCGCCGGGACGGCCTCAGGCGCCGCGCCGGTAAGCGCTCGGCGTCATGCCGGCCCACTTGCGGAACGCGCGCGTGAAGTTCGCCGGGTCGCTGAACTGCAGGCGCGCGGCGATCGTCTTCAGGTCGAGGTCGGAGGCGCGCAGCAGCTGCCGCGCATCGCGGTGGCGTGCGTCGTCGAGCAGCGCGCGATAGCCGGCGCCGGCCTCGTCGAGCCGGCGCCGCAGCGTGCGCGTGGACACATGGAGGCGGCGCGCGAGCGCGTCCGGGTCCGGATAGCCGTCGGCGCCGTGTACCAGCTCCGCGCGCACGCGCTCGACCCAGTCACCCTCGTCGTGGCGCACCGCCGCGTAATCGCGCTCGACCTGCGCGAGCGCCTGGCGGTGCGCGACCTCGTCGGCGATCGCGAGCGGCCAGTCGAGTGCCTCGCGCGCCACCCACAGCGCGTGCGCGTCGCAATCGAAGCGCACCGGCGGCAGGCGCTCGCGATAGCGCGCGAACCAGGGCGGCTGCGGCCACGCGAAACGCAGTTCGAGCGGCGGCGTGCCGCCGCTCGCGCGCGGGCCGGTCAGCAGCGGCAGGCTCTGCGCGATGCCGGTCAACACGAACTCGAACATGGTGTGATGGCGCAGCACCGGGCTCGCCTGCACGCCGGCGAGCGTCAGCGTCGCGCCGTCGCCGTGCTCGGCGTAGGTCAGCGTGTATTGCCGGTTGCGGGTGCGGAAGTAGCGCGCGTTGACGGCCAGCGCGGTGCGCAGGTCGGGCGCGGTGAGCGTGGCGTAGCCGAGGAAGCCGTGCGCCGACGGCCGCAGCCGCAGCCCGAGCGCGAAGCCGAGCCCCTCGTCGCCGGTCAGCCGGATCGCGTTCAGCACCAGCCGCGCCCATTGCGACGGCGCGACCCGCGCGTCGGGCTGTGCCAGCACCTCGTCGCGCAGGCCGGTGCCGGCGCGCACCTCGCGCGCGTCGAGCCCGCATTCGTCGAACACCTGCAGCAGCAGGCGCGGGTAGGCCACCGGAATCGTCGGCCGCCGCAGCCCGAGGCCGTCCTTGTTTCCCATGCCGGTCACCGCCTCGATTCTGGCCACGAATGACAAGCATTATGGCTGTTTGACCCCTCACGCTCAAGGCGCCGCGCGCCTACGATCGGCGGATCACAAAAAAGAGACGCCCCGCCATCATGACCACTCCGTTCCCGCATCTGCTCGCGCCGCTCGATCTGGGCTTCACCACGCTGCGTAACCGCGTGCTGATGGGCTCCATGCATACCGGCCTCGAGGACAGCCGCAAGACGCTGCCGCGGCTCGCCGACTATTTCGCCGAACGCGCGCGCGGCGGCGTCGGGCTGATCGTCACCGGCGGCTTCGCGCCGAACCTGGCCGGCTGGACCAAGCCGTTCGGCGGCACGCTGGCCACCGGCGCCGCGGCGCGCCGCCATCGCGCGATCGCCGACGCGGTCCACGCGGAAGGCGGCAGGATCGCGCTGCAGATCCTCCATACCGGCCGCTACGGCTATCACCCGCTCGCGGTCGCGCCGTCGCGCATCAAGTCGCCGATTTCGCCGTTCACGCCACGCGCGCTGTCGGCGGCCGGCGTCGAACGGCAGATCCGCGCGTTCGTGCGCTGCGCGGCGCTGGCCCGCGAGGCCGGCTACGACGGCGTCGAGATCATGGGTTCCGAGGGCTACCTGATCAACCAGTTCCTCTCGCTGCACACCAACCGGCGCGACGACGCCTGGGGCGGCAGCTACGAGAACCGCATGCGCTTCCCGGTGGAGATCGTCGAGCGCACGCGCGAGGCGGTCGGCCGCGACTTCATCATCATCTACCGGCTGTCGATGCTGGACCTGATCCCGGCCGGCAGCGACTGGGACGAGACGGTGCGGCTCGCGAAGGCCGTCGAGCGCGCGGGCGCGACGCTGATCAACACCGGCATCGGCTGGCACGAGGCGCGCGTGCCGACCATCGCCACCTCGGTGCCGCGCGGCGCGTTCGCCTGGGTCACGCGCAAGATGAAGGGCGAGGTCGGCATTCCGCTGGTCACCACCAACCGCATCAACCGGCCGGAGCTGGCCGAGCAGATCCTCGCGGACGGCGCGGCCGACATGGTGTCGATGGCGCGGCCGTTCCTGGCCGACCCCGAGTTCGTGAGCAAGGCGGCGAGCGGGCGCGCCGACGAGATCAACGTCTGCATCGGCTGCAACCAGGCCTGCCTCGACCACGCGTTCAGGAATCGCATCGCCTCGTGCCTCGTCAATCCGCGCGCCTGCCACGAGACGCTGCTGAACTTCGCGCCGGCCGCGCGCGCGAAGCGCATCGCGGTGGTGGGCGCGGGGCCGGCCGGGCTTTCCTGCGCGACGCAGCTGGCGCGGCGCGGGCACCAGGTCGAGCTGTTCGACGCGGCCGACGAGATCGGCGGCCAGTTCAATCTGGCCAAGCGGATTCCCGGCAAGGAGGAGTTCCACGAGACGCTGCGCTACTTCGCGCGGCAGATCGAGCTGAGCGGCGTGACGCTGCGGCTGGCCCGGCGCGTGGACGCCGACCAGCTGATCGCCGGCGGCTACGACGAGATCGTGCTGGCCACCGGCGTGGCGCCGCGCGACCCGCGCATCGCCGGCGGCGACGGCCCGAACGTGCTCGGCTATGCCGACGTGCTGAGCGGCCGGCGGCCGGTGGGCGCGCGCGTCGCGGTGGTGGGGGCGGGCGGGATCGGCTTCGACGTGGCCGAGTACCTGGTCCACGCCGGCACCTCGCCGTCGCTCGACGCGGCCGCGTGGCGGGCCGAGTGGGGCGTGACCGACCCGGCGCTCGCGCGCGGCGGCATCGCGCCGGCGCGCGTGGCGCCGCCGGCACGGCAGGTGACGCTGCTGCAGCGCAAGCCGGCGCCGCTCGGCAAGGGGCTCGGCAAGACCACCGGCTGGATCCACCGCGCGACGCTGAAGATGAAGGCGGTGGAGATGGTCGGCGGCGTCAACTACGAGCGTATCGACGCGAGCGGGCTGCATGTGACGTTCGGCGAGAAGCGTGAGCGGCCGACACTGATCGAAGCCGACACGATCGTGCTGTGCGCCGGGCAGGAGTCGCGCCGCGACCTGCACGCACCGCTGCTGGCTGCCGGCCTCGCCGTGCATCTGATCGGCGGCGCCGAGCTGGCGGCCGAACTCGACGCGAAACGCGCGATCGAGCAGGGCGCCTGGCTGGCCGCGCGGCTCTGAGCGCGGCGCCGGCCGCGGCCGGGTGCGGCGGAGAACGGACCGCAAGCCGGGCCACGAGCACGAGGCAAACGCGCTGCGAGCGCGGCTCGCAGCGGGCTGGACGGGCGCCCTACATGGGCGGTATTCTGTCGCGCGACACTGACGGTTTAGGAATACAAAGCTTTCAGTTTCGTTGCGATGGGAGCGCCTCGCCGATGGCCGCTTTCCTCATAAGTGAAAGTATTTTGTAATATAAAATGTAAGGTTTTTGGAAGTTTTGGCGAAGCCATGGATCGCTTCAGCTTCGCGTCCAAAACGTTAAATTAGTATAGATTTTGATTTGTCAAGCCCCACTTTGATGCAGTCTGACCACCCCGCGTCCGTCACAGTCGTGAAAAAAAATCTAGTAAAAACAACGGCTTGATTGTGCGAAAAAAACGCAACTGAATGTTGCGATGCAAAAGGTCGCACTTCCCTTTATCCTCGTTAACCCGGCGCGGTGTGATTTCTTTTGTTACATAGCTTTCAATCAAATTACATCGCGAGTGCGTCGCCGCCGCGAGCGAGCTGACATTACAAATCTTACGTTTCTTTCGTCTCAGTCGACCGACTCTCTGACCGGGTTTTCATAGGGTTTTTGCTGCCATGCAATCTGTACCATTCCTGAGCCTCGCGATCTGGACGCCGATCGTGTTCGGCGTGGCCGTCCTGCGCATCGGATCGGATCGTTATCCGCATCGGGCTCGGTGGCTCGCGCTGGTGGGCGCGATCGTCGGCCTGCTGCTGACGGTGCCGCTCGTCACCGGTTTCGACGCGCACAACGCGGCGGTGCAGTTCACCGAATACAAGCCGTGGCTCGCGGCGTTCGGTTCGGCATGGCGGATGGGCGTGGACGGGCTGTCGCTGTGGCTGGTGGTGCTGTCGGCGTTCACCACGCTGGTGATCGTGATCGCCTCGTGGGAATCGGTCACGACACGCGTGGCGCAATACCACGGCTCGTTCCTGATCCTGTCGGGGTTGATGATCGGCGTGTTTACCTCGCTCGACGGGATGCTGTTCTTCATCTTCTTCGAGGCCACGCTGATCCCGCTGTTCGTGCTGATCGGCACCTGGGGCCACGCGAACCGCTCGTACGCGGCGATCAAGTTCTTCTTCATCTCGTTCGCCGGCTCGCTGCTGATGCTGGCCGCGATGCTGTACCTGTTCGGCCTCACGCACACCTTCGACATGGCCGTCTGGCAGCACACCCGGCTCGGCTTCGCGCCGCAGCTGCTGGTGTTCCTCGGCTTCTTCGCGGCATTCGCGGTCAAGGTGCCGATGTGGCCGGTCCACACCTGGCTGCAGGACGTCTACACCGACGGCCCGACCGGCGCCGCGGTGTCGCTGGGGATGATCAAGATCGGCGGCTACGGCTTCCTGCGCTTCGCGCTGCCGATCACGCCCGACGCGGCCCACTACCTGGCGCCCGTGATGATCGGCCTGTCGCTGATCGCGGTGGTCTACGCGAGCCTGCTGGCGCTGGCGCAAAAGGACATGGCCAAGATGCTGGCCTACTCGTCGGTCGCGCACATGGGCCTCGTCACGCTCGGCGTGTTCCTGTTCAACCAGATGAGCATCACCGGCGCGATCGTGCAGATGATCTCCTACGGTTTCGTGGCCGGCGCGATGTTCCTCTGCGTCGGCGCGCTCTACGATCGCACCCGGACCCGCGCGATCGCCGAATACAGCGGCGTGGTCAACACCATGCCGCGCCTCGCGCTGTTCGCCGTGCTGTTCGCGATGGCCAACGTCGGCCTGCCGGGCACCTCGGGCTTCGTCGGCGAATTCCTCGTGATCATGGGCGCCGTGCGCGTGAACTTCTGGATCGGCGCGATCGCCGCGCTTACCCTGATCCTGAGCGCCGCCTACACGCTCTGGATGCTCAAGCGCGTGATCTTCGGCGCGATCAAGCACGATCGCGTCGGCAAACTGATCGATCTGAGCCGTCGCGAGTCGATCGTGTTCGCGGCATTGGCCGTGATCGTGCTCGCAATCGGTATTTATCCGAAGCCGTTCACCGACGTGATCGACCCGGCCGCCGCCAATATCGTCGCGCAGCTCGAGCGCGCGAAGCCGGCGGACGACGGGGCGGGCGCCGCGCCGACGGCTTCCACGATCAGCGTTCAGACCGATGCGCGCATCCCGCGCACACCGACCTGAACGTCGACGCCACGCCTGAAAGCCCCGCGGGGCGGGCGTGGCGAGCCGGTTCCCGGACTGCGCAGGGGCCGGCTGACAAGTTGCATGATGTGGCAACCTGTCGCACGGTGGCTTTTGGTAAAAATGATTTGCTAAGATTCACCGCTTTTTCCCACTTCGATGGACTTATGATGCTGGCGCTTGGCGAATCGGGGCATAGCCGGTTTGCTTTATCGTCCACGCGTAAATCAGGCAAATGTGATGAATAGAAAGGCTTTTAGAAGCTTCTTGCTTTTATTGGGCGCCGGGTTGCTTGTCTGTCTATCCGGTTGCAGCTACGACCTGCTGGATCCGAAGGGCAGCGTCGGTGTGGCCGAGAAAGGACTGATCTGGACTTCGACGTGGGTGATGCTGATCGTGGTCATCCCCGTGATCGTGCTGACGCTGCTGTTCGCGTGGCGCTATCGCGAGTCCAACCGCAACGCGACGTATGCGCCGAAATGGTCGCATTCGAACGCAGTCGAGGTCGTCGTCTGGACGATTCCGACGCTGATCATCCTGTACCTTGGCATCCTCACCTGGAAATCGACGCACGAGCTTGACCCGTACAAGCCGCTTGCCTCGAACGTGAAGCCGATCAACGTCGAAGTCGTTGCGCTCGACTGGAAATGGCTGTTCATCTACCCGGATCTGGGTATCGCATCGGTGAACCAGCTCGCGATTCCGGTCGGCACGCCGGTGAATTTCCGCATCACGTCCGATTCGGTGATGAATTCGTTCTTCATCCCGCAGCTCGGCACGCAGGTGTACGCGATGGCCGGCATGCAGACGCGTCTGCACCTGATCGCCGACGAAGCGGGCGATTTCGCCGGCCTGTCCGCGAACTACAGCGGCCGCGGCTTCTCGGACATGAAGTTCCGTACGCTCGCCACGTCGCAGGGTGACTTCGATGCATGGGTGCAGAAGGTCCGCGCCTCGTCGCAGCGCCTCGACATGAACGAGTACGCGAGCGTCGCGAAGCCAAGCGAAAAGGATCCGGTGCGTTTCTTCTCGACCGTCGATCCGCGCCTGTTCAATAACATCGTTGGCAAGTACAACAACGGCCACGTCATGGAATTCAATGACGCGTCGTGCAGTACGACGAAGGGGTAAGCATGTTCGGAAAACTTACACTCGACTCGATCCCGTATCACGAGCCAATCCTCGTGATCACGGCGCTCGGCGTCGGCATCGTCGGGGCGCTCGTGCTGGGCCTCGTCACTTACTTCGGTAAGTGGAAATATCTCTGGACCGAGTGGCTGACGAGCGTCGACCACAAGCGTCTTGGCGTGATGTACATCGCCGTTGCCCTCGTCATGCTGCTGCGCGGCTTCGCCGACGCGATCATGATGCGTACCCAGCTCGCGTTCGCGTATGACGCGCCGGGCTACCTGCCGCCGCACCACTACGACCAGATCTTCACCGCGCACGGCGTCATCATGATCTTCTTCATGGCGATGGCGTTCATGGTGGGCCTGATGAACCTGGTGGTGCCGCTGCAGATCGGCGCGCGCGACGTGGCGTTCCCGTTCCTGAACTCGCTGTCGTTCTGGATGACGGCGGTGGGCGCGGTGCTGCTGATGATCTCGCTGTTCATCGGTGAATTCGCGCAGACCGGCTGGCTCGCGTATCCGCCGCTCTCGGAGCTTGCATACAGTCCAGGGGTGGGGGTCGACTACTACATCTGGGCGCTGCAGATCTCCGGGGTGGGCACGCTGCTGACCGGCGTGAACTTCTTCGTGACGATCATCAAGATGCGCGCGCCCGGCATGACGCTGATGAAGATGCCGGTGTTCACGTGGACGGCGCTCTGCACCAACGTGCTGATCATGGCGGCGTTCCCGATCCTGACCGTCACGCTCGCGCTGCTCGGCCTCGACCGTTATCTGGGGATGCACTTCTTCACGAATGACGGCGGCGGCAACGTCATGATGTACCTGAACCTGATCTGGGCCTGGGGTCACCCCGAGGTGTACATCCTGATCCTGCCGGCGTTCGGCGTGTTCTCGGAAGTCGTGGCGACCTACGCGAAGAAGCCGCTGTTCGGCTACAAGACGATGGTCTACGCAACCTGCGCGATCATGGTCCTGTCGTTCCTCGTGTGGCTGCACCACTTCTTCACGATGGGCTCGGGCGCCGACGTCAACGCGTTCTTCGGCATCGCCACGATGATCATCGCGATCCCGACCGGCGTGAAGATCTTCAACTGGCTGTTCACGATCTACCGTGGCCGCCTGGAATTCAGCGCGCCGATCCTCTGGACGCTGGGCTTCATGGTCACGTTCACGGTGGGCGGCATGACCGGCGTGATGATGGCGATCCCGGGCGCGGACTTCGTGCTGCACAACAGCCTGTTCCTGATCGCCCACTTCCACAACGTGATCATCGGCGGCGTGCTGTTCGGCTACCTGGCTGGCTTCAACTACTGGTTCCCGAAGGTGTTCGGCTTCAAGCTCAACGAGAAGCTCGGCAAGCGCGCGTTCTGGTTCTGGCAGTTCGGCTTCATCTTCGCCTTCACGCCGCTGTACGTGCTCGGCTTCATGGGCGTGACGCGTCGTCTGAACCACTACGACAACCCCGCATGGCATCCGTGGATGCAGATCGCGCTGTTCGGCGCGGTGCTGGTGCTGATCGGCATCGTCCACCAGCTGCTGCAGCTGTACGTGTCGATCCGCGACCGCAACCTGCCGGGCAACCGTGACCTGACGGGCGATCCGTGGAACGGCCACACGCTCGAGTGGGCGACGTCCTCGCCGCCGGCTTCGTACAACTTCGCGATCATCCCGACGATCCACGAGCTCGACGAAGTGTCGTATCGCAAGGAACGCGGCCTCGGCTTCGGTCTCGAGAAGGGCCAGCAGTACGAGGACATCCACATGCCCTCGAACACGAGCGCGGGCTTCTTCATCGGCATGTTCTCGCTGGTGCTCGGCTTTGCCGGCGTCTGGCACATCTGGTGGCTGGCCATCCTCGGCTTCGTCGGCATCGTTGCGACCGCGATCATCTACAGCTCGCAGAAGAACGAGGGCTACTACATTCCGGCCGACACGGTGCGGAAGATCGAAGAGCAGCGTGGCGGCGCGCGCGTCGCGGTACCGCGTCCTGCTGAAGTGGAACTGGAGGCCAACTGATGGCACAAAGCACCCTGACTGCCGATCACCATCACGCGGCAGAGCATCACCATCCGCCGTCGCACTCGGTGTTCGGCTTCTGGCTGTACCTGATGACCGACTGTATCCTGTTCGGCACGCTGTTCGCCGTGTTCGCGGTGATGCAGCACGAGTTCGCCGGCGGCCCCACGGCCAAGGATCTGTTCGACATCCCGGGCGTCGCGCTCGAAACGGCGGCGCTGCTGCTGAGCTCGATCACCTACGGCTTCGCCATGATCGGCGCGCACCGCAACAACCGCGGTGCCGTGTTCGGCTGGCTGGCCGTGACGTTCCTGCTCGGCGCGTCGTTCCTGTTCATGGAAATCCGCGAGTTCACGCACCTGATCGCCGACGGCGCGGGTCCGGACCGCAGCGGCTTCCTGTCGTCGTTCTTCACGCTGGTGGCCACTCACGGTCTGCACGTGACGATGGGCCTGATCTGGATGGTCGTGCTGGTGGTCCAGATCGCTCGCAACCCGGAGCTGTCGGAGCAGGACGTGCGTCGCCTGACGTGCCTGAGCCTGTTCTGGCACTTTCTGGACATCGTCTGGATTTGCGTGTTTACGTTCGTCTACCTCGTGAGTGTGATCTAAATGGCCCATTCGCATACGCATGCGTCGCACGACGACGCCTCGCACGGCACCGTCAGCAGCTACCTGGTCGGATTCGTGCTGTCGGTGATCCTGACGGCCGCGTCGTTCGGCGTGGTGCTCGGCGGCTGGTTCTCGACCAACGAAGTCAAGATCCTCGTGCTGGCCGCGCTGGCCGCCGTGCAGATCGTGGTTCACCTGATCTTCTTCCTGCACATGAACGGCTCGTCGAGCCAGCGCTGGAACGTGACCGCCTTCGCCTACACGGTGTTGACGGTGGTGATCCTGATCGTCGGTTCGCTGTGGATCATGCACAACGTCAGCATCAACATGATGTCGCGCTGATCGAGCGCCGGCCTGCCTCGCCTGGATTGACGGGTGAGGCGGTCGAAGAAAAGCCGCCCTTCGGGGCGGCTTTTTTGTTTGCGCGGCGGAAACGGTGCCGCGCGGGCTCGCGGCCGGCAGCCGTAGCCGGCTGCCGTGCCGCTCACGGGATGATGTCCGGCAGCAGCTTGTTGGCCTTGATGTACGTGTCGCTGTCGCACCAGGTGAACAGCGCCTGCCCGTCCTTGTTGTGCTTGGCGTAATCGATCTTGGGGTCATTCGGGCCGTTGACCTGCACCAGGGTGGCATCCGGAAATCCGGCTGCCATGTCCCGCGATTTCTCCAATTCGTCGGCCGAGAACACGACCAAAAGCCTGCCGTTGTCGTCACCATGGAAACCATAGTAGACGGTGATTTTCCCGGCGGCCTTGATCTGCGCGGCCACCGCTCCCAGCTTCGGGGCAAAGCCATCGACGTCGGATTGCCCGTCATTGGTGAACACGTTCTTCGGGTACGACATGATCTCGTCCGGCATGATCGATTCCTTGGTCTGGGTTGAACGCGTGATTGCCTGGCCGGCCATGCCCGGCATGCACGCCAATCGCGAGGTTTGTCCCTGGAGACAACGGCCGTGAACGGGAGGTGGCGCATGTGGTGGGCTTCACGCCACGCGATGCGAGACTCGTGGTTCACGGAATCCAGTATCGCCGGCAAGGAATCGGGGCGATCGAGTGAAACGACGGGAAATGCGAAGGAAACAGCGATTCCGCTATCGGGCAAACGACGCGCCCCGCCGGCGGCGGCCCCCGCGCGCACGTAAGACTCCGTAAGCCGTCTTAAGGCGAAGCAAGCATGAGCGCACCGGCTTCGCTTATAGTCACCGGATTGCATGCCGGCGCGGCGGGCCGTTGCCGCGTTTCGCCGTTCGTTTCCGTTTCTTTCCGTTTATCCCGAGCACATGTCCGATACGCCCATCCAGGTCCTGCTGGTCGACGACGATGCCGCGCTGCGCGATCTGCTCCGCACCTTTTTCCAGCAACGTGGCATCGAGGTGTCGGTGCTGCACGACGCCACCACGCTGGAGCGGCGCCTCGAGCGCGAGCGGCCGTCGGTGATCGTGCTCGACCTGATGATGCCCGGCATCGACGGGCTGACCGTGCTCAAGCAGCTGCGCGCGAGCGGCGACACGATCCCGGTGATCATGCTGACGGCGCGCGCCGACGGCGTCGATCGCGTGATCGGCCTCGAACTCGGCGCCGACGACTATCTCGGCAAGCCGTTCATGCCGCAGGAACTGCTCGCGCGGATCCACGCGGTGCTGCGCCGCCACGCGCCGGCCGGCCTCGCGCGGCCCGCCGCCGAACGGCGCGAGGCGCTGCGCTTCGGCCCGTTCCGGCTCGACTTCACGACCCGCACGCTGTATCGCGACACCGAGGCGCTCAAGCTCACGGGCGGCGAATACGCGCTGCTCGAAGTGTTCGCGATGCATCCGATGGAGACGCTCTCTCGCGCGCGGCTGCTCGACATGCTGCACGGGCCGTATTCGAACCTGACCGAGCGCGGCATCGACGTGCCGGTCTGGCGCCTGCGCCGCCTGCTGGAAGACGACCCGGCCCAGCCGCGCTACGTGCAGACGATGCGCGGCGTCGGCTACATGTTCGTGCCCGGCGGCGATGGTGATGAAGCGCCGGTTTGACACGCTGTTCGTCCGGCTCGCGTTGATGGCGATCGGCCTCGTGCTGGTGGTCCACGCGATCGGCCTGATGCTGCTCGACCGCGAGCGGCTGCGCCTGGAAGTGGAGCAGACGCGCCGCGTGATCGCGCTGTCCACGCAGGCGCAGGCGAGCGGCAGCGCGCTCGGGCTGGCGGTCAGCGCGATGCTCGGCACCTCGTTCGTCGACGTGAAGGACGCCGTGGCGTTCGGCTGCCCGAAGCCCTGCGTCGACACCTACGGGCCGTTCGAGCGCCATCTGCGCGAGGCGATGCCGCCCGGCACGCACGTGGTCGGCGACGGCAGCTCGCGCACCATCTGGGCACGTTATCCGGGCGCGCGCTACTGGATCACGCTGCCCTCGACGATGCCGTCGGTCACGCGCTTCATCGGCGCCTCGTCGCTGACGATGCTGATCGGCATCGGCCTCGCGATCTTCGGCGCGTGGCGCATCCAGCGCCCGCTGCGGCGGCTGGCGCAGGCGGTGCGCGATTTCCGGCTCGGCAACCGGCAGCCGGCGGTGCCGGTCGGCGGCCCGCGCGAGGTCAAGGACGTGATCGCGAACTTCAACGAGATGGTGAGCGAGCTGGCGCAGGGCGAGCAGGAGCGCGCGGTGATGCTGGCGGGCCTCGCGCACGACCTGCGCGCGCCGATCACGCGCATGCAGGTGCGTGCCGACCTGCTGCCCGACCAGGCCACGCGCAACGGCTTCCTGCGCGATGCCGAGGCGCTCTCGCGGATCGTCACGCAGTTCCTCGATTTCGCGGGCGAGGGCGCGGAGCCGTCGCCAACCGCGAGCGTCGACGCGCATTGCCGCCAGCATTACGGCGGCGAACTCGACGACGCGCTGGTCAGCGTCGACCTGCGCGCCGGCGAGGGTTTCCGGTTGCCGCTCGTCGATCTCGACCGGATTCTGTCGAACCTGATCGAGAACGCGATGACCTACGGCGAGCCGCCGGTGGAGATCTCCACGGTGGCGCTCGCCCAGGGTTACCGGCTGGTGGTGCGCGATCACGGACCGGGCATTCCCGAGGCCGAACTCGAGCGCGCGCAGCGGCCGTTCGTGCGGCTCGACGCGGCGCGCGGCGGCGACGCGCATTGCGGGCTCGGGCTCGCGATCGTCAAGCGGCTGGTGCGCCAGCGGCGCGGCAGCTTCGTCGCCTCGAACGCCGACGACGGTGGCTTCGTGGTCACCATGACGTTTCCGGCGGCGTGACGCGACGAGCGGGCGGCCGGCGGCACCGCTCCGCCATTGCGCTGGAAGGCCCGACAGCGATGCGCGGCCAGCTTGCCGGTCGTGCTTGCGCGTTCGCGCGCGAGCCCCGAGAATCGTCGTTCCCGTTCAACCGAACCCAGACGACGAGCGACCTCATGGCTTACGACGACAACAACATCTTCGCGAAGATCCTGCGCGGCGAGCTGCCCTGCACGAAGGTCTGCGAGACCGATACGACGATCGCGTTCATGGACATCATGCCCCAGTCGCCGGCGCACGTGCTGATCGTGCCGAAGGAAGCGGCGGTGATGCTCTACGAGCTGTCCGATGAAGCGGCGGCCGAGTGCATTCGCATGAGCAAGCGCGTCGCGCTCGCGATCCGCGAGGCGCTGCAGCCGGACGGCCTGTTCGTCGGCCAGTTCAACGGCGAGGCGGCCGGGCAGACGGTGCCGCACGTCCACTTCCACCTGATCCCGCGCTGGGCCACCCAGCCGCTCGGCGCGCACTCGCGCGAGGTGGCCGATCCCGCCGAACTGACGGCCATGGCCGAGCGGATTCGCGCGGCGCTGAAGTAAGGGAGGGCGGCGGGGCCGGCCACGCCGTCCCGTCACGTTCTCGTCACCCACCCGCCGGCCGCGTCCGGTTCGCCGTCAGGCGGCCTCGCGCGGCCGTTCGCCGTGGCGGCGCGGCTCGCGTCGGCACCCCATCCGCCACCTCACAGCTGGCCGTCCACCGGCAGCATCCGGAACAGCCCCGTCAGCGCGTTGCGCAGCAGCCCCGCGTGCGGATCGACGCTGTAGGTGCGCTGCTGGCCATCCTCCACGTCGGTCCAGACCAGCGGCGAATGCCAGCCGTTCGGCGACGGCGACGGATCGGCCAGCGTCACGCGGTAGCTCTCGGTCGGCGCCGTGACGTGGTCGAACAGCGTGGCGACTTCGCCGGCCAGCTGCGGGCTGCGGATCACCAGCGCGAGTTCGGTGTTGAGGTAGGCCGAGCGCGGATCGAGATTGAGCGAGCCGATCACCAGCGTGCTGCGGTCCACCACGTAGGCCTTCGCATGCAGGCTCGCGCGCGACTGCGAGCCGAACATCCGCATGGTCGAGCCTTGCGGCTGCTCGGCACGGAATTCGTAGAGCTCCACGCCGCGTTCGAGCAGCGGCACGCGGTAGGGCGCGTAGCCGGCCTGCACGGCCACCGCGTCGGTGGCCGCGAGCGAATTGGTCAGCACGGCCACCCGCACGCCGCGCGCGACGAGCTGGCCGAGCGCCTCGACGCCGGCGTCGTGCGGCACGAAGTATGGCGAGATCAGCAGGAATTCGCGGCGCGCCTCCTTGGTCAGCATCGCCAGCTGCTGCATCGGCGGGCTCTGGTAGGTGCCGGCCGCCATCGCGATCTTTTCCGGCGAATCGACCGCGAACGTCGCATTGGCCCACACCAGCCCGAGTTGCTCGCGTGCGATCTGGTCGGCGAGCGGCGTGGCGTTCAGCGGCTTCGCGTCGTAGGGGGTGGCGTTCTCGCGCCAGTGCTCGCGCAGCGCGTCGCGCGTGCGATCGAGATCCTGCGGATCGAAATGCTGGTGATCGAGCACGCGCAGCGGGTAGGCGCTCGCGCTCGCCCAGTAGGTGTCGAAGCTGCGCGAAATGTCGGCCGTGACGGGGCCGGCCGCGAGCACGTCGAGATCGCGGAACTGCAGCGTCGGGCTCGCGCTGAAATACTCGTCGCCGAGGTTGCGGCCGCCGACGATCGCGAGCTGGTTGTCGGCGATCATCGCCTTGTTGTGCATGCGCCGCGTGAAGCGGTCGATCTTCGAGACGAAATCGGCGGTGCGCGCGAACACGCCGCGCCCGGTCGCCCCGAACGGGTTGAACACGCGGATCTCGATGTTCGGATGCGCGTTCAGCGACGCCATCACCTGCCCGATGTCCTTGAAGTTCAGGTCGTCCACCAGCATCCGCACCCGCACGCCGCGATCGGCCGCGTAGAGCGCCGCGGCCAGCAGCAGCTTGCCGGTGGTGTCCTCGGTGGCGATGTAGTACTGCATGTCGAGCGTTTTGGTGGCCGCGCGCGCGAGCGCGATGCGCATCTGCAGCGCGTCGGTGCCGACCGACAGCACGCGAAAGCCCGATTGCCCCGGATGCGCGCGCTCCGGCGCCGCGAGCGCGTCGCGCAGCGGCGTGGGCGTATCCGGCGGCAGCGCGTGCGAGACGGGGCGCGACAGCGTGGTGGCGGGCGGATGCGTGGCGCAGCCGGCTAGCCACAGCGCGGCCAGGGCGGCTACGGCGAAGCGGCGAGCCGCGTGCGCCGGGTGGCGGACGCACGGCTCGCGACGGACGGGGGTGGCCGGCACGCTGCGGACTCCTTGGGGATGCGAGGCGAGTGGGGCGCCGGCGGGCGGGAACGCCGGGCGCGGTGTGCGCAACGATTCTACGGGCGAGCCCCGCCGGCGGCAACCGGCGGGCGATCCGGCGCGACCCGCGCCACATGGAGGGCGGCCCGTGCCGCTCGCGGTCGCGCGAGCCCGCGTCCCGTTGCCGGCTGCCGGCGCGGGAACGCCGTTTGCGCGCGAGCGGCGGCGCGCGCTGCGGGGAACTGCTGCGGCAGGCGCCGGCGGGCATGCCGCGGCCTCGGTGTACCATCGGACGGCGGCCGCCATCGCAGCGTGGCGGCCGCGATGCCACGCGCAGCCACGGCACGCGAACGCGCGACAACCAGGGGCCGCCCGCCGGCGCGGGCGGCGTGATGCGGACGATCCAGGACGGGACCCGATGCGGGACAAGGCGGCGGAACTGAAGGCGAGCAAGCGGCGCGCGCTCGGATTGCTGATCGGCGTGACGGCCGTGTTCATCGTCACGCTGGGTTTCCCGGGCGGCGTCTGGGTGGACGGCGTGAAGGCCGTGGCCGAGGCCGCGATGGTGGGCGCGCTGGCCGACTGGTTCGCGGTGGCGGCGCTGTTCCGGCGTGTGCCGATCCCGATCGTGTCGCGCCATACCGAGATCGTGCCGCGCAATCAGGCACGCATCGCCGACAATCTCGCGCAGTTCGTGCATGACCGCTTTCTCGATCCGGCCTCGATCGTCGCGCTGATCCGGCGCCACGATCCGGCCGAACGCTTCGCGCAGTGGCTCGTCGAGCCGGCCAACAAGGCGCTGCTCGGCGGCTACGTGGCGAGGCTCGCGAGCCTCGCGCTCGACATGGTCGACGACGCGCGCGTGCGCGGCTTCATTCGCGACGCATTGCGCGCCGCGCTGGACCGGATCGACCTGTCGCGCTCGGCCGGCGCGATCCTCGAGACGCTGACGCACGACGGGCGCCACCAGCAACTGCTCGACGACGGCATCGCGCAGCTCGTCGCGCTGCTGCGCGAGCCCGACAACCGCGCCGCGATCGCCGCCTACATCGTCGAATGGCTGAAGGGCCGCTATCCGAAGATGGAGCGCGTGATGCCGACCGCCTGGATCAGCGAGAGCGGCGCCGAGCTGATCGCCAACACGGTCACGCGCATGCTGGGGCAGATCGGCGAGGATCCGGACCACCAGTTGCGGCGCAGCTTCGACGCCACCGCCGAACGGCTGGTCGAGCGGCTCAAGACCGACCCGCGGTTCCTTGAAAAGGGCGAGGAACTGAAGCGCTACCTGCGCGACGGCGAGGCGTTCAACGGCTACGTGGCCGAGCTCTGGACCCAACTGCGCGACTGGCTCAAGGCCGATCTCGCGCGCGAGGATTCGGTGCTGCACCGGCAGGCCGCCGCGCTCGGCGGCTGGCTCGGCGAGCGGCTCGCGGCGAGCCCGGCGCTGCGCGCCTCGATGAACGAGCACGTCGAGAAGGCCGCCGCCGAGATGGCGCCCGAGTTCGCGGTGTTCCTCACGCGCCACATCAGCGACACGGTCCGCAACTGGGATACGGCGGAGATGTCGCGTCAGGTCGAGCTCAACATCGGCCGCGACCTGCAGAGCATCCGCGTCAACGGCACGGTGGTGGGCGGGCTGATCGGGCTCGCGCTGTATCTCGTGACCTGCGCGGCGCGCTGGGCCGGCGCCTGGGTGCCGCCGCACTGAGCGCGGCGCGGGCCGGCGCCGCCGGTGGTTCGATGCGGCACGATGAGGATGCCGATGTGATGGGAGCGGCGGCCGATGCCGCATTGGCCTCCCGCCAGCATCAGGCGCCGCCGAGACGGGCCGGACGGCTGCTTGCCGGGCATCGACCGGCCGCGCGCGGGCTGCCGCCGGGCCATCGCCAGCAGGCCATCGCCGCGCCGCTTCCAGGCTGCCAGCCCGCTGCCGCCGGGGCCGCGCCGCGCCGCAGCGAGGCTGTTTTCGTGCCGTTTCCCGCCCCTGCGCCCCCCTCGCCGACGCTTATCACCGTCGCGCGCGGCGTTGTGGTGTAATCGCGCGGCCGTAAGCTGCCATTCATCCGCGTGAAGGAGTGCCCGTGTCTCCCGTGTCCGTCTTCAAACTCGTCCTGCTGTCGTTCGCCGCGATCGTCGTGCTCGAGCTCGTCGCCAAGAAGCTGCGGCTGCCGCCGGCCGCCGCGCTGCTGGTGGGCGGCGCGGGCATCGCGTTCGTGCCGGGCCTGCCGCCCGTCAACCTCGATCCCGATCTGGTGCTGATCGTGTTCCTGCCGCCGCTGTTGGTGGACGGCGCGTATTTCTCGGTCTGGGAGGAGTTCAAGCGCAACCTGGGCGGCATCATGCTGCTGGCGATCGGCGCGGTGGTGTTCACCACGCTCGCGGTCGGCGCGGCCGTGCATTGGGTCGTGCCGGCGCTGCCGTGGGCCGCCTGCTTCACGCTTGGGGCGATCGTCTCGCCGCCCGACGCGGTGGCCGCCAAGGCCGTGCTCGAACGGGTCGCGCTGCCGCGCCGGCTGATGGTGCTGCTCGAGGGCGAGAGCCTGCTCAACGACGCGGCCGGCCTGGTGCTGTTCCGCTTCGCGGTGGCCGCCGCGCTGACCGGCGCGTTCAGCTTCGAGGGCGCGGTGGTGCGCTTCGCGGAACTCGGGCTGGGCGGCGTGGCGGTGGGCTTCATCATCGGCTGGCTGCTGATCCGCTTCATTCGATTGTTGTCCGACGAATACCTGATCGTCACGACCGCCGTGCTCGGCGGGTGGGTCAGCTACATCGCCGGCGAGACGCTGGAGGTGTCGGGCGTGATCTCGGCCGTCACGATGGGCATGATGCTCGGCTGGCACCAGCACGAGATCTTCAGCGCCACGGTGCGGGTCCGCTCCACGGCGTTCTGGCAGATCATGGTGTTCCTGCTGGAGGCGCTGGTGTTCGTGCTGATCGGGCTGTCGCTGCGCGGCGTGATGCTGCGCCTGGGCGGCTTCGGCGAGGTGTTCGCCACCATGACGCCGGCCGTGCTCGCGGTGCTGGCGGCCGTGATCGGCTCGCGCTTCGTCTGGGTGTTCGCGGTCGAGACGCTGAAGCTGCCGCGCCGCTGGCTCGGCCATGCGGAACCGCGCGCGGACTGGCGCGCGGCCACCGTGATGAGCTGGGCCGGCATGCGCGGGGTGGTGACGCTCGCGATCGCGCTGTCGCTGCCCGAGGCGATGCCGGGCCGCGACATGATCCTGGTGGCCGCGTTCGCGGTGATCCTCGTCACGGTGCTGCTGCAGGGCACCACCATCGGCCCGCTGATCCGGCTGGTCGCGCCGCGCGACGCGCATGCGCCCGATGCGCGCCACCTGAGCGAGCCGCAGGCCTGGAGCCGGCTCGCGCGCGCGCAGCTCGGGGCGATCGAGCCGCTGGTGCGCGACGCCGCCGGCAACGTCGTGCATCCTCGCCTGCTCGAGCAATACACCTATCGCGCGGCGATGGCCGAGCGCTTCCAGCACGAGACCGCGTTCCCGGCGCAGGACGTCCACGCGCACTACGACGTGGTGCTCGCGGCGGTCTCGGCCGGGCGCGCCGAGATGCTGAAGATGCATCGCGGCGGCTTGATCCACGACGAGATCCTGCACGTGCTCGAACGCGATCTCGACCTGCAGGAAGTCACGGCGCGCCACGCCATGGAATGAACGGCGCGAGCCGGGCCTGGAGCTGTTGCGAACCTCCACCACGAACCCGGGGCGTCACCGACGAAACGGTCCGCCATCGCCACCATCGCCACCGGCCTGCTGGCCGGCCTCTTCGCCGGCACCGCGCACGCCGGGATCGAGCCGCGGACGCGCTGCTTGCGCTCCGCCGCCGCGGCGATCCACTTCGAATTCCGCGCCTTCGACGATTCCGGTCCGGACTGGTCGGGCGGCTACGTGCGCTACGGCAGCGGCAAGTGGTGAGCGCCCGGCACGGCGGGGCGGGGCTCGACATGCCCGCCATCGCCGTGCATCGAGTCGGTCGTCCGATCCGCCTTCAAATCCCCCTTCAACCCCGCTTCCGGATTCCCGCTCCGCTCCGGTTCCGCGCGCGCTGACGATTGCCTTACTCGTTGCGCCCGCCAGCAGCCCGCGCGCCGATCTTCTACAATCGAACCCATCGCTCGCCGCACCGCGCGCCGGGTTTCACGTCGGTGGCCGTGCGCTTCCCGCCTTGCTCCCCCGCTTCCCGCCGCGCGCGACGGCATGCTTTTGCATTGGTCAATCTGCAGGTAACGAGCCGCCCGCGTCGTAGGCCGACGCAGGTGTCCGCCACGCCGTGCGCCGGAAACCGGCACGCGGCATCCACCGAGAGCGTCCCCATGAAAGCATCCGATCTGTTCGTCAAGGCACTGGAAGCGGAGGGCGTCGAATACGTATTCGGCATCCCCGGCGAAGAAAATCTCGATCTGCTCGAATCGATCCGCCATTCGCGGATCAAGCTGGTGCTGACGCGCCACGAGCAGGCGGCCGGCTTCATGGCCGCCACCTACGGGCGGCTCACCGGCCGCGCCGGCGTCTGCCTCTCCACGCTCGGCCCGGGCGCCACCAACCTCGTCACGGCCGCTGCCTACGCGCAGCTGGGCGGCATGCCGATGCTGATGATCACCGGCCAGAAGCCGATCAAGACCAGCAAGCAGGGCCATTTCCAGATCGTCGACGTGGTCGACATGATGCAGCCGCTCACCAAGCTCACGCGCCAGATCGTGTCGATCGGCCATATCCCGTCGGCGGTGCGCGAGGCGTTCCGGCGCGCCGAGGACGAGCGCCCCGGCGCGACCCATCTCGAACTGCCCGAGGACATCGCGCACGAGGAAGGGGACGGCAAGCCGATCCCGGCCAGCTACAGCCGCCGCCCGGTGGCCGAGGAAAAGGCGGTGGCGCGCGCGGTCGAGGCGATCCGCCAGGCCCGCCATCCGCTCCTGATGATCGGCGCGGGCGGCAACCGCAAGACCAGCTGCAAGATGCTGCGCGAGTTCGTGGACGCCACCGGCATCCCGTTCTTCACGACGCAGATGGGCAAGGGCGTGATCGACGAATCGCATCCGCTCTGGCTCGGCAACGCCACGCTGTCCGACGGCGATTTCGTGCATCGCGCGATCGACCACGCCGACTGCATCATCAACGTCGGCCACGACGTGATCGAGAAGCCGCCGTTCTTCATGCGCGGCGGCGACAAGACGGTCATCCACGTCAACTTCCTCGGCGCGCAGGTCGATCCGGTCTATTTCCCGCAGATCGAGGTGGTGGGCGACATCGCCAACGCGGTCTGGCAGATGAAGCAGGCGCTGGCCGAGCCGCCGAAGTGGGACTTCTCGCGCTTCATGCTGATCAAGGAGCGCTTCGACGCGCATCTGAAGAAGGGCGAGGACGACCCGCGCTTCCCGCTGCACCCGGTGCGGGTGGTGCATGACCTGTACGGCGCGCTGCCCGGGGACGGCATCGCCTGCCTCGACAACGGCATGTACAAGATCTGGTTCGCGCGCTACTGGCGCGCCCACGAGCCGAACTCGCTGCTGCTCGACAACGCGCTGGCCTCGATGGGCGCCGGGCTGCCCTCGGCGATCGCCACCAAGATCGTCCATCCGCACAGGAAGGTGGTGGCGATCTGCGGCGACGGCGGCTTCATGATGAATTCGCAGGAGCTGGAGACGGCGGTGCGCCTGAAGCTCGACCTGGTGGTGCTGGTGCTGCGCGACGACGCGTTCGGCATGATCCGCTGGAAGCAGGAGAACATGAACTTCCCCGACTACGCGATGACGCTCGACAACCCCGACTTCGTCGCCTATGCGCAAAGCTACGGCGCGCACGGCCATCGCGCGGAATCGGCCGACGCGCTCGCGCCGCTGCTCGCGCGCTGCCTGGCAAGCCCGGGCGTGCATCTGGTCGACGTGCCGATCGACTACTCGGACAACGAGAAGATCCTGAACCGCGAGATCCCGCGCCTGTCCGCGCAGCTCTGAGCGGCCGCCACGCCGTTTTCTTTCCTGCTGTCCTTACCGCACGGAGGCATCCCCCATGAAGGAATCCTATCCGTATTACCTCGCCAACGAGGCCGTGTACGCCAACACCGATCTCGAAGTCACCGACAAGTTCAGCGGCAAGGTGGCCACGCGCGTCGCGCTGGCCGACGCGAAGGCGATCGACGCCGCGATCGCGGCGGCCGTCGAGGCCCGGAAGCCGCTGCGCGAATGGCCCGCGTTCCGCCGCCAGGCCGTGCTCGACCATTGCGTCGCGCGCTTTCGCGAGCGCTTCGACGAACTCGCCGACGCGCTCTGCATCGAGGCCGGCAAGCCGATCAACGATTCGAAGGGCGAGGTCACGCGCCTGATCGACACGTTCCGCGTGGCCGCCGAGGAATCGGTGCGGATCGGCGGCGAACTGGTGAACCTGGAGATCTCGCCGCGCGCGCAGGGCTATTCGGGCTACACGAAGCGCGTGCCGATCGGGCCGTGCTCGTTCATCTCGCCGTTCAATTTCCCGCTGAACCTCACGGCCCACAAGGTCGCGCCGGCGCTCGCGGTGGGCTGCCCGTTCGTGCTGAAGCCGGCCAGCCGCACGCCGATCGGCGCGCTGATCATCGGCGAGGTGCTGGCCGAGACCGATCTGCCGAAGGGCGCGTTCTCGGTGCTGCCCGCGCGGCGCGACGGCGCGGACCTGTTCACCACCGACGAGCGCTTCAAGCTGCTGTCGTTCACCGGCTCGCCGGCGGTGGGCTGGGACCTGAAGCAGAAGGCCGGCAAGAAGAAGGTGGTGCTCGAACTGGGCGGCAACGCGGCCGCGATCGTCGACGCGGACCAGCGCGAGCGGCTCGACTACGTGGTGGACCGGCTGATCTTCGGCGCGTTCTACCAGTCCGGCCAGAGCTGCATCGGCGTGCAGCGGATCCTGGCCCACGCGAGCCTCTACGACGCGCTGCGCGAGAAGCTGGTCGCGAAGACGCGCGCGCTGAAGATGGGCAACCCGAAGGACCCGCAGACCTTCGTCGGGCCGATGATCTCCGAGTCCGAGTCGAAGCGGCTGGCTGGCTGGATGGAGGCGGCGGTCGGCGCGGGCGCGAGGATCGTGGCGGGCGGCAAGGTGGACGGCGTGATGTTCGAGGCCACGTTGCTCGAGAACGTCGGCCGCGAGCAGGATCTATACCGCAAGGAGGCGTTCGGGCCGGTCGCGCTGCTGGAGCCGTTCGAGCGCTTCGACGAGGCGCTCGCGCGCGTCAACGACAGCGACTTCGGCCTGCAGGCCGGCGTGTTCACCGATTCGCTCGCGCACGCGCACCGCGCCTGGGACGAACTCGAGGTGGGCGGCGTGGTGATCAACGACGTGCCGTCGTTCCGCGTCGACAACATGCCCTACGGCGGCGTCAAGGATTCGGGCCTCGGCCGCGAGGGCGTGCGCTACGCGATGGAGGACATGACCGAGCCGCGCCTGATGGTGATCCGCCAGCCGTCCTGAGCATCGCGCGGGCGGTTCGCACCGGGATGGCCGTGCCCGGGGCTCCCGATGCGGACCGCCATGTCCCGGGGGGCGGTCCGGTTCGCCGGCGTGGCCCGGGGTGCCGCCCGGGCGCCGCCGGGGCAGTTCCCGGGCGCTTCCCGGGCGCTTCCCGGACATTTCGGGCGGTCCGCGCCGCCGCGTTTTTCCCGCGGTTTGCACCGCGCCCGCCGCCTTTCCCGCGCCCGTCAAGTCGCGCGCGCGGCACCCCACGCCATGTCGCGGTAATCCGACCGTTTGCGGCCCGATTCCGTCGTTGTTGTATGGATGGAAGGAAAATCATTTAAAATCATCGGCTTATATTTACTTAAAAGAATCAATATCGTGCAAATCCGGCGATTCGTAACCGGGAATGCGCCAGCAAGGACGTCGGCGGTGCGTGTGCCCGCTCCCGACGAACCCGCCGTCCGCCGCGGCCGCAAGGCGATGGCACTCGCGATGCGATGAATGGAATGACTCACACGAACTACGCATCGGATTCATACGAATCCGGCATTTCCGTGCTGCTCGTCGACGATCAGGCCTTCGTCGGCGAGGTGATCCGCCGCCTGCTGGCCGCCGAGACCGACATCGCGCTGCATGTCTGCGTCGATGCGGGCAGCGCGCTCGAACTGGGCCGCACGCTGCGCCCCACCGTGATCCTGCAGGACCTCGTGATGCCCGACGTCGACGGCCTGGATCTGGTGCGCGCGTGGCGCGCCGAGGCGGCCACCGCGCAGGTGCCGATCATCGTGCTGTCGATCAACGACGATCCGCTCGCCAAGCGCGAGGCGTTCTTCGCCGGCGCGAACGACTACCTCGTGAAGCTGCCGGACCCGATCGAGATGATCGCGCGGATCCGCTATCACTCGAACTCGTACCACATGCTGCGCCAGCGCGACGAGGTGCTCGACTTCCTCTCGCACGACATGCGCGCGCCGCAGGCCTCGATCCTCTCGCTGCTGGAGGCCTACCGCGCGGCGCACGGCGCGATGCCGATGCTGCTCGAACGGATCGAGATGCATGCGCGGCGCGCGCTCGCGCTGGCCGACGGCTTCATCCAGCTCACGCGCGCGCAGTCGGAGAAGCGGCCGAGCGAGCTGGTGTGCCTCAACGAGGTGCTGCTCGACGCGGCCGACCAGCTGTGGGAGAAGGCCGCCGCCGCCGGCAGCCGCGTGAAGGTGGAATTGCCCGAGACCGAGTGCCTCTGCGTCGGGGACCGGATGATGCTCACGCGCGCGCTGGCGAACCTGATCGACAACGCGCTGAAGTACGCGCCGCCCGCCTCCGAGGTGCGCGGCCTGATCGCCGACGACGGCGAGCGCTGGCTGATCGGCGTGGAGGACGAGGGCGAGGGGATCGCGCCGGCGCAGCGCGCGAGCGCGACCGAATCGTTCGTGCGGCTCACGCACGGCCCGGACTCGCAGACGGGCGGCTTCGGGCTCGGCCTCGCGTTCGTGCGCGCCACCGCCGCGAAGCACGGCGGCGCGCTGATGATGCGCTACACGCCGCGCGGGTTCATGGCCGGGCTCGGGCTGCCGAAGGCGCGCGCGGCGCGCTGAGCCGGCGCCGGGCGGCGGGGCCGCCTGCCGGCGTGATGGCGCGCGGCGGGCGACGTAGCGGCGGCCGGCACGCCCTGACCGGCCAGTGCCGGAATGCGGCCTGGCCGCCACGCCGGGCTGGCCCGGGCTGTCTCGGCGGCCATAAAGAAAGTACACTCTGCTGGCTCGCGCCCGCCGGCGCGGCGGCCGCAGCGGTACGGCGTCCGGCACCGGGCCGCCGCTCCGGCCATGCGTGCGCCGGCGGCTCCTGAACGCATCAGCAGACTACCCACATCGAAACATGGTCAACGTGTCGCCTCGCGCAAGCACCGAAAGCTCCTCCCCGTCCGCCGCCGGTGCGCGGATCACGCTCGGCAACCGCATCCTGCTGAGCTTTGGCGTGCTGTTCGTGCTGATGGTGGTGATGGCCGGCATCTCCTACAAGCAGTTGCGCGTGATCGACGAGGAGACCAACAGCATCCAGCGCGATTCGCTGCCGGGCGTCTATCTGGCCACCTCGTTGCGCGCGTCCGCCGCCGAGTCGTACTCGGAGATGCAGCGCGCGATCTTCGTCGATCCCGACGCCGAGTCGGTGCGTCGCGACATCGACAAGCTCCCGGCCTCGCTCGAGGCCTTCGAGAAGCTGTCGCTGCAATACCAGAACGCGACGTTCCGCGAAGACGACCGCGCGCGCTTCGCGACCTTCCGCGGCGTCTACGATCGCTACCTGCCGCTGCTGAACGATGCCATGCAAAAGGCGCGCAACGGCTCGCACGCCGACGCGGTGATCGCCTACGGGCGCGTCACGCCGGTCTGGGAGGACGTGATCCGCAACGCCAACATCCTCGTCACCGAGAACCGCACGTTTGCCGACCAGTCCGCGCAGCAGATCCGCGAGTCGGTGTTCCGCACCGAGGCGACGCTCGCCACGGTGCTCGTCGTCGTGCTGGTGTGCGCGGCCCTGCTCGGCTGGTTCCTGTACCGCGCCGTGATGCGGCCGATGACCGAGCTGGTCGAGGTCCACGACGTGATGCGCACGGGCGACCTGACCAGGCGGCTCGACCTGCGCCGCCGCGACGAGTTCAGCATGCTCGAGACCGGCTTCAACCGGATGGCCGACGAGCTGACCACGCTGGTCGCGCAGGCCCAGCAGTCGTCGCTGCAGGTCACCACCTCGGTGGCCGAGATCGCCGCCACCTCGCGCGAGCAGCAGGCTACCGCCAACGAGACGGCCGCCACCACCACCGAGATCGGCGCGACCTCGCGCGAGATCTTCGCGACCTCGCGCGACCTGCTGCGCACCATGAACGAGGTGTCGTCGGTGGCCGAGCAGTCGGCCTCGCTCGCGGGCCTGAGCCAGAGCGGCCTCACGCAGATGGGCGAGACCATGCGCAGCGTGATGGACGCGGCCGGCTCGGTCAACGCGAAGCTCGCGATCCTCAACGAGAAGGCGCTCAACATCAACCAGGTGGTGGCCACCATCACCAAGGTCGCCGACCAGACCAACCTGCTGTCGCTGAACGCGGCGATCGAGGCCGAGAAGGCCGGCGAATACGGCCGCGGCTTCGCGGTGGTCGCCACCGAGATCCGCCGCCTGGCCGACCAGACCGCGGTGGCCACCTACGACATCGAGCAGACCGTCAAGGAGATCCAGTCGGCGGTGTCGGCCGGCGTGATGGGCATGGACAAGTTCTCCGAGGAAGTGCGGCGCGGCATGCTCGACGTGCAGCAGGTGGGCTCGCAGCTCTCGCAGATCATCCACGAGGTGCAGACGCTCGCGCCGCGCTTCCAGCTCGTCAACGAAGGCATGCAGACCCAGGCGAGCGGCGCCGAGCAGATCACCCAGGCGCTCTCGCAGCTGTCCGAGGCGGCCCAGCAGACGGCCGAATCGCTGCGCCAGTCGTCGCAGGCGATCGACGACCTGACGCTGGTGGCCAACGCGCTGCGCACCAGCGTGTCGCGCTTCAAGGTCGAGGCGTGAGCGCCGAGGCCCGCCACGCCATGCTGTTCCTGCTGTTCGAACTCGACGGCGCGCGCTACGCGCTCGACGTCGCCGACGTCGCCGAAGTGCTGCCGCTCGCCGAGACCAAGCCGGTCCCGGGCGCGCCCGACTGGGTGGCCGGGATCCTGATTCATCGCGGCGAGCCGGTGCCGGTGATCGACGTGACGCGGCTCGCGCTCGGCCGGCCCTCGGCGCGGATCCGCTCGACGCGGCTCGTGATCGTGCGGGTGCGCGTGCCGCTGGCCGGCGACGCGGAGCCCGCGCCGGCCGACGGCGAGCGCCGGCTCGGGCTGATCGTCGAGCACGGCACGCAGACGGCGCGCTTCGAGCGCGCCGCGTTCCGCGACGGCGGCGTCGATACTCCGCATGCGCGCTGGCTCGGGCCGGTGGCGCACGACGCGCATGGCGTGGTGCAACGGGTGACGGTGCGCCATCTGCTCGGCCCCGAGGCGCGCGCGCTGCTGTTCATGACCGCGCACGAGGCGCGGCAGGCACCGGCGGGAGGCGAGGCATGACGGCAAGCGATTTCGAGGCACGTTTCCATGCATGGCTGTCGCGCGAGACCGGCATCGATCCGGCCTCGCTCGGCGCCGATTTCGTCGCGCGCGCGCTGGCCGAGCGGATCGGCGCGGCGTTCGGCGGCGACGCCGCGCGCGAGCCGGCGGCGGTGGCGCGCGCCAGGCAGCCGTCGCCGGCCGAGATCGACGCCTACTGGCAGCTGCTGAACGCGTCGGACGCCGAGCGGCGCGCGCTGATCGAGCTGTTCGTGGTGCCGGAGACCTGGTTCTTCCGCGAGCGCGAGGCGTTCGCCGCGCTCGCCGCGCTGGCCGTCGAGCGGCTGCGCACGCGGCCCTCGCAGCCGGTGCGGGTGCTCAGCGCGCCATGCTCGACGGGCGAGGAGCCCTATACGGCGGCGATGGCGCTGGTCGATGCCGGCCTCGACGCGACCCAGCTGCGGATCGACGCGCTCGACATCAGCGCGCGCGCGATCGATCACGCGCGGCGCGGCGAATACGGCCGCAACTCGTTTCGCGGCCACGCGCTCGAGTTTCGCGGCCGCCACTTCGATTCGACCGCCAGCGGCTGGCGCCTGCACGAGCGGATTCTCGACTGCGTGCAGTTCCGCCATGCCAACCTGCTCGAACTCGGCACCGGCGGCGAGCTGCGCTACGACTTCATCTTCTGCCGCAACGTGCTGATCTATTTCGATCGCGGCGCGCAGGAGCGCGTGCTGCGCACGCTCGACGCGCTGCTCGCCGACGACGGCCTGCTGTTCGTCGGCCCCGCCGAGACCGGCGTCGTGATGCGCCACGGGATGAGTTCGGTGAGGATTCCGCTCGCGTTCGGCTTTCGCCGCGGGACGGAGGGCGGCAGCGGCGCCGGCGCGATGCCGCCCGCGCCGCCCGCGCCGGTGGCCGCGAGCCGCGCCGGCATGGGCACCGCGCCGCTGCCGCCGGTCGGCGCGCTGCCGACGCTCGTCGCGGCACCCGAGCCGGCCGCGCGCGAATGGTTCGGCGACATGCCGTGGCCGCTGCCCGGCTCGGCCGCGCGGCCGGCCGGCGCGGCTCACGGCGCGGCTCACGGCGGCGCCGGTTTCGCGGGCGCGGTGGCGGGCCGGGCCGGCGCGCCGGCCCGCGTGCCTCGCGCGGGGGCCGGCGCCGTTGCCGGTGCCGATTTCGCAGCCGAAGGGACCGGTCCGGCCGCCCGCGCGGGCGCCCTGCGCGGCGGCGGCACGCTCGCGACGCGCGCGCCCGCCGCGATGGCCTCGATGCGTTCGTCGATGGCCTCGATCTCGACCGCGGCCGCGCCGGCGCGCCTGCCCGGCCCGCTCGACGCGCCGGACGGCGCCGGCGCGCTCGACGCGGCCCGCGCGCTGGCCGACGCCGGCGAGTTCGACGCGGCCGAGCGCGCGGTCCACGCCGCGATGGACGGGGCCGGCCCGAGCGCCGACGCCTACTACCTGCTCGGCCTGATCGCCGACGCGCAGGGGCGGCCGGCCGCCGTCACGTATTACCGCAAGGCGCTGTATCTGGCGCCGACCCATCGCGAGGCGCTCACGCATCTGGCGACGCTGCTCGACATCGCCGGCGACCACGAAGGCGCGCGCTGGCTGAAGGAGCGCGCGCGCCGCGCCGACGCGCAGGCCGGCAAGCACGGCGAACCGGGAGGACGCGGCCATGCACGACGCCGCTGAAATCGGGCGCGGCCCGGACACGAACCGGGACCGGCTTGCGGACCTGACGCCGGGCGCGATCGACGATTGCTGGAACCGCATCGGCGTGCGCGGCGACAAGTCGTGCGAGCGCCTGACCGAGGTTTCGCGCTGCCTGAACTGCCCCGTGTTCGCGCGCAACGCGGCGCTGCTGCTCGACCGCCCGCTGTCCGCCGACGATCTCGCGCAGGCCGCGCGGCGCGTCTCGGAGCCGGTCGCGCCGGGCGTCGGGCACGGCGGCGCGGAGGCGGGCGCGCGCCAGGCGGTGCTGGCGTTCCGCGTGGCCGACGAATGGCTCGCGCTACCCACCGAGGTGGTCCGCCAGATCGTCGACGATCTGCCGATCCACTCGCTGCCGGACCGCCGCAGCCGCGCCGTGCTCGGCATCGTCAACGTGCGCGGCACGCTGCGCATCGCGGTGTCGCTCGCCGAGCTGCTCGGCCTCGAGGCCGGCACGCCGCGCGCGGCCGGCGGCGCGCGCGCCGGCTTCCGGCGCATGCTGGTGGTCGGGCATCGCGGCGAGCCGGTGGTGTTCCCGGTCGACGACGTCGAGGGCGTGCTGCGCTTCGGCGCGGCCGACCGCGCGGCGACCCCGGCCACCGTGGCGCGCGCCGGCAGCGCGCACACGCGCGGCGTGTTCGTCTGGCTCGACCGGATCGTCGGGCTGCTCGACGAGGACCGGCTGTTCGAATCGCTGTTGCGGAGCCTGCGATGAGCCAAGACGACGACCTGAGCCGCCAGTCGCTGCTCGAGCTGTACCAGGAGGAGACCCAGACCCAGACCGAGGCGCTGTCGCGGCAGCTGCTCGCGCTCGAACACGGCGCGCAGGACGCGGCCGCGTTCGAGGCCTGCATGCGCGCGGCGCATTCGCTGAAAGGGGCCGCGCGCATCGTCGGCGTGCCGCAGGGCGTGGAGATCGCCGGCCGCATGGAGGATTGCTTCGTCGGCGCGCAGCGCGGCGAGCGCGTGCTCGGCGCGAGCCACATCGACGCGCTGCTGATGGGCGTGGACCTGCTGGTGCGGGTCGGCGATCCGCGCAGCGCCGCGTCGGTCACGCCGATCCAGATCGATGCGTTCGAAGTCGCGCTCGCCAACGCCGACGGCGCCGGCGCCGGCGACGCCGGACGCGCGGCGCCGGACGAGACCGCGCCGCTGCCGCCGGGTTTCGCGTCGGGGGCCGCCTCGGCGGTGTCGTTCGACACGCCGGGCTCGCTCGGGGCCGCGGCATCGGCGTCGGCCGCCGACGCCACGGATTTCCCCGATCTGTCCGAGCTCTCCGCGCAGCTGCGGCTGGACGCGCCGGCCGCCGATGCGTCCGGGGCGTTCGGCGTGCCCGACGCACCGTCCAGCGGCGGTGCCGGGCCGCGCGACGCCGGGGCGGCGGTGCCGGCCGATCTCGCCGCGCAGCTGCGGCTCGCCGCCGACGCCGCGCTCACGCCGGCCGGCGCGCCCGATGCGGACGCGCCGCCGCCGGCCGCGGGCCTGGCGGCGCCGCCGTCCGAGGCGCCGCCGCCGGCCGAGCCGGGCGGCGACGCCGGCCAGATGCGCCGCGTGCGCGCCGACAGCCTGAACCGGCTGCTGAGCCTGTCGGGCGAATCGCTGGTGGAATCGCGCTGGCTCAAGCCGTTCGCCGAATCGATGCAGCGCATGCGGCGCGCCCAGCGCGACGCGGGCCGCGCGCTCGATTCGCTGTACGAAGCGCTCGCCGACGATCTCGACTCGGCCCGCGAGGCCGCGATGAGCGAGGTCCGGCAGATGCTCAACGACCTGCAGCGCACGTTCGCGGCCCGCATGGACGACCTGGACCGCTTCGAGCGGCGCAGCACCCACCTCGCCGAGCAGCTCTACGACGAGGCGCTGCAGTGCCGGATGCGCCCGTTCGGCGACGCCACGCGCGCCTATCCGCGCGTGGTCCGCGATCTGGCGCGCTCGCTCGGCAAGCGCGTGCGCTTCGCGATCGTCGGCGAGACCACCCAGGTCGACCGCGACCTGCTCGACCTGCTCGACGCGCCGCTCGGCCACCTGCTGCGCAACGCGCTCGACCACGGCGTCGAGCCGCCCGAGACGCGGCTCGCGCGCGGCAAGCCGGCTGAGGCCACCATCACGCTCGAGGCGCGCCACAGCGCCGGCTCGCTGCTCGTCAGCGTGGCCGACGACGGCCCCGGCGCCGATCTCGCCGAGGTGCGCGCCGCGATCGTGCGCCAGCGGCTCACCGACGCCGAGACCGCCGCGCGGCTGACCGACGCCGAGGTGCTCGAATTCCTGCTGCTGCCCGGTTTCTCGATGCGCGAGCAGGTGACCGACGTGTCGGGGCGCGGCGTCGGCCTCGACGCGGTACACGAGATGGTCAAGCGCGTGCGCGGCGCGGTGCGGATCTTCAACGAGCCGGGTCAAGGCATGCGCTTCGTGCTGCAGCTGCCGCTCACGCTGTCGGTGATCCGCAGCCTGCTGGTGGAGGTGGGCGGCGAGCCCTACGCGTTCCCGCTGGTCCACGTGCGGCGCGCGCTCGAACTCGAACGCGCCTCGATCGACGTGCTCGAGGGCCAGCAGCATTTCTCGCTCGACGAGCGCCGCGTCGGGCTGGTCACCGCGCACCAGCTGTTCGACGCGGGCGAGCCCGACGGCGCTCGCGCCAGCACGGCGGTGGTGGTGGTCGGCACCGAGCCCGAGACCTACGGCGTGGCGGTGGACCGCTTCCTCGGCGAGCGCATGCTGGTGGTGCAGCCGCTCGACGCGCGGCTGCAGAAGATCCGCAACATCGCGGCCGGCGCGCTGCTCGAGAACGGCGATCCGGTGCTGATCGTCGACGTCGAGGATCTGGTGCGCTCGATCGACAAGCTGATTCGCGGCGGCCAGCTCACCAAGCTGCGCAGCGGCGCCGACCAAGCGCTCGCGCGGCGCCGCAAGCAGGTGCTGGTGGTGGACGATTCGCTGACGGTGCGCGAGCTGGAACGCAAGCTCCTGGAGCGGCGCGGCTACGCGGTGACGATCGCCGTCGACGGCATGGACGGCTGGAACGCGATCCGCAGCGACACCTTCGACCTGGTCGTGACCGACATCGACATGCCGCGCATGGACGGCATCGAGCTCGTCACGCTGATCAAGCGCGACCCGCTGCTCAAGGGCGTGCCGGTCATGATCGTGTCGTACAAGGATCGCGACGAGGACCGCCGGCGCGGGCTCGACGCCGGCGCCGACTACTACCTGGCGAAGGGCAGCTTCCACGACGAGGCGCTGCTCGACGCCGTCCACGACCTGATCGGGGAGGCGGCGTCATGAACATCGGCATCGTCAACGACTTGCCGCTCGCGGTCGCCGCGCTGCGCCGGGCCATCGCGCACCGGCCCGACCACCGCGTGCTGTGGGTGGCCGCCGACGGCGAGCAGGCGGTGGATTTCTGCCAGGCGAACCCGCCCGATCTGGTGCTGATGGACCTCGTCATGCCGAAGGTGGACGGCGTGGCCGCCACGCGGCGCATCATGGAGCGCTCGCCGTGCGCGATCCTGATCGTCACCGCCAGCGTGGACGCCAACAAGGCCACCATCTACGAGGCGATGGGCGCCGGCGCGCTCGACGCGGTGGACACGCCCACGCTCGCGCAGGGCATGATCGCCAACGAATCGCAGCCGCTGCTCGCGAAGATCGACCAGATCGGCCGGCTGCTCGCTACGCGCGGGCCGCTGACGCCGTCGTCGCAGCCGGCCGGCCCGGCTGCGCTCGCGCAGCCGCCGCTGGTGGCGATCGGCGCGTCGGCGGGCGGGCCGACCGCGCTCGCGGCGCTGCTCAAGCCGCTGCCCGAGGATTTCCCGGCCGCGATCGTGATCGTGCAGCACGTCGATCAGGCGTTCGCGATCGGCATGGCCGAGTGGCTCGACGGCTTCACGCGGCTGCCGGTGCGCATCGCCAGGGCTGGCGGCGTGCCGCAGCGCGGCGAGGTGCTGCTGGCCGCCACCAACGATCACCTGCACCTGAACGCGCGCGGCCAGCTCGGCTACACGCGCTATCCGGAAGAGACGCCGTACCGGCCGTCGGTGGACGTGTTCTTCCACAGCGTGGCCGAGTCCTGGCGCGGCGAGGCGCTCGGCGTGCTGCTGACCGGCATGGGCCGCGACGGCGCGCTCGGCCTGAAGGCGATGCGCACCAAGGGTTTCTACACCATCGCGCAGGACGCCGCGACGAGCGCCGTCTACGGCATGCCAAAGGCCGCCGCGGCGATCGACGCGGCCTCGGCGATCCTGCCGCTCGAGCGTATTTCGGAACGCCTGATGTCGCAATTACAGCGCGTGCCGCGCCCGCGCTGATCCGCGGCACGCCGCTTGCGGGGCCGCCAGGGGCTCGCCCGGCGGGCCAAGGCGGGCAAGCGTGGGCGGCGGCCGCGGGGCGGGCACGCGGCGTGCTCCCCGTGGAGGTTTTCCACGCTCGGTGCTCTTCATGTCGCGCATCCCCCTCGTTTCCGGCCTGGCCCGGCGTTCCAACCGAATGCACCTGTCGATGACCCAACCCGCCAACGAGTACCAACCCGCCCCGGCCGACGAGCAGGCGCTGAAGACCCACACCGACCGGCGCCAGCTGCACCAGATCATCGCCGGGCTGACCGAGGGCGTGATCCTGGTGGAGCCGGACCAGCGCATCGTCTGGGCCAACGAGGCCGCGCTCGCGATGCACGGCGTGGCCACGCTCGCCGAGCTCGGCGCCGACGTGACCGAATACCGCGAGCGCTTCCGGCTGCGCGACACCAACCACGATCCGGTGCGGCAGGGCCAGTATCCGATCGACCGCGTGATCAGCGGCGAGCAGTTCAGCGACGTGACGGTGGAGGTGGAATCGGCCGCCGACGAATCGCAGCGCTGGGTCCACCGGATTCGCAGCCTGGTGCTGACCAACGCGGCCGGCGAGCCCGACTGTCTCGCGCTGGTGCTGCACGACGCCACCGAATGGGCCAGCGCCGAGCAGCGCTTCGAGCGCACCTTCAACGCGAACCCGGCGCCGGCCGCGATCTGCCGGCTCAGCGATTTCCGCTACGTGAAGGTGAACCAGGGCTTTCTCGACATGACGCGCCACGCGCTCGACGACGTGATCGGCCGCTCGGTCTACGAGCTCGACGTGTTCGATCGCGCCGAGCGTCGCGAGCTGGCCATCGAGCGGCTCGGCGACGGCATGACGATCCCGCCGATGGAGGCGCTGCTGCGCACCGCCGACGGCGGCGACCACGCCGTGATCGTGGCCGGCCAGCCGATCGACATGGGCGACGACGCCTGCATGCTGTTCACGTTCACCGACCTGCAGCCGCGCCGGCAGGCCGAGACCGCGCTGCGGCAGAGCGAGGAGCGCTTCGCCAAGGCGTTCCGCATGGCGCCCGTGGCGATGGCGATGCTGACCGCCGGGCGCTTCGAGATCCTCGACCTGAACGACGCGTTCGTCGCGATGACGGGCCACGAGCAGGGCGAGCTGCTCGGCCGCGCGGCCGACGAGATCGGGCTGTGGGCCGATCCCGGCGCGCTGCGCGAGATCGCGGCGGCGCTGGAGGGCGAGGCCGTGGTGCGCATGCGCGACGTGCAGGTGACGACGCGCGACGGCGACCTGCGCGACTGCGTGGTGTCGGCCGACGCGGTGGCGATCCACGGCCAGGACTGCATCCTGATCGCGCTGCTCGACATCAGCGAACGCAAGCGCACCGAGATGGAACTGGTCCAGGCGATCGAGACGGCGATGCAGGACGCCTCGTGGTTCAGCCGCACGCTGATCGAGAAGCTCGCCAACGTGCGCCACGCCAAGGCGCCCGACGCCGGCGGGCAGCTCGCCGACCTGACCGCGCGCGAGCGCGACGTGTTCGACCTGCTCTGCCACGGGCTGCCCGACAAGGAGATCGCGAACCGGCTCGGGCTCGCGCCGAACACGGTGCGCAACCACGTCGCCACGATCTACACCAAGCTCGACGTGCATAGCCGCGGCGAGGCGATCGTCTGGGCGCGCGAGCGCGGCATCGTCGGCGCCGATCCGGCCGCGGGCAGCGCCGACGACGCCGTGCCGAGATCCGCGTCGAAGTCCGGGCGCACGCCGCGCCGGCCGGCACGACGCTGAAAGGCGATTGAATGAAAGGCGGCGGAGTTGAAAAAAATACACGGGGCTCCGGTGCGAATGCACTAGCGGTGCTGGCCCATCTGCACCTGCCGCGGCGGGCGCGGCGGCGCGATCATGGTGACTCCCGGCTCGCGGCCCACGGCCAGCGTGGCCGGTTCCCCCGACGAATCTCTCGAAGGAGTCGACCATGGACAAGAACCGAATCGACGGCAAGCTCAAGCAGGTGAAGGGCTCGGTGAAGGAAGCGCTCGGCAAGGTGACGGGCGATCGCAAGACCGAGGCCGAAGGCGTGGCCGAGAAGACCCAGGGCAAGCTGCAGGAGAAGGCCGGCCAGACCGCCGACGCGATCCGCAAGCACTCGAACCTGCACTGACGCCACTGCCGGCCCGCCGGCCGCCCTGGTAGCGGGCGGCGGGCCGGACCGCACCGCTCACGTCCCGCCGCGCCGCGTCGCGCGGCGGGACGTTTTCATGTCGGGCGAGGCGTGGAGGACAGGGTTCGGAAGACGGCGGCCGGTTGCCGCGTGCGTGGTGGCTCACGTACAATCCGCGCTTCGGAGATGGCATGCCTCCGCCCCCAACCGCCGGTCAGCCGGCTGATGATGCCTACGGATCCTGGGTGCAGGAGGTCGTAGGCCGTCCCGATCGCAAGCCGATCGCAAGCGGCATCCCTGCCGCCCGGGTTTGATGTCCTGTCGAACCTGAAAACCATGAAAGCTTTCGAAACCGTCGAGCAGTTCGCGATGCTGCGCGCGCTCGGCCGCTGGCTCGCGCTGTCGTCCGTGGTCGGCGCGCTGGCGGGCTCCGCGTCCGCGCTGTTCCTCTACCTGCTCGACCTGGCCACCGGCACGCGGCTCGCGCATCCGTGGCTGCTGTGGCTGCTGCCCGCGGCCGGCTTCGCCACCGGCTGGCTCTACCTGCGCTTCGGCAGCGCGGTGGAGGGCGGCAACAACCTGCTGATCGACGAGATCCACGATCCCGCGCGCGCGGTGCCGACGCGGATGGCGCCGCTGGTGATGATCGCCACCGTCGTCACGCACCTGTTCGGCGGCTCGGCGGGCCGCGAGGGCACCGCCGTGCAGATGGGCGGCGCGCTCGCCGACCGCATCGCGCGGCTGCTGGGCGTGGATGCCGAGACGCGCCGGATCCTGCTGATGGCCGGCATCGCCGCCGGGTTCTCGTCGGTGTTCGGCACGCCGCTGGCGGGCGCCGTGTTCGGCCTGGAGGTGCTGGCGATCGGGCGCCTGCGCTACGACGCGCTGCTGCCGTGCGTGGCCGCCGCGATCGTCGCCGACGTGGTGTGCCGCCGGTGGGGCATCCATCACCCGGTCTATCCGGTGCCGTTCGTGCCGGCGGTGAGCGCGGCCACGGCGGCCTCGGCGATCGTCGCGGGCATCGCGTTCGGGGTGGTGGGCATGCTGTTCGCCGACGCCACGCACGCGCTCGGCGCGCGCTTCAAGCGCTGGATTCCGTATGGGCCGCTGCGGCCGGTGGCGGGCGGCGCGCTGGTGGCGGTGGCGGGCGCCGCGCTCGCGGTGCCGCAGTACCTCGGGCTCGGCATTCCCACCATCGAGGCCGCGTTTCGCGGGCCGCTGCCGGCCGGCGACTTCGCCGGCAAGTTCGCGTTCACGGTGGTCACGCTCGCCTCGGGCTTCAAGGGCGGCGAGGTCACGCCGCTGTTCTACATCGGCGCGACGCTCGGCAACGCGCTCTCGCACCTGCTCGCGCTGCCGCTGCCGGTGCTGGCCGGGCTCGGCTTCGTGGCCGTGTTCGCCGGCGCCGCGAACACGCCGATCGCCTCGACGATCATGGCCATCGAGCTGTTCGGCGCGCCGATCGGCGTGTTCGCGGCGCTCGCCTGCGTGGTGGCCTACCTGTTCTCGGGGCATACCGGCATCTACCACGCGCAGCGCATCGGCCATGCGAAGCATCCGTGGCTCGACGCGGGCGGGCGGCTCGCCGACGTGGCGGCGCGGCGCGTGGCGATGAAGCGCGAGCGTGATGTGGCGGGTTGAGCGCGAACGCGCATCGGCAGGCCGGCGCGGGTTGCGGCTGGCGCCGTGCCGTGGACGGATGGCGCGCGCGACGGGTGATGGCTGGCGATTCACGCGGGTGGTCGGTGCCGGCCGGCCATCTTCGCGGCGGGCGCGGCGGCTGGGTCACCTGGCCGGTCCGCATGACCGGGGCGCCGCGGCGACCCGTGAAGCCGGGCGGGTGGCGTCGATTCGTGGTGGCGACCCGCTGGGTGGGCCGGTTGAGTCGACCGGTTGAGTCCACCCACGAAGCGGGCTTGCGCGACGCATTCGCGCCGGCCGGCGCGCGGCGGACCTCAGCCCGCGTGGCCGGTGCCGCCGTGGACGGACGGATGCGGCGCGGCCGCGTCGCGCGCGGTGCCGGTACGCGCCGGCAGCGCGCGCCAGACGAACCACGCGAGCGCGCCAAGCGCCGGGAACACCAGCACGCTGCCCTCGGGGCCGACCGTGCCGCCGCTGAGCCAGACCGGCCCCATCGCGTGGCTTTCGAGCAGGCTCCGGGCCGGCATCAGGCCGCTGGTGGGCGCGCCGAACAGGAACGACTCGGCCCAGTCCCAGGTGGCGTGCATGCCGAACACCCACCAGAGCGAGCCGGTGCGCCAGATCGCGAGACAGGCGACGAAGCCGTAGATCACCACGGGCACGATGCCGCCGAGGTTCTCGCCGTGGTTCGACATGTGAGAGAGGCCGAACGCGAGCGAGGTCAGCACCGCGGCCGCGGCCGGATGCGTGCCGCGCGCGAGCCGGAAGAACACGTAGCCGTGGAACGCGAGTTCCTCGGCGGCGGCCACCAGCGCGAACGCGAGCGCCCAGGTCAGGCCCGCCTCGAGCGCGGCCGTCAGGCTGCCGCCCGAATAGGTGAGCGTGGTGCCGCCCGTGGCGACCAGCAGCGCCATGATCGTCGAGACGGCGACGAGCCCGCACAGGCTGCCGAGCAGCAGGTGCCGGACGCGGCCGGACGCGCGCAGGCCGAAGTCGAGCCACGAGCGCCGGTCGACGCGGCTCATCACGCGCGTGGCGACCAGCACCGCGCCGCACATCGCGAGTTCGAACACGAACTGATGGGCCGCCGTGAGCTCGCCCTGCAGCCGGAACGGCAGATCGAAACGCGCGGCGGCGAGATCGGCGAGCGCCATCAGCGCGGCCACGATCGCCGCGTAGAGCAGGGCCGCCCAGCCGCTGCGCAGCCCGGCCGCGCCGAACCACAGATCGCGGAAGCGGAAGGGCGGGGCGACGCGGGATCGGTCGGTGCGGGAGACGTCTTTCACCGGGTAGGTCCTCGTTTTTTTGTCATGCGCGAGCCAACGGATGACCGGGCGCGTCGCAGGCCGGTTGAAGACCGTTCGACGCGCTTCGGCAAACCTTCGTGATTATGTGGAGCATCGGCGCCGAATGGTATAGCCGCATCGGCGCGCGTGGAATCGTTCCGCGTGCGGCACGTTGCGCCCGGCGCGCGCCGGGCCGCATCGGACGGCGCGTTGCGCGGACCCTGCGCGTATGCCTCGCGGGCCGTGCGGTGTGAACGAAACGACACGGAACGCGCGGCATGCACGGGCCGATGCCGGCGCGCGGCTTCCCGCACCGCGCGTGCGCGAGGCGGCGATGACGGGTTGCTGAAAGGTTGGCTGCGCGGGACGAAAGAAAACGTGGCGGCAAGCGATGCCTGCCGCCACGCCATGCGTCGCGCCGGATGCCGCTTCGCCGAGGCAGGCGGCGCGCGGGTGCGAAGCAGCCGAAGCAGCCGAGGCAGCCGAAGCCTCCGAAGCCTCCGAAGCCGCCGAAGCCGCGCGATGCGACGCCGCCAGAAGCGTGTCCCGGCCGCGCCGCTACGACGCCCCGAGCGCCGGATCGCGCGCGCCGTTGCCACGGCCGTCCGCGCCCGGCGTCGGCGTGCGCAGCCCGTCGATGCCGTAGCCGCCCGTCTGCTCGATCAGCCCCTTCGCGAGTTCGAGCGCCTGCTGCTCGAACAGGCGCCGATAGACGCCGCCCTCGATGCGGATCAGCGCGTCGTGCCTGCCTTCCTCGATCACGCGGCCGCGATCGAGCACGAGCAGGCGATCGAGCGAGCGCACGGTCGACAGCCGGTGCGCGATGACGATCGTGGTGCGCCCCTCCATCAGCCGTTCCATCGCGTGCTGGATCAGCAGCTCGCTCTCGCTGTCGAGGCTCGAGGTGGCCTCGTCGAGGATCAGCACCGGCGCGTCGGCCAGGAACGCGCGCGCGATCGCCACGCGCTGGCGCTCGCCGCCCGACAGCTTCACGCCGCGCTCGCCCACCAGCGTGTCGTAGCCGTCCGGCAGCGCCGCGATGAAGCCGTGCGCGCTCGCCAGCGTGGCTGCATGCACGATTTCCTCGCGCGTGGCGCCGGGGCGCGCGTAGGCGATGTTGTCGGCGAGCGAGCGGTGGAACAGCACCGGCTCCTGCTGCACGATCGCGATGCGGCTGCGCAGCGAGGCCTGCGTGACCTGCGCGATGTCCTGCCCGTCGATCGTGATGCGCCCGCCGTCCACGTCGTAGAGCCGCTGGATCAGCTTGATGAACGAGGTCTTGCCCGAGCCCGAGTGGCCGACCAGTCCGAGCCGCTCGCCCGGCGCGATGCGCAGCGAGAAGTCCGAATAGAGCGGGGCGCCGCGCGAGCCGTAGCGAAACGTGACGTGCTCGAAACGAATCTCGCCGCGCGTGATCGTGATCGGCGGCGCGCCGGGTGCGTCGTCGATGCCGAGCGGCTGGCTGTCGAGCGCGACCAGTTCCTCCATGTCGTTGACCGAGCGCTGCAGGTTGCGGATGTGCATGCCGATGTCGCGCAGGTAGCCCTGCAGCATGAAGAACATCGTCAGCGCGAACGCGATGTCGCCCACGCTCGCGCGATCGTGCGTCCAGAGCCACAGCGCGCTGCCGAGCATGGCCGCCTGCATCAGCACCAGCAGGGTGGCCTGCGCGCAGCCGCTCAGCGTGCCGCGCAGCCAGGTGCGCCGCGTGCGCAGCCGCCACTTGCCGATCACGCGGCCGATCCGCGCTTCCTCGCGCGTCTCGGCGCCGAACGCCTTGACCACCGCGTTGCAGCTGACCGAATCGGCGAGCGCGCCGCCCAGCCGCGTGTCCCACGCGTTGCCGAGCCGCGCGGCCGGCGCGATCAGGCCGAGCGAGAGCGACACGGTGACCGCGATGAACAGCAGCGAGCCCACCCCCACCACCAGCCCCATCACCGGCCAGTGCAGGCCGAGCAGCAGCGTCGCGCCGGCCAGCATCACCACCGACGGCAGCAGCGCGATCAGCAGCGTGTCGTTGAGCAGGTCGAGCGCCCACATGCCGCGCGTGATCTTGCGGACCGTGGAGCCGGCGAAGCTGTTGGCGTGCCAGTCCGTGGAGAAGCGCTGCACGCGATGGAACGCGCCCGCCGCCACCTCGCTCATCATGCGCAGCGTCAGCTGGATCAGGTTCATGAACATCACCTGGTGCAGCAGCGCGCCCGCCACGCCGAGCGAGACCAGCGCGGCGAACGCGTGCAGCGCGGCGGCCAGGGCGGCGGCGCGGTCGGTCAGGCCGAGCGAGATCGCGTCGACCAGGCGGCCCGCGAACATCGGGGTAAGCACGTCGCAGAGCGCGGCGAGCAGCGCGAACAGCGTGACGCCGGTGAAGCGCAGCGGCTGGTCGCGCCAGCGGCGGAACGTGAAGCCGAGCACGTCGCTGAACGGCCGGCTGCCTTGACGATCGGTAGATTGGGTCATGTGTCGTGGCCCGGTCGCCTCGTGAGCGCCGGACGGTTTCGATGTCGGTGACGGATGGATCGCCGGCTCCGCGTGCCGCGCCGCCATGACGACGGATCCGGACGGCGAGCGAAACCGCAAGGACACGCTCGCGTCCGGCGCAAGGCGCGGAACAGGAACCAGGGGCGATCGGGAAAAACAGGCGGAAGGCTCCGGGAGCCGGCCGCCGGCAGCGGACCTAGACGGTGCCGTGCCGCACGCCGTTCAGGAAGGCACTACGCGATGGCAGCTTGAGCATCTCGACCTCCCTTGAACGCGAATGGATGGAGCGTTGACGAACACGAAACGGGCCGGCGCCCGCCGCGTGACCGGGCGAATTGTCGCCCGTCCGGTGATTCTAAGCGCAGCCGAGCGGCGTTGCCAAGCATCGCGGCGCGGGTGGTGTTGCCGAAGCGAGACGGCGCGGCGGCTCGCCGGTTCGCCGCGCACGGCGGCCTCGAAGCGCGACATGACGCAGCCGATGTGTCTCGGGGAATCGACATTCGCGATGCCGGATCAGCGGGGCCGCAATGCATTTATCGAAGCCGCCCATATGGTTTTACGTGATTATTAATTAATCTCGAATTGTCAAATCAATATCCCGAATAATGGATTCCAGGCCGGAATCAAACTTGTGACGGATTTTCATCAAAAATTGCTTGCGGCCTGAAAGTATGTGAAGTGATACTGACGCTCGCATCGTCTCTGGTCGCGGATTTCTGAAATTCGAATCGGTTTTTGATTGCGGTTAATATTGCGATTTCAAATCACGGGATCGGTTGATTTTGCGAATTTCCGGTGATGTCGAAACAATGGCGCCGGTTATGTACGGAGGTGTTTTATTTTTGAATATTCGAGTGATTGATTCGTGCCAATCATTCATGAATGAATCGCCGGGAACCGGCTCGCGTCCATCCTGAAAACGGGTGCGGGTGCCCGGCCGGCATCCGCCGGTTTCCCAAGGCATGCCTTGATTTCACGGATGGCGCTGGGGCGGCATCCCGCCGGGCGGTGGCGGTGCCGCATCCGTAGTCGCCGTCAAATAGTCGCGATGGTGTCATTCGTGACACCTCCGGAATCACGGGATTCGATCGGCAAACTGGTGGAGTGCCATTTTCACGAACATTCAAGCTTCGTGCGGGAGTGTGATTGTGAGCAAAGTGACTGTTTATCCGGGAGCTGAACTCGCGGGCAGGGTCGCGATTCCGGCCTCGAAGCCGCATATGCAGAGAGCGTTGCTGCTGGCTCTGCTCAATTCCGAAACAACGTGTATCAATAACGTCTCCTGGTGTACCGAAACCGAAAAATTATTGGCTGCCCTGCAGCATTTCGGTCTGAAGATCCTGACCCGGGAAGCGCATGCGCTGCGATTGCGCGGAGTGGGGCGCCGGCTCGAGGCCGGCGCGCCGATCGAGGCGGAAGGCTCCGGCATGCTGTTCCGGATGAGCGTGGCGCTGGCCTCGCTGGCGGGCGGTACGGTGCGGATTCGCTGCAACGATTCGCTGTTCAGTCGCGACAGCGTGTTCGACGAGGCGTTCTTCTCCCACCTCGGCGTGCAGGCGCGCCGCCGCGACGGCAATCTCGTCGAGATCACGCGCAAGCCGTATCCGGCGCGCATCCCGATGACCACGCGCAAGAGCACGCAGTTCGCCTCGTTCGCGCTGTTCGTCGCGCCGTTCGGCGAGCGGCCCGAGATCCTCGTCGAGCCCTACGCGGGGCAGGCCGGCTACATCGACATGACGGTCCGGACCATGGCGCTGCTCGGCAGCACCGTCACGCACGAGCCCGGCCGCATGAGCGCGAGCGCCTATCGGCCCGGCGACATCACGATCGACATCCCGTCCGATTTCACCTCGCTCAGCTATCTCGCCTCGTCGGTGCTCAGCATCGGCCGGCCCGGCGGCGTGACGATCGGCGGCTACTACCCCGGCCACACGCTGAACGAAGGCCGGCTGTTCGGCCTCTACCGGCAGTTCGGGCTCGCGCTCGACTACGACGCGGCAGGCCGCGCGCTGCGCGTCTCGCGCGAGGCGCCGCCGCGCGGGGCGAGCGAGGAAATCTCGCTGAGCGAGCTGCCTTCGGTGGCGGCGAACCTGATCGCCGCCACCTCGAATCTCGGCGAGCGGATCCGCTTCGCCGGCGTGAGCGGCATCAACAACCACAAGTGCCAACGCGCCTTCGTGATCAGCGAGAACATCCGCGCCATGGGCGGTCGCAGTTCGCTGCTGTTCAACAGCATCGGCATGTTCGACCGGATCCAGATCGAGGGGCGCGGGCCGCTGGCCGGCGGCACCGAGCTGCCGAGCTACCGCGATCACCGGATCTGCGCGGCGAACATCATCGCCGCGCTGGGCGCGAAGCAGAAAACGGTGGTCCACGACGCCGACAAGCTGGACGACGGCTTCCCCCGCTTCATCGAGACGCTGCGCGCCCTGGGCGCCGAGATCGCCTGAGCGCGCGTCCTTCCCCTCCCTGCCAATGGAACAGCCATGACAACACGAAGCAATCAGTCGCCGAGTTTCTTCGAAATCAGTCAAACCGCGAAGCTGGGCGGGACCCTCGATCTGCCGGCCTCGAAGAGTTCGTCGACGCGCGCGCTGCTGACGGCGTCGCTGACGCCGGGCATCAGCTCGATCCGCAACCTGGCCTCGGGCTTCAACGCCACGGCGATGAAGCAGAACTGCGAGCGGCTCGGCGCGTCGTTCAGCAGCGAGGGCGGCCACACGACGGTCAAGGGTATCGACGTGCGCCACGTCGAGCGCCCGATCAGCTTCGATCCCGGCAATTCGGGCGTGGTGCTGCGCCTGCTGATGGGCGTGGCCGGCTACCTGCCCGACAGCGAGTTCGTCACGCAGTATCGCCACTCGCTCGGGGTGCGCTCGCAGGCCGAGATGATCAGCGCGCTGCGTCGCCTGAACGTGCAGTGCGAGGCGGTGGGCGATGACGCGCGGCTGCCGATCCGGATCCGCTCGGACCGGCGCCTGAGCGGCTACACCGAGGTGTCGTGCCGCAAGAGTTCGCAATTCCTGAGCGGCCTGCTGTATCTCGGCGCGGTCGGCGACGGCGATCTCGAGATCCTGGTGACCGACCACATCACGGCGCCGTCGATGGTCCACACGACGATCAACAACCTGCGCCACGCGGGCGTGCCGGTGGAGTACGACGACGCGTTTCGCCGCTTCTTCGTGAAGGGCGCGAGCCGCTTCGGCGCCAGCAGCTTCACGGTCGGCGCGGACCCGGCCAGCACCGCGGCGATCCTCGCGCTGTGCGGCTCGCTGACGGCCGACGTGACGCTGAACGGCTTCTTCGAGGAGGAGCTGGGCAACGGCGCGGTGATCCAGTACCTGACCGACACCGGCACGCGCATCACGCCGCTCGACGACAACCGCATCCGCGTCGAGGGCGGCACCCAGATCCGGGCCCGCGACTTCGACGGCTCGCTCGCGCCCGACGCGGTGCCGGCGCTGGCCGCGCGCGCCGCGTTCGCGAACGGCACCAGCGTGTTCCACAACATCGAGCACATCCGCTACAAGGAGTCCGACCGGATCTCCGACTTCCGCCGCGAACTCGACAAGCTCGGCGTGCATTCCGACGAGAAGCTCGACCAGCTGATCATCCACGGCAATCCGCGCGGCTACGCGGGCGGCGTGGTGCTGGACGGCCACTACGATCACGGGCTGATCATGGGCCTGACCACGATCGGCCTGCACTGCAAGGAGCCGGTGCTGATCAGGGAGCCGTTCCACGTCGGCCAGACCTATCCCGGGTATTTCGCCGACATCGCGTCGCTGGGCGCGCAGGTCGCCGAGCTGACCTATCCCGCCGCCGCCCTCGAACGCGCCTGAGCGCGCTCGCCCCGACAACCTTCCCGAGAGAAAGCCATGTGTGGAATCGGCGCCATTTTCACGACGCAGCGCTCGTCGATCGACGATCTCGAGCCTTCGCTGACCGCCTTGATGACCAAGATCGCGCATCGCGGCGACGCTTCGCGCTTCAACGAGAACCTGATCCGGCCGCGTTTCGGCCTGTCGACCAACCGGCTCGCGATCCTCGAGCGCGACCATGCCCGCCAACCCGCCTCGGATCACGAGCTGGACATCCATGCCGTGCTGAACGGGCAGATCTACAACTACCGGGAAATCCGCGACGAGCTGAAGGCGCGCGGCCATCGTTTCCAGGGCGGCGACGCCGAGGTGCTGCTGCGGGCCTACATCGAGTACGGCCGCGACTTCGCGACCAGGCTCGACGGCATGTTCAGCTTCGTGATCTACGACAATCGCAACGGCAGCTTCCTGATCGGCCGCGATCACGTCGGCATCAAGCCGCTCTACTACGCGAGCCGCGACCAGGTCTGGTACGTGGCCTCCGAGATCAAGTCGCTGACCGGGCTCGGCGTGGAGATCCAGACGCTCGAACCGGGCACGCTGTTCGACGGCGCCGCGCCGTACCGCTACGCGCGCTACGACGAGAACCATCCGGCCAGCCGCGACAGCTTCGAGGTTGCGAGGGCGCGCGTGCGCGTCCTGCTCGAGGAGTCGGTGCGGCGGCGCGTCGATACCGACCTGCCGGTCGCGGTGATGTTCAGCGGCGGCATCGACAGCGCGATCGTGCTGTATCTGGCCAAGCAGTACCACCCCGACGTCACGGCGATCACGTTCGGCCTGCCCGGCTCGAAGGACACCGAGGTCGCGCAGCGCTACTGCGCCGAGCACGACATCCGGCTCGTCACCTACACGTTCACGAAGCAGGACCTGATCGCCAATATCGACGACGCGGTCTACTACGGCGAGTTCTTCGAGAAGATCGACGCGATCGATTCCACCATCGCGCACTTCGGCTACTACGTGGCCAGCAGGCTCGGCTTCAAGGTATCGCTGTGCGGCGAGGGCAGCGACGAGATCTTCGCCGGCTACGACCTGTTCAAGACCCACGCCGCGCCGGACGCGCTGTCGCTGTACCGGCTCAACAACCTGCACCGCACCGACCTGCAGCGCGTCGATCGCGCCAGCATGCGCAACACCGTGGAGGCGCGCGTGCCGTTCATGGACGCGGCGCTGATCGACTACGTGCTGGGCCTCGACTTCTCGTACAAGCTGCGCGACGGCGTCGAGAAATACATCCTGCGCGAGGCGTTCCGCGACGCGCTGCCCGACTACATCATCGATCGCCCGAAGATCCGCATGCCCGACGGCAGCGGCGTGAAGAACACCATCATCGATCACATCGAGGGGCTCGGCGAGGCCGCCTCGGGCGACATCGTGGTGGCGGACCGGCTGCGCGAGATCGGCCTGTCGGACCGGCCGGCGCTGTACTTCGCGCAAAAGTATCTGTCCAGCGGCTATCCGTTCCCGACCCGGCGCTTCAAGGAAGCCGGCAAGGACTATTCCGAATCGGGGTACTTCCATTTCGTGTCCTGAGCCCGCCGTGCGCGCGCCGTCCGGCTCGCGTCGGCCGCGGCGCGGCGCGGCACCCATCCTTTCATTCCATCCTTCATGAGGTGAAACAGCCATGTCCACCAGTCTCGATTCAACGAGAAACACCGTGTTCAGCCCGTCCTTCTGGGAAGACAAGATGGGCTACGCGCGCGGCAAGCGCGTCGGCAACCAGGTCTTCATCGCCGGCTGCGTGGCATCGGACGGCAACGCCGAGGTGATCGGCGACAACGCCTACGACCAGACCGTATTCGTGATCGGCAAGATCGAGAAGTACCTGAACCAGCTGGGCGCCCGGCTGGACGACGTGGTCAGCACCACGACCCACCTGACCGGCTTCGAGCATTTCGACGGCTATTGCCGCGCGTTCAGCGAGCGCTTCAGCGAGATCCGCCCGGTCAACACCACGGTGGCGGTGAAGTCGCTCGTCAGGCCCGAGCACGTCGTCGAGATCACCGCGATCGCGATCGTCGACGACTGACGCGCCGTCCCGCGCGGCGGGCGGCCCGGCCGCCGCGCGCATCTCCCCCCCCATCGCACGTCGTGAAGGAGCGGCAGACATGAAGACATTCCTGTTCATCGAGGCGCGGCCGATCGAATGCGCCGGCATCGCCTACCTGCGCGAAGCGGGCCTCTCGCCGGTGCTGCTGACCTCGCTGAACCGCATGAACAAGACGCTTTACGACGATCTCGACCTGTCGTTGTTCGATGCCGTGCATGAAGTCGACACGCGCGACGTGGCCGCGATGCTGGCGTTCGTGGCCGGGCGCGGCCTCGAGGTGGCGGGCGTGCTCGGCTGCTTCGACGATTTCGTGATTCCGGCGGCCGAGGTCGCGGCGGCGCTGGGCTTGCCGCATCCGTCGCTCGACGGGCTGCGCAACGCGTTCAGCAAGAAGCAGGTGCGCGACGTGCTGGTCCGTCATGGCTTCGCGCAGCCGGCCTACGAGCTGCTGCGGGCCGACGCGCTGCCGGCGCGGCCCGGCATCGGCTTTCCGTGCGTGATCAAGCCGCTGCGCGACGCCGGCGCCTACAACGTGAGCCTGTGCCGTGACGAACACGATTACGCGGCCGCGGTGGAGCGGATCCGGGCCGGCGGCGTGCGCTCGATGCTGGGGCGGCCGCAGGCCACCTATCTCGCGGAGGAATTTCTCGAAGGCCGCTTCTACGGCGCCGAACTGATCCATGCCGCCGGCGCCTGGCGGATCCTCGGCATCAACCGGATCTTCGTCGCGCCCGAGGACGGCCTGTGCATGACGGGCATCTCGCATCCGTCCGATTTGTCGCCGGCCGACGCCGACGCGCTCGGGGCCGTGATACTCGACTGGATCGCCGCGCTGGGCCTGAGCGGCGGCGCGCTCAACGTCGAGTTCATCCTGACCGGGCGCGGGCCGATGCTGGTCGAGATCAACCTGCGCATCGCGGGCGCGCGCGCGGTACGGCAGATCGCGTTGACCTCGGGCGTCGACATGGTGCGCCTGCTGATCGACTTCTGCCTCGGCCGCGCGGCGCCGGTCGAGCCGCGCGTCGAGCGTGCCCACGCCTACGTGGCCGACGCGTTCGTGTTCTGTCCCGAGGCCGGCACGATTCGCGACATCCGGTTCGCGTCGTCGGATCCGCACTACATCGCGAGCGGATTCCGCAAGCTGCCGTTCGTCTCCACCACCGGCTCGCGCAACTTCGGCTCCGTGATCGGTTACGTGCTCGCCCACGGCGCCAGTTGCGACGAGGCGATGCGGCACGCGCGGGCACTCGCCGCCAGCGTGCGCGTCGAGGTCGAATGAGGCGTGGTACCCATTCCCGGCGCAAATGCACTATCTTCGCAGTGCTGGCCGATGCGGGGCCATCCCGGCCTCGGCGGCCCGCATCCGAAAACAAAATGAGAGGCGACATGGCAATCCTGATGGGCTTGATTTCCGCGTTGTGCTGGGGCAGTACCGATTTCATGGCGGGGCAGGCCGCCCGGCAGGTCGGCGTGACGCGTTCGCTGTTCTACAGCCAGTCGTTCGGCTTCCTGCTGCTGACCGCCGTCCTGGCGTTTCGGCCGGCCTCGCTGCGGATCGCGGCGATCGATACGGGCCTGCTGATCGCGATCGTCGCCGCGATCTGCAACCTGGTGGCGATGGCCGCGCTGCTCAAGGCGCTGTCGATCGGCAAGGCCTCGGTGGTGGCGCCGATCGTCTCGCTGTACGGCGCGGTCACGACGCTGCTGGCCGTGCTCGGCGGGCAGTCGGTGACGGGCATGACGGTGGCGGGCCTCGCGCTCTGCATCGTCGGCGCGAGCCTCGCGAGCATGTCGAAATCGAGCGGCGGCAAGGCCGAATCGCCGGGCTCGATCGGCTTCGCGATGCTCTCGGCGCTCGCGTTCGGGCTCGGCTTCTGGCTGCAGGGCGCGTTCGCCGTCAAGAGCCTCGGCGTGCTCGGCGCGCTGTGGATCTACTACCTCACCGCGGTGGTGATCCTGTTCCTGCTGCTGGTCGGCAAGCGCAAGCTGGTCGCGCCGCCGGGCTCGATCGTGGTGCTGCTGATGTCGATCAGCCTGTTCAGCCTGGTCGGCTTCTTCTCGCTGGCGTTCGGCGCCACCACCGGCCACGTCGCGATCGTCACCGTGCTCAGTTCGCTCGCGAGCGGCGTCACCGTGCTGCTCGGCTTCTTCATCCGCCACGAGCGGCCCAGCCAGGCGCAGTGGACCGGGATCGTCGCGATCATCGTCGGCGTGGTGCTGCTGAAGCTCACGCCGCAATTGCTGGCGGCCTGAGCCGGCGCGCGCTTCGGGCGGCTGCCGCGCGCGCCGCGTCCGGGGCGCGGCCCCCGGGGCGCCGACCGGATGGCCGGCGGCGTGCCGTCGCCCGGGTCGGCGCCCGTGTCGGCGCCGCGTGGTCGGCCGGCCGCGCCGCGACGGCGTGGGTGCCGCGCCATCGCGTCGCCGGCCTGCGGCCGGCACCCGCGTCGAGTGCCGCGCGCCGTCATGCGGCGCATCCAGGCGCCTCATGCAGGCGGCTCATGCAAGCGGCTCATCCCGACGCTCGCACCGGATTGCCCCTCGGCCGGCGCCCGGGCGCGGGAGGCCGGCTCCGGTCCGGCGCGCCGCCGACGCCGCGGCGGCCCGCACGGCACCGACTGGCTGAAAACGGCCCCGGTAACAACGGGATGGAGTTCACAACGCTCATGACGGTGCCGTCATGAATCACGGGCGAGTTCATGGAACATCTCGGATCGCTGGACGTCTTCGTGCGGGCGGCGGAGGCGCGCAGTTTCACGGCGGCGGCGCAGCAGCTCGGCCTCTCCACGTCGGCCGTCAGCAAGGCCATCGTCCGGCTCGAGACGCGCGTCGGCGTGCGGCTGTTTCACCGCTCGACGCGCACCGTCGCGTTGACGCCCGAGGGCACGCTGTTCCTCGGGCGGTGCCGGCGCATCCTCGGCGAGGTCGAGGCGGCGGAATGCGAGCTGCAGCACCTGCAGAACAGCCCGCGCGGCAAGCTGCGCATCAGCCTGCCGTCGATCGGCATGCTGTTCATCGAGAAGATCGCCGCGTTCAAGGCCATGTATCCCGAGATCGAGCTCGACATCGACTACGGCGACCGGTACGTCGAGATGATCGAAGAGGGGTTCGACGTGGTGATCCGTACCGGCGAGCCGACCGACTCGCGGCTGATCACGCGGACCATCGGCAATTACCGGCGCGTGATCGTCGGGAATCCAGACTATTTTTCCCGCGCCGGCAAGCCGGAGCGGCCCGAGGATCTGGTGCGGCACGCCTGCCTGCTCTACCGCTATCCGAGTACCGGCAAGCTGGATGTCTGGCCGCTCGGCGAGAGCGCGCGCTTCCTCAGCGCCGACCTGCCGGTCAGCATGGTGGCCAACACGCTGGCGCCCCTCGTCTGCTTCGCCGAGCAGGGGCTCGGCGTGACCTGCATTCCCGACATCGCGATCCGCGAGCAACTGGCCAGCGGATCGCTGGTCAGCGTGCTCGACGACTACAACAGCGACGTGACCACGTTCCGTGTGATGTGGCCGTCCAGCCGCCAGCTCGCGCCGAAGCTGCGCGTGTTCGTCGACTACGTGGCCGAGCATCTGTTGCGGCTCTGAGGCCGGCCTCCGGCGCCGGCCCCACGCATGGCGCGAACCTCAGAAGTACTTCGTGACGCCCGCGTACACCGCGCGGGTCGGGCCGTACTGCGGCGCGAACACGCCGATCCCGGAGCCGTCGCGCAGCGCGTAGTTGCTGCCGAACGCGTTCACCAGCACGAGCCGCCCGTCCGCCTTGCCGAGCCACGGCAGGTCCAGATGCTGCACCACCGACAGGTCGACCTGCTCGTACACCGGCAGCTTGCCGGTGTTCGCGAAGCCCTCGCGCAGGCCGCTGCCGACGATGCCGTCGAACGAGAAGGTGGTCCGCCGCCAGCTGTAGGCGCCGCCGAACGAGATCGTCACGCGCTGGTCGTGGTCGAGGTTGACCCAGTGGTTCGAGATGTAGGCGAGCTCGTCGGGATCGAAGTTGAACTGCGCCGAGTTCACGTTCTTGCCCATCGCGCGGCTGAACGCGACGTTCAGGTAGGCCGAGACGTTTTCGTGCTTGTAGTTCGCGGTGAATTCCACGCCGTAGACGCGGCCGTACTGATAGTTGAACGGCGTGTAGATCAGCGCGCTGCCGAACTGGCCGAGATCGAGCAGGTTGTGGGCCTTCTTGTAGTAGGCGTCGAGGCCGAACGTCATGGCGCCCACTTCCTGGATCACGCCGAGATCGAAATAGTCGTCGCGCTCGGGCTGCACCGCCGAATTCTGCGTGACGGCGCTCTGGTTGGTGGTGCCCGTGTAGGCGCCGATCGTCGAGTTCGACACCAGCTCGAACGAGGGCGGCGTGAAGTAGCGCGAGTAGCCGGCGTGCAGCGTGGTGGTCTCGGTCGCCTTGAACACCAGGCCGACGCGCGGGCTCAGCTGGTTGGCCGTCACGTACTGGTCCATGCCGTCGTAGCGCACGCCGTAGTTGACGGTCAGCCGCGAATCGAGCTTCCACTCGTCCTGCAGGTACGCGCTGTAGAGGTAGCCGGTCTTGCTGCTCGCGCTGGCGATCGGAAACGGCACGTCCGAGGCCTGGTTGCCGTCGGCATCGGTCGGAAACACGGAGACGCTGTCGCGGAACTGCGCGTGTTCCTGCTGCAGGAACACGCCGGCGCGCAGCGTGTGGTGATCGCCCAGCCGGTAGGTGGTGTCGGCCTGGAGGCCGTAGGCGGTGTCGCTGTGGAAGTCCTGCGAGGCCACGCCGTTGTAGATCAGGTCGCCGATCGGGTCGGGATTGAACTGGGTCCGCGTGTAGCGCGTGAAGAACGCCACCTGGTAGTCGAGCGCCGCGCCGTTGGTGCCCTGCAACGCGATCACGGCGAAGTTGTTCAGCTCCGACTGGGTCTCGTCGAGGTTCGCCGAATCGAAGGCCGGCGTGCCCGCCAGCGTGAAGTTCGGCGTCAGGCCCGGCGTGTTCGGGATCTCGAACTGGTTCGCGGTGGTGCCGAACATCAGGCTCACGCGCGTGCGCGGGTCGATCACGTAGGACAGGTAGCCGAACGCGTCGCCCTGGCGCGTGTGGTCGTGCAGCGGATCGGCCGACGAGGTGGGGGCCTCGATGCCGAGGTTGTTGACGCCGAGCGAGCCGGTGAAGAAGTAGCTGAGGTTGCCCTGGTTGCCGTACACGTCGGCGCTGGTTTTCAGCGTCTGGTGGCTGCCGCCGTAGACGTCGATCGCGCCGCCGTTGCCGAGCGCGTCGCCGGACTTGGTGCGGATGTCGACGATGCCGGCCGTGCGGTAGCCGTATTCGGCCGGCAGCGCGCCCGTCAGCAGGTTGACCTGATCGATGATGCGCGTGTCGAGCGACTGCCCGAAGCCGCTGATCGGCTCGGGGATCAGGATGCCGTTGATCCGGTATTGCAGGTCCGCGTGATCGCCGCGCACGTGCAGCTGGCCATACGAATCGTTCGCCACGCCGGGCGCCTGCAGCAGCACGCGGTTGAGCGGCGTGTCGGCGCCCTGCGGCATCGCCTCGATGTCCTTGCTGGTGATCCGGTAGATGCTGCTGCCGGTCTCGGGCAGCAGACCGTTGCGGGCCGCGTCGAGGCGCCTCGCGGTCACGCTGATGGTCGGCACGTTCTGCGCGGTGACGTCCACCGGCAGCGTCACCGCGATCTCGGCCGGATGGCCCGCGGCAGGGCTGACGGTGCGCGTGACGGCCGCGAAGCCCGGCGACGACACCGACAGCGAATAGGTGCCCGGCGCCACCGGCGCGGCCGTGAAGCGGCCGGCCGGGTCGGTGGCGAGGCGCGCGACCTGATGGCCGGCCGCGTCGGTCAGCACCACCTCGGCCGCGTCGACGGGCGCGCCGGCGGTATCGGTGACGGTGCCGCCGAGCGCGACGCCCGGAGCGGCCGCGCGGGCAGGGAGGGAGGCAAGGGCGAGCGCGGCCAGCAGCACGGCGCGCGAGATCGGAGTCAGTGTGGTCATGTTGGAGGCCGGGCCGTGGCGGCGTCGGGTTCGCGCTGCCGGTGGCGGGCTTGGAACGGGTTGTGAACGGGTTGGGAGCGCAATGATATAACGTATCAAAACCAATACAAAGGATTAATGCAAACCCCCGGTAAATCGGCCGATGCATTGATTTTGAAAGCTTTTTCCTTGCAATTTCATTCGATGAAACGCGTGTCGAATTGCATTGGAAAGGAAGCTGAACGGCTTGGGTATCGGCTTGCCGGACGGCGGGAAAGGGGCCGAGGGCCGGGAAAACGCCGGGAAGAAGCGCTCGGCGCGCGCCGTCCGCGCCACGACCGCGCCGCGCCTTGGGCCGGCGCGCGTCGTATGGGACAATCGCGCCCGCGATTTCGCGCTGTCCCCGCCAATCACCGAACTCCGATTCGACGAACCCGAACCCTACGATGCGTACCATCCAGCAAGGCATTCTCGCGCCGCTTCCGTCGGCCAACCGTTACCTGTCGTTCCAGACCGCCCGGCCCGAGGAGGCCGCCGCCGCACTCGCCGCGCTGCGCGAGGCGGCCGACGGCACGCATGCCGTGGTCGGCGTCGGCCCGTCGCTGGTGCATGGCCTCGACCGCGAGATCGACGGCCTGAAGCCGTTCCCCGACCTCTCGAGGCCCGGCGCGCCGGTGCCCTCGACGCAGGTCGCGCTGTGGGTCTGGCTGCGCGGCGAGGATCACGGCGAGATCACGCTGCGCTCGCGCGCGATCGAGGCGCTGCTCGCGCCGGCGTTCACGCTGGAGAGCGCCGCCAACGCGTTCCGCTACGCCGACGACCGCGACCTGTCCGGCTACGAGGACGGCACTGAGAATCCGGAGGGCGAGGAGGCGGTGGAGACCGCGTTCGTGACCGGCAAGGGGCCGGGCCTGGACGGCGCGAGCTTCGTGGCGGTCCAGCAGTGGGTCCACGATTTCGCGGCGATGGGCGCGATCGACGGCGACGAGATGGATCGCATCGTCGGGCGCCGCAAGTCCGACAACGAGGAACTCGACGACGCGCCGGCCTATTCGCACGTCAAGCGCACCGAGCAGGAGAGCTTCAACCCCGAGGCGAAGGTGCTGCGGCGCTCGGCGCCGTGGGCGGACGAACGCCGCGCGGGGCTCTACTTCGTCGCGTTCGGCCACACGTTCCGCGCCTTCGAGGTGCAGATGCGGCGCATGGTGGGCGCGACCGACGGTGTGCTCGACGGGCTGTTCCGCTTCACGCAGCCGATCACCGGCGCGTTCTTCTGGTGCCCGCCGGTGGCGGCCGACGGCCGGCTCGATCTGTCCGCGCTCGGGATCTGAGCGGCCGGCGCGGCGCATTTCATGGCGGTGGCGCATTCGACGCGGCACGGTCGCGTCGAATGCGCGGGCGCGCGGCGGCGCCGCCGCTCAGCGCAGCGTCGTCTCGATCCGCGTGCCGCGCTTGATGAACAGCGTGACGGGCGTCTTCTCGCCGATCTCGCCGAGCCGCGCGCGCTGCGCCTCGTCGAGCGTGTCGCCCTCGATCGTGATGGTGCGGCGCACGTATTGCGCGCCCTCGCGGTCCGCGTGCAGTTCGGCATGCACGTGCAGCGGCACGGCCGGCCATTCCTTGCGCTGCATGTACATCCGCAGCGTCGCGGCGGTGCAGGCGCACAGGCTCGCGAGCAGCAGCTCGAACGGCGCCGGGCCGACGCCCTGGCCGCCCTCGCGTTCGGCCTCGTCGCCCTGGAAGCGGTGGGCGCCGGCCTGGATGTCGACGACGTAGTTCGGCGCATCGGCAGCCATTCCGGCTGCGGCATGGATCAGCGGCATGAGAATCCTCGATTCGGAAAACGGATGAAGGCGGGTGCCTGTCCGACAGCGACAGCATAAACGCCTCGCCGCGCGCCTGTCGTTAAGAGCGTGTTATGCACTTTCAAAAATACTGGGCCGCGCGAGTGAGCATCAAGGAGACAAAGACGACGAAGTGCAAGCCGGCCACCGAACAACTCGCGCTAGGTGGACGCGTTGTCCGCCATATTTTTGTGCTGGAGCGCGACAATCGACGCCAATGGGACGTCGAAATATCCCAATTGATAATCGGAACGCTGGAGCAGCCAAAGCACCTCGCGGAATTTCCGGTCGTCGGCCACAGGTCGGTCGATGATTCCGTTGCGCGAACACTCCGCGGCGAGGAGGATTTTCGCTTTAATGGGCGCAATAAGGAGAGCCGGCATCGGCAAATACGAGGGCGTCGTGTCAGCGCCAATCTGCTCGGGGCTGCGCAACGGGCGAGACTGGCGAAGCGCGTCTTCGGGTTTCTGCATTCTGGTCTCCATGCGATAGGTTGGGTTGAGCCAGCGGACCGTCCGCTGACCGAGCCGACTCGAACTGCGGCGGGCAGGCGGGCATTCGGAGAGGGCTGGCGCGTGTAACCCAAGGTGTTTATATCCGCTTGGGCCGGACTTACTGTAGGCAGCGGAATCAGCGGCGCGTAGCTGGACCGATGGCCAGACCCAAGCATATGCCGGCCGCTTGGTATAGCGTGGCGCGCGCCGCTGCTCGAGGAGGCTAAGCGCGCCCGCGATTGCGCCCTAAAGTGCCGCGAACCTGGCTTGGCAGTGAACGAAACTGGTCGACGCGAAATGAAAAAGCCCGCTTCGGCGGGCTATCTTTGAGAGCAAGGGGGTTACTTCTGCATCGTCGCTTCAATGCGGGCGGCGGCGGACAACAACTCGGTTTCGGTGAACACGTTTGGCCCGAAAGCGACGCGTAAAACCGCCAGGATCTGCTCGACCGACGGTACCGGTTCAGCGACCGGGCGCCCGCCGTCCTTGCGTCGCTGCTTGGCCGCCTTCACTTGTTGGTCGTATTGCTCGCTCTGCGCCACGCTGATCGTGAGGCGGCTGACGATTTCCGCATTGATCGATCGACGTTGCGCTTCAGCCGAGGCCTTGAGCTGTTCATAGAGGGACCAGGGGAGCCGGTATTGCGAGCGATGTGTGTCTTCCATCCGCCGGATTTGACACTACGAGCGCAGAAATCGTATAGCGACACTAGTAGTAACATTTGCGCGTCGCTCTCGCGGTGCGCTTGCGTTTCTCGGAGCGACGCGGTTCGACGACCGCGTCGTGACCTGCCTACCGCGTCGTCCGCAGGCCCCTGCGGCGGTAAGCAGGGCTTGGCCCTTCCTTCGCGAAGGGTTTTTTCGTCTGCTCGCACCGTGTCAGCGAGCGCACAGCGGCCGAATGCGTCGAGCAGGTTCAACGGGATCGGGAAGCATGCAGCCCGTCAAGCCACAATGGATGGCCGCCGGCCGAGAGCGGGTCGACTTGGGGTGGCGACTGCGGGGGCACGCCTGATGCGATGAGCCGAAGACAAAGTGCGCGATGTCGTCGAGGCCGCGCGTTAGGTCAGGCCAAAGAGGACTGCCCCGAGCAGGAAATCTCGGTAAAAAATCGGGAGGACAACTGATCGAAAGGCGGCTAGCCACTGATCTTGCTTTTGCTCTTCGCGGTCCACCGATCCTTGGCGCGCTCGAACGCGAACTTGGTCGAGTAGCCGAACATCTTGGAGTGAGCCTCCGGGCCAAACTTCCCCGATTGAAACAGCGGATCCAGTGCGCGCGCGAGCCGCACTTGGTCGAGCAGCGTTCGGAAGCTGAGGCCTGCGTGGCCGAGTTCTCTTTGCATTGACCGCAGGGACATGTTCAGCTCCGCGGCGAGTCCGTGAGCGTCGAGTCGCCCATCGAGACGATGGAGCGTTTGCAGCGCCCGGGTAACGATATGCTCCGGCTGCCAGGTCGCCATCATCGGTTCCTGCCTGGCACACTCCCCCCGGGCAATTTCGAATTCGATCTCGTGATGAAAGGGGAGCTCGGTGTCGAGGTAATGCTTGGGAATCGACAGCGAGGTGGACTGGGCATTGAACACGATCGGGCAGCCCAGAATCCGCGTCAATTCCTCGTGATCGTCCGGTTGTGGAAAGTCGAACTCAGCGCGGATGAACTCCACCGGAGCTCGGGTGGAGTCGAGTATCTCCCGCTGCACCGCGGCGAGGCACATCAAGGACGAAAATACCCTGAGGTCCTGACGGTAGGCATAGCCGTCCAGCAGGAAGACCGCATCGCTTCCAATCTCATGAAACGAAATCTTGAAGTAGGAGATTGCCAACAGGGGGTACGAAAAACCAAGGCTCATGGCCGCGCGGAGAGTCGGGGCGACGAGCATGGCGTGGCCGCGCACGCCGTACGCCGTGATCGGTATTGCCTTGCCGATCAGCGCGCCGGTGATTTCCGTCCCGGTGAGCCGCTGCGCATTCGCGAAGACGATCATCTCTTGCTCGTGCGAAATGATCATGTCCGGCCGGCTCAGGTCGCTTTCCGTGATGCCGCTCTCCGCAATGAGATCCGAGACCGGGACACCGCGCTTTTGGAGGAGCCGGATCGCGATGATGGCCGTGTGAAGCGGCGCGGGTCGCACGCTAGCAAGGTCGGCCCCGAGAGTCGGCCGCCTAGTCATCGCGCCCGTCCAAGATGCGTTTGGTGAAGATGACCTGGGTGCCGTACTCGTCCAGGCCGCCCCGCGTCCATCCCTGCCGTTGATAGAACGTGTCGGCTCGGGAGCCCGGATCCGTGACGAGCGTAAGGACGTCCACTCCCGCTGCGCGGCTCATTTCGATCGCGCGGTCCAGCAATGCCTTGCCGATCCCCAGACCCTGGTATACCGGGCGAACGAAGAGCGCTGATATCATCGGCTTCGAGGTAATCAGAATCATCATTGCGCCTGCCGCAACACCTGAATGTCGATCGACGCAAATTGCCCCGCCTGAAGTGTTGATGTTCTCCAAGACGACCTCGCGCTGCAGCAGGTGTATCTGGTGAGGGTGGATGCGGTTTTCAGTGACCGAGAATCGAATGTCGTAGTAGTCGCCGATGTCGCTTGGAACGATTCGCCGGATCAAGAAGTTTTCGGTGTCGAGATTTGCCATAAATGCGTCAGGTTTACCTGTGGAAAATGACAATATCACCTTAGTTTCAGTGATGATTTAAGGAGATATTTTTGCGCCTGTTCGAGATAAGATTATCTTAATTGGCGCGAAATGTGTAGTCGCCCAAGCGGATATCAAAATGAAGTGTGGAAAAATCGCGGGCGCGGGGCCGGTCATCGTGTGCCGAATGCAAATAAATGGCGAGATTGTTTATTTTGATAGGTGGACAAAGTCGCCGAATACGTACTGATTGTCTGATATTTCCGACTTTTGTTTCCCGGTAGGAGATAGTCCAGTCAAGAGCACGCTGCAACTGGCACGGCGGGCCGCCGGCAGACAGCAGAAGCCTTGGCGTAATTTGTCTAGGCTGCATGGTTGAAGTGTGAAGGCCGTTCGCTAAGAATGCCTTCGTGTATTCGTGTATTCGTGTATTCGTGTATTCGTGTATTCGGGTCGTCGACACAATAACGAAAAGAACTGCCGAAATGGCATTCGGTTTTGATCGAACGGAGAGATTCGATTTCCTATGGGAAGGACCGCAGTGTGGCTCGTACTCGGTACGGGCGTGCTATACCCGATCGCGATCATTGGATTCGTGTCGTCGTGCCTGCCGCTCGATTTCGGTGGGGTCGACTGGCACGCGCACTCGTGGTCGGCCTACGCCCGCTTGCTGTTCGACCAGGATTTCGATGGCAAGTGGGTTTGGCAGGCGGGATATGCACGGATATTCGCCCGGTCGGTCTGGTTCGCGGTGCTGACCTCCGCGACCTGCCTGCTCGTCGCGTTTCCGACCGCACTCTGGGTCGTGGGTTTGCGGACGCGATATCAACGGCTTTGCCTGTTGCTACTGATCGTGCCGTTCCTGGTGAGCCTTGTCGTGCGGTGTTATGGCTGGATGCTGCTGATCGCGGACCACGGGCTCGTGAATCGGCTCCTGAACGGGCTCGGCGTCGAGGGCGCATTAGGCATCCTCTATACCGATTGGGCGACGGTACTTGGCCTCACCAACGTGTTCATCCCCTTCATGATTTTCCCGATCTACTCGGTGTTGCGGCGCCTGGACTGGGAGACGGTAGACGCCGGAACCAGTCTTGGCGCATCGAAGTGGGCCGTGCTGACTCGACTGGTGGTGCCCGCCAGTATGCCGGGCATTCGAGCCGGCATCGGCCTAACCTTTATCCCGGCCTTCGGGTCGTATGTCGTGTCGGATTTGCTGGGCGGTGCGAAATCGATGATGGTCGGCAACCTCATCCAGCTGGCCTTCGGCCCCAACCGAGATTGGCCCAAGGGCGCTGCACTCGCGATTGTCGTCCTGGCATTCTCGCTGCTGGTTGCTTGGGCAGCGCGCTCTCGCCGTCCAGGCGGCCCGGGATCGGGTGAGCTGGGCGTGCCGACCAAGTTTCGCGGCGCCGGGCTGGTGGGTGCGGCAGCGCTGCTGTTTCTCTATCTGCCGATCGTCGCGGTGGTGGTCATGAGCTTCAATCTCGGCAAGTCGGCGCTGATCTGGACGGGGTTTTCGCTGCGCGCGTATCGGGATTTGATGTCGAACTCGGCGCTGCAAAGCGCCACGTGGAACTCGATTCAGCTCGCGGTCCTCACCTCGCTGATCACGGTTGTCTTGGCATTGTCGGCTGCGTGGGCGATTCGCTCGAAAGCCACCCAAGGAGCGAGAGCGTCTGCATTGAGCGCGCTGATCCACGTTCCGCTGGTGGCGCCGGAAATTGTCCTGGCCGTGTCGACACTGCTTGGCTTCGCCGCGCTGTCGATCGACCTTGGATTCGGCGTGGTCCTGTTCGCGCACGTGGTCTTCTGCCTACCCGTAGCCTTCATCCCGATTCGAGCCAGTATGGATGCTATCGATGACGCGGTATTGGATGCCGCCAAGGGCCTAGGTGCCTCGCCGTTCCAGGTGCTGGCTCGCATCGTGGTGCCGTGTGTCGCACCGGGCATCGCGTCCGCGGTAATGCTGTCCTTCATCACTTCGCTCGATGACTTCGTGACGTCGTATTTTTTGTCCGGCGTGGGGGGAACCACGCTGCCTACTTACATTTACAGCATGCTTAAGCTCGAGATGACAACGGAAATCAACGCCGCGTCCACGCTTCTGGCGATCGCGACATGCGGTATCGTCGCGGCCGGATACTGGCTCGCGCAGGTCAAGATCCCGGGAGGCGAAGCAACTCGCCGTGCGGAGACATTCGGTCCGAACTGGGAAACGTTCGCAGGAGGCCGACTGTGAAAACGACACTGCTGGCGACGCTGATCGCGATCTCGCTCCCTCTGCAGGCCGCAGAGCTGCACATTGGCAATTGGCCGGACTATTTCCCCCCGGCGTTGCTTCAAAAGTTCCAGAAGGAAACGGGGATCAAGACGACCCTCGACACCTACGACAGCGACGCAAGCCTGCTGACGAAGCTGCAGGCCGGTGGCGGAACCTATGACGTAGTGGTCGCCGGCGACTACTACGTTCCGATCCTGGCCAAGGACGGGCTGCTGACACGGCTGGATAAGGCCAAGCTGCCGAACGCCTCGAACATCCGGCCGGAGTATCAACATCCTTCGTTCGACAAGAATCGCGACTATGCCATGCCCTATACGATCGTACTGACCGGCTATGCCTATGACAGTGCACGTGTCCCGGGCGGCCACCTCGACGATTCCTGGGGACCGTTCTTCAACCCGCCCGCGAGCTTGCGAGGGGAGGTGGCCGACCTCGATGTCCAGGAGGAGCTTTACATGGCCGCGAGCTGGTTCCTGGGGCAGGACGAATGTACGGAGAGCCCAGAGGACGCGAAGCGGGTGCTCGCAGTGCTCAAACAGCAGAAGCCCGCGGTCAAGCTCTATAGCAATGACGGCCCGGTCGATCGGATGGCATCGAAGCAGGTCATCGTCCAGCAGATCTGGAACGGCGCCGCGGTGCGTGCCGAAAAGGCGCTGCCATCGGTCAAGTTCGTCTACCCGCGCGAAGGCGTCCGGCTGTTCATGGACAGCTTGCTCATCCCGGCGAAGGCGAAGAATCTCGACTCGGCCTACACCTTCGTCAATTGGATGATGCGGCCGGAGAACATAGCGGTTGTTTCCAACACATACATGTATGGAAACGAGATTGTCGGGTCCGAGCGTTTTGTTGATAAATCGCTTCTGTCGAATCCGGCATTCGCGACACCAGAGAATCTGAAATCGCGGTTGAAGCCTTATAAGGCGTGCTCGGTTCAAGCGATTAAGTTGCGAAACAAAGTATGGGAAATGCTCAAGTCTAACTAGGCATTCTGGATCGCGAGATTTCTGCGGCTGTATTGCGCCTTCCTCAGGGCAATACAGTCGGCAGACGGTTTTGAAAAATCACCCAATTCGCGAGCTTCCGTAAGGCTCGCAGCTTTTCTCCGCCTGCACTTTTCTCGTGCCTCGTTGCAGGCGGCCTCGCGGTTTGCGCTCGCGCCGATCGCGTTTTTTATTCAATGCTCGGAACACGGAAAGCGACATCACGACGTGCTCGGAGATTCTTATTTTTAGGAATGCATATTGTCGCGGCTGCGAAGCGCAGTCGGTGGTCGGCGCGCGGCCGCGCAAACACGCAAGGAGAGGGCGCGAAGCGTCGGGACGGAGCGTCCCTGCCACACGCTGCCGTCTGTTTGCCCTGATCTGGGCTGCTAACGGAGGCGCGACCGTCCGATTTTAGGCGGCTTGGCAGCGTTGACTCGCCTCGGTTCTTGGGCGTCGAGCGGCATGGTCAAGGGAGCGAATAGTTCCGAAAGCGATATCCCAAGCGGCCGGCACAACGCGGCGAGCGTCAAGACCGTTGTGTTGGCAGCGCCGGATTCGACTGCGCTGATCGCAACCCTGGAGACGGACGCCTCGTGAGCCAGGTCCTCCTGGCTCTTGCCGGCCTGCAGGCGCACTTCCTTCAACCGCCGGCCGACGGCCTGGGTGATTGGGTTGCGCTCGAAAGTTGGGGTTTTGGCAGATGCGTTCATGCTCGAGAGCATGCATTGCGAACCGTACAAAATCCATAATATGAACCATTCATTATTTGTTAATTTAACCTTGCATTGCGCGCACCCGGTGCGCTTCGAGGATATGACGATGTCAGCATGCGATGAGAACGCGGGAAAGCCGGTGCAGGACGGCGCCGTATCGGCGGAGCCGAACGGCAGATCCGATTCATATCGACCGGTGAGCGATCTGGTGGGCGTCGGCCGCATTGGCGCCGCGTTCGCTCGGGCGCTGGCCAGGCACGCGAGCTCGCGCGCCATCGCGCAGTCGAACGGCGAGCGCGATGCCGACACGCTCTCCAATGCAACGCTTCGGCGAGCCCAGCCCGGGCCGGATCTGGAGTCGCAGCGAGATCTTGTGTTCTTGCTCATCGCGTCCGGCGAGCCCCGCGCGCTTCAACTCGGGGAGAATGTTGGCGCCGCCAGACGGGCGATTGGCTTGCGCACCGTTGCGATCGTGATGCACGGAGCGGCCGCAGACCGGGAGACAGTCCAGAGCGCGACTGCCGGTCTCGCAGCCGTGGTCGATGCCATCGTCGTCACTCCCGAATTCCCTCACCTTAGCGTTCTCGACTCCCTTCTTCAGATTTACCGGACCGCGACTGGGGGCGACCCAACGGGGCGCCGCAAGGTTGCCATGCCCGCCGGCAGCGAGTTTTGGGACGTGAGGGGGGTGTTCAAGGCCGGCCGCCGCGGCGTCCTGGGCGCCGGCTTCGCTGCCGGTCCGGAGCGCATTTTCCAAGCGACAAGCGACGCCATCGAGGCGACCAGCGAAATGTCGTTGAGCACGGCTTCAGGCATTTTGGTGATCGTCAGCGGTGCGGAGACGCTTAGGCTAGGGGAGGTCGCGTCGGTCCTCTATCAGGTCCATGCTCGGACTCGCGGCGACACGGAAGCGGTCCTTGCGTCTCACTACGACGACCGAATGGGAGGTCTCGTGCGTGTGACTGTCGTCGCGGCAATATAGAGATCCGGCTGCGCGGTGCGTTTCCGCATTGCAATTTGACAATGCCCTCGGGAATGCTGTGGATCAGCAGAAGCGTCGATCCTAACGAAGACTCAACATCGTCGGTTTTTGGCAGAAGGCGGGTGTCATACGAGGAAGCTGCTCGGGCGCGGCGGATATTGTGGCGCCGGCGAAAAATCTGCACGGAGAGGCCGCCGACAACGCGGCTTTCGTCGATTGCTGTTAATGGTGCTGATAGTCCATTAATCCGATGTTGCGTCGCAGCGTGTCATCGCGCGGAGATTATCGACTGCCTCGAAATCAATCTCGTTGAGACCATGAGGATTTTATCGGCTGCTGCGCGGAAAATCGTACCGAGATAATCCGCCACTCAATTGGCATCAAGTCAAAATTGCCGAATCGATTGAATCATCAATTCAACGTTTACCGTTTCTTTCGTTTTTCCCCTAAAGTTTCGGTGCCATGCAGAGAAGGGTCCTACGGGGCAGAACCTGAGAAGAAGGAAAGACATGAGTACGGCGTCGCCAGGCGGCGTCCTGTCCAGCTTTGCGAGCCCGCAGGGAGCACCGGCGGGACTTGGCGGACTGGCGGGTTCGCTTGCCACCCATATCGCTAGCCAGGTCGGCCCGGTGGCCGCGCTTGCCGGTCACGTCGATACCGTGCAGCGCGCTGCGCAATTGGCGCAGACGGGCTTCTCGCTGTTGCAGCGGCCCCCGGCCGCGATTGCCGATTCGATCAATCAGGCAGTGGGCAGCACGGCGAAGCTCACGCAGATGAACCGCTACGTCACGCTCGACACGCCGCTCGGCGAGGACGTGCTGCTGGTGAGCGTGGCGGTGGTTGACGAGCACGTCAACCGGCTACCCGAGATGCACCTCGATCTGCTCTCGCACCGCAACGATCTGAAGCCGGCCGACCTGATCGGCCAGCAGGTCCGGCTCAGGTTCGACCCGCAATCCCGGCAATCGCTGCTGGCCGCCGCCACCGCCGTGAGCGGCGACGAGACGCGGTATTTCGACGGCTTCGTGGCGTCGTTCGACCGCGTCGGCAATCCGGGCAGCGTGACCCAGTACCACATGTCGGTGGTGCCGTGGTTCTGGTTCCTGACGCGCTCGACCGATTGCCGGATCTTCCAGGAGCAGACGGCGCAAGCCATCCTGTCGACCGTGTTTGCCGATCACGGCTTCAGCGATTTCGCGTTCGACATCCATTCCGAGCAAAAGCCGCTCGAATATGTGGTGATGTACCAGGAGTCCTATTACAACTTCTGCGCCCGGCTGATGGAGCAGGAAGGGCTGATCTGGACGCACCGTTACGAGAAGGACAGGCACCTCCTCGTGATCGGCGACGGCAACGCCATGTTCCGCCCGATCGAGGGGCTGGTCAGCGTGCCTTACGCCGACAGCGCGTCGAGCGAATACAACGGCATCGACCAGCTCAACCAGGGCGGCCATTTCGGCGTCGGCAAGATCGTCTATCGCGACTTCAACCATCAGACGCCGTCGTCGCCGCTGATGATGGTGGAAGTCGAATCGACGCTCAAATACGCGCGGCTCGCCACGACCGAGCGTTTCGAACATCAATCGCTCTACGATCACGCCGCGGACGGCGACCGCTATGCGCTCCAGGCCATCGAGGCCGAGGAGGCGGAGGGACAGCGCTACACGGGCCAGGGCTACGCATGGCGCATGACCACGGCCGGCAGCGTTAGCGTGACGGGCCACCCGGTGGCCGCCGACAATCAGGCCTACGTGATCCTGCAGGTGCGCCACGAGGCGGTCAACGACTACACCGCGCACGCGGCCAAGCTGCCGTACCGCAACAGCTTCGTGCTGCTGCCGCAGAAAGTCTCCTACCGCGCGCGGCGCGTCACGCCCAAGCCGCTGATCCAGGGCACGCAATCGGCCATCGTGGTGGGCCCGAAGGGCGAGCAGATCCATACCAACGGCAGTTGCGTGAAGCTGCATTTCCTGTGGGACCGGCGCGGCAAGCTCGATGGCTCCGATTCGATGTGGATCCGGGTGTCGCAGCCATGGGCCGGCGCTGGCTGGGGCGCGGCCGCGATTCCGCGGATCGGCCAGGAAGTGCTGGTGGCGTTCAATCAGGGCGACCCGGACAACCCGGTGATCGTCGGCCGCGTGTTCAACGGCGAACAGGGCAACCCGTACCACGGCGCGGCTGGCCAGACGATGGGCATCAAGAGCCAGACGCACAAGGGCGAAGGTTCGAACGAACTGCGCTTCTCCGACGTGAACGGCAGCCAGGAAGTGTTCCTGCACGCCCAGAAGGACATGAACACGGTCATCAAGGACGCCGAGACGCATACCGTCGAGGCCGGCCCGCGCACCGTCTCGCTGCTCAAGGGCAGCGAATCCAAGCGGATCCTCGAAGGCGGCATGACCGAGACGATCGCGCTGACCCGCGACACCTCGGCGAACGTCATCAATACCAAGGCGATCGCCAGCAAGGCCGGCCCCGGCATGCAGAGCCACCAGGCCAGTGACGGCATCGAGCACCGCGTGGGCGAAAGCGTCGTGACGATGACGCCCGACAGCATCAAGCTGAGCCACGGCCCGTCGACGATCCTGATCAACGCGAACGGTATCTATCTCGACGGCCCGGTCATCCACCTGAACCAGGGCAGCGTGCAGACGCCCGAGCAGGCGCTGGCGCTGCAGTGGGCCGCCGCGCAGGCCATGATCGCTCAGGGCCTCGCCAGCTCGGACCCGGCCACGCGCGCGGCGGCCTCGAAGCTGGCCCAGTCACTCAAGGCGCAGCAGCTCGCCAAGCTGGCCGATCACGTCTATCACCCGAACGATCCGCCGCCCACCGGCTGGAAGGCGATCGGCAACGATCCCGAGGCGCTCAAGGCCTACGGCCTCAAGCCGAGCGACCTGCAGAAGCCCGGCAGCAACTTCGGCGCGCAGATGTACGCGCCCGATCCGGCCGTGTTCGGCGACACCATGAAGCCGGCCATCGCGTTCAAGGGCACGCAGCAATTGTTCGGCGAGGACATGAGCAACAACCTCGCGCAGGGCCTCGGCGACGATTCGCCGTACTACCGCAATGCCGTCACGATCGGCAAGGACCTTCAGGCTTCGGGCGCAGCGTCGGGCGTCGATTTAACGGGCCACTCGCTCGGCGGCGGGCTGGCCTCGGCGGCCTCGGAAGCCAGCGGCTCGTCTGCCATCACGTTCAACGCGGCGGGGCTCGATCCGGGCACGGTCGCGCAATATGGCGGCGCCGCGCAGGCGAGCAACATCACCGCCTACCGCGTCGACGGCGATATCCTGACGGGCATGCAGGAAGGCCGCCTCGGCCCGATCAGCGACGCCACGGCCACGCTGATGCCGAAGGCGGTCGGCACCCCGGTGACGCTCGACGGGACCAGCGTGACCACCGTCGGCCGCCATTTGATGGGCGAGGTGTCGAACGGCCTGGGTGAGCAGGTTTCCAAGGACGAACTGAATCTCGCCTCCCATCTGAACTCATCGAACTGATGCGATACAAGAATGCAATCGCCGCCGGCACCGTCGCCGCGCTGATCGGCGCGGCGCTGCCGCTCGGCTGGCCCACTCAAGCGCAAGGGATCACCATGACTGGCTTCAAACGCTATGCGCCGGAAGAATTCTTTTCGGGGCAGCAGCTCACGCTGGCCCAGGCCATTCACGACGGCAACCTCGGCAGCGTGCAGCAGCTCGCGCCGAAGACGGATCTGAACACGCCCGGCGCGAAGCACGCCACGCTGCTGTCGTATGCCGTGCAGGAAATCGTGCCGGTCAAGAACGACGCGTCCAGCCCGCGCTACCAGATCATCTCGGTGCTGCTGAAGAACGGCGCCGATCCGAAGGCGAGCCTCGGCCCCGACGGCGGGTCGGTCGCCGAGCTCTCGCTGCGCGCCGATACGCCGAACCTGCTGCGCCTGCTGCTGGACGGCGGCCTGGATCCGAACTGGCTCTATAACGGCGACACGCCGATGCTGTTCGAGGTGGCCGAGAACAAGCTGCTGCCGCAACTCAAGGTGCTGATCGAACACAAGGCAAACGTCAACGCGCGCGATTCGCTCGGCAAGACGGCGCTGTTCCAGGCGACGATGATCCAGCAGTGGGACACCGTCGATTACCTGCTTGCGCACGGCGCCGATCCGAAAGTCGCCAGCGAACTGGGTGTGTCGTACGGCTGGGTATTGCAGAACGAACTGAAGAATCACGCCACGCCGGATTCGCCGGCCGCCGCGCGCATCGAGCAGATCCGCCGCAAGATCGTTGCGGCCGGCGCGCCGTGGCCGCCGCTCGATCCGAAGGCCCAGCGCGCGGCCATGCGCGCGCGCGGCGAGAAGGTCGTGACGCCGGCCGGTCAGGCGGACTGATGGCCGATCCGATCGAGGCGCTGCCGGCCGTTGGCCGGCGCGCGGTGCTCGGCGCGTCGGTGGTCGGCTATCTGCTGTCGCTGCTGCTGCCGGCGATGTATTTCGACAAGGAGCCGGCGCTGAGCGGACTGGCGCTGCTCGGGCAGGGCTGGTTTGGTCTGCTGACGCTCAATCCGGCGTGGCTGGCCAACCCGCTCTACCTGTTCGCGGCCGTGCAGTTCGCGCGGCGCCGCGACGGCCGAGCCGCGGCGTTCGGCGGCGCCGCGCTGGCGTGCGCGCTGTGTTCGTTCTTCACGAAGGACTGGTATTTCAACGAGGCCAGTGCGACGCCGATCGCCGGCCTCGGGATCGGTTTTTACGTGTGGCTGCTGGCGCTGGCGGCGTTGCTGCTGGGCAGCCTGCGCCTGCGCCGGAGCGCCGCCGCGACGCGTTGAGTGCCACGCGGGCCTTTGACGCATTCGATTTTTCTGACATGGGCAGCTTGCATGACGGATTCCGACAACCGTATCCGCATCCACGAAGGCAGCATCGCGCTGCCGGCCGGTTTCGAGGATCGGACCACCAATCTCTTCGTGCCGGCCGATCTGGCCGCGCAGCCGAACCTCAGCGTCGCGCGTGACTGGCTGAAGGACGGCGAAGCGCTCGACGCCTACGTCAATCGCCAGAGCGGGTTGCTCAAATCGCGGCTGCAGGGCTATCGCCTGATCGCGCGCGCGGCCGAGCGGCTTGGCGCGGAAGACGGCGGCATCGCCGGCGAACGGATCGACACCGCCTACCGCAACGGCGCGAAAACCGTGTTCCAGCGGCAAGCGGCGTTCGTCGTCGCGCCGGGGCGCGTGCTGATCTTCACGGCGTCGAGCGGGAGGAGCTTCGGCGACACCTACGACGCGTTCTGGCGCGACTGGCTCGACGGCTATCGGCCGGATGCGCCGGCCCAGGCCTGACCGGGCCGAAGGAGACGTATCGTGTACGAAGCGGCCCGCGTCACCGATCCGATCGAGCACACCAGCGCGCTTGCCGGCTTCCTGGTGGGCGCCGTCCTTGGCATCGCCCTGATCGCTGCCGTGGCGTTCGCCACCTTCACCTGCGGCTTCGGCGTGGCGCTGCTGGCCGGCATGGCCGCCGGCATCGGCGCGCAGGTGCTGTTGTCGTTAGGGGAATCGATCGGGAAGATGTTCAGTTCGCAATCCGGCGCGATCACGCTCGGCTCGCCGAACGTCTACGTGAACGGCAAGCAGGCCGCCTACGCCACGCTCAGCAGCGTGACGTGCAGCAAGCACAACCCGACGCCGCTCGTCGCGCAGGGTTCCACCAACATCTTCATCAACGGCAAGCCGGCCGCGCGCAAGGACGACAAGATCACCTGCGGCGCGGCCATCTCGGACGGCTCGCACGACACCTACTTCCACGGCGGCACCCAGACCTGCCTGCCGATCGACGATGAAGTGCCGCCGTGGCTGCGCACCGCCACCGACTGGGCGTTCGCGCTGGCGGGGCTGGTGGGCGGGCTCGGGGGCCTGCTCAAGGAAGCGGGCGGGCTATCGCGCGCGGTGATGCCGTGCGCCGCGAAGTTCATCGGCGGCTACGTGCTCGGCGAGGCGGCGAGCCGCTACGTGATCGGCCCGGCCATCAACAGCGCGATCGGCGGGATGTTCGGCAACCCGGTAGACGTCACCACTGGGCGCAAGATCCTCCCGGCCGAATCGGAAACCGATTACGTCGTGCCCAGCCCGATGCCGGTGGCGATCCGGCGCTTCTATTCGAGCGACCTCGATTACGTCGGCACGCTTGGGCGCGGCTGGGTGCTGCCGTGGGAACTGCGGCTGCACGCGCGTGACGGTCGGCTCTGGTACACCGACGCGCAGGGCCGCGAGGCCGGCTTCCCGATCCTGAAGCCGGGTCAGGCCGCGTTCAGCGAGGCCGATCAGCGCTATCTGACCTGCACGCCGGATGGCCGCTACATCCTGCACGACGTCGGCGAAACCTATTACGACTTCGGCCGCTACGAGCCGGGCTCGGGCCGCATCGGCTGGGTGCGCCGGATCGAGGATCAGGCCGGCCAGTGGTGCCAGTTCGAGCGCGACAGCCGTGGCCGCGTGCGTGAAATCCAGACCTGCGGCGGCTTGCTGGCCGTGCTCGATTACGAGCCGGCGCACGAGCGGCTCGCCGAGGTGTCGCTCGTCAGCGGCGATCAGCGCCGCCTCGTCGTGGCCTACGGCTATGACGAAAACGGCCAGATGGCCTCCGTGACCGACGCGAACGGCGCGGTAGTGCGCCGCTTCACCTATGCCGACGGGCGCATGACGAGCCATTCGAACGCGCTCGGTTTCACGTCGGGCTATACGTGGAAGGCCATCGACGGCACGCCGCGAGTGGTCGCCACCCACACCAGCGAGGGCGAGGCCTGGGCGTTCGAGTACGACATCGAAGGCCGCCGCACCCATGTGCGGCATGCCGACGGCCGCCACGCGCAATGGCGCTACGACGCGCAATTCCAGATCGTCGAGTACCTCGATTTCGACGGCCGTCGCTACGGGCTCAAGTACAACGATGCCGGCATGCCCGTGATGCTGACGCTGCCCGGCGAACGAACCGTGATGTTCGAGTACGACGACGCCGGCCGCATCGTTGCCGAAACCGATCCCCTCGGTCGCACCACGAAAACGCGCTACGACGGCAACAGCATGCGGCCCGTCGAAATCATCTTGCCCGACGGCAGCGCCTGGCACGCCGAATACGACCGGCAGGGCCGGCTGCTGGCCACCCGTGATCCGCTCGACCGGGAGAATCGCTACGAATATCCGAAGGCACTGAGCGCGCTGCCGGTGGCGCATGTCGATGCGCTGGGCGGGCGCAAGACGTTCGAGTGGAACCGGCTCGGCGAGCTGGTGGCCTACACCGATTGCTCGGGCAAGACCACGCGCAATTTTTTCGATGCATTCGGCCTGCCGCTCGCGCGCGAGAACGCGCTCGGGCACCGCGTGTCGTTCGACCTGCGCCCGACCGGCGAGGCGCGCCGGGTCACCTATCCCGACGGCAGTTCCGAAAGCTACGAATACGACGCCGCCGGGCTGATGATCCGGCACATCGGGCTGGGCGGCCGGACGCAGACGTTGCTGCGCAATGCGCGCGGGCAACTCGTCGAGGCGGTCGATCCGGCCGGGCGGCGAACCCGCTACCACTATGACGCCGAGGGGCGCCTGCGCGAGCTGCAACAGGGGCACGCGCGCTACGCGTTCGCATACAGCGCAGGCGGGCGGCTCACCAGCGAAACGCGGCCCGACGGCGTGCTGCGCCGCTTCGAATACGGCGAGGCCGGCGATCTGGTGGCGCTCGAGATCGTCGGTACGGCCGAGGATCGCGCTCCAAACGATCGCCCGGTGCGCACGATCCGCTTCGAACGCGACCGGATGGGCAACCTGTGCGTGCAGCACACGCCTACCGAGGTGACGCGCTACGCGCGCGACACCGGCGGCCGCCTGCTCGAAGTCGCGAGCGTGCCGACCGCGGCCGGGCTGGCGCTCGGCATCGCGCCCGACACGCTGACGTTCGAATACGACAAGGCCGGGCGGCTGACCGCCGAACACGGCGCGAACGGCAGCGTCCGATACACGCTCGACGGGCTCGACCACGTGATGAAGCTCGCCTTGCCACACGAGCAGACGCTGCAGATGCTGCGCTACGGCTCGGGGCACGTGCACCAGATTCGCCACGGCGACCAGGTCGTCAGCGATTTCGAGCGCGACGACCTGCATCGCGAGTTGACGCGCACGCAGGGCCGCCTGACCGAGCGCACCGCCTATGACCTGCTGGGCCGCAAGATCTGGCAATCGTCCGGCTTCCGGCCCGACGCGCTTGCGCGGGGGCAAGGCCAGCTGTGGCGCAACTATGGCTACGACGCCGCCGGCGAACTGGCCGAGAGCCACGACAGCCTGCGCGGCAGCACGCAGTTCAGCTACGATCCGGCCGGCTATCTGACGCAGCGCGTCAACACCGCCGACCGGCAGCTCGAATCGTTCGCCTGGGACGCCGCCGGCAACCTGCTCGACGATGCGCAACGCAGCAGCCGCGGCTATGTCGAGGGCAACCGGCTGCGCATGTGGCAGAACCTGCGCTTCGACTACGACGCGTTCGGCAATCTCGCGACCAAGCTGCGCGGCGCGAATCAGCGCCAGCAGTTCACGTACGACGGGCAGGATCGGCTCGTGGCCGTGCGCACGCAGGGCGCGCGTGGGGTGGTGGAGACGCGTTTCGCCTACGATCCGCTCGGGCGGCGCATCGCCAAGACCGATACGACGCTCGACGTGCGCGGCGTAACGCTGCGCGAGGAAACGAAGCGGTTCGTATGGGAAGGGCTGCGGCTCGCGCAGGAGGTGCGCGACACCGGCGTGAGCAGCTACGTGTACAGCCCGGATGCGCCTTACACGCCTGCGGCGCGGGTCGATGCCATGCTGGCCGAGGCGATGGCCGCCGCCGCCATCGAGCAGGCGCGGCGGCCGGCCCGGATCTATCACTTCCATACCGACCTGGTAGGCGCGCCACTCGAGATGACGGACGAGGCGGGTGAGCTCGCCTGGGCCGGGCGCTACAATGCCTGGGGCAGGGTCGAGACGGATGCGGGCCTGCTGCCGACCGCGCGGACAGAGCAACCGCTGCGATTCGCTGGGCAGTACGCCGACGAAAGCACGGGGCTGCACTACAACACATTCCGGTTTTATGATCCGGATGTCGGGCGGTTTGTCGGTCAGGACCCGATCGGGTTGTACGGCGGGGAGAATTTATACGCCTACGGCCGCAACGCCCAACGATGGATCGATCCGTGGGGTTGGTGTTCGGTCAAATTGAGCAACAATATGGAGAAATCGGGCGTCACGCGCCCGGCAAACTCGGCAGCACACCATATCGTGGGAGATACTTCGAAAGAAGCTGCGCCGGCTCGCGCCATTCTCTCAAAATATGGCATTGATGTAGATTCCGAATTGAATGGCGTGTTCTTGCCGAATCGAAACAATTCCGACGATCTCGCGGGGATATTGCACAATGGCAAGCATCCAAATACTTACTTCCAAAAGGTCAACCAACTTATTCAGAATGCCGACTTGGGCGGCAAACAAGCCGTTCTTGATCAGCTTCAAACTATAAGGGAGACGTTGCAAAATGCCTCCAGGGATATGCCATGGAAGTCCGTTCTTTCTGAATTGTGAGTGCGTATGACTACTGTATATGGTTTGAGGCAGGACGATGCATATCAGGCGCTGGTGCAGGTCGACAGCGAGGGCGAAGTTGCGTACGACACGAGCATAGCCATACGTGCAACTGCCCGGTGTGGACGAGCGTTCGGGGAGGAGTACAAGCCCGTCGAGCTTTCATGGGGTTCTCCCCGACGAAAGAAAAACAGTGATATTCACACCCTGCTGTCGCCATTTCTTGTATTCAGCAAGAAATCTTTCGACGCATTGAGCCCGCTGCTTCAAGGGGCAGGAGAAGTGCTGCCGGTCGAGACGCCAGCGGAAGACATGCTGGGTTTTCACGTGACCAGAGCGCTTGAGGGCGCCGTCGACATGGAGAAGTCCAAATACAAGGTCTATCCTCAAGCCACGATTTTCAATAAAATTGTTCTTTTGGAACATCAGGTTCGGGATGTCGATATATTCAGGCTGAAGGAAAGCCCCGCGACAGTATTTGTCTCCGAAAAATTCAAAGGCCTCGTTGAGGAAAGCAAGCTGAAGGGGTTCGATTTCGGAGAAGTGGTATCAATTTCTTCTGAAAGTTAGGTGTTTCATTTCCGCTTCTCAAGGCCACGAGGCGGCATGGCCTTGATCGAGGCTGCGTTCGATAAACACGGCGAGCCGGGCTGGACGAGGGGCGGCAGCGCTTGATCACGTCCTCCGAGTTGTTGACCGTCTACCTGGTGTTCTGCAAGGTGCCCGATTCGAAGGTATGGCCCGCCTCGAATCGCTACCTGTTCGACGACTTCGGGAACCCTAGAGCGTGTTATGCACTTTCAAAAATACTGAGTAGCGCGAGCGAGCATCAACGAGACAAAGACGACGAAGTGCAAGCCGGCCAGCGTTTCAGGCAGACGCTCGTAATCACGCGCCAGCCTGCGAAAGCGATTGAGCCAGCCGAAGCTGCGCTCGACCACCCAGCGTCGTGGCAAAAGCACAAAGCCTTTCTTCGCTTCGGGTAGTTTGACGATCTGCAACTCGATGCCTTCGGCGCTCACGGCCGATGCCGCATCCTTGCCGGTGTAGCCTTGGTCCGCGAAAGCGAGTTTTACCGTGTTGCCCGTGGCTTGCTGGACTTGTTGCGCCAGTTCCTGAACCTTGGCCCACTCTTGCTCGTCGGCTGGCGTGATGTAGACGGCCAGCAGATGTCCCAATGTGTCGACAGCGATATGCGTTTTGCTGCCACGCTTGCGTTTGTAGCCGTCGTATCCTGCGCGCTGACCGCTTTCGCATGTGGACTGAAGCGTTCTCCCATCGAGAATGACCGCGCTGGGCTGGCCCTGACGCGCTTGCGCGACGCGAATGATCGAGCGCAGATCGTCGGTCATCGCTTCAAAACACCCGGCGCGAAGCCATCGCTGTGTTTGCTGATAAACGGCTTCCCACGGCGGGAAATTGGTTGGCAGCAACCGCCGCGGCGCGCCTGCGCGGGCCAGCCAGCGCAGCGCGTTGTACAGCTCTCGCAGTTCGTATTGCCGCTGCGGGGCGTTCTCTTTCATCAAGGTCAGATAGGGCGCCACGAAGCCCCATTCTTCATCCGTTACATCGCTTGGGTAAGCGCGGCGTTTTTCCATCCAGCTTCGACCAAGGTCAGCTAGAAAATTGCATAACACGCTCTAAGGCACGCGCGTGCGCCAGGCCAGACTCGGGACGGAGTCAGGGCAGGCCGTCGTCGCCGCGCGCCGCCTCGCGCACGATCGCGGCCACGCGCTCGCGAAACCAGCGATGCATGCGGTCCGCGTCGCGCGATTCGTGCCAGTAGGCATGGATCGCGTAGGGCTTCACGCGCAGCGGCACCGGCTTGACGACGATCGGCAGCAGCCCCGTCATCCGCAGCGCGTAGGAGCGCGGCAGCGTGAGCAGCAGGTCGCCGGCCGCCGCGATCTGGCAGGCGGCGAAGTAGTGCTGGCAGGTCAGCTGGATGCGCCGGAACTTGCCGTCGGCGGCCAGCAGCACGTCGAGCGAGTTCGGCTCGCCGAGCGGCGAGACGCTCACGTGGCGCGCCGCGAAATAGTCGGCGCGGCGCAGCGGCCCGGCCGCGAGCGGATGATCGCGGCGCAGCACCACCACCAGCGCGTCGTCGGCCAGCTCGTCGCGCACCACGTGCGGGCCGGTCGGCACGCGCCGCTCGACCGCCAGGTCGAGCTGGCCGCTGGCGAGTTCGCGGCCCACGTCGGCCAGCGCCACGCGCCGGCTCACCAGCGTGACGCGCGGCGCCTCCTGCGCGAGCCGCTCGACCAGCTGCGGCAGCGCGATCGATTCGAGCACGTCGCGCACCCCCACCACGAAGCGCTGCTCGACGGTGGCCGGCACGAAGCTGGCCTGCGCGTGGACGGCGGCCTGCAGGCCCTTCAGGTGGCGCTGCACGTCGGCGATCACGGCGCGCGTGCGCTCGGTGGGCGTGACGCGGTTGCCCTGGCGCACGAACAGCGGATCGCCGAAGTGGCTGCGCAGCCGGTTCAGCGCGTGCGTGACGGCCGGCTGCGTCAGATGCAGCGCGCGTGCGGCTGCACTGATGCCGCCGTGGACGTAGATCGCGTCGAGCACGCGGAACAGGTTCAGGTCGAGACGCAGGTCGGAGGGCACGGGTGGACGGCTCGCGAAGGCCGCGAAAAGAGACGATCCTGCATATTACTTCCACTGATGACCCGACATGAAGAACATTCATTTCATCGATCGGATCAATCGGCGTAGGCTGGCGCGTACCTCATCCGGATCGACACCATGGACTTCACGCCCACCGCCCGCAGCCAGGCACTCGCCGATCGCCTGACCCGCTTCATGCGCGACGAGATCGTGCCCGCCGAGGCCCGCTACGCGGCCGAGCTGACGGGCGGCGCCGACTGGCGGCGCTGGCGCCAGCCGGCCGTGATGGAGGCGCTCAAGCAGAAGGCGCGCGCGGCCGGCCTCTGGAACCTGTTCCTGCCGGAGACCGAACTCGGCGGCGCGGGCCTCACCAACGCCGAATACGCGCCGCTCGCCGAGATCATGGGCCACTCGTTCATCGCGCCCGAGGTGTTCAACTGCAGCGCGCCCGACACCGGCAACATGGAAGTGCTGGCGCGCTACGGCAGCGAGCAGCAGCGGCGCGACTGGCTCGCGCCGCTGCTGGCGGGCGAGATCCGTTCGGCGTTCTGCATGACCGAGCCGGACGTCGCCTCGTCGGATGCCACCAACATGCAGGCCACCGCCACGCTCGACGGCGACGGGATCGTGCTGAACGGGCGCAAGTGGTGGTCCACCGGGATCGGCCATCCGCACGCGCGCTTCGTGATCTTCATGGGCCTGACCGACGCGCAGGCCGAACCGCATCGGCGCCATACGATGGTGATCTGCCCGCTCGACGCGCGCGGCGTGACGATCGAGCGGATGCTGCCGGCCTTCCATCACTATGACGAGCCGTCGGGCCACGGCGAGGTGCGTTTCGAGCAGGTGCGCGTGCCGGCCGCGAACGTGATCCTCGGGCCGGGCCGCGGCTTCGAGATCGCGCAGGGGCGGCTCGGCCCGGGCCGCATCCACCACTGCATGCGCGCGCTCGGCGCCGCGGAACGCGCGCTGACGCTGCTCTGCACGCGCGCCGCCGGGCGCCACGCGTTCGGCAAGCCGCTCGCGGCGCTCGGCGGCAACGCCGACATCGTCGCGAACCTGCGCATCGCCATCGACCAGGCGCGGCTGCTGACGCTGAAGGCCGCCTGGACCATCGACACGCAAGGCGTGAAGGCCGCGCTGAGCCTGATCTCGCAGATCAAGGTGGCCGTGCCGGCCGTCGCGCAGCAGGCCGCCGACGCGGCGATCCAGATCCACGGCGGCGCCGGCGTGTCCGACGACGTGCCGCTGACGCTGCTGTATGCCTACGCGCGCGTGCTGCGGCTGGCCGACGGGCCGGACGAGGTGCATCGCGGCGTGGTGGCGAAGCTCGAGATGAAGCGCCAGCTGGCCGGAGCGGCGCAATGAGCGCGCCGCTCGACGCCGCGCGCGAGGTGCGCGACGAGGACCGGCTCGACGCCGCGCGACTCGACGCGTTCCTGAAGGCGCGGCTGCCCGGCCTGGCCGGTGAGCCGGCAATTCGCCAGTTCCATGGCGGCGCCTCGAACCTGACCTACCTGATCGCCTATCCGGACCGCGAACTCGTGCTGCGCCGCCCGCCCGCCGGCGCGAAGGCCGGCTCCGCGCACGACATGCTGCGCGAGGCGGCCGTGATGGCGGCGCTGAAGCCCGCGTACCCGCGCGTGCCGGCGATCGTCGCGCGCTGTGACGACACGGCCGTGCTCGGCACCGAGTTCTACGTGATGGAGCGCATCGCCGGCGTGATCCTGCGCCGCGACCTGCCGCCCGAACTCGGGCTCGACGCGACGGGCGCGCGGCGCCTCTGCGAACGCTTCGTCGACGGGCTCGTCGAGCTGCACGCGGTGGACGCCACGGCGCCGGCGCTGGCCGCGTTCGGCCGCGGCGAGGGCTACGTGGCGCGGCAGGTGGCCGGCTGGCGCGAACGCTGGCAGCGCGCGCTGACCGACGGCACCGACGCCTGCGAGGACGTGACGGGCTGGCTCGACGCGAACCAGCCGCGCGACGGCCGGCGCTGCGTGATCCACAACGACTACCGCCTCGACAACGTGGTGCTCGATCCGGCCGACCCGCTGCGGATCGTGGGCGTGCTCGACTGGGAGATGGCCACGCTCGGCGATCCGCTGATGGATCTCGGCGGCTCGCTCGCGTACTGGGTGCAGGCCGACGACGAGGCGCCGTTCCGCGCGATGCGGCGCCAGCCCACCCACGCGCCGGGCATGCTGACGCGCGCCGAGGTGGTGGCGTACTACGGCGCGCGCACCGGCCTCGACGTGAGCGGCTTCGCGTTCTACGAGGTGTTCGGGCTGTTCCGCCTGATGGGCATCATCCAGCAGATCTACCGACGCTACGTCCACGGGCAGACCACCAACCCGGCGTTCGCGGGCTTCGGCGACGCGGTGCGCTACCTGACCCGGCGCTGCCGCGCGCGCATCGAACAGGGCGGGGCAGGCGCATGAGCGAGATCGTCCTGATCCGCCACGCGCAGGCCAGCTTCGAGGCGGCCGACTACGACCGCCTCTCGCCGCGCGGCGAGGCGCAGGCCGCCAAGCTCGGCGCCTGGATGGCCGCGCGCGGCGCGTGGCCCGCCGCGATCGTCACCGGCACGCTGCGCCGCCATGCGCAGACCGCCACGCTCTGCGCCGCCGCGGCCGGCTGCACCGACGCGCCGCTGCGCGTGCTGCCCGGCCTCGACGAACTCGACTCCGACGAACTGATCGCGCGCCACCGGCCCGAGCTGGCCGCGCGCGAGGCGCTGCTGGCCGAACTCGCGCGCGCGGCCGACCCGCGCCGCGCGTTCCAGGCGCTGTTCGCGGGCGCCGTGGCGCGCTGGACCTCGGGCGCGGCCGATGGCGACTACGCGCTCGCCTGGCCCGCGTTTCGCGCGAACGTCCACGCGGCCTGGGAGGCGATCGTGCGCGACGCCGGCGAGCGCGGAGGCGGGCGTGGCGAGAGCGGCGAGACCTGGGTGGTCTCGTCGGGCGGCCCGATCGCGGTGATCGTCGCGGCGCTGCTCGGCGCCGATCCCGCGCGCACCTTCGATCTTGCCTGGCCACTCGTCAACACCAGCGTGTCGCGCATCCGGGCCGGGCGGCGCGGCGCGCTGCTGGTCACCTACAACGCGTGGCCGCATCTCGACGCGGCGGCCGACGCCGCGCTCGTCACGCACCGGTGAGCACGCGAGCGATGCCGACGGCCGCCGCGCCGAGCCGGATCCACGCATGCCGGCGCGGCGGCATGCCGGTGCCGCCGCGCGAGTTTCTCCATTTGTTCACCACGGGATTCGACACGATGACAGCCCCCAATCTGTTCGACCTGAGCGGCAGGATCGCGCTCGTCAGCGGCGCGAGCCGAGGCATCGGCGAGGAAGCCGCGCGCCTGCTCGCCGCGTTCGGCGCGCACGTGATCGTCGCGAGCCGGCGCCTCGACGACTGCCGGCGCGTGGCCGAGGCGATCACGGCCGACGGCGGCTCGGCCGAGGCCGCCGCCTGCCATATCGGCGAACTGGAGCAGATCGAGGCGCTCTACGCCGGCATCGACGCGCGCCACGGCCGGCTCGACGTGCTCGTCAACAATGCCGCCGCGAATCCGTACTACGGCCCGATCGTCGACACCGGCGTCGACGCGTTCCAGAAGACCGTCGACGTCAACATTCGCGGCTACTTCTTCATGTCGACGCACGGCGCGCGCCGGATGACCGCGAACGGCGGCGGGGCGATCGTCAACGTGGCCTCGGTGAACGGCGTGATCCCCGGCGACCAGCAGGGCATCTACTCGATCACGAAGGCCGCGGTGATCTCGATGACGAAGGCGTTCGCGATCGAATGCGCGGCGGGCGGCGTGCGCTGCAACGCGCTGCTGCCGGGGCTGACCGACACGAAGTTCGCCTCGGCGCTGACCCGCACGCCGGCGCTGCTCGAACGCGTGCTCGCTCACGTGCCGATGCGGCGCGTGGCGCAGCCCTCCGAGATGGCCGGCGCGATCCTGTTTCTCGCCTCGGCCGCGTCGAGCTACACCACGGGCGCCGTGCTCAACGTCGACGGCGGCTATCTGTCGGTATAGTGGCGACGCGCGGCGCGCGATGCAAATGACGACGCAAGCGACGACAACGCAATCGATGACGGAATCGACAACGCAATCGAATCGGGAGGAGCAGGGATGACGACGATCGGAACGCCGCGGCTCGCGGGCAAATGCGCGTTCATCACCGGCGCGACGGGCGGCCTCGGCAACGCGATGGCGCGGCGCATGGCCGAGCACGGCGCGAAGGTGTTCGTGACCGACGTGGCCGCGCGCCAGGAGGCGCTCGCCGCGCTCGCGGCCGAACTCAACGACGCGGCCGGCGTGCGCGTGGCCTGGGCCGCCGAGCAGGACGTGCGCGACGACGCGCGCTGGCAGGTGCTGGTGGCCGAGGCCCACGCCGCGATGGGCGGGCTGTCGGTACTCGTCAACAACGCCGGGGTGGGTTCGATCGGCAGCGTCGAGCAGATCGAGCAGAAGGAATGGCGGCGCGTGATGGACATCAACGTCGAGAGCATCATCCTCGGCGTGCGCCACGCGCTGCCGTTCCTGCGCGAGAGCCAGCCGGCCTCGATCATCAACGTGTCGTCGGTGGCCGCGTTCAAGCACGAGCCCGAGTACACGGCCTACAACGCGTCGAAGGCGGCGGTGGCCTCGCTGACCAAGTCGATCGCCGTCGACTGCGCGCGCAAGCAGACCGGCGTGCGCTGCAATTCGCTGCATCCGTCGTTCATCCGCACCGGCATCGTCGAGCCGTTCTTCCAGCAGCTCGGCGAGCGCGACGCCACGCGCCGGCTGGTGCGCGGCGTGCCGATGGGGCGCCTCGGCGAGCCCGACGACGTGGCCTACGCCGCGCTCTATCTGGCCAGCGACGAGAGCCGCTACGTGACGGGCGCCGAACTCGTGATCGACGGCGGGCTGTGCGCGATGTGAGGCAGGCCCGCCGTGCAGCGCGCGCCGCGCGCCGATCCCATCCGCATTCCAGTGAACTCCGAGGAGCCAGCATGTCCGAAACCGTGAACCGCCAGTTGCGCCTGAAGGCGCGCCCCGACGCGCGCGTGGGCGCCGAACATTTCTCGCTGGTCGAGACGCCGCTGCCCGAGCTGGGCGAGGGCGAGGTGCTGGTCCAGGTGCTGTACCTGTCGATGGACCCGACCAACCGCGTCTGGATGAGCGACATTCCGCAGTACCTGCCGCCGGTGGCGATCGGCGAGACCATGCGCGCGCTCGGCATCGGCCGCGTGAGCGCCTCGCGCAGCGATAAGTTCGCGGTGGGCGACCTGGTGCAGGGCCTGGTGGGCTGGCAGGACTACGCGCACGTCGCGGCCGACGAAGTGCCGAAGCTGCTGAAGCTGCCGGCCGAATCGGGGCTGCCGCTGCCGACGCTGCTCGGCGCGTGCGGCATGAGCGGGCTGACCGCCTACTACGGGCTGACCGAGATCGCGCCGGTGCAGCCGGGCGAGACGCTGGTGGTGTCGGCGGCGGCGGGCTCGGTGGGCTCGATCGCCGGGCAGATCGGCAAGATCCACGGCGCGCGCGTGGTGGGGATCGCCGGCGGCGAGGAGAAGTGCCGCTACCTGACCGAAACGCTCGGCTTCGACGCGGCCGTCGACTACAAGGCGCCCGACTGGAAGGCCGCGCTGAAGGCCGCGACGCCCGACGGCGTCCATGTGAACTTCGAGAACGTGGGCGGCGAGGTGATGCGCGCGGTGCTGTCGCGCATGGTGATCGGCGGGCGCGTGGCGCTGTGCGGCGTGATCTCGAACTACAACAACGGCGGCCGGGCCAGCGACGATTTCGGCGTGCTGATCTCGAAGCGGCTGACCATGCGCGGCTTCCTGATCCTCGACTACCGCAAGAACCGCGAGGCCGTGCAGCAACTGGCGGGCTGGCTGCGCGACGGCCGCCTGAAGGCCGAGGAAACCGTGGCCGAGGGGCTCGAGAACGCGCCGGAGGTGCTGAACCGGCTGTTCGACGGCAGCCATCGCGGCAAGCTCGTGCTGCGCGTGGCCCGGGACGCCCGAGGGTGACGCGCGGCGGCGCCGCCGTGCTGGATCAGTGATAGACCGTGGTGGACGACTGCAGCCTCGTCAGCGTGCCGTGCTGCAGCCGGAACCAGCCCTGCGGGCCTTGCATCACCACCTCGTCGCCTTGCCAGAACACGCGCCGCACGGCCAGGCGCCGGCCCGCGCGCTGCACCAGCGGCGGACGGTGACGCAGGTCGTAGAGCACCGGGCCGGCGTCGGTCTGCACCAGCAGGCGCGTGACGCCGTCGGCGCCGTCCGAGGGATCGTCGAAGTGGACGAGCGCGTCCGCGCCGAAGCGATCGAACGGCGCGCCGCCGCAACTGGCCACGAAGTCGTGCTCCACGCGCTGGAATTGCAGGCTGCCGCACGGTGCCGCGAACGGGCCGGGCGCGCTCGTCTGGGCCGATGCGGCCGGCGGGAACAGCGTGGCCGCCGTGACGGCGAGGGCCGCGAGCGCGGCGGGGAAAAAGCGTGTCATGTCGTTCCGGTTCGGACCGGCGCGCGCGTCACCGGTCCCGGTTCATCGGGTCGAACTCGTCGGGCTCGGTGCACCGGGCCTGATTCATCGGTGCAGCCCCGCGGCGCATCACGCGCGTGCCATTGCGATAGCCCGCTTTCGACCATCGAGGATCATGGCCGCGCAGATCACGACGATCGACAGCATGAACACCGCGAAAAAGCCTTCGAGCGCGATCGCGCCGTTGAACGCCGCGGGTGCCTTGGCGCGCACGATCGCGTCGCAGGGCCCGTGCTCCCCGCAGAACGAAATCGATCCGGTGGCCAGGTTGCGCACGATATCGTAGCCGAAACAGGCGGCCGCGGCGGCCGGCACGGCCAGCAGCGCGAACGCGAGCAGGCGGCGCCCGCCGCGCGCCCGCAGCTTGCCGGTGCCGACCGGGCGCGCGCGCTGCCGCGTGAGCGCGCGGTGCAGCGGCATGAAGCTCTTGTAGATGACGAGGCTGAAACCCAGGCCGAGCACGCCGTGGGCCGCGGCGAACACCGCGATCGTGGTGACGTCGCTCCACTGCCGGGCCGCGCGCATGCCAGGCAGCACGCCCCACAGCAGCGTGAGCCAGATCACGACGCCGAAAATGCCGACGTCGACCAACAGGCAATAGGTCAACACGCGATGGTTCATGCCGCTGTCTCCGGGGCGATATTTGTTCGGGTCGATCGATTGGTGGCGATACGATGCGGCAGTTGTCCCGGCGCTGTCAATCGTGCCGGAACGCGGGCGTCAAAACCCGAGCGGGGCGTGGCCGTGCCGTGGCGGCACGTGCGCTCGCCACGTACTCCCAAGCGGGGGATAGGCGGTTTCCACCCGTTCATTCAGGCTTCGGAGATCGAAGCGAACCAACGGGGAGTGGGACGAGTACGAAAGTTGCCGAAGCGATTGTCGACGTCCTCCAGGCGGCCGGGGTGAGGCGCTGCCACGGTATCGTCGGCGACACGCTCAACCGGCTGGTCCATGCGATGAGCGACAGCCCGATCGAATGGGTTCACATGCGCCACGAGGAAGCCGGGGCGTTTGCCGCGCAGGGAGAGGCGCTGGCGACGGGCAGGCTTACCGCCGTGATACTGGCGTGCGGGCAGGCCGCGCATGCGGCGATGCAGCCGGCGCCGTCCGGCGATCACGTGTTGCCGGTCGAACGACGGATTTCGCCGATCTTCTGCGGTCTGGCTGACATCGGGCTCGGCGACGGCGCGACGGCGCTGGGTCACCTGGACGAGGCGCGCGGGCAGATGAACCGCCTGCCTGTTCATCTGGACTGGTACTGGCGGCTCGCGATGGAATGGGGATGCGTGCATGCGCATCTGGCGAATCGCGACGCCGCCGCCGCGTTGCGGCACGCGGAGCATCTGGTCGGTCTGGCGGCGGCAGCCGACGCGCGCGCGTGGCACGCGCTGGCATGGGAGGCGCGCGCGCGAGTGGCACTGATGGCGGGGGCGCCCGACGATGCGGTCGCCTTCGCGGCGCGGGCGCTCGAGGCGGGCATGCACGTCCCGCTCGCGCAATGGCGCGTGCATGCGGTTGCGGCCGCCGCGTTTCAGGCGGTGGGCGCATTCGAGAACGCGGCCGCGCAGGCCGATCTTTGTGCGGCGGCACGGCTGCGCCCGGCCGGGACGTTGCCGGCCGGGCATCGATCGCGGCTTGCCTTCGAGCGCCGCTCCGCCGCCGCCACGGCCTGAGTGTCGCGGCCGTTGCCGGCCGCCGTGTGCCTGGTTCGCCGGTCCGACATCAGCGGTGCGAGGCGGCCCGCGAATCGAGCCGGGGCGCCGCGAGGCGAGTCGTGATGGACGGCGAGGAACGGTTCGAATGGCCAAGCGCGCGATGGCCGACCGAACCCACGGGCCGCTCCAGCGGAAACCGTACCCGTCCGCCGGGCCGCCGCGCCGGCGCCGGCCGGCTACTGCACCTGGGAAGTGGGGCGAATCACGATCTCGTTGACGTCGACATTGGCGGGTTGTTCGATCACGTAAGCCATCGCGTTCGCCACCGCGCTGACGGGGATCGCCTTCCTGTACAACTCGAGGATGCGCCGCGAGTCGGTGCCGGTCGTCTTGTTCTGCATGCCGCTATCCACCGCGCCCGGCGAGATGGTGGTCACGCGAATCGCGTCCCCGACTTCCGATCTCAATCCCTCCGAGATGGCGCGGACCGCGAATTTCGAGCCGGAATGGACCGCGCCGCCCGGCGAGAACACCTTGACGCCCGCCACCGATCCCATGTTGATGAAATGGCCGGACTGCTGCGCTTGAAAGATCGGCAGCGCCGCGGCGATTCCCCAAAGGACTGACTTGATGTTGAGATCGATCGTGGTTTCCCACTCGTCGGTGTTCAACTCCGCCATCGGCCTGATGTACATGACGCCGGCGCAGCCCACCAGCACGTCCAGCCTGCCGAAGTCGGCGACCACCGCGTCGACCATCGACCTGACCTGATCCTTGTCGGTGGCGTCGACGCGATAGCCCTTGACGTCTCCGCCCGCCTCGCCGATCGATTCGACGACCGCGGCGAGCCGCCCCTCATGCAGATCGGCGATCGCCATGCGTGCGCCCCGGGAGGCGAGCAGCCGTGCCGATGCCGCGCCGATACCGCCCGCGCCGCCGATGATCAGGATAACTTTGTTTTCGATGCCTTCGTTCACATTGCCCTCTGTCGGGATCAGGAAAGGTTTGTCGGTGCGCGGCCTGCGCTCACCACTCGAAGCGGCTGGGCTTGCCGCGCTCCAGCGCCGTGAGGCGGGCGCCGACGCCGAGCGTCTGGAACACCGCCGCGAGTTCGTCGGCGGTTTCCGTGTTGTGCCGCCAGCCTTCGTTGTGGACCGCGAGAATCGACGCGTTCGGAAACGCATGCGCGGCCGCGAGTGCATCGTTGCTGTCCATGGTCATCTGAAACCGGCCGCGAGGTTCGGCGGCACCGGTAAACAGGATCACCAGCTTCGGGGAGTAGCGCCGGGCGATATCGGCGGTGCCTTCGTACCAGACCGTGTCGCCGGTGACGTAGACGGCGTCGCCGGGTTCGTTCTCGCCAATCAGGAACCCGATGACATCGCCCGAAAGCGGCTCGATGCCGACCGGCCCGTGACGGGCCGGGGTGCCGGTGATGTAAAGGTGCCGGCCGTCGGCACCGTGCAGCGACTTCGTTTCGTAGGGGGCGAGACCGACGGCGTTGCCTTGCAGGCGCTGCTCGCCGGAGCGGGTCGTATACGCCAGCTTGACGGACGGGAGCATGGCGCGCCCGGCGTTGTCCAGATTGTCGAAGTGGTGATCGTGGCTGAGCAGAACCGCATCGACTTGACCGATTTGCTCCGGCGACAGGGCGGGGCCGGTGGTCTTGTGAAATTCGATCGGCTTGTCCTTGTAGGGGTGGTAGATCCCCGGGGGATCGAATGTCGGATCGGTCAGCAGGCGAAACCCGCCGATTTCGATCACGACGGTCGGCCCGCCGATCAACGTGACGTTTGTGATTGTCATGGTGTGTTCCTTCAACTCGATTTCGCAGCCGCGGCATCCGAGTGCCCGACGAACCGCGATGGACGGACTCGAAACGTCCGGCGCAGTGGCCTGGCGATCGTGATCGCCGCTGCGCCGTGACCCGACACCATCCTAATCAACGGGGTGCCGTTTCGAGAATTCCCCAAACTCGAACACCGGCTGATCGATTTCGTTCAACGCCGGCGCGATCGTCCGCGTGGCCCGCCCCGCATCGCGGCGCGCGGCCGGGAGGATCGACACGACCGGGCGGGTCGAGGATGTGGAGCGGTCCGACGGGGCGGCGAGCCGGCGGGGAGGTCGGCGGCAGATCGGGCCGGCGCGGCCCGCCTGTTCGTTCGCGAACGACGGCGGGCCGGAAACGAGGCATGTGCCGGCGCGGTGCGACCGGGACCGATCGCCGTCGCGCCAGCCCGGCCCGTCGCGGCCCGGTGGCGGCATGGCCCGGCGGGAAACTGCGGGAAACTGCGGCGGCGCCGGGCCACGGCGTCGCCGGCATGGCACGGATTCCGACGCGGCCCGCCGTTAGTTCGCGTCGCGCAGCGGCCGGAACATCGCGCGGATCTCCTCCACCAGCAACCCGGGTTGCTCCAGCGCCGCGAAGTGTCCGCCGCGCGGCATCGCGGTCCAGCGCCGCACGTCGAACACGCGTTCGAGCCACGCGCGCGGCGGCGTCGGCAGTTCGCGCGGAAACGCGGCCATGCCGAGCGGCGGGATCACGCGCTCCGCCGTGTCGAATGCGAGCGGGCGCGCGCGGTTCTCCTTGTAGATCCGAAACGAGGCGTCGAGCATGCCGCCGAACCAGTAGATCGAGATGTCGGTCAGCAATTCGTCGAGCGTGAAGACGCGTTCGAGGTCGCCGTCGCAATCGCTCCAGGCGCGGAATTTCTCGACGATCCAGGCGGCGAGGCCGAGCGGCGAATCCGTCATCGCATAGGCCAGCGTCTGCGGCTTGGTGCCTTGCTCGGCCGCGTAGGCGCCTTCGCTGGCCGACCACGCGGCGGCGGTATCGAGGTAGGCCTGTTCGGCGCCCGTCACGGGCGGCATGCCGGCGCCGAGCGGCGGCCGGTAGCTGCCGGGAACGTAGTTCAGGTGCAGGCCGATCAGCTGCTCGGGAAAGCGGCGCGCGAGCCACATCGAAACCGCCGCGCCGATGTCGCCGCCCTGCGCGGCGAAGCGTTCATAGCCGAGCGCCTGCATCAGCGCGCGCCACAGGCCGGCGACGCGCCACGCGCCCATGCCGGGGCCGACCGGCGGCGCGGAAAAGCCGAAGCCGGGCAGCGACGGCACCACCACATGGAACGCGTCGGCCGCGTCGCCGCCGTGCGCGGCGGGGTCCGCGAGCATCGGGATCACGTGCTCCATCTCGACGAACGAACCGGGCCAGCCGTGCGTGAGCACCAGCGGCAGCGGCGCCGGGCCGGTGCCGCGCTGGTGGATGAAATGGATGTCGAGGCCGTCGATGTTCGCCAGAAAGTGGGGCAGGCGGTTCAGCCGCGCCTCCTGCGCGCGCCAGTCGAAGCGGTGCAGCCAGTGGTCGGCCAGCCGCCGCATGAACGCGAGGCTCGCGCCGTCGTCCCAGCGTTCGGCATCGAGCGCGGCGGGCAGGCGCGCGGCGCGCAGGCGCCGGTGCAGATCGTCGAGCTGCGCTTGCGGGATGTCGATCCTGAAGGTTCGCGGGGGCATGGGGCGGTTCCTGTCTCGTCACGATGCATGGCATGGGGCCGGGGCGGCGAGTCATGGTAGCCGAACGCGCGCTACCCGGCCCGCGCCTTGTGCGGGTTGGCCTGCACCTCGGCCTGGTAGTGGCTCGGCATCTGATCGGCGTCGTGGCAAAGCCACTCCGTCTCACGCCTGGAAAGCGGCTTGGCCGGCGAAGAGCGAAACAACGAGGTGAACGGAACGGAAAATGTCACGAGATTGGAGACGGCCTCGAGAATCGCCTGGACCCACCCTTCTCCGTTCATGAGCGGATCGTCGGGGCTGGTGGCCACCGGGATGAACGGATTGCCGGCGCTGTCCCCGGATTGGGAGCCGAAGGACGCCAGCAGGAGCGCGAAGTTGCCCGGATCGTTATCTATCGGAAGGGCGCGCAGAATTGCCTCCGCTTGCCTGGCGTTTGCGGGATGGCCAGTCGACTGCCTTGTTGATGTCGCCGAACCGGTAGACGATGACGTTGCCCGGAATGTGCGGGTCGATGGCGTCGTTCTTGCTGGCGGCGCGCTCGGGCAAGAAATTCCTGCGGGCTGGCATGAAGGTTTTCCATGTCGAACGATGAAGCGATGCGGGAGTGACCTTGTCATCCCGATCGATGGCCGGCCGGCCCGGCCGCGACGCCGCCCGGCCGGGAGCGCTACGCCGCCGCCGACGGGTCCGCCAGGCTCGACGTGCTCAGGTCCGCCGACATCGTTTCGCTCGGCGCCCCCGGCAGCGACAGCACGCAGTTCTGCTCGCACTGCCAGGCGACCGCGGCGTCGTAGCCGCACAGCGTCGGGTCCGCGCACGGAAACCCGTCGGGGGCGCAGGCGTAGTCATGCGTATTGGCTTGCCCCACCTTCCAGGCCCAGATGCGGCCGTCGCAGGGCGGCTGCACGCCGGCGAGAATCGCCGCCATCGCGCCGGCCAGGTCGTGCGAGCAGTAGATGCCCGGCTGATAGCCGGCGGCGTTGACGGCCGTGACCCATGCGGTGAGGTAGTCCTTCGAGTCGGCGCCGAGCGCGCTGCCGTCCTCCCAGTCGATGAACACGTAGCTGCGCGCGGGAAAGCCCTCGTCGTGCATCAGCTGCACGGCGGCCAGGCCGTCCGTGCTGCCCTGTCCGCCGTGTACGTCGTGCGAACCCGGGCCGATGGTCTGCTGGCCGAGGAAGATCGGCAGCAGGCCCCAGCCCTGCGCGAGCAGCGCGGCGCGGTTGCCCATCCAGCTCCGGTCGTCGTGGCTGGGCGCCGGCGCGAGGTAGTAGCCGCACCAGGCGAGGTTGGTGTTGGACTTGAGCCACTGCAGCTGCGCGAGCCCCGGGAACTGGTCGGTGTCGAATCCCGCATGGAAGTTCATCCTGTATCCTCCTGATTTTTAATAAGTAAAACGAAATGATTGGTTGAAAACCGCACGCGGCGCCGGCCCGGCCGCTAGACGAAGCGCGCGAGCGCGGGCGCCGCGCCCGCGAGGCTGCACATCACGGCCACCACGGCGTTGTGCGCGGCGGCCTCGTCGATCGCCTGCCCGGCGAGCAGCACGTTGCGCAGCGCCTCCTGATACTGGCTCGCGAGCAGCTGCGCCTCGTCGCGCGTCATCTCCTGTTCGTGCTCGGCGATGTACTGCGCGGCGGCGGTCAGTTCCGCGATGCGGGGCGGGGCGCTTTCGGCAACCGCGTCCCAGGCGCCCGCGAGGCTGGTGCGTGCCGCGCGGGTGGCGTCGTCGAGGGCGGTGTTCCAGTTGGTGGTCATGAGGGCGGATTTCCTGGTGGGGGTCAGCGGGCCGGCGCGCCGTTCTTCAGCGCCAGCTCATAGGTGGTGAGGGTGGAAAGCTGGGCGTTCAGCAGCTGCAGCTCGGCGGCGAGGAACGGCGCGTCGAGCGTGTTTTGCTGGCGATGCAGGCGGCGCAGGCGGTCGATCTGGTCGCCGAGGCTGGCGAGCGTCGTGCCGATGTCCTGGTTCGAGCGGCCGGCGGCGGCGCCGATCCTGATCCGCAGCCCGGCCAGCTGCGCCTCGATCGCGGCGTAGAAGCCGGCGTCGTAGGGAATCGCGGCGCCGCCGTCCTCGGCCCGGATGCGCCAGGCGATCACGCGGGAATCGAGGTCGCGCGTCAGCGTCTCGATCTGCTGGTCGGCGCGGGCGTCGTAGGGAATCGGACTGCATCCGCCGGCGATCGCGCAACACAGGACGAGACAAAAGGGGGCATGCCGTTTCATGGTCGTTCGCTCGGTAAATGACATATCACCGGGCTCAGTCTAGGGACCGTCGATATTCAGGTCTTGAACGAATCGATTGTCCTCGGGCATTTTCTTGCGAATGCGGCGTGTGAAAGGCCGTCGAAATAAGCGCGTTTGCCAATAAATGGCGTGCTGCATGGCAAGGGCCGTGCCGCGCGGCGGTTTCGCGCCGGCCGGAGGGCGCGTGCGATGGCGAAATCCGCCCGCGTCGGCCAAATCAAAAAGGGCCCGCGCCTTGACGGTCGGGGCTCGCGGCGGCGCCATTCGGGGCGCGGATCAATTAGTTTCGCGCTAAATCATCACATCCGACGAATCCATGCACTGCCGAAACCGCATTTTCGTGGCGGCGACGCGTTTTCGCGCGAATTCCCGGTTCGCCATATCCATTGGTTTCTTCAAGCTTTGCCGGGGCTCAATTCATAGACTTTGCCCCAAGACATCGCCGGAACGAAAATTCGCCGCGTGTCGAATTCTTCGCCGATATCGGTGAATCCATTCCGACTTACACAAGGAGCTGCAAATGGCATTTCCCACCTCCGTGAACGATCAAATCACCGATTCGGTCACGCAAGCCAACACGAAAGTGCTGGGCGACGCGCCGGCCATGGCGATGGGCAACCTCTACCAAGCCACGGCGCAGGCGCTCGCCAACGCCGCGCACAACGCCACCAACGCGCAGCAGCAGAGCTACGTGACCTCGCAGTCGTCCACGACGATGGGCGTGGCCACGCTCTACGCGATCGACACGGCGACCGACGGCGTCGCCACGAGCCAGATCCTGAAGACCGGCGTGAAGGGCCTCGGCGGCTGATTCGCCGGCATCTTTGTAACCAACGCTTAATCCAGGAGACCCCACATGGCCTTTCCCACCGCAGTCAACAGTCAGATCACCGATTCGGTCACGCAAGCCAACACCAAGGTGCTGGGCGACGCTCCCGCGATCGCCATGGGCAACCTGTTCCAGGCCACGGCCCAGGCGCTCGCGAACGCCGCGCACAACGCCACCAACGCGCAGCAGCAGAGCTACGTGACGTCCCAGGCCGCCACCACGATGGGCGTCGCGACGCTCTACGCGATCGACACGGCCACCGACGGCATCGCCACCTCGAAGATCCTCAAGAGCTGAGTAGCGCCGTTACCGTCCTCACCCAACTGAAAGGAGTCACACCATGGCATTCCCGACCGCCGTCAACGACCAGATCACCGATTCGGTCACGCAGGCCAACACCAAAGTGCTGGGCGATGCGCCCGCGATCGCGATGGGCAACCTGTTCCAGGCCACGGCGCAGGCGCTGGCCAACGCCGCGCACAACGCCACCAATGCGCAGCAGCAGAGCTACGTGACGTCCCAGGCCGCCACCACGATGGGCGTGTCCACGCTCTATTCGCTCGACACGGCGGCCGACGGCATCGCGACCTCGAAGATCCTCAACAGCTGAGTAGTCCCGCAGTCGTATCCACCTAACTGAAGAAAGGAGTCAGACCATGGCATTTCCGACCGCCGTCAACGACCAGATCACCGATTCGATCACGCAGGCCAACACCAAGGTGCTCGGCGACGCGCCGGCCATCGCGATGGGCAACCTGTTCCAGGCCACGGCGCAGGCGCTCGCCAACGCCGCGCACAACGCCACCAACGCGCAGCAGCAGAGCTACGTGACGGCGCAGACGGCCACCACGATGGGCGTCGCGACGCTGTACTCGATCGATACGGCCAGCACCGGCGTGGCGACGACGAAGATCCTCAACGCGTAACGCCTAGCGCCTACCAGGAGACGTCTTCATGGCCTTCCCGACCACCGTCAACGATCAGATCACCGATTCGGTCACCCAGTCCAACGTGCAGGTGCTGGGCGTCGCCGCCAGCATCGCGATGGGCAATCTCTACCAGGCCACGGCGCAGGCGCTGGCCAACGCCGCGCACAACGCGACCATGGCGCAGCAGCAGATGTACGTGACCGCGCAGGCCGCGACGACCATGGGCGTCTCGCTGCTGTATTCGCTGGACACGAGCGCGACCGGCATGGCGACGGCGAAGGTTCTCGCCGCCGCCTGAGTCCGGTCCCCCTTCTCTTGAAACGGAGCAATCACGATGGCTTTTCCTACCGCAGTCAACAGCCAGATCACCGATTCGGTTTCCCAGGCCAATACCGAGGTCGTGGGCACCGCGCCGGCGGTCGCCATGGGCAACCTGTTCGTCGCCACCGGCCAGGCGCTGTCGAACGCCGCGCACAACGCGACCAACAACCAGAACCAGTCCTACGTGACGATGCAGACCAGCACCACGCAGGGGATCTCGACGCTGCTGGGCATGGAGACCGCCACCACGGGGGTCGTCTCGCAGAAGATCCTCGGCCTGGTCTGACGCCCGCGGACGCCATGCAAGGTCCCGGCCCGGCCGTGAAATCGGGCGGCGGGTGACGCCGCGATCATGAGCATCGCCGAACCGGACGGGCTGCCGGTCGCGCTGGCGCCTTCCGCCGCCATGGGGATGACCTACCTCGCCATGGCCGACAGCATCGCGCTGGCGATGGCCAACGCCGTCGCCAGCCAGCAGCGCGGGCAGGTGCTGGGCGAAGCGGCGCTGGCGCAGGTGCTCGCCAAGATACTGGCGTCGGCCTCGGGCGGGCAGTCGTCGTGATGGATCAACCTCATTGAATGGAATCGAACATGAGCAACGTGCCTGATACGGTCAACAGTCAGATCATCGATGCCAACGCCAGCATCGTTACGCTCGCCACCGGGCAGGCGCCGGCACAGGCGTTCGGCATGCTGGACGCGGTGCTGCTGGAAACGCTCGGCATCGCGATGTACAACGCGGTCAACCGGCAGCAGGGCTCCGGCATGATGAGCGCGGCCGCCGTCACGACGGCCTGCGCGAAGATGCTGAGCGTGCCGTTCGACCTCAAGCCGGCGCCGCCGCCGGCCGCCGAGCCGCCGCCGGGCATCGAGCCGCTGCCCGGGCCGCCCGCGCCGGCCGATCCCGCCGCCGTGGTGGCCGCGGCCAACGCGCAGGCGCAGGCCGCGCTGGCCACGCTGCAGACCCAGGCGCAGCTGGCGCAGATCACCGCCACCCAGGCGCAGCAGGACATGCAGAACCTGTCGACCAAGCTCCAGGGCGGCGTGTCGTCCGCCTCCACCTCGACGAGCCAGTCGACCTCGTCGGGCACCTCGGCGTCGACGGGGGCCTCGAGTTCCGTGAGCCTGTCGACGTCGCTGAGCACCTCCACCTCGACGGGCACCTCGAGTGCGTCGAGCACGTCGACTTCGACCGGGAAATAGGAAGCGGGTCCGGCCCGAACCGACAATCGTCCGGCAATGGCGCGACATGAACGCCGGCGCCGAATTCGTCATCGCAGTGATGCCGCGGCCCGGCTGAAGTCCGGCGCGATGCCCACGCTACGGAGTTATCGATGAGTACCCCGAATGTGAATCCTCAAGTGGTCGATGTGATCAACCAGTCGCAACTGGCGACGATGAGCCCGCAGGTGGTGCTCACGAGCGGCGCCGGCAAGGCCTACCAGGCGGTCGCGCAATCGTCGGCGATCGCGATCCAGGACGCCACCGACGCGCTGCGCAACATCGCCACGATCGCCACCACGGCGGCCGGCGTGGCCATGGCGCAGCTGCTCGCCACCGGCGACGCGAAATACGTCACGGTGCTGCAGCAGGCGCAGTCGCTCGTCACCTCCGCGTCGAGCGATTTCGGCCAGATCAGCAGCACCGCGGCGGCGCTGCTCAAAGAATTCCCCGCAGGCTGATCGACGACGGAGACGTTTCCATGACGCTGCATATCGCTGCGAGCCAAATCCAGCAGCCCTCCCGGCTATCCGCTTCGGCGCGCTCCTGTTTGAGCCTGATCGACGGCGGAGTCCAGTGGCTGCAATGGGCGATCCAGTCGCCGGGGCAGCATTTCAGGCTGCCCGATGAAACCCAGATGCTGTGCGCCGTGCAGCAGGGCCTGCATGGCGATCCGTTGTGCCTGCTGCCGGTGTCGGAGCTGCTGGTGAGTCCCGCCAAGCTGATGACGATGGACGGCAACGACCTGCAGACGCTGACGAGCGTCGAGGCGCAGGGCAAGGCCGGGCCCGACCCGGTGCTGGAGAACCAGCTGGCGAGCCTGCTGGTGCGGCACAAGCTGGTGCGCCGCGCCGACCTCGCCGCGCTGCCGACCTGGCTCGGCCAGCTCGGCATCGACACGAGCCCGGTGTTCCAGTGCCTGTCGCTCGACGACGCCGGCGCGCTGGTCGAACTGATGCGCACGGTGCCGAGCAGCACCAGCGCCGACGCGAACGAGGCGCCGAGCACGCCGGCCGGGACGCAGGCCTCGGCCGCGTTCGCCGCCGCCGAGGCGCGCACGCCGATGGAGTTCGTCGACTACCTGCGCTTTCACCAGGTGCTGTCGGCCCGCAACCTCGCCGCGCAGGCGCAGACGCTGCTGCACGCCACGCTGCCCGAGCTGTTCGGCAGCCTGGAAGGGCCGCAGCTGCGCGGCTTGCCGACGCCGGACACGGTCGTGCAGGTGGTGCGCGACTGGTATGCGCAATCGCGCCAGCTCGGTTTTTCACGGCTCTCGCTCGGCGCGCTGCGCATGATCCAGCGCACCGGCTATCCGGGGGGCAGCGAGCCCGACGTGCGCACCGCGCTCTGGCGCTACACCACGGCGGCGCAGATCCTGCTGTCGTCGGTCACCAGCGTGTCCGCGCGGATGGGGCAGGACGGCCGCACCTGTTCCTACGAGCTGCGCCGCGGCACGCAGGGCGCGGTGCTGTGCCTCGACAAGCACGGCGTGATCTCGCTCGACGATTTCATCGCCGACACCTCGCCGGGCGCGGCGTCCGGCGGATCGTCGGGCACGTCGGGCGCGACGCCCGCGCCCGGCGGCAAGAGCGCCGACAAGAGCGGCGGCACGCAATCGCAAACCACCCCGTCGTCGAGCGCCTCGCTCGATGATTTCGCGCTCGGGTACGCGGCATGACTCTCTCCTTGTTCCGAAAGGCCACCATGACCAAAGCCAGTTCCTCCAGTCAGAAGCCGTCGGCGGCGACGCAGGCCGCCACGGCACCGGCCGCGAAGTCGCCGCCGGCCGCCGCGCCGGCTTCGTCGCCGGCCTCGTCCGCGCCGCCGTCGTCGTCCGCGTCGTCTTCCCCGTCGGGCGATGCCGCGACGGCGGCCTCGGCCCCCGCCGCGCCCGCCACCTCGGCACCGGCCGCCGTGCCCGATCCGTATGCCGCCGTCACGGCGGCGACCCGGCAGGCGCAGGTCGCGGTCGCCGGCGCGCAGCAGCTGGTCGAGGCGAACATCCGGCAGTACGAGAGCGCGATGGCGCAGGCGATGCAGACCGCCCGGCAGCAGATCACGAGCGCGATGCAGATGACCGAGCAGCAGCTCACGCAGGTGACGCAGAAACTCGCGTCGAACGCGGCAGGCGGGGTACCGGCCGCGGTGACGGCCACGCAAGGCAGCGATCAGAGCGTGCAGAACGCGGTGGCGGGTACCGCCGGTTCGGGGGCGGGTTCGGGCACGGGTAAAGGCGGCCGGAGCTGAGGCGCGCGCCCGGCCTCGCGGCGGCGCGAGCATCGTCGTCGTGCTCGCGGGGCGCGCCGCTGGCCGTCGCATACCGGCGCCGGTGCCGGCGATCCGCATGACGGCGGGCCTCGCGCGTGATCGCGGGAGGCCGGATCGGCGTGGCGTGTGTGCCATGCCACGCCGATCCGGCCGCGGCGCGAACGCCGGACCGCGCGGCACCGGCGGACCGCGCGGCACCGGCGGCCCGAGCGGCGGCCCGGAGCGGGCGCGGACGTCACACTCCGATCACCTGCGCACGCCGGCGATCTGATTGTCCTGGGAGTTGCCGCCTTGCGAGCGCGATCGGCATCGTTGTGCGCATTCGCATGGTCTGGCCGGAGCTGCCGTTCGAGGTGAGAGAGATCGGACGGAATCAAATGAATCATGCCGACGTCGTCGCGTGAACTGTTCTGCACTCCGGAACGTTGCGGTGCGATCGGCACGAAGCGTGTTACGGGGCCATATGATGAAGACGCAGCTTGAGTACGAGAGACCAAGGCAGATCATTTCGGAGACGAATGCGATGTTGCCTCTGCCAACCACGGACGAACTGGAAGCCCTATGGCAGGAATCGGTCGCGCGGGGCGGGGACAACAGCGCGTTCCTGTCCACGCTGCTGGGCAACGTGAAGGGCTGGCTGCCGGTCAGCGAGATCATGCTGAACCTGGAGCAGGGCGGCGCCGGCAGCAGTTGGGCGCCGCCCGGCCCGACGGTGGCCCAGCCGCCGCTGTGCTGGTCGGCCACCGGCATGGCCTGCGGCGCCGGCACGCTCGCCGAGCGCGCCGCCGAGACGCTCGTGCTGCGCTTCGCCGGCCGCCGGCTCGGCACGCTGCAGCTGTTCTGGCTGCCGGGCGCGGGCACCGACGCGAACACCTCGGCGCTGGTCGCCGAGCTGGTGCGGCGGCTGCGCTGGGTGGTGCTGCGGCACACGTTCCAGGCGGCGAACCTCGGGCCGATGGCGCGCTCCACGCTGTGGGTGGGCGCGGGCCGCGCGATCCAGCGCTTCACCGAGCATCTCGAGGTGGCCGTGCGCAGCCATTTCCCGGTCTACCTCGCCGGCGAGTTCGGCACCGACCCGAGTTCGGTGGCAGGCGCGCTGCATGTGTTTCGCTGCGGCGTCGACGCGCCGTTCGTCGAGATCCGCGGCGCGCATCCCGAAGGCTCGCCGGCCGAATGGTTCGCGCGCGCCAAGGGCGGCACGCTCTACATCAACGGCATCCAGGACATGGACCCGGCGCTGTTGTGCGAGCTGCCCGGCTATCTGCCGTCGCGGCTCGGGCAGTGGGCGAGTTCGCCCGCCAAGGGGGAGGCCTGCCATCTGGTCTCGTCGGGGCTCGCGCGCGCCGAGCAGCTGATGAGCGCGCTGGCGCTGCCGCGCGCGCTGATGGCCGAGCTCAGTCTCGTCGAACTCCACGTGCCGCCGCTGCGCGCGCGCATCGACGATCTGCGCGCGCTGTTCTCGCACGTCTGCCAGTGCGTCGGCCACGACATCGAACTGCATTGCGACGACGACGCGTGGCAGTCGCTCGAGCGCCGCGCCTGGCCGGAAAACCAGCTCGAACTGACGCGGCTGGCCGCGCAGCTGGCGCTGTCGGTGCAGGACCGCAGCGTGCGGCTCAGCGACCTCGCGCCCGCGGCCGCGCCGGTTGCCGCGATCGATCGCGCGCGCGGCCTGGCGGCGCCGGCCCCGTTGCTGCTGGCGCCGGCCGCGCCCGACGCGGCGCCGCTCGCGGGCGACGCGCCCGTCGTCGCGAGTCCGGCTGCCGGATCCGGCGAGCGCCACGCGAGCGCCGACGCGCGCGCGCTGCCGCGCACGCCCTCGTCGTGGGCGCACTACGTGCTGCAGACCGAGCACGGCGCGGGCGGCGAGGCGGAGGCGATGCTGCCGCGGGCGCTGGTGCGCGCGCTGCGCCATCTCGCGGCGCACTACTGCGATCCGCTGACCCAGCCCGACCTCGCGTCCGCCGCGTGTACCAGCGCCTCGCATCTCACCGCGCTGTTCCGGCGCCATCTCGGCGTGAACTTCAAGACCCTGCTCCAGCACATGCGGGTGCAGCGCGCGCGCGACCTGCTCTGCGAATCGCGCATGGTGCGCGTGTCCGACGTCGCGATCCGGCTCGGCTTCGCCGACCTGAGCCACTTCGAGCGCTGCTTCAAGCGCATCACCGGCTGCAGCCCGCGCGAATACCGGATGCGGTTCGCGCCGTGACGGATCGAGGCGCGCGCGCGGCCGTCAGCCGCGCGCGTGCGTCTCGAACACGCGGGCCAGCCGCCGCGTGGCCTGATCGGTCTCGGCCTCGCTCAGGCCGGAGAAGCCGAGCAGCAGCCGCGGCACGGCCGGCGCGCGCAGATGCATCGGCGAGACCGGCGTGACGACGACGCCGGCGGCCAGCGCCGCGCGCGCGAGCGCGCGATCGTCGTGCCAGGTGCCGGTGCCGGCGGCGCTCAGATGCACGCCCTGGCGCGGCACCGGCGCCACCAGATGCGCGGCCAGCCGTGCCGCGAGACATTCGGCGAGGAAGTCGCGCGCGCTCCGATGGCTTTCGCGCAGCCGGCGCAGATGGGCGGGGAAATAGCCTTCGTTGAGGAAGTCGGCCACCACCCGCTGGGGCAGCGGCGGCGCGAACCGGTCGATGATTGGGCGCACGGCGCGGAAGGCCGCCACCAGATCGTCCGGCACCACCAGGTAGCCCACGCGCAGGCCGGGCAGCAGGGCCTTGCTGAACGAGCCGGCGTAGATCACGCGGCCGTTCGCGTCGAGTCCCTGCAGCGACGCGATCGAATGGCCCTCGTAGCGGAATTCGCTGTCGTAGTCGTCTTCGATGATCCAGCTGCCGTGGCGCTGCGCGAACGCCAGCAGCTGGAGCCGGCGCGCGAGCGGCAGCGCGGCGCCGGTGGGGTACTGATGCGACGGCGTGACGTAGACGAGCGCGGGCGGCGTGCCGCGGTACGCGTCGAGCGCCGCGGTGCGGATGCCGTCGTCGTCCACCGGGATGCCCACGAGCCGCGCGCCGTTGAGCACCAGCGCCTGGCGCGCGGGCGGATAACAGGGGTCCTCCACCAGCGCGGTGTCGCCCGGCGTGAGCAGCGTGCGGATCGCGAGATCCATGGCCTGCTGGGTGCCGGCGGTGATGAAGATCTGCGCCGGCGTGCAGCACACGCCGCGCGAGGCGGTCAGATAGGCGGCCACGGCCTCGCGCAGCGCGGGCTCGCCCTGCGGATCGCGATAGCCGTCGCGCGCGTAGTCGAGATGCCGGTGCGCGAGCCGCTTCAGCAGGTTCGCGGTGCGCGCGTCGTGCGTGACGCGCCCGGTCGCGAACGCGATCTGCGCCGGGAACGCCGTCTCCAGCCGTCGGGCCAGCCGCGCCGCCACGGAAACCGTGCGCGGGCCGCCCGCCGAGGCGGCGGCGCGCAGGTTGCCGCCATGGATCGGCAGCGCCGGCAGGCCGGCGGCGACGTAGGTGCCCGAGCCGTGCCGCCCGAGCGCGTAGCCCTCCGCGATCAGCATTTCGTAGGCCTCGGTGATCACGCCGCGCGAGACGCCCCATTCCAGCGCCGCGGTGCGCGTGGCGGGCAGGCGATGCCCCGGGCGCAGCACGCCGCCGACGATGCCGTCGCGCAGGTGCAGATAGAGCTGCCGCACCGCCGGCACGGGCGACGCGGTATCGAGGGCGGGAGCGAAGCCGGCCGCCGCGCTTTCGCGCCGACGCGGCGAGCGCGGCGAGCGCGGCGCGCCCGGATTCGAAGTGGTTCGCATCGGCATGGGAAAGTGGCTCTGGATTATGGAAAATTCGCCGATATTATCAAACCACTTCTTGCCCACCGGTTCGCTCGCCGTCACCCGCCATGCGCCGATTCGCTGCCTCCCTGCTGTTCTCCGCCACGCTGCTCGCGGCCTCCGGCTACGGTGCCACGTTCCTGCTGTCCGGCTACTACCGCGTGCGCGGCGGCGGCGATCTCGACACCGGCGCCACGCTCGGCGCGGCGATGCTCGGCACCTTCGTCGGCGTGCCGCTGGTCGGCTGGTTCTCGGCGCGCTTTGACGCCGCGCGCATGAGCGCGCTGGCCTGTTGCGCGATCGCGGCCGGCTTCGAGTGGCTCGCCGGCACGCCGGGCCTCGCGCGCGGCGTGTCGCTGGCGGCCGGGCTGCTGATCGGGCTCGGCTGGGGCATGTTCTATCTCGGCGCGCCGCTGGCGCTCTCGGAGCGCATCGCCGACCACGAGCGCGCGCGCTGGTTCTCGCACTTCGGCGCGTTCCAGATGGCCGGCATCGGCGGCAGCCCGGTGGCGCTGCAGTTCGCCGTCCAGCAGGCGGGCCTGCCGGTGGACTTCGCTTTCCGGCTGGTCGGCGCCGGCTGTCTGCTGGCCGCCGCGGCGCTGTGGCGGTTCGGCCTGCACGCGCCGCATGCGCCGCGCTCGCGGGCGGTACGCGCCTGGCTGCGTCCGCTTGCCGTGATCGCGCGCGGCGCCGCGCTGCGCCCGATTCTGATGGCGGGCTGCGGGGCCTGCGTGTTCTCGGGACTGCTGACGTTCCAGTCCTCGCTGGTGGCCGGCACCGCCGCGCCGGCGGCCGTCTTCTATGCCGTCAATGCCTGTACGGTGGTGGCGGCGAGGCTGCTGCTCGGCCGCGTGCTGGCCTCGCTGCCGCCGCGGCCGCTGGCGGCCGGGCTGCTGGTCGCGATGGCGCTCGGCGTTGCCGCCATGTTCGCGGTGGCCGTGCATCCGGTGTTCCAGATGGTCTCGGCGATGCTGGTCGGCGTCGGCTACGGGCTCGTCTATTCGCTGATCCAGACGCGCGCCGTCAACGACGCGCCAGCCGCCTTCCGGCATGCGGCGCTGACCTGGTTCGTGCTGTCCTATTTCGTCGGCGTGTTCGGCTTTCCGGTACTGGGCGCGTGGCTGCTGGTCCACTGCGGACGCGGCGCGCTGCTGGGCGTGCTGCTGCTGGCCGCGTTGCTCGAACTGTCGATCCTGCTCGCGGGCGCGCGCGGCGATGGCGCGCCGCATGCGTCGCGCGCCGCCCGGCGCCGGCACGCGGCAGGGCGGATCGCTTCGGCCTTGCCGGCCGTGGCGACGCCCGACGAGCGCGCGCGCGGCTGATCGGCCGCCTCGCGGCCGGATCGTTTTTCACCGCATGGCGTTCCGGGTCATGCCGCAACCGAACCGTTTCTTCCGTCCCGACGTCGCCGCCTTTCCGGCTGCGTCGGCCAGCCGGGCGGCGCGAGGCTGCACCGTCCCGACGTGGCCGCGGCGCGCGCCGACCGTGTCGCGTCGAAGGCGTCCACCGGGCTGCCGGTCGGCGAACTCGCCACGATCATGGACCTGAGCGTGCCCGGCGGCGCGGGCGATGTTCCGGCCTTGAGCGTGAGCGGTGTGCCGGGTGGTTGGCGCGGGGCCATGGCGCGCTCATGCGCCTACGGCGCTTCCCCCGCGGTCTCGCGCGGATAGGCCGCCCGCCCCAGCGCCAGCACCTCGCCGCGCAGCCAGCGCTGCGCCGGGTCCTGGTCGAGGCGCGGATGCCAGATCGCGGAGATGTCGAACGCCGGCATCGACAGCGGCAGCGCGAAGCCTTGCAGGCCGTTGGCGGCCGCGTGATCGGGGGCGAACGCGTTGCCGAGGCACGAGTGCGGGACCACGGCGAGCAGGTCCGAATAACGGGCCACCTGCATCGCCGCGGGATAGGACGGCACCACCATCGACACCGTCCTGCGCAGCCCCAGCGAGGCGAGCGCGGCGTCCACCGGGCTGTCGGCCTGCCCGGCGCGCGCGACCATCACGTGCATGCCGGCCGCCCAGCTCGCGGCGCCGACGGCGGCGCCCTCCAGCAGCGGGTGCCCCAGCCGCGCCACCCCCGTGTAATGGTCCCGAAACAGCCGCCGCGTGCGCATCTCCGGCGCCGAGGTCCGCACCGTGCCGATCTCCAGATCGATCCCGCCCTCGCGCAGCGGCCGGGCATCCCAGTCCGGCTTCGGCGTGAAGCGCAGCCGCACGCCGGGCGCGGCGCGCGCGATGCGCGCCATCAGCGCCGCGCCGAGCAGGTCGATGAAGCCCTCGCCGACCCGCAGCGTGAACTCGCGCTCGAGCGTGGCCGCGTCGAAGCGATGCGCGGCGGGGCTCAGCAGCGCCTGCGCCTCGCGCGCCAGTTCGGGCAGGCGCATGCTCAGCTGCTCGGCGTAGGGCGTCAGCACCAGCGTGCGGCCCGCCTGCAGCAGCAGGCGGTCGCCGGTGGCCGCGCGCAGGCGCGTGAGCGTGCGGCTCATGGCCGACACGCTCAGGTTCAGGCGCCGCGCGGCCGCCGTGACGCTGCGCTCGGCCAGCAGCGCATCGAGCGCGGTGAGGAGGTTGAGATCGACGCGTGACATTCCCGCAGCATAGCGGAAAGCCATGGCGGAAGGCGTCCGGCGCAAGCATGGATTGCAGGCACGGCGTCTGGTGCAAAGCGTGCCCGGCGGCCAGAATCGATGGCATCGCATCCCCTCGCATTCCATCACTCAGGCAAGGAGCCACCATGCAACCGTCACCGACTTCCGCCCATTCACCCACGATGCCGACGATCCTGCTGATCGGTGCCTCGCGCGGCCTCGGCCACGCGATGGCCGCGGAATTCGTCGAGCAGGGCTGGCAGGTGGTGGGCACCGTGCGCGCCGGCAGCGGCCGCACGCGCCTGCACGAGCTGGCCGACGCGCATCCGGGCCGCGTCGGCATCGAGACGCTCGACATCACGCGGCCCGACGAACTCGCGGCGCTGCGCGCGCGCCTGGCCGGCCGTCGTTTCGAGATCCTGTTCGTCAACGCCGGCACCACCAATCCCGATCCGAACCAGACCATCGGCGAAGTCTCGACCGAGGATTTCACGAACCTGATGATCACCAATGCGCTGAGCCCGATGCGCGTGGTGGAGCGGCTGTGCGATCTGGTGCCGGCCGACGGGCTGATCGGTGTCATGTCGTCGGGGCAGGGCAGCGTGGCCGACAACGAGTCGGGCCAGCGCGAGGTCTATCGCGGCAGCAAGGCGGCGCTGAACCAGCTGATGCGCAGCTTCGCGGCGCGTCAGGCCGGCACGCCGCGCGCCATGCTGCTGATGGCGCCGGGCTGGGTGCGCACCGAACTGGGCGGCCCCGACGGGCGGCTGTCGATCGAGGAAAGCGTGCCCGGCGTGGTGCGCGTGCTGCTGGACAAGCGCGGGCGCCCCGGCCTCGAATATCTCGACTATCGCGGCCGGACCGTGCGCTGGTAATGGCGCGTCGGTACGAAGCGGCGTTCTGGCGGCCGGCACCGCGCGGTGGTATCGGCAGCGCGCGCGTCGGTCACTGCGCCGCGCTTGCGGCCCGTACCGGTTCCCGCGCCGGCGCGGATGGTCTCGACGCCGTTCGGCGAAAGGTTGCCGCGCACGGTCCGCCGACGCCGTCCGGCGGCGCGATGAACGGCCAGCCAGCAAGTCGGGCCGTGGCGACCGTTGGGGGCGGCATGCATGGCGTGCCGCGGCACCGACAAGCCAAAAAAAAGCCACGGATTGCTCCGTGGCGATAATTATCCAGTCAAGAGGGGGGGTATGACTGGCGTCTGGCCGCCTCTGATCACCGGGTGCCGGGGTGGCCGGGGAGATGATCGCGAGACAGATCCCATTCTTCTGTCGATGCGCCCGCGAGTCAATTTCGGGCAGTTAAGCGCGGTTAAGGAGACTTACGGAATCTTGCCGGAACGGCGCCGCACCGATGACCGGTCGCGTTCCCGGACGCCGCCCGGTAGCGCTCGAGCGCCGCCGGGCTTGACGCGCCTGCCCCCCAGCGGCCCGGCGCTGCCTGTTTCGGCGATGTTTCGGCATCTCACCGAAGCCTGCCGCAGCTTCCTTTCGATCCCGTCGCATCTTCCTTTCGGAAGTGTGTTGTTACAATTTGAAATGATATAACATATCGGTCCGGTGATTCCCTCGCTCCCGCGCACGCCGGCCGGTTCTCGCGCCGGTGACGCCCATCTGATCGGGGCCGAACCGCATGCGCGAAATGATACGTTATATCGTGTCGAGAATGGCGGGCACGCGCGCGGATTCCGGCTCATTTACGACAACTCTCGATCAACATGCGCGACTCCGCCCGTTTTTCATCCCGCCTTTCGTCCCGCCTTTCGTCCCATGTCTCGTCCCGTATTTCACCTCGCTCCGCCGCGCGCGGGCTGCCGCCGCTGACGCTGATGTTCGTGGCCAGCCTCGCCTGCGCGCAATCGGCGGCCACCGGCTCCACGGCCACCGGCGCGGCGGCGCCCGCGCCGGCCATCGTCACGCCCACGCCGACGCTCGCGCCGGTGTTCGTGACCGCGAACCCGACCGGCGACACCGAACTGATCTCGCCCACCGCCTTGCTCGGCGGCGACGCGCTCGCGCTGCGCCGCGCGAATTCGCTCGGCGCGACGCTCGACGGCCTGCCCGGCGTGTCCACCACGACCTACGGCCCGATGGTGGGGCGCCCGATCATCCGCGGCATGGACGGCGACCGGATCCGGCTGCTGCAGAACGGCGTGGCGTCCTACGATGCGTCGTCGCTGTCCTACGACCACGCGGTGCCGCAGAATCCGCTGTCGGTCGAGCGCGTCGAGATCGTGCGTGGGCCGGCCGCGCTGCTCTACGGCGGCAACGCGATCGGCGGCGTGGTCAACACCATCGACAACCGGATTCCGCGCGAGGCGCTGAAGGGCGTGTCGGGCGCCGTCGATGCCAGCTACGGCGGCGCGAACGACGCGCGCGCGGGCGCGGCGCTCGTGGAAGGCGGCAACGGCCGCTTCGCGTTCCACGTCGATGCGTTCGACGACGAGGCCAGCAAGCTGCGGATTCCCGGCTTCGCGCGCTCGGACCGCCAGCGCGCGCTCGACGGCCCCGACGCCGACCAGCCCTCGGGCAGCCTGCCGAACAGCGACGGCCGCTCGCACGGTGGCGCGGTGGGCGGCTCGTACACCTGGGCGGACGGTTACGCGGGCCTGTCGTACAGCGGCTTCGAATCGAACTACGGTTCGGTGGCCGAGAGCGACGTGCGCCTGCGGATGCGCCAGCAGCGCGTGGCCGCGTCGTCCGAGATCCGCAACATCGCCGGACCGATCTCGCAGCTGAAGTTCGATTTCGGCTACAGCGACTACGAGCACAAGGAAATCGACGACGGCCAGACCGCCACCACGTTCCGCAACCACGGCTACGAGTTCCGCGTCGAGGCGCGCCATCGCAGGATCGGGCCGTTCGAGGGGGCGTTCGGCGTGCAGGCCTCGCAGAACACGTTCTCGGCGCTCGGCGACGAGGCGCTGGTGCCCACCACGCAGACCACCAACGTCGCGCTGTTCGGCCTCGAGGAATGGCAGGCGACGCAGGCGCTGAAGTTCAGCCTGGGCGGCCGCGTCGAGCATGTGAAGGTCGATCCGACGCCGGCCGGCAACGAGCGCTTCGCCGGCGCCGAGTCGCGCAGCTTCACCACCGGCAGCGTGTCGTTCGGCGCGCTCTACAAGCTCGATCCGGTCTGGTCGGTGGCGGGCAGCGTGTCGTACACCGAACGCGCGCCCACCTTCTACGAGCTGTATGCCAACGGCCCGCACGACGCGACCGGCCAGTACCTGATCGGCAATCCGTCGGCGCAGAAGGAGAAGGCCGTCTCCACCGATCTCTCGCTGCGCTACGCGAGCGGGCCGAACAAAGGCAGCATCGGCGTGTTCTACACGCGCTTCTCGAACTATCTGACCGAGTTCAACACCGGCCGGCTCGTCGACGACGACGGCGAACCAGTCGCGCCGGGCACCGACGACGCGCTCGACGAGGCCGTCTATCGCGGCGTGCGCGCCGAGTTCTACGGCTTCGAGTTCAGCGGCAAGTGGCGTGCGTTCGAGAAGGGCGCCCACACGCTCGATCTCGAACTGACGGGCGACTACACGCATGCGCGCAACGCCGAGACCGGCGAGCCGCTGCCGCGCATCTCGCCGCTGCGCGCGACGCTCGCGGCCGACTACGGCTACGGGCCGTTCGGCGCGCGCGCGCAGGTCACGCACGCCTGGGCGCAGCACCGCGTGCCCGAGAACGACCTGGCCACCGACGGGTATACCTCGCTCGGCGTGGTGCTGACCTACCGCTTCCACGTCGGCGCGACGCGCTGGCTCGCCTACGTGCGCGGCGACAACCTGACCAACCAGGACATCCGTCTCGCCAGCTCGGTGGTGCGCGATTTCGCGCCCGAGGGTGGGCGCAGCGTGATGGTGGGCCTGCGCACCACGTTCTGACGCTTGCTTGCGGGCGCAGGGGCGGGCGCGGCGCGTTGTCGGGGATCCGGATTCGCGCGCCGCGCGCGGATGCGTGAGACGCGTTGCCATGTGCGTTTGAACGCATGTCGCGATACGCGTCGCGACACGCGCCGTGCCGGACGGCGCCGCGAATTCGGTAAGATGGCACGCGCCGAAAGCGGATCACGGCAACCCGCGGCGCGCGAGCGCCGGGGGCCACGCCGGATCACTGTTCCTCCGCCTCTCCTTCCGGGACGAATCATGACCAGACGAAGCATGACGGGACGGCGTGCGATGCGCGCCTGTCTCGGTATCTGCCTGAGCGCCGCGCTGCTCGGCATGGCCGGCGCGAGCCTGGCCGCGCCGCTCTGCCAGACGCAGACGCAGGGCAGCCACACCTCGAAGCTCTGCATCGAGCAGACGCCGTTCAAGCACGACTACTACACGCTCTGGGTGGACGACGCGCCCGTCTTCATGCTGCCCGACGACTACGTCGAGAACATCTCGCTCACACACACGGTGCCCGAGGACGATTCGAACGAGTTCCCGCTGTCGAGGCAGGGCATGCACAGCGTGACGATCACGGGCGGCTGCCGGCCGCTCGTCGAATCGCAGGGCAACGGCAATGATGCTGTCAGCGTCGAGACGGGGCGCGTCTGCTCGTTCGTCTGGGGGCAGCAGGCGCTGGTGAAGGACATGCGCTTCCGGTTCGAGTAACGCCGCGCGACCGCGACGTTCCCTCGAACGGCAAACGGCCCGCGACGCCTTTCCTCTCGGAGGGTGTCGCGGGCCGTTCGTTTTGCATTGCCAGCGCGGCGGCCGCGATGCCGCGCAGCCGTCATGGCAACAGCTGCAGTGCGGCGCCGGCCGTCAGCTGCCGGCCTGGTCGGCGCGCGCGAAGATGTCCCAGCTCGCCATGAACAGCGCGGCCACCAGCGGCCCGATCACGAAGCCGTTGATGCCGAACAGCGCCATGCCGCCGAGCGTCGAGATCAGCACGACCCAGTCGGGCATCTTGGTGTCCTTGCCGACCAGGATCGGGCGCAGCAGGTTGTCGACGAGGCCGATCACGCCGATGCAGAACACGACCAGGATCGCGCATTTCCAGAACTGGCCGGTCACCGCGAAATAGATCGCGGCCGGCCCCCACACGAGCCCCGCGCCGATTGCCGGCAGCAGCGACAGGAACGCCATCAGCGCGCCCCACAGCAGCACGCCCTCGATGCCGAGGATCCAGAAGATCACGCCGCCCAGCGCGCCCTGCACGAGCGCGACGGCGATGTTGCCCTTCACGGTGGCGCGCACCACCGTCGTGAACTTGCTCAGCAGCAGCTGCTTGTGGTCCTCGTCGAGCGGCAGCGCGCGGCGCACGCGGCGGCCGATCTCGCCGCCGTCGCGCAGCAGGAAGAACACCAGGTACAGCATGATGCCGAAGCTGACCATGAACTGGAACGTGTTCTGGCCGATACTGAACGCCTGCGTGGCCACGAACTGGCTGATCGCCGCGGCGCCGTCGGTCAGCTTCTTCTGGATGCCGGCGATGTCGGCCAGCCCGTAGCTGTGAAGCACGCGCTGCAGCGAGGTCGGCAGCACATGCACGACCTGCTGCAGATAGAGCGTCATGTTCGGCTGCGCGGTCTTGATCTGCTGGTAAGCGTAGGCGATTTCCTGCACCAGCGTGGCGGCCACGAACGTCAGCGGCAGGATCACGATCAGCACGATCGCCGACAGCGTGACGAGCGCGGCGAGGTTGCGGCGCTTGCCGAAGCGCGCGGCGAGCCAGCGCTGCACGGGCTGGAACAGGATCGCGAGTATCGTGCCCCAGAAGATCGCGCCGAAGAATGGAATCAGGATCCAGCAGAAGCCGATCGTCACGACTGCCAGCAGGAACTGGAAGAATTTTTGGTGGTCTTTCGCGCTTTCCATGTGGCGCCCGAACGGCAGGTGAGGAACCGACACCGGCGCGGGCCGGCGTGTCCCGGTTGGTATGGGAGTTTCGCGAGTATGCCTGCAACCGCGGCGCGCGGGTAGCGGCGGCCGTGGCCGCGTCGCGCGCGGGCAATAAAAAACGCCGCGGCGTGAGCCGCGGCGCTGCGAGGCGGACGGGCCGCTTACGGGTTGATACGCGTGACCTTCGTGCCGTTGACCGACAAGTCGCCCATCAGGCCGGCGTTGGTCAGCACGATCGCCTCGATCGGCGACTGCACCGTGTTCGAGTCGACCGCGCCGTTCGCGCCGATCTTCACGACCGCCACCGACGCGTCGGCGCCCGCCGACCAGCCGTCCGTGCTGCGGAATTTGTCGAGCGCGTCCTGCGTCATGAACAGGAAGATGACCGCCTTCGACTGCGCGCCGGCCTGCAGGCCGAGCGACAGCGACGAGGTGTTGTAGTAGCCGACCGTGCTGCCGCCCACGCGCAGGGCGCCGTTGCCGGTCTGTGCGCCGAGGATGAAGCCGGCCTGCAGCACGCTCGGGAACACCAGCACGCCACGCGACTTGGCAACCAGTTCGCGCGAGCCCGGCACCGTCGAGTACAGGCGCGAGAGCGTCGCGTCGACGCTCGAATTGATCGCCTGACGCTTCGACGAATTTTCCGCCGCGGTCTGCTTTTCGTTCGGCGGCGTGGTGGTGCAGCCGGCCAGGGCGACACTGCCGACGACCAGGGCTGCTGCGGCTTTCATCACAAATGCTTGACGCATGGTTTTTTCTCCTCGTTGCAGGTTGGGTTTTGTACTAGGCCAGAGATCGGGTTCAGCGGCGTGCGAGCAGCAGGCCGGCGATGAAGGCGAGGCCGGCGACGACGCCGGCGGTTTGCCACGGATTCTCGTGGACGGCCTGCGAGACGCGCTCGGCCTGGGCGCGCAGGCGGTAGAGCGCATCGTCGGCGGCGTCGTCGAGCGTGCCGCGCACTTCGTCGAGGCGGCTGTGCAGGCGCTTGCGCAGCGAGTCGACGTCGGCGTCTTCCTTCTTCAGCAGATCCTCGAGTTCCTCGACGAGCGAACGCACATCGTCCTTGACGTCGGCATTGAGGTCGCGGGCGGCGTGGCGCGTGTCGCGAGCGACGCGGCGGCCGGTACGGCGCACTTCGTGGAGGCCGCGATCGAGCTTGTCTTCGAGGCTGTTCGTGAATGCCATGATTGTCGTTCTCCTTAGGATCGATATGAGGTCGATGATGCGAGAGCTGCTCCGATGTGATTCGCATTCTCGCGGAGAGTTTCGCAATTCGTGTGCCACCTTGTGTCGCGAATCAGGAAAGTCGTTTCGCGACAGGGACTTGGCGTCGCGTTGAAAGATTGCGGCAGACGTTTGCGGAACGGCGTCGAATCCGGGAGAAATTGCCGGTTTCGGCTTGCCCGGAATCGGTAAGAATGGTCGGCCGCGAGCGGGCGCGATGGTTGCGATCGGCCGGGAACCGTTGCCGCGCATGGCGCTGCCGCGATGCCGGCGCGTGGCGAGGAGCCGGCCTGTTGCATGCTGTTGCGAGGCGCGCGAAGTGTGGGTGCCCGGTTTTCCGGCTCGACGCGGCACGGCGTGCCGATGGTGCTTTTTTGCACGATCGCGCGCGAAGGCTTGTAGTTTTTTCCGTAGCGGCGCGGTTCGATGCGCCGCTTGCGTGGCGGATCGCGATGCGGGGGAGGTGTCGCGGGTGGCCTCCCGGCCCCGGCGTGGGGAGCGTCGTTCGGCGCGGCGGCGCGCTGCGTATCGATGCGCGCGCAGCGGTCGGCAGCCGGCTTCACGGCTCGCGTCGGCGTGCCTTCGCGCGTGGGATCGCGCGGGATGGTTCTGCGCTGCGGCGCGAGTACCGCACCCGTGGCCGGTGCGAGTGGCGGTCATGCGCCGGGCGGGCCGGATGGCGCGACGCCGGCGCCCGAGGGCGCGCCCGGCGCGGCGGAACCGTCGAGCACGAGGTCGACGATCACCGGATCGTGATCCGATGAACGATACGCATCGGGTGCATAAAACGCGGTCCGTTGCCAGTCGCTCTTGTAGGCGAACGTGTATTGCAGCGCGCCCGGCTCGTCCGCGTTGATGTGCCAGTGATGCACGGCCAGCACGCGCGGCACGAGCGACGCCGACGCGAGCGCGTGATCGAGGTATCCCGATTCGCCGCGAAACACGTAGCTGTAGGCGCCGTCGCCGAGAAAGCGCGCAACGAGGTTCACGTAGCCGCGCGCTTCGAGGCGCGCGATCGGCGCTTCCCTTGCATAACTGTTCAGGTCGCCGATCAGCAGCACGCCGGCGTGGCCGGCGCCGGTCGGAGCGCCGTCGAGCCAGTCGGCGAGGCGCTGTGCAGCGCGCACGCGGGCCGGATTCCAGCAGCCCTGGCCGTCGCCCCGGTCGGCATCGGCTCCGCTCGCGCCGCGGCAGCGCTTTGATTTCAGATGATTGACCACGACCGTCAGCGCGTGTGCGCCGCCGCTGCGCCGGAACGTTTGCGCGAGCGGCGCGCGGCTCAGGCCGTCGCTCGCGAGCGTGGCCGGCTGGCCGACCGGCTCGACCGTGCGGCCGTCGTAGAGCAGCGCCACCTTGATCGCGTCGCCGCCGAGCCGCTCGACGCCGGGCTCCACCACGCGCCAGCCGTCGCCGAGCCTCGTGGCCAGCCGCCGCACGGCGCTCCGTTCGCCGTGGCCGTTGTTGGCGATTTCCATCAGGCCGACCACGTCGGCCCGCAGCGCCGTGATCGCGCTGACGATCTTCGCCTCCTGCCGCAGGAATTCCGCGTAGCTCGGCGCGCCGCGATGATCGGGCGCGTCGAAGCCCGCGCCGCGCCCGTCGCCGTTGAAATAATTCAGCACGTTGAACGCGGCCACGCGCAGGTCGGCCCGCGCGTCGCGCGCGGGCGCCGCAACACGGGGGTTCGCGGCCGCATCGAAGGCCGGTGCCGGTGCGCCCGGCACGGGCTGCAGCCGCCATGCGCCGAAGCGGCGTTCCATCACGCCTTCGACGTTGCGGACCGTGTAGCCGACGCGCAGCGGATTCGCGGCGGACAGGCCGGGCGCCGGATAAGGGACCACGGCCGGATTCTGCCGGCTCGAGCCGTCGTCGAGGATCAGGCGGTTGCGCGTGTTCGCCACGGCCTGCGCCTTCACGCCGGCCGTGTCGGCCGCATCGATCACGTGGGTCGGCACCGGCAGCCGGCCGCGACTGAGCAAGATGCTGCCGTAGCGGCCGAGTTCGTGGACCTCGCTGACGGTCAGCGTCTGCGGCAGGCGCACCAGCATGCCCTCGACGGCCGCGAACGCGTCCGCGTCGGCCACCGGCAGCGTCAGCGTCGCCGGGCTGACGGTCCGGCCATGCGCGCAGACGGCGATCGGGCCGGCCAGCGTCAGCTGCGTCTGGCCATACTTTCGCTCGATCGTGCCGCTCACGCGGACCAGATCGCCCGCCGTGGCGCGCGCGCGTGGAGCGTAGACGAACAGCCCCTCGGACACGCCCGGCCGGAACGCGCGTTGCGCGTCGGCCTGCTGGACGAAGAAGCCGCCGAGGCCACCGGAGCCGCCGTAGTCGGCGGTGACGACGGCCTCGATCGACACGATGCGCCGGTTGGCCGGCGAATCCGGGCCGGCGCGGACCTCGGCGATCGGCGTCGCATCGCCGCCGCAAGCGGCATCGACGGCGAAGGAGACGGGGGCGCCGAACGCCGGCAGCATGGCAAGCCAGCAGATCGATACGAAACGTGCAATGGTCCGATTCATGGTGTCGACATGGAAACGATGGAAGAGGATTCACGAGACCGTGTCGGCATGATGAACGCAGTAAATATCGAGATGCGTGCGCTGGCCATTCGGCCAGGGTGTCGTGAACGCGCGCCGCGGTTACGCTGTTCCTCATCGTTCGATGCCGTGGCGCGAGCCGGCGGTCGCGCCGAGGTGGACGCTCGCGGCCAGCGCGCCCAGAATGGGCGGCACGTCCCGCATGGCCCATTTGATCCGTATGGGCCGCGCTCCACGTCATCGTCGTCCGATCCCGGAGAACACCATGGCTTTTATGCTTCTGATTGCCGAACCCGCTGGCCAGCGCGCGCAGCGCACGCAGGACGAGGGCCGCGCGCTGTACGAGCGGATGCTGCGTTTCAGCGGCGAACTGCAGTCGCGCGGCGTGCTGCGCGCGGCCGAATCGCTGGTGTCCGACGCCCAGGCCACGCGCGTGCAAATCCGCAACGGCGAGGCGCGCGTCATGGACGGGCCGTTCGCCGAGGCCAAGGAGATGATCGGCGGCTTCTTCCTGCTCGACGTCGCCACCGAGGGCGAGGCGGTGGCGATCGCGAAGACCTGTCCGGCCGCCGAGTGGTGCACGGTCGAGGTGCGCGAGATCGGCCCGTGTTTTCTGTGAGCGCCTGACGGCGGGGCGCGCCGCCCGGTGCGGGCTCGGGGTTTTCCCTCGGTGCGCGTCCGCGTTGTCGAAATCGCGCGGCCTCGCGCGTCGTCGTGACAGGAGCCCGCCACACGGCGCGGCACGATTCGGCCCAACGGGAGACGGTGCGATGCGATTCATGATCCAGGTGCGGGCGACGCTCGCGAGCGAGGCGGGCGGGCGGCCCGACGACGAACTGCTGGCGGCGATGGGCGCCTATCACGAGGAACTGGCGCAGGCCGGCGTGCTGCTCGACGCGGCCGGGCTGCGGCCCACCTCGGACGGCTGGCGCGTCGAGCATGCGGGCGGCCGGCGCCGCGTGATCGACGGGCCGTTCGCCGAAACGAAGGAACTGATCGCCGGCTACACGCTGATCGAGGTGCGCTCGCGCGAGGAGGCGCTCGAATGGACCCGACGCTTCCCGGCGCCGTTCGGCGCGCTGGCGGATGGCACGATCGAGGTGCGGCGGCTCTACGAGGCCGAGGACTTCGAGCCCGGCGGCGTGCTCGGGCCGCCGGCCGGAACGGCCGGGTGAGCCTGCCGCCGGTGGCCGCGGCGATCGAGGCCGTGTGGCGCATCGAGGCCGCGAAGCTGGTCGCGTATCTGACGCGCATGCTGCGCGACGTGGGCGCGGCCGAGGAGGTAGCGCAGGACGCGCTCGTCGCCGCGCTCGAACACTGGCCGGCCGACGGCGTGCCCGACAATCCCGGCGCCTGGCTGATGACCGCCGCGAAGCGCCGCGCGCTCGACCGGCTGCGGCAGGACGCGCGCCACGCGCGCGGGCACCAGCAGCTCGGCCATGAACTCGATGCGCTCGGCGCCTGGGAAACGCCCGACGTGGCCGACACGGTGGCGGCCGCGCGCGACGACGAGATCGGCGACGACCTGCTGCGGCTCGTGTTCATCGCCTGCCATCCGGTGCTGTCGAGGGACGCGCGCGTGGCGCTGACGCTGAAGCTGCTGGGCGGCCTTTCCACCGACGAGATCGCGCGCGCGTTCCTGACGCCGGAGCCGACCGTCGCGCAGCGGATCGTACGCGCCAAGCGCACGCTCGCGGCAGCGCGCGTGCCGTTCGAGGTGCCGCGCGAGAGCGAGCGCGCGGCGCGGCTGGCCTCGGTCCTCGAAGTGATCTACCTGATCTTCAACGAGGGCTACGCGGCCACTGCCGGCGACGACTGGATGCGGCCCGCGCTGACCGACGAGGCGCTGCGCGTCGGCCGCGTGCTGGCCGCGCTCGCGCCGGGCGACAGCGAGGTCCACGGGCTGGTCGCGCTGATGGAGCTGCAGGCGTCGCGCATGCATGCGCGCGTCGACGGACAGGGGCGGCCGGTGCTGCTGCCCGACCAGGATCGCGGCCGTTGGGACCCGCTGCTGATCCGGCGCGGGCTCGACGCGCTCGACCGCGCGCGGGCGCTCGGCGGCGCGCATCGCCCCTACGCGCTGCAGGCGGCGCTGGCCGCCTGCCACGCGCGGGCACGCACGGCGGCCGACACCGACTGGGCCGCGATCGTCGCGCTCTACGACGTGCTGGCGCGAGTCGCGCCGTCGCCGGTGATCGCGCTCAATCGCGCGGTGGCGGTGGGGATGGCGTCGGGGCCGGCGGCGGGGCTCGCGCTCGTCGACGCGCTGGCCCATGATGCCGCGCTCGCGCATTACCCGTGGCTGCCGGGCGTGCGCGGCGATCTGCTCGCGCGGCTCGGCCGCCGCGACGAGGCGCGCGCCGAATTCCACCGCGCCGCCGCGATGACGCGCAACGCGCGCGATCGGGCACTGCTGCTCGAGCGCGCCGAGGCGCTGTCGCCCGGCCCGGATCGCGCCTGATCCCCGCAGCCCGAAGGCCCCCGCACTCTCCAAGTCCTGCAATTCCCGCCACGAAGCCTGACCTCTAGCGGCCGGTACGGCGACATGCGCGACGACGCGATGCCCGGCAACCTGCTCTGGAAGTTCCGGGCGTCATTGCCCTCCGGCATCGCCTCTCGCTCCTGCCTCGCCGGTTCCGCTGGTTCGCTTTCCTCACTTTCCGAACGCCATTCGTCACGCGCGCTGCCCGCAGTGAGGGCCATGCGTGCGGCGCGCGTCACGCGCGTCGTGGAAGCCGCCGTCGACACCATTGGCGACGGTGCCATCGGCAGGTGGAATGGATGCATGGGATGCAATTAAATTCGATATTCTTTATAGAATTTTTGGATAATTTACCGATTGCGGATGCTAATCGGAAAATCATGCATCGTGTTCGGAGTTGGCACGAGCTGCAACAAATCGTAAGCAAATGTGACGTAAGGAGAATCCTTTACCAGCAAGGGTTTTCGCAGATTAGGACAGATATTTCAAGGGTAGTTGGATTGATTGAAAGGGGCCGAGAGGATCTCTTGTTTCAGTGGGTAACAATGCGAGATTGTCATATTGAGATAAACCCTGATGGTGGTATGCTTCATGCACATTAAATTCCGCATCCCTCTAAAAAGCGGTTTCGTGCATCGGCGTCGTGAATCGCGGCACTGCTTCAGTGCGCAATGCATCGACGCGGCACACCGGTAATCGTCCAATGTGCAACCCGGCCATGATCGTGCATCCCGCATGCTCCGATCATGTCGCCTCGATCGCAGCCCCGGCCTGGCTGCGTTGTGGAGATATCTATGTTCTTCGATGAGCTGAGCGATGAAGAATGGACACGCGTGTCGACACTGATCGCGGACGAGCCGATCCGGCTGAACCGTCGTGGCCGTCCGCGCGCGGAAACGCGTGTGGTGGCGAACGCGATCCTGTGGATCCTGACCACCGGCGAGCCGTGGTCGAAGCTGCCCGGCCGCTATCCGTCGGGGCCGACCTGCCGCCGCCGCTTCGAGGAGTGGCTCGCCTGCGGCACGCTCGGCGAGATGGTCGCGATGCTCGGCGAGATGAGCGGGCGCAGCTTTGCCTACGTGCCGCCGCCGCCCGAACTCGTCGCGCCGCCGCCGCGCCCCGAGCCGGTGGCCAACCACGACCGCCTGCGCGGCGTGTTCTGGCAGAACCCCGAATCGTGGAGCCTGCCGGTGGCCGATGCCGCCGACTGGCACGACGAGGATGATGAAGAGGACGGCGCCGCGCATCGCGTGGTCCACGACGCGCCGCCGGCGGCTGATGCCATGCCGGTCATGCAGGCCGTGCACGTCGTGCAGGCCGTGCACGTCGTGCAGGCCGTCACGCGCCACGCCCATGCCGCCCATGCGCTTACGCCGATGCCGCAGGCGACGGACGTCGCCGATGTCGCCGGCCTCGAACCAGCCACGAGCGAGGCCGGCACCGCGGTGCGGGCCGATCATGCCGATCAGACCGAGCATGGCGATCACGCGCGGCCGATGTCGGTGCGCTTCGCCACCGTCGCGCCGCAATCGGAGTCGTATCGCGGCTATACGCTGTACGGCACCGCGCAGCCGGTGCAGAACATGATGTACCGCGCCTGGGCCGAGATCGCCCGCGACGGCCGCCGCATCGAGCGCTCGGGGCTGATCGGCCCGCGCTTCTCCGACCCCGAGGCGGCCGAGCGTCATGCGATCGCCTGGGGGCGCGAGTGGGTCGACCAGCACCTGGCCGCCGAGGCCACCGCTCCCGACCAGGCGCCGGCCGCCGCCGCGCAGGCGTTGCCGCCGCAGATGCGCGTGGTGCGCCCGGCCAGCGCCGTGTTGGCGACGCTGCCGTCGCTGGCGGCCGACCGCCAGGTGGCCCGGCACCTGATCGGCGAGCGCCGCCTCGAGCTGGCCGACGCCGCGGCGCGCGCCCACGAGCCCACGTATCGCGAATTCGCCTATCAGATCGGTTAGGAGACCTGACGGGGCCGTTCATGACGAACGGCCCGGGACTCGGCCACGGCGCCGGCGCCTTCGGGCGGCCGGCGCATTTTTTTTGATTTTTTTTCGAGCGGAAAACGGGTAGGGGAGCCAGCGCGCCGGCACCGTCTGGACATCGGCGAAAGCGGCTTGTCCGGCCGCGCCATGGCAAACCGCCGCCCGCGCCGAGGAGGGCGCGGGCGGCGGTGCGGGTGAAACGGAAGAAAGGAGGGACTGTCGGCGCGCGGAGCGCGATCAGCCGCGGCCGTAGGTGTCGTCGAAGCGGACGATGTCGTCCTCGCCGAGATACGACCCCGACTGCACCTCGATCAGTTCGAGCGGCATCTTGCCGGGATTCTCGAGCCGGTGCGTGACGCCGAGCGGGATATAGGTCGATTCGTTCTCGGACAGCAGGAACGTGTCCTCGCCGCGCGTGATGCGCGCCGTGCCGCACACCACGATCCAGTGCTCGGCGCGGTGGTGGTGCATCTGCAGCGAGAGTTGCGCGCCCGGCTTCACGACGATCCGCTTGACCTGGAAGCGCTCGCCCATGTCGACCGAATCGTAGTGGCCCCACGGGCGATGCACCTTGCGGTGGTTCGACGCCTCCACGCGCGCGTCGCCCTTCAGGCGGCCGACGATCTTCTTGACGTCCTGCACGCGCGCCTTGTCGGCCACCAGCACCGCGTCGGGCGTTTCGACCACGATCAGGTCGCGGGTGCCGACGCAGGCGATCAGCCGGCCCTCGGAGTGCGCGAAGGTGGACGCCGCGCCCTCGAGCATCACCGGCCCGCGCGCCACGTTGCCGCCTTCGTCCTTCTCGGAGATCTGCCAGAGCGCGTCCCACGAGCCGACGTCGGACCAGCCCGCGTCGAGCGGCACGACCACGCTTTCGCAGACCTCCGGCGCGTTGACGAGCGGCTCCATCACCGAATAGTCGATCGAGTTCGCCGGCGAGGCCGCGAAGCTCTCGCGGTGCAGGCGGAAGAACGTGCCGTCGTCGTCGCCGAGCGCCACCGCCTGCGCGCAGGCCTCGTGGATGGCGGGCTGGAAGTGGCGGATCGCCTTGAGCCAGACCGACGCGCGCACGATGAAGATGCCGCTGTTCCACCAGTAGTCGCCGGCGCTCACGTATTGCTGCGCCAGTTCCAGATGCGGTTTTTCGACGAAGCGCGCGAGCTTGCGGACTTCCACCGCGCCTTCGCCGGCGGCGTCGATCACGCTGCCCACGCGGATGTAGCCGTAGCCGGTTTCGGCATGCGTTGGCAGGATGCCCATGGTGGCGATCCGGCCCTGCATCGCGTGGCGGATACCGGCGTCGAGCGAGGCCTGGAAGCGCGCGAGGTCGGCCACCGCATGGTCGGCCGGCATCACCGTCATCACCGCATCGCCCTGCTCGGCGACTACGCGCAGCGCCGCGATCGTCAGCGCCGGCGCGGTGTCGCGGCCGAACGGCTCGAGCACGATCGACGCGTCCTTGCCCACCAGGCGCAGCTGCTCGGCGGTCGTGAAGCGGTGATCGTCGCCGCACACCACCATCAGTCGTTCGGAGACCGGATGATCGCCGTCATAGCCTTCGAGGCGGCGCGTGGTCGACTGCAGCAGCGATTCGTCGCCGAGCAGGCCGATCAGCTGTTTCGGGAACTGTTCACGAGACATCGGCCAGAGCCGCGTGCCGGAACCGCCCGCCAGCACCACCGGCTGCACGGCCACGCGGGCGGCCGTCGCGGCGCCCTGGGGCGTGCCGCCCGCGGGCGCGGCGGTGGGGGCGGAGGCGGGAGCCGCGGACGGCGCGGCGGCGTTCGGCGCGAGGCCGACGGCGGAGGGAGGATTCATCGTGTACTCCTCGAAAACGTGGATCGGTCGTCCAGTTTTTAACACGTCATTAATAATGATAAAAACCGGAATTCCGCACCGCACCATCAAACAATTTCAACGAAAAACAAAAAGTGCCACGGACCGAAACATCAAAATTCGACCGGTAAGAAAATGTAAAAAATAGGATCCGATGGATCAGTGATCGTTGATTTAAAAGGAATTTTCGTAAAAAGCCGGCATTGGTGGATACGCAACACATTCGGATTCGGAAAATTGTGCCGAGAAAAATTCGCAGTAAAAACGTAATAAATTCCGAATATTTTTAGAAATACTTGCGCACTTGCAGCAACAATATTCTTGCCGCTTCAATAGGACCTGCAGCAGACGGACCGGCCCCCGCACGGTCCGGTCCCGCGCTGCGATCCGACCATCTGTCAGGCGAAGGAGCAACCCATGTTGAGCGTGTTGGCGAGAGTGATCGATATCGCGATGGCGGTGGCCGGCGCGCTCGTCGCGGCCGGGCTGCACCGCGGCGGCATCGTGGCGCTCGACGATCTGCAGCGGTCGATGGTGCTGTTCAACGGCATGCTGATCGTCGCGTTCTTCCCGGCCTTCGGCATCTACCAGTCGTGGCGCGGCAAGCCGGTGCGCTCGCTGCTGTGGCGCGTGGCGACGGCCTGGCTGGTGGTGGAGATGGCCGGGATCCTGATGAGCTTCAGCTTCCACCACTCCGGCGAGCTGTCGCGGCTCTGGCTCGGCTACTGGGCGGTGGTGACGGCCGCGCTGCTGGTGGCCTCGAAGGCGTCGGTCCACTGGGTGCTGCGGCGCCTGCGCCGCGAGGGCTACAACCACAAGGTGGTGGGGCTGGTCGGCGACACCGGCGACACGCGGCGCCTGATCGCGCAGATGCGCGCGCGCCCCGAGGCCGGTTTCACGCCGTCGTGCATCTTCGACGTGACGGGCAAGGTGGAGACGCGCGAGTTCGACGGCGTGCCGGTGGAGCGGCGCTTCTCCGAGCTGGTGCGGCTGGTGCGCGGCCGCTACCTGCGCGAGCTGTGGCTGACGCTGCCGATCACCGAGGAGCAGCAGATCCACCGGATCGTGAAGGAGTTTCAGCATGACTTCGTCAATATCCGCCTGATTCCCGACGTGCGCAGCCTGTCGTTCTTCAACCAGGAGGTGGTCGAGCTGCTCGGCGTGCCGGCCATCAACCTGGCCGCCTCGCCGATCACCGACGTGCGGATCCTGCCGAAATTCGTGTTCGACCGGATGTTCGCGCTGGTCGCGCTGGCCATGCTCTCGCCGCTGATGCTGCTGATCGCCGCGCTCGTCAAGCTGACTTCGCCGGGGCCGGTGTTCTTCCGCCAGACCCGCAAGGGCATCGACGGTCACGAGTTCCGGATCTACAAGTTCCGCTCGATGAAAGTCCACGCCGAGGCGAAGGGGCAGGTCACGCAGGCGCGCAAGAACGATTCCCGGATCACGCCGATCGGCCGCTTCCTGCGGCGCACCAGCCTCGACGAGCTGCCGCAGTTCATCAACGTGCTGAAGGGCGAGATGTCGGTGGTCGGCCCGCGCCCGCATGCGCTCGAACACGACGACATCTACAAGGACCTGGTGCGCGGCTACATGTTCCGCTACCGGATCAAGCCCGGCATCACCGGCTGGGCGCAGATCAACGGCTTTCGCGGCGAGACCGACCGCGTCGAGAAGATGTCCGGCCGCGTCAAGCTCGATCTGTACTACATGCAGAACTGGTCGTTCTGGCTCGACATCAAGATCGTCGTGCTGACGCTCTGGAAGGGCTTCACCGGCAGCAACGCGTACTGAGCGCGGCGCTTCGCTTTCCCGTTTTCCGTTTTTCCCGATTGATCGATCAACGAGTGACGGCCGGCAACGGCCGCAAGGGCTGACAAATGAATCTGACCATCATCGGCAGCGGCTACGTGGGCCTCGTCACGGGCGCGTGCCTTGCCGACATCGGACACGACGTGTTCTGCCTCGACGTGGATCCCGTGAAGATCGGCATCCTCGACGACGGCGGCGTGCCGATCCACGAGCCGGGCCTGGCCGAGCTGATCGCGCGCAACCGCGCGGCGGGCCGGCTGCGCTTCTCGACCGACGTCGAGGCGGCCGTGGCGCATGGGGACGTGCAGTTCATCGCGGTGGGCACGCCGCCCGACGAGGACGGCTCGGCCGACCTGCAGTACGTGCTGGCCGCGGCGCGCAACATCGGTCGCCACATGACCGGCTTCAAGGTGATCGTCGACAAGTCGACGGTGCCGGTCGGCACCGCCGAGCGCGTGCGCGCGACGGTGGCCGCCGAGCTGGCCGCGCGCGGCGCCGACACGATGTTCTCGGTGGTCTCGAACCCGGAGTTCCTCAAGGAGGGCGCGGCGATCGACGATTTCGCGCGGCCCGACCGGATCGTGATCGGCTGCGACGACGACGTGCCGGGCGAGCGCGCGCGCGAGCTGATGAAGAAGCTCTACGCGCCGTTCAACCGCAACCACGAGCGCACGCTCTACATGGACGTGCGCTCGGCCGAGTTCACCAAGTACGCGGCCAACGCGATGCTGGCCACGCGCATCTCGTTCATGAACGAGCTGGCCAACTTCGCCGACCGCGTGGGCGCCGACATCGAGGCGGTGCGGCGCGGCATCGGCTCCGACCCGCGCATCGGCTACCACTTCCTCTACGCGGGCGCCGGCTACGGCGGTTCGTGCTTCCCGAAGGACGTCGAGGCGCTGATTCGCACCGCCGACGCGAGCGGCCAGTCGCTGCGGATCCTGCGCGCGGTGTCGGACGTCAACGCCGCGCAGAAGCACGTGCTGGCCGCGAAGATCGTCGCGCGCTTCGGCGCGGACCTGAGCGGGCGCCGCTTCGGCGTGTGGGGCCTGGCGTTCAAGCCGAACACCGACGACATGCGCGAGGCGCCGAGCCGCGCGCTGATCGGCGAGCTGCTCGCGCGCGGCGCGCGGGTGACCGCCTATGACCCGGTGGCCACCGCCGAGGCGCGCCGCGTGTTCGCGCTCGATCTGGCCGGCGAGCCCGCGCAGCTCGCGCGCCTGAGCTTCGCCGAGGACGCCGGCGACGCGGCCGACGGTGCCGACGCGCTCGCGATCGTCACCGAATGGACCGCGTTCAAGAGCCCCGATTTCGCGGCGCTCGCCGCGCGCTGGAAGACGCCCGTGATCTTCGACGGGCGCAACCTGTACGAGCCGCTCGCGATGCGCGAGCTCGGCATCGAATACCACGCGATCGGCCGCGCCGGCGCGCAGCGCGGCACGCCGGCCGCGGCGGCCGGCATCGACGGCGGCAGCGGTCGCCCGGCCGCCGAGGCTCGCCTCTGAGCGGCGCCAACCGAGAGGAGGAGAACCGATGTTCCACAACGTGCTGATCGTCTGCCACGCCAACGTGTGCCGCAGCCCGACCGCCGAAATCCTGTTCCGCGCGCACGGCCGCGCCGCGCTCGGCGAGGGCTGCGCGTTCCATTCGGCCGGCATCGACGCCAACGACGGCGACGGCATCGACCCGGTGATGCAGGCACTGCTGGCCGAGCGCGGCGTCGACGCCTCGACGCACCGCTCGCGCCGCCTCAGCAGCGCGCTGGTGCGCGACGCGGATCTGGTGCTCGCCACCGAGCGCCACCAGATCGACGCGATCGAATCGGTGGACCGGTTCGCGCGCGGCAAGGTGTTCCTGCTCGGCAAATGGGAAGACGCGGAAATCTCCGATCCGCACGGCGGCAGCGAATCCGCGTACCGCGAAAGCTGCCGGTTGATCGAACGTCTGGTCCAAGGATGGCTGCACAAACTATGCTGAAACGCCCGCTCCCGCGCGATCCCGCGCTCCGCCCCGCTCATGGCACCGCTTCCCGCATCGCCCCCCGCGCCGCTCGTCGGGCCGCTCACTGGGCCACCCGCCGGGCCGCGCCCGCCATGCTGGCACTGCTGCTGGCCGCCTGCTCGACGGCGCCCGGCAACTACATCAACACCGCGCGCCTCGACGATCACGATCCCACGCCCGACACGCACTACAACGTCAGGCTGATCACGCCGCAGCTGGTGGTGGCGCAGGCGCTCGCGCAGCACAAGGAGCGGCCGCTGCCGCCCGACATGTTCAGCGATCCGAACCAGTACGTGTACCGGATCGAACCGCAGGACATCCTCGGCGTGACGGTCTGGGATCACCCCGAGCTGACCACGCCGCAGGGCCAGACGTTCTCGGCGGGCGGCAACACCACCCAGACCATCGCCGGCGCGCTGCAGCAGCCGTACACCAACGCGCTGCCGGGCCAGGCCGACCCCTACGGCCAGACCGTGGGCGCCGACGGCACCATCTATTTCCCGTTCGTCGGCCGCGTGCGCGCCGCGGGCCGCACCGCGCAGCAGCTGCGCGACGAGCTGTCCTCGCGACTCGCGAAGTACGTGCGCGATCCGCAGATCGACGTGCGCGTGCTGTCGTACCGCAGCCAGAAGGTGCAGGTCACGGGCGAGGTCAAGACCCCGGGGCCGCTGGCCATCACCGACGTGCCGCTGCGCCTGGTGGACGCCATCACGCGCTCGGGCGGCTCGACCACCGAGGCCGACCTGCAGCGCGTGCGGCTCACGCGCGACGGCAAGTTCTACGTGCTCGACGCGAACGCCATGCTCGATCGCGGCGACGCGGCGCAGAACGTGATGCTGCAGCCGGGCGACGTGGTCAACGTGCCGGACCGCAGCGACAGCCGCATCTTCGTGATGGGCGAGGTGAAGACGCCCGCCACGGTGCCGATGCTCAAGGGGCGCCTGACCATCGCCGACGCGCTGACGGCGGGTGGCGGGATTCTCGATACCGACGCCAACCCGCGCCAGATCCTGGTGCTGCGCGACATGCAGGACAAGCCGGACTCGCCCGACATCTACCGGCTCGACATGACCCAGCCCGACGCGCTGATGCTGTCGAGCCGCTTCCAGCTGAAGCCGCTCGACGTGGTCTACGTGGGCACGGCGGCATCGGTCGAGTTCAACCGCCTGTTGCAGCAGATCTTCCCGACGATCCAGTCGGTCTACTACATGAAGCAGATCACGCGCTGATCTGGACCGCGCCGGCATCGCACCCGATGCCGGCGACCGAACCTGGAGCGGACAAGCCATCGTGAATACGCAAGTCAAACACCCCTACGCGGATCTCGCCGCGAAGCCCGACGACGAGGATGTCGTCCTCGGCCAGCTGATCCAGGTCGTGCTCGACGACATCTGGCTGCTGCTCGGTATCGCGGCGCTGATCGTCGCGCTCGCGGGCGTCTACTGCTACCTCGCGAAGCCGATCTATTCCGCCGACGCGCACGTGCGGGTCGAAGCCGCGGACAACACGTCCCAGGCGCTCACGCAGACCCAGACGGGCGCCATGATCAACAGCGGGCCGGCCACCCCGGCCACCGACGCCGAGATCGAGATCATCAAGAGCCGCGGCGTGGTCGGCCCGGTGGTCGAGCAGTGCAAGCTGAACTTCTCGGTCACGCCGAACACGTTCCCGCTGCTGGGCGCGATCGCCGCGCGCCTGGCCGCGCCGGGCAAGCTCGCCGCGCCGTGGTTCGGCCTCACCTCGTATGCCTGGGGCGGCGAATCGGCGGTGGTCGATTCGATCGACGTGACGCAGGCGCTGGAAGGCAAGAAGCTCAAGCTGACGGCCGGCGCGAACGGCACCTACACGCTCGCCGACGAGGATGGCGGCCTGCTGCTGCGCGGGCGCGTGGGCGAGCGCGACGAGGGCAACGGCGTGGCGCTGACGGTCAGCAAGCTGGTGGCGCGGCCCGGCACGCAGTTCACCGTGGTGCGCCAGAACGATCTCGACGCGATCACGGCGTTCCAGTCGGCGATCCAGGTGGCCGAGCAGGGCAAGCAGACCGGCGTGATCCAGATCTCGCTCGAAGGCAAGGACCCGGACCAGACCGCGATGATCGCCAACGCGCTCGCGCAGTCGTACTTGCATCAGCACGTGAACAGCAAGCAGGCCGAGGCGAACCGCATGCTCGACTTCCTGAAGAGCGAGGAGCCGCGCCTGAAGTCCGATCTCGAGCGCGCCGAGGCCGCGCTGACCGACTACCAGAGCACCTCGGGCTCGATCAACGCGAGCGACGAGGCGAAGGTCTACCTCGAGGGCAGCATCCAGTACGAGCAGCAGATCGCCGCGCAGCGCCTGCAACTGGCCTCGCTCGAGCAGCGCTTCACGCCCGAGCACCCGATGGTGGTGGCCGCCAACAAGCAGCTCGCGGAACTGCAGCACGAGCGCGACAAGTACGCCGACAAGTTCCGCAGCCTGCCCGCCACCGAGGTCAAGGCGGTGGCGCTGCAGCGCAACGCCAAGGTGGCAGAGGACATCTACGTACTGCTGCTGAACCGCGTGCAGGAGCTGTCGGTGCAGCGCGCCGGCACCGGCGGCAACATCCGCCTGGTGGACGCGGCGCTGCGCCCCGGCGTGCCGGTCAAGCCGAAGAAGGTGCTGATCCTGTCGGCCGCGGTGATCCTCGGCCTGATCGTCGGCACCGGCGTGGTGTTCCTGCGCCGCAACATGTTCCATGGCATCGAGGATGCCGAGCGCGTCGAGCGCATGTTCAACCTGCCGATGTACGGCCTGATCCCGAAGAGCGCCGAACTCGAACGGCTCGACGCCGAGGCCAGGAAGAGCGGCAGCGACCTGCGGCCGATCCTCGCCGTCGCGCGGCCGAAGGACCTCAGCGTCGAGAGCCTGCGCAGCCTGCGCACCGCGATGCAGTTCGCGCTGATGGACGCCAGGAACCGCGTGATGGTGCTGACCGGCCCCACGCCGGGCATCGGCAAGAGCTTCCTGACCGTCAACCTCGCCGCGCTGCTCGCGCATTCGGGCAAGCGGGTGCTGCTGATCGACGCCGACATGCGCCGCGGCGGCCTCGACCACTACTTCGGCGTGCCGCGACGCAACGGCCTGTCCGAGCTGCTGAGCGGGCAGATCGCGCTGGAGGAGGCGATCCGCGAGACGCAGGTGCCGGGGCTGTCGTTCATCCCCACCGGGCAGCGTCCGCCGAATCCGTCCGAACTGCTGATGTCGCCGCGCCTCGCGCTCTATCTCGACGGGCTCGGCAAGCGCTACGACGCCGTGATCGTCGATTCGCCGCCGATCCTCGCCGTCACCGACGCGACCATCTTCGGCGTGCTGGCCGGCTCCACCTTCCTGGTGCTGCGCTCGGGCATGCATACCGAGGGCGAGATCAGCGATTCGATCAAGCGCCTGCGCACGGCCGGCGTGCACGTGCAGGGCGGCATCTTCAACGGCGTGCCGGCGCGCGCGCGCGGCTACGGCCGCGGCTATGCGTCGGTCCACGAATACCTGAGCGCCTGACGCAAACCCAACCACGACCACGACGAGGATCCGATCCGATGAAACTCTCCGTACTCGTGCCGACCTACCGGCGTCCCACCGACCTCGCGCGCTGCCTGATCGCGCTGCAACGGCAGCGGCGCGCGCCCGACGAGGTGATCGTCGTGGCGCGCCCCGACGACGTCGCGACCCACGACTGCCTGGCCGACCCCGCGGTGCGCGGCGCGCTGCCGCTCAAGGTGGCCCCGATCGAGGTGCCGGGCCAGGTGGCCGCGCTCAATCGCGGCCTGGAACGCTCGGACGGCGACGTGCTGGCGATCACCGACGACGACGCCGCGCCGCGTCCCGACTGGCTCGAGCGGATCGCCGCCGCGTTCGACGCCGATTCGCGGCTCGGCGCGCTGGGCGGCCGCGACTGGGTTCACGAGCGCGGCCGCGTGATCGACGACGCGCGGCCGGTGGTCGGCCGCGTCACGCTGTCGGGCAAGCTGGTCGGCAACCATCATCTCGGCGTCGGCGGCGCGCGCGAGGTGGACATGCTGAAGGGCGCGAACATGATCTACCGGCGCGACGCGATCGACGGGCTGCGCTTCGACACGCGGCTGCGCGGCGCCGGCGCGCAGACCCACAACGACATGGCGTTCAGCATGGCCGTGAAACGGCGCGGCTGGAAGCTCGTCTACGACCCGGCGGTGGCGGTCGACCACTACCCGGCCGAGCGCTTCGACGAGGACCGGCGCGACGCCGCCTCGCGCAACGCGATCGTCAACGCGGCCTACAACCTGCACCTGACGCTGCGCGAGCACCTGCCCGAGCCGAAGCGCGAGATCGCCTGGTGGTGGTACCTGCTGGTCGGCACGCGCGTCTATCCGGGGCTCGCGCACGTGGTGCTGTCGCTGGGCTCGCGCAACGGCGCGCGCGTGCGCGAACGCTGGCGGGCGGTGCGGCAGGGCGCGAGCGCCGCGCGCCGCGACACGCCGGCGCGCAGCCAGCCGCTCGCGGCCGCCTGAGCCCGCCGCCCGAACCGGAGCCGCGCGTGAGCCGCCCGCCGCTGGTCCGCCTCGTTGCCCGCCGTGCGTCGCGTCCGGCGCCGCGGTTGCGTCGCGAGGTAGCGCCTGAAGCGACGCATGGCGCCACGCAGCCCGGCACGACGCGCCCCGGCCCGCCGCCGCGCACCCCCCGATCATCCGAACCCGGAGCCCTCGCATGACCGCCACGAACGTCCACGTTCATCTGTTCTACGGCGCCGATCCGCGCACCTATCGCCCCGGCGACAACATCGGCTGCCTGTACGGCTATCACCATGCCGAATCGGACGAGTTCGCGATGAGCTATTCGCGCGACGCGCGCGAGTCGCGCTTCGTCGGCCTCGCGCGGCGCGCGCTGAAGGCCGCGCTCGGCTTCGACGCGATCCATGCCTGGCGCAATCGCGAGGCGCTGCTGGCGGCCGACGTGATCTGGACGCACACCGAGCAGGAGCATCTGGCCGCCGCGCTGGTGCTGAAGCTGGCCGGCGCACGCGGCACGCGCGCGCTGCTGCTCGCGCAGAGCGTCTGGCTGCTCGACCGCTGGCCGCATTTTGGCGCGCTGCGCCGCTGGGTCTACCGCAAGCTGCTGGCGCGCGCCGACGTGCTGACCACGCTCGCGCGCGACAACGCGCTGCTGTGCCGCGAATACCTGCAGCGCGACGCGGTGCAGGTCTACTACGGGCTCAACACGCAGGATTTCCCGGTGCGTTGGCCCGAGGCCTGGACCCCGCACCGGCCGCTGCGGATCGCCGCGATCGGCAACGACCGCGACCGCGACTGGACCACGCTGATCGAGGCGTTCGGCGGCCTGCCGCGCTACGAGGTGAAGCTCGCCACGCGGCGCCGGATTCCGCGCGAGCTGCATCGCGACAACGTCGAGATCGCCTCGGTGTCGGGCATCGCGCGCCAGCGCGAGTTCTACGACTGGGCCGACGTGATCGTGGTGCCGCTGCGGCCGAACCATCACGCCTCGGGCATCACCGTGATGCTGGAGGCGGCGGCGGTGGGCAAGCCGATGATCGTCAGCGACGTGGGCGGCCTCGCCGACTATTTCCCGGGCGACTGCGCGGCCTACGTGCCGGCCTTCGACGCGAGCGCGATGCGCGGCGCCGCCGATCTCATGGTCGAGCGGCCCGAGCGCGCGCTCGGGTTCGCGCGCGCGGCCTCCACGCGGCTGGTCGAACGCGACCTCACCACCGGGCAGTTCGCCGCCCAGCACGCGCGCATCACGCGCGAGCTGCTGCAGCGCCGCCGCGCGCCGGCCGGCGCCGCCGCGCCGCTGCCGCTGGCCGACTCGCGCACACCGTCCAACTGAGCCCGCCGCCGCCATGAGTACGCCCGCCGTCCCCGCCGCCGCGCCTTTGCGGGCTCGCTCGCGCAAGCGCGCGCGCCGCTTCCTGAGCGAGCCGAAGCACTGGGCCGCGCAGACGGGCCTCTGGACCATCACCGCGCTGCTGATCCTGGCCCACCAGGGCTCGGTGCTCACGCTCGCGTTCCCGGCGCTGTCGATCGCCACCGGCCTGTGGCTGTACTTCCGCAGCCCGGCGCGCTACGTCGGCTTCCTCTGGTGGATGTGGTTCCTCGGCCCCGAGGTGCGCCGCCTCGCCGACTGGTCGCGCGGCGCCTACACGCCCACCAGCCTGATCCAGATCGCGCCGCTCGCGGTCACCATGATCGCGGGGCTCGGCCTGCTGCGCCACTATCGCGTGCTCGCGCAGCGGCGCGGGCTGCCGATGCTGATGATCCTGCTCGGGCTCGGCTATGCCTATCTAATCGGCCTGGTGTCGGCCGGCGTGCTGGCCGCCACCTACGATCTGGCGAACTGGATCTACCCGGTGCTGATCGGCTTCCACATCGCCGTGAACGCGCGCGACTACCCCGAGTACCGCGAGGTGATCATGTCCACCTTCATCTGGGGGATGCTGGTGATGGGCGCCTACGGGATGGTGCAGTTCTTCATCATGCCGAGCTGGGACGTGCTGTGGATGGTCGGCTCGCAGATGGCCTCGCAGGGCGAGCCGGTGGCCTACGGCGTGCGCGTGTTCAGCACCATGAATTCGTCGGGGCCGTTCGCGTTCGCGATGATGGGCGCGCTGGTGTTCATGCTGGCCGCCACCCAGCGCGTGCGCTGGCTGGCCGGCGCGGCCGGCTTCATCGCGTTCATGCTGTGCCTGGTGCGCTCGACCTGGGGCGGCTGGGTGATCGCGCTCGCGGTGCAGCTCGCCAAGTCGTCGAACCGCGTGCGGGTGCGCATGGTGGTGGGCGCGATGGTGCTGGCCGGGCTGTCGGTGCCGCTGCTCACCGTCGGCCCGGTGGCCGACCGGCTCGGCCAGCGGCTCGAATCGATCACCAACCTCAAGGACGATCGCAGTTACGACGATCGCAACAAGTTCTACGCCACCTTCGCGCAGACCGCGTTCACCGACGTGGCGGGCGAGGGGCTCGGCGCGACCGGCTCGTCCACCAAGCTGTCGAGCGACAGCGGCGAACTCGGCAAATACGGCAGCTTCGACAGCGGCGTGATGAACGTGCCGTTCGTGCTCGGCTGGCCCGGCACGCTGCTCTACCTGTCCGGCACGCTCTGGCTGCTCGCGCGTGCGCTGCGCGTCTCGTTCCGGCTCAAGGACGACAAGTACGTGGCCGCCTGCGTGAGTCTCGCGATCTCGATCTTCGCGATGCTCGTCTTCACCAACTCCCTGATCGGTACGGGAGGGTCGTTGCTGTTCATGAGTTTGTTTTCGATCTTGTCCGCGTCGCACTGGCAGAAGATCCAGCGAGCCGCCGCCGGACGCATACGGGGAGTAGACCAATGAGAATCGCCATCGTCACCCACGTGGTACGCCACAACGACGGGCAGGGGCGCGTCAACTACGAGATCGCGCGCGCGGCGCTGGCCGAGCAGTGCGACGTCACGCTCGTCGCCTCGCACGTCGCGCCGGAGCTGCTCGAGCATCCGCGCGTGCGCTGGATTCCGGTCCGGCCGGGCCGCTTCTGGCCCACCAACCTGCTGCGCCAGCAGGTGTTCGCGCTCAAGAGCGCGCTGTGGCTGTCGCGCCATCGCGCCGAATACGACGTGCTGCACGTCAACGGCTTCATCTCGTGGGTGCGCGCCGACGTAAACACCGCTCACTTCGTGCATGGCGGCTGGTTCGCGAGCCGCTATTACCCGTTCGCGCTGACCAAGGGGCTGTGGTCGGCCTACCAGTACGTCTACACGCGCGCCAACACCGTGCTCGAGCGCTGGGCCTACCGGCGCTCGCGCGCGATCGTGGCGGTCTCCGGGAAGGTGGCCGACGAGATCCGCCGGATCGGCATCGACGGCAGCCGCGTCGGCGTGATCTACAACGGCGTCGACACGCGCGCGTTCGCCGGCGCGCGGCCCGACCGCGCCGCCTACGGGCTGCCCGACGACGCGTTCCTGCTGCTGTTCGTGGGCGACCTGCGCACGCCGCGCAAGAATCTCGGCACGGTGCTGAAGGCGCTCACCAAGCTGCCCGAGCACGTCCACCTGGCGGTGGCCGGCTACCTGCCCGGCAGCCCGTATCCGGACGAGGCGCGCGCGCTCGGGCTGGAGCGGCGCGTGCATTTCCTCGGGCTGGTGAAGACCATGCCGACGCTGATGTCGTCGGTGGACGCCTACGTGTTCCCGTCGCGCTACGAGGCGATGAGCCTGTCGCTGCTCGAGGCGATGGCGGCCGGCCTGCCGGTGGTGACCGCGCGCACCGCCGGCGGCGCGGAGATCATCACGGCCGACTGCGGCGTGGTGCTCGACGATCCCGACGATCCGCACGCGCTGGCCGGCGCGATCGGCGAACTGGCGCGCTCGCGCGAGCGCTGCCGTGAAATGGGCGCCGCGGCCCGCGAACTGATGGACCAGTTCGGCTGGGCGCAGATGGGCGCCCAGTATCTCGCGCTGTACCGGCGGCTGATGCCGTCTTCCCAATCATCGGCGCACGGCGCGCCCGGCCCCGCCGCGGTCGCCGGACCCGCCCCCGTCGCCACGCAGGAGCCATTGTGATGAAAGACGTTTCCCCCTCGACGATCAAGTCGCTGCAGATTGGCATGCACTGGTTCCCCGAACGCGCGGGCGGCCTCGACCGCATGTACTACTCGCTGGTCGGCGCGCTGCCCGGCGCCGGCGTGGCCGTGCGCGGCGTGGTGGCCGGCTCGGGGCGCGTGGCGGCCGACACCGGCGGCGCGATCCGCGGCTTCGGGCCGGCCTCGCAGTCGCTGCCGCGCCGCATGATGGCCGCGCGCAGCGCGCTGCGCGACGTGATCCGCAACGAGCGGCCCGACGTGGTGTCGTCGCATTTCGCGCTCTACACGTTCCCGGGGCTCGACGTCACGCGCGGCATCCCGCAGGTCTCGCACTTCCAGGGGCCGTGGGCCGACGAGAGCCAGGTGGAGGGCGCCGATTCGCTCGGCCAGCGCGCCAAGCGCTACCTGGAGCAGGCCGTCTACGCGCGCGCCTCGCGGCTGATCGTGCTGTCGAGCGCGTTCGGCGAGATCCTGACCTCGCGCTACGGCATCTCGCAGGACAAGGTGCGGATCGTGCCCGGCTGCGTGGACACCGCGCAGTTCGACCTGCCGATCACGCAGGCCGAGGCGCGCCGCAAGCTGCAGCTGCCGGTGGGCCGGCCGATCGTGCTGGCGGTGCGGCGGCTCGTGCGGCGCATGGGGCTCGAGGACCTGATCGAGGCCGTGAACACGGTGCGGCGCCGCCATCCGGACGTGCTGCTGCTGATCGCCGGCAAGGGGCGGCTGGCCGAGGAGCTGCAGCAGCGCATCGACGCCGCCGGGCTCGGCGACCACGTCAAGCTGCTCGGCTTCGTGCCCGACGAGCATCTGGCCGCGCTGTACCGCGCGGCCACCGTCAGCGTGGTGCCGACCGTCGCGCTCGAAGGCTTCGGGCTGATCACGGTGGAGTCGCTGGCCTCGGGCACGCCGGTGCTGGTCACGCCGGTGGGCGGGCTGCCGGAGGCCGTCTCGGGGCTCTCGCCCGACCTCGTGCTGCGCGGCACCGGCGCCGAGGCGATCGCCGAGGGGCTCGAAGGCGCGCTGTCGGGGACGCTGAAGCTGCCCGACGCCGACGCCTGCCGGCGCTACGCGCGCGAGCACTTCGACAACGCCGTGATCGCGAAGCGCGTCGCGCAGGTGTATGACGAGGCGATCCGGGCGGGTTGAGGCGGCGGGTTCGGTTCGGCGGGCGCGTCGTTCGCCGGGCCACGCGACGCCGCCCGACGCGGATTGATGCTACGAAGTGCGAGCTGATCGCGCCAGCCGGCGGGCGTGGTTCGGTCCGTTACGTTGCATCAGGGAATTTCCGGCGGCCGGAAGCGAAAAGCCCGTCGCGGCCGGACGGCGCGCGGAGCATCGGGTATGGCGAGAGCGTGTTGAAGACGTGCCGCGCGGCCTCAATGCCGCCCGGCGCGCCATTGCCCCGGCGCGATGCCGAAGCGGCGCGTGAACGCGTGCGTGAACGCGCTCTGGTCGGCGAAGCCGACGTCGGCGGCGATCGCGGCCAGCGGGTGGGCCGGATTCGCGAGCCGCAGCACGGCCGCGTCGAGCCGCAGCTTCAGCAGGTAGCGATGCGGCGTCTCGCCGAACGCCTCGACGAACAGCTGATGGAACCGGCGCGGGCCGAAGCCGCAATGCGCGGCCAGGTCGGCCACGCGCAGCGGTTCGGCGAGCCGCGCGCGCAGCCAGCGGTCGATCCGCGCGAAATCGAGGCCGGCGCCGCCGCCGCGCCCGGGCGGCGTGCCGAGCAGCGCCTCGCAGAGTCGCGTCGCGGCCTGCCAGTGGAGCCGGGGCGGCGGCGCATGCATGGCGGCTTCGGCGCCGCGCGCGGCGCCCCTGTCCACCAGCGCGCCCGCCAGTTCATCCACCAGCGCGCCGAGCGCCGGCGTCAGCACGAACGGCCGCGCGCGGTCGAACAGCCGTTCGGGCACGGCCAGCGAGGCCACCGGCAGATCCAGCACCAGTTGACGATTCGGGCCGAGGCCCGCGTAGTCGTGGCGCGCGCCGGCCGGAATCAGCCAGGCGCACCGGCCGTCGATGCGCTCGGCCACGCCGTCGACGGCCATCACCATCGTGCCGTCCACGCCGAGCACGACCTGATGGAAGTCGTGGAGGTCCGACGCCTCGGCCACGCCGTAGCGGCGCAGCGAGACGGACGGACCGGCGACGGGGTGCGGATGCATCGTGGATGGCGCGTGAGGCGGCGACAAGGCGCGAGGAGCGGCCCGGTGCGCCGGCCTCAGACGGCCAGCAGCTCGACTTCGAACACCAGCGTGGCGTTCGGCGGAATCACGCCGCCCGCGCCGCGCGCGCCGTAGCCGAGCGCGGCCGGGATCGTCAGGCGGCGCGTGCCGCCCACCTTCATGCCCTGGACGCCTTCGTCCCAGCCCTTGATGACCATGCCGCCGCCCAGCACGAACACGAACGGGTCGTTGCGGTCCTTGCTCGAATCAAACTTCTGGCCGTCGGTCAGCCAGCCCGTGTAGTGGACGGTGACGGACTGGCCGCTCTTGGCCTCGGCGCCCGTGCCTTCGGTCAGTTCTTCATACTTGAGGCCCGAATCGGTGGTGACGACGGTCATCTGCAACTCCTGAATTGAACGGAAAACCGCCATTGTAGGGGAGCCGGGCGCGGGCGTCGCGGCTTCGGTTTCCGTGCCCGCCGGCATGCGCGGGCGGGGCGTTCGAATGCGGCGCGCGCCACGTCTGCGGTATTCTCTACCCCGCGTTCCGGAAGAACTTCGTGCCGGCCACGGCGGCCGGCGTGGCGATGTCGGTGGAGATCCTCGGCCGGGTCGCCGGGGCCGCCGCGCGCGACGGCATCATGCGCGGCCCCGAAGTGGTCAACCGCTGCGTGCGAGCGGATCGGCCGGCCGAGCGTGACAGTCCACCTGCACCCCTGTGTCATATGAACATCGAGGAATCCGACGTGATGACGGCGATACGCGAAACCGGCGCGCATCTCGGTGATGTCCATGGCGGCGATCCGCATCGCGGCCACCTGGGCTCGGGCAGCATCGACTTCGCGGAGGTGTTCCGCGCGCCGGTGTGCTCGGGCCGCGCGGGGCCGAGTCCGCGCGAGTGCTTTTCGTCGCGTGCGATCGGGCAGCCGCTCGAAGCAATCCACGCGAGCGGGCGCAAGCTCCGGGAAGACGGGCGCGATCCGGTCTCGCACGCGCTGCGCTGCGCGCGCGCCCGGCCGAGGTCCATGCGGGAGGCGCTCCGGCAGGCCGGACGCGGCCGTCTGCCATGAGCACGACACGCGAGATCGGGTTCGCGGCGCTGCTCGCGCAACTGCGCGACGCGGCGCCGGGCGCGCGCCGGCTGGTGGCCGTGGCGGGGCCGCCCGGCGCCGGCAAGAGCACGTTCGCCGCGCGGCTGGTGGCGGCGCTCAACGACGGCGCGCCCGGCCACGCGGCGCTGCTGGCGATGGACGGCTTCCACTACGACGATCGCGTGCTGAACGCGCGCGGCCAGCGCGCGCGCAAGGGCGCGCCGCATACGTTCGACGTCGACGGCCTGGCCGCGATGCTCGCGCGGCTCGCCGCCGACGACGGCCGCGATGTCGCCGTGCCGGTGTTCGATCGCGAGATCGAGATCGCGCGCGCGGGCGCGGCGATCGTGCCGGCGGCGGCGCGCATCGTGGTGGTGGAGGGCAACTACCTGCTGCTCGACGATGCCGCCTGGGCGCCGCTGCGCGCCGCGTTCGACACCACCGTGATGCTCGAGGTGCCGCGCGCGGTGCTGGTCGAGCGGCTCGCCGCGCGCTGGCACGGCTACGGGATGGACGAAGCGGCGATCCTCGCCAAGCTCGACGGCAACGACCTGCCGAACGTCGATCTCGTGTTGGGCGGCTCGGTGCCGGCCGATTTTTGCGTCGTCAACGGCCAGCATTGACGCGCCGTTCCGGTTTCTCGTGACGGGGCGCCGCTGTCAGCGGCCTGGCGCGCGCCGCGCCGCCTCGTCCGTTTCCCCCTCGAGTTCGAACTGATAGCCGACGCCGTAGATCGAGCGGATGAAGTCGCGCTCGGGCCGCACCGCCTGCAGCTTGCGTCGCAGGTTCTTCACGTGGCTGTCCACGGTGCGGTCGGTGACCACGCGATGGTCGTCGTAGAGCCGCCGCAGCAGGAAGTCGCGCGAATAGATGCGCCCCGGGTTGTCCACCAGCAGCGCGAGCAGGCGCAGCTCCACCGGCGTCAGGTGCAGGTTGCGGCCGTCGAGCCGCGCGACGTGATGGTCCGGATCGATCTCGAACGGCGTTGCCGCCGGCTCGCCGGGCGTCGGCTTCGTCGCGTTGTCGATGCGGCGCAGGATCGCCTTCACGCGCGCCACCACCTCGCGCGGGCTGAACGGCTTGCAGACGTAGTCGTCGGCGCCGAGTTCGAGGCCGAGCAGCCGGTCGATCTCGTCCACGCGCGCGGTCAGGATGATTACCGGCGTGGTCGAGAAGGTACGCAGCTCGCGGCAGATGTCCAGGCCGCCGCGCCCCGGCAGCATCAGGTCGAGCAGCACCAGCGCCGGCGCATGCGCGCGCACGTGCGGCACCACCTCGCGGCCGTCCGCGACGATCGCGGTGGCATAGCCTTCCGCATGCAGGTAGTCCACGAGCAGCGCGGAGAGCTTCGGCTCGTCCTCGACGATCAGGATCGACGGGCCGCGACGGTCAGTGTTCATGGTCGGGCTTCAGGGAGGGGAACCGCATCAGGATCCAGAGACCGCCGAGCGGGGAACGGCGCGCGGCGATGCTGCCGCCGTGCGCCTCGACGATGTGCTTGCCGAGCGCGAGGCCCAGGCCCGAGCCGCCGCTCTGCCGGCTGCGCGAGACGTCCACGCGGAACAGCCGGTCGAACACGCGCGGCAGCATCGCGTCGGGCACGCCCGGATGCGAGTCGAGCACGTCGACGCGGGTCTGCTCGCCGTCGGCCTCCACCGTGATCCGCACCTGGCCGCCCGGGTCGGTGTAGCGCAGCGCGTTTTCCAGCAGATTCTGCAGCAGCTGCGCGAGCCGGTGCGGGTCGCCCGAGATCGGCACCGGCTCGCGCGGGATCCGTGCGTCGAGCGTGATCCGCTTCGCGCCGAACCGCTCGCCGAACGATTCGGCCGTGATCTCGGCCACCCGCGCGACGTCGACCGGAATCATCTCGAACGAGAGCGCGCCGATGTCGGCCAGCGACAGCTCGTGCAGATCGTCGATCAGCTTGCTGAGCAGCGCGATCTCGGCCTGCAGCGAGGCGAAGGTGGCCGCATCGGGGCGGCGCACGCCGTCCTCGAGCGCTTCCAGCTCGCCGCGCAGCACCGCCAGCGGCGTGCGCAGCTCGTGCGAGATGTCGGCGAAGAAGTCGCGGCGCGCGCGCTCGGCCGCCGCCAGCGCGGCCGCGAGCCGGTTGAAGTCGGCCGCGAGCCGGCCCAGCTCGTCGCCGCCGTGCTCGGGGACGCGCACCGCGTAGTGGCCGTCGGCCAGCTCGTGGGTGGCGTGGACGATGCGCCGGACCGGCGCGAGGATGCGCCGCGCCAGCACGATCGCGACCAGCGCCGAGAGCAGCACGGCCGCGATCGCGATGAGCCAGGTGGCGCGCAGCTGCTGGGTCTGGAAGCGCCGGTCGGCCTCGTAGAAGAAGCCGCCCGGCTTCGCGACGGCGAGCCAGCCGACCACCGCGCCGTTCGCGCGCAACGCGTGCAGCGGCGTGTCGGGCGGCGGCGGATAGCCGGCGATGCGGTGCCTGGCGGCGTCGTAGAGCGCGATCGGCGGCGGATGCCGGAAGCCGGGCGGGCCGCCGTGCCAGCCGCCGCGCGGGACGGCGCCGCTCGCGAAGGCGGGCGCGCCGGGCGGCCAGCCGGGCTCGTGCGGCGCGCCGTCCCTCCAGGCCGGACGGGTGCCGCCGCGAGCGTCGGGCGGCCAGGGCGCGTTGGCCGTCGAGGCCGGCGCGGGGCGGGCGGCATCCTGGGTGTCGTGGCCGGCGCCGTCATGCGGCGGCGCACCGGGCCGGCCGCCGTCATTGCCGCCGCCGTTCAGGTCATCGCCTTGGCCGCCGCTTCGCTCACCACCCCGATCTTCGGTCCTGCCGGCGGCGCGCGGTGGCCCGCCCGCCGCGCCGGGCCAGCCCGCGCCGCCGCCGTCCGGCGCGGCGAACCCGTCGCCGGGCCAGCGCGGGCCGTGGCGACCGTCCGGCGCCAGGCCGCCCCAGCCCGCCGGATCCCATTCGTCGGCGTGCTCGGCGCCGCTCGCCGCGCGCGGCAGGATCGGCGCGACCGAACGCATGAAGGTCTGCCACGCGGCGGGCCGGTCGGTGACGAACGCCCAGTTGCCGTGTTCCGCGTAATCGTGTTCGAGCGCCTTCGTCACGCGATCCACCAGCTCGTCGTCGCGCCCCACGAGGTAGCGGCCGAAGCCGCTCTCGAAGCTGTAGCGCATCGCTGCGCTCATCGCCAGCGCGACGGCGATGCAGGTGACGAGGATCGCGAGGAACAGTTTCGACGTGAGTCCGACTTTCATGCTGGATGGGCGAGGCGAGCGATGGCGGGCGGTGGTGGCGCGCGATGGCGGGGCGGTGCGGCCGGCCCGGGCCGGCGGGCGCGGGCCAAACCTGGCCGCGCGCCGTCGTGGTCAGCCGCGGATTGTCCGTCTTTTGCGCGCGGCGTGCGGCGGCACGGTGGCCGATTCCATATTTTCTCCTCAATTCCCCCATTTTTGATGCGCATTGCGGATTTAGTCTCGAACCGCTCGCGCCACGTCCCGGACGGCGTCGCGCGGCAGCGGCGCCACCGGGCGCCGTCTCGCCTTGAATCCGCCTCGACGCCATTGATAAAAACGGATCGTCCATGAGTATCAACGTTCTCGTCATCGAGTCGAACGAAGCCGTGCGCGACGCCATGCGCACGCATTTCAGCAAGCACCGGATGGAGATGTCCGTCTGGTATTCGGCCGCCACCCTGGTCGAGCGCGTGCAGCGCGAGTGCCCGTCGGCGATCGTGATGCGCGCCGGGCCGATGATTCCCGACACCTACGCTGCGCTGCGCCAGCTGCGCGCGGCCGGCTACACGATGCCGGTGGTGGTGGTCGGCGACGAGCCCGACGTCAGCGACAAGGTGGTCGCGCTCGAATTCGGCGCCGACGACTATCTGGCCGTACCCGTGAACCTGCTCGAACTGTCGACGCGGATCCGCACCATCCTGCACCGGCCGGTCGGCCCCTCGGCGGGGGTGATGGTGGTGCCGCCGCCGCGCACGATCGGGCCGATCGAGATCGATTTCGCCGGCCGGCGCGCCAGGAAGCACGGCCGCGACCTGGGGCTGCGGCCCAGCGAATTCGCGTTGCTGAAGGCGTTCGTGAGCCATCCGCTGCAGGTGCTGTCGCGCTCGACGCTGCTGGGCCTGCTGCAGGTCGGCGACGAATCGCGCTCCGAGCGCGGTCTCGACGTGCTGGTGTTCCGGCTGCGCGCGCTGATCGAGGACGATCGCGACCGGCCGCGCCATATCCAGACGATGCGCGGGCGCGGCTATATCTTCGTGCCGCCCGTCGAGGGCGAGGCCGCGGCGGCCTGAGCGGCGGCGCGCGCCGCCGCGGGGGCCACGACCGGGGCGACGCCGGGCGGGACGCCGCGCCGATGTCGGGGGCCGTCCGAACGGAGGAGGCGGGCCCGCTGCGCCGGTTTCGCGCGAGCGAGGCGAGCCGCCGGCGTTCGGCGGTGGCGTTCGCGTGTCCGGCGCGCGCCGCGCGGGTTCGCCGCCGGCAAACCGGCACCGATCGCGGGCACGGCCGAGCCGCCTGGCGTTCGACCCATGAGCCGGGCGTTGTATTTTTGCCGCCGCCGCCGATTTTTCACGGCGCGCCACCCGGCCCGACACCGTTCCCCAGACCTCGCCGGTTTCAAGCCGGGCCTGCCGCCCAGGCCCGGCGGGCCCCCGCGCGGCACGCGCCGTTTGGAAGCACGGCACTAAGCCGGGACTTGCGCGGATGCGACGAATCGCCGTATCTTTACATTGTTCAATGTAATCGATTTGGCGCGCGATCCGCCCCGCGACCCGGGCCAGCCGCCCGGGCGGCGGGACGCGTCGCGTGCCGCAAGGAGCCTCGACGATGTCCGATTCGTCCGCCGCCGCCGTCGCGGCCGGCATCATGCCCGTGCGTCGGGACCTGCGCTTTCCGCTGCCGGTCGAGCGCGCCAAGGATTGGCACGGCCAGGGGCCGGCCGTCACGCACTTCTTCAACGCGCTGTCGCTGCTGTTTCCGGCCGGCGAGCGCTTCTTCATGGATTCGGTGCGCAATTACCGCGACCGCATCGACGATCCCGTGCTCAGGCAGCAGGTGCAGGGCTTCATCGGCCAGGAGGCGATGCATACGCGCGAGCACGTGGAATACAACGAGATGCTGCAGGCCAACCGGCTGCCGGCGCGCAAGCTCGACCAGCGCGTCTGGAAGGTGCTCGGCTGGATGAAGCGGGTGATGCCGCATTCGATGCAGCTCGCCCACACGGTGGCCGCCGAGCATTACACGGCGATGCTGGCCGGGCTGCTGCTCGACGATCCGTCGCGACTCGACGGCGCCGAGGACGGCTACCGGCAGATGTGGATCTGGCACGCGCTGGAGGAAACCGAGCACAAGGCGGTGTCGTTCGACGTCTGGAACGCGGTGATGGCGCCGGGGCCGAAGCGCTACCTGATCCGCATCGGCACCTACCTGCTGACCACGCTGACGTTCTGGCCCACGGTGTTCCTGATCCACACGCGGCTGATCCGCGCTGACCGCACCGCCGACCACCGCGTGCGCGGCATGGGGCGCGTGATCCGCTTCCTGTACGGTCCGCGCCACGGCGTGTTCCCGCGCATCGCGCGCGAGTGGCTGAGCTTCTTCCGGGCCGATTTCCATCCGTGGGATCACGACAATCGCCATCATCTGGCGAAGGTCGCGCAGCTGGTGGCCGAGAACGAGGCGCGGCAGGCCGCGTGGGCCGAGCCGTCGGTCCCGGCGGTGCGGCGGCGGCTCGGCACGGCTTGAGGCGGCCGAAGCGGCTGCGGTGCGGTTCGAGCGGCCCAGGCGGCTCGCGACGGTTCGATGACACGATTTGTCATGCCACGCGGGCGGTCCGGCCGCGCGGGGTGCGATCGGGCCAGAGCCGGCCGGTGACGGTGGAAAAGGCACCGGGCAGGCGGGGCGGAGGCTGAACCAGACGGCGGCGACACGGCGAGTGTCGCCGCCGTTTTCGTTTTCCCGACCGCCCGGGGGCCCGGCAGCGGAACCGCGCCGCCGCCGCGCGATCCGATCATGTGCCCCGATTTGATCGGCGCGCGCCACCGTGTTTTTGCTGTCTGCGCGATACTGTCCCCATATCAAGGATCTGCCGCCTCCATTTGCGTGCGGCGCTTTTCCACGGCCGCACGCATCGATTCGCCGGCATCGGTCCCTTGCAATCATCCGAAAATGGACTAATCTTGTTAGTCAATTCACTTTGAGACTAACAGCCATGTCTCTACCCGTATCGACCCCGCTTCCGTCCGCTCCGCAGCCGGACGCCACGCCCGCGCAAATGTCCGCCGCCGGCCTGCGTGCGTTCTTCAATATCGCTCGCGACTGGGATCTGTCGACCGACGAGCAGATCGTGCTGCTCGGCTCGCCGGGCCGCTCGACCTTCTTCAAATGGAAGGCCTCGCCGCAGACGGCGCGGCTCGCGCGCGACACGCTGGAGCGCCTGTCGCTCGTGCTCGGCATCTACAAGGCACTGCAGATCCTGCTGCCGCCCGAGGCGGCGGACGGCTGGCTCAAGCGGCCGAACCAGGCCGCGCCGTTCAACGGCGGCCGCGCGCTCGACCGCATGCTGGCCGGCAACGTCGGCGACCTGCTCGCGGTGCGGCAGTACCTGGACGCGGTGCGGGGAGGCTGGGCGTGACTTCAGCCGATTGCTCGACCCGCTGGCCCGTCTCGAGGCTCGACTGGGCGCCCGCCTATCGTGTGATTCCCACCCGTTTTCCCGCCATCAACCTGTTCGACCGTGTCGCGTCGGCCGACGATTTCGAGGCGCTCTACGCGCTCGAGGCGATGACCAACGACCGCGTGCGCGCCGAGGTCGGCCACCTCGACCTGGTGCCCGCCGGCGAGCGCCGCTTCGGCCCCGGCTACGGCCCGATCATGGCCGCCTTCACGCATCTGAACCCGCAGGGCAGCCGCTTCTCCGACGGCAGTTACGGCGTGTTCTACTGCGCGCGCTCGCGCCAGACCGCGATCGCCGAGACGCGCCACCACACCGGCCTGTTCCTCGCCGCCACGCGCGAGGCGCCGATGCGCCAGCAGATGCGGCTCTACACCGTGCTGGCGCAGGGCGAGGCGGCCGACATCCGCGACTGGCCCGGCCGCGATCCGGCGCTGCTCGACCCGGTCGACTATTCGGTCGGGCAGGCGTTCGGCCGCATGGTGCGCGGCGCCGGCTTCGCGGGGCTCGTCTATCCGTCGGTACGCGACCCGGGCGGCGACTGCCTCGCCGCGTTCCGCACCTCGATGCTGCGCGATTGTCATCACGCGGCTTATCTCGAATACAGCTGGAACGGCACGGCGATCGACGCCGTGTTCGAACTGAACCAGATCGGCTGACCTGGCCGACCGCGGTCCTCTCACTTTCGGAGTGCTCGATGAAGAATCTCCCGATGTTGCTGCGCAATCGCCCGCGGATGTGGATCGCGCTCGTGATCGGCGTGGCGGTCGCCTGCGTCGTGCCGGGCCTGCATCATCCGTTCGCGCGCGCGCTGGTGGGCTGGGATCTCGCGGTGTGGCTGTATCTGGCGATGATGTGGCTGCAGATGTCGCGCGCGCATTACGACAAGGTGCGCGAGATCGCGGTGCGCGAGGACGAGAGCGCGACCACGGTGCTGACGATCATCTGCCTCGCGACGGTGGCGAGCGTGGCGGCGATCGCCGTCGAGCTGGCGAGCGCGAAGAGCCTCGCGCTGCGCGCCGGCCTCGAGCATTACGCGGTGACGGGCGCGACGCTGTTCGGCGCGTGGTTCCTGATCCCGACCATCTTCACGCTGCATTACGCGCGGCTCTACTACCAGTCGCCGAAGGAGGCGCGCGCGCTGCAGTTCCCCGATCGCGATCTCACGCCCGATTACTGGGATTTCCTCTATTTCTCGTTCACGATCGCGGTGGCCTCGCAGACCTCGGACGTGACGCTGAACAGCCGCTCGATCCGGCGCGCGGGGCTCGCGCAGTCGATCCTGTCGTTCTACTTCAACATGGCCGTGCTCGGCCTGTCGATCAACGTCGCGGCGGGGCTGCTCGGCAGCTAGCGGGTTCCGCGCCGCCGCCGCGCCGTGTCCGCCGCCGGTCGTGTTTCGCCTCAGCGTGCCATGTCGTAGGGACCGCCGCGCGCCAGCGCGCGATGGTAGGCCGGCCGCGCATGGATCCGTTCAAGGAACGCCCGGATCGCCGGCAGTTGCGCGACGGTATCGGCGCGCGAGGCGGCCGCCTCCAGCGGGAAGCTCATCTGCACGTCGGCGGCGCTGAACGCGTCGCCGACGAACCAGCCCGTGGCGCGCAGCGATTCCTCGATATAGCCGAGATGCAGCCTCAGTTGCGGATCGACGAAGCTCGACTGCAGCGTCGCCGCGATCTTGCGCGCGATCGGCTTTGCGAAGAACGGCATCGGCGCCTGGGCGATCCGCATCGCCACCAGCTTGAGCAGCAGCGGCGGCATCGCCGAGCCTTCCGCGTAGTGCAGCCAGTAGGTGAAGCGCCGCCGCTCGGGCGTGCCGGGCGCGGGAGCGAAGCGCGAACCGGTGTCGTAGCGTTCGAGCAGGTATTCGATGATCGCGCCCGATTCGGCGATGGTCTCGCCGTCGTCGGTCAGCACCGGCGACTTGCCGAGCGGATGCACGCTGCGCAGCGCGGGCGGCGCGAGCATCGTCTTCGGATCGCGTTCGTAGCGCTTCAGCTCGTAGGGCACGCCGAGTTCTTCGAGCAGCCACAGCACGCGCTGCGAGCGGGAATTGTTGAGATGGTGGACGGTCAGCATGGGCCTGTCGGTGAGCGGGACGGTGAGCGGGACGGTGGGCGAGTCGGAGCGGCGTTCGCATCGGCGCGTGCCGCGAGCGGCAGTGACCCGCGGCGAGCGGCCGGCGGCGCGGCGGGTATCCTGCCGGTGAACCTTCCACCGCGCGAGCCGCCCGGCGCATTCGCGCCTCCACCGCGGCGAGACCTGCCGATGCCGCTGCCGACGACCCGGGTGATTCTATACACGGACGACGCGACCCGGTTGAAGGTTTTCTACCAAACCCACTTTGGACTGCCGACGATCGAGGTCATCGCCGGCGAACGGGGCGTGCTCGATGCCGGCGGGATCGAACACGCGCTGCATCGGGCCGGCAAGCCGTACCGGCATGCCGCCGGCGGCGTGGCCGGAGCCGGATCGAACGCGAAGTTCGTGTTCCGCGTCGACGACGACATCGAGGCGCGCCATGCCGTGCTGGTGCGGGCCGGCGTCCCGATGCGCGTGATCCGGTGCCACGACGGCTTCCGCCATCGGCTCCGCGACGGCACCGATCCCGAGGGCAGCGTGGTCCCCGCCGATGCAGGCGGACGACGCCCACGCCCGAGGGATGCACGGGCGCCGTCGAGCCCGTCGAACGCCCGGGCGGCGCGTCAGCGCGCCAGCGCGATGTCGAGGATCGCGTTCGCGAACTGGCGCGGGTCCTCGATCATCATCATGTGGCCGCGGCCCGCCAGCATGCGATCGCTTTTCGCGCGCGGGCGCAGCCAGTCCGGCACGTGCCAGTCGCGCGCCGAGCGTTCGCCCGCGAGCAGATGCAGTGGCACCTTGTCGAGCCAGCCGGCGACGCGTTGCAGGTAGGCCGGCGCGCCGGTCGTCTCGACCACCGAGATGGCCATGCGCTGCAGGGTGCTGGCGGGCTGGAACGCGAGCTGGTCGGCCGCCGCGGCGATCAGCGCGGCGTCGGTGCGCAGCCCGGCGCGCGCGAGCCAGCTGGCCGGATCGGCGAGGTCGCGCTGCAGATGCGCCTCGATTTCCTTGAGCGGCATCGAGGCGAGGCGCTGCGACCAGAACGCGTCGTCGAGCGTGAAGTTGCCCTCGACGCTGACCACGCCCTCGACGCGGTCGGGATACTTCGCCGCGAACAGATGCGCGATCGCGCCGCCCACCGAATGCCCGACGACGAGCCAGCGATCGGCCGGCCCCGCGGCCTCGTCGATCGCCTCGCGCAGCACGTCGACCTGCGCGGCGAGCGTGATCGAGACGGGATCGACATCGGTGCAGGCGCCGTAGCCGAGCAGATCGGGCGCGACGACGGTGGCGGGCCGCAGTGCCTCGAGCAGCGCGGGCGCGTGCAGATGGCCGGTCAAGCCGTGGACGAGCAGGATGCGGGGAGAATCGGACATGGGCGCGCACCGAAAGGACGGGCAGCCATCGTAGCGAAAACCGTGCCGCGCGGATAGCACGAAACGGCGTGATGTGGGATCGCACGCAGCGCCGGTCGCGATGATGACGGCGCGATGCATGGCGCGGTCTTCACGAGCGCGCGAGCGGAGCAGGCGATCGAGCAGCGCCGTCGTTGGCGCGTCCACGCGTGCTCGATGAGGCGCTGACGGCCGGGGTCGAGACGTATTTAAAAGCGGTGTCCGGCACTCGCACCGCCAGATGATTCGGCGCATACTGGTTATCCCTAGCGCCCGGCACGACGTTTGCGAGTGCCGGCCATGCCTCCGACCCGAGACCCGACAAGGAGCGCACCGATGTCCGATTGCCCGCTCGACCCTTACTCACACCGCTACACGCACTGCCTCGCGTTCGGCGCGCAGCCGTGCAGCGCCGCCGCGGCCACGCTGCGCACCCATTTCCGTCTGTGGGCACCGGACAGTGCCGAGGTGCGGCTCGAGTTCGGCGTGGACGGCGCGGCCGAGCCGGCCATCGAGATGGCGCATGCCGGCGCCGGCTGGTTCGAGACCTTCGTCGAGTGCGGGCCGGGCACGCGCTATCGCTACCGGCTCGACGCGGCGCTCGTGATTCCCGATCCCGCGTCGCGCTCGCAGCCCGACGGCATCGAGGCGGCGAGCGAGGTGATCGACCCGCGCGCATTCGTGTGGCGCAACACGTCGTGGTGCGGGCGGCCCTGGGAGGAGATCGCGCTCTATGCGATCCGGCCCGACGCGATCGGCGGCTACGAGCAGGTACGCCGCCGCCTGCCGCAGCTCGCGCGGCTCGGCGTGACGGCGCTCGAACTGCTGGCCTCGACGGACCCCGCGCAGGACAGCCTGCCGTTCGCGCCGATCGCCGCCTACGGCGGCCCGAACGCGTTGAAGGCGCTGATCGACGACGCGCACGGGCTCGGCCTCGCGGTGCTGCTCGATCTCGATTACGCGCGCTTCGGCGGCGGCAGCGAAGCGCTGCGCCGCTACGCGGCGCCGTTCTTCCAGACGCGCGACGACCCGCACCACGCGCCGCTCGCGCTCGACCATCCCGAGGTCTGCGACTTCTTCTGCGACAACGCGCTGTACTGGATCGAGGAATATCGCTGCGACGGCCTGCGGCTGCGCGCGGCCGACCGGATCGGCAACGCGGGCCTGCGCGAGATCGCCGACCGCGTGCGCGCGGCGGTGCCGAGCGAACGGCTCGTGCATCTGGTGCTCGGCAGCGAGCGCAATCCCTCGCATCTCGCCGACACGCACTTCGACGCGCAGTGGAACGAATGCGGCGAGCGTGCGCTGCACCGGCTGACGGGTCGTGCCGCCTATCCGTATCGCGAGGCGATCTCGACGCGCCAGACCATCCATACGCTGGCCCGGGCGCTGACGGCCGACGGTTCGGCCTATCAGCGCCCGGGCGGCGGCGAGGCCGGCGGCGGCTGGGACGGCGGCCTGCCGATGACCTCGCTGGTGCTGTCCGACGGCGCCAGCCGGCCAACCGCGGCGACGCGCGAGGCCGGGCTCGCGGCGCTCGCGCTGTCGCTGCTTACGCCGCAGATTCCGCTCGTGTTCGACGAGGCGGCGCCCGACGCGGCCAGCCAGCGCTTCGTGCAGTCGGCGCTGGCCGTGCGCGCCAAGCTGATCGCGCCGCGCCTGATCGATTCACGGCCGCAATCGGCGGATCTGCTGCGCGTGGCCGATGGCGGCGAGGCCGATGCGCTCGTGGCCGTCTGGCGGCTCGGCGACGGCGAGGTGCTGAGCCTCGCGCTGAACCTGTCGCCGGAACCGCTGGCGTTCGACCGGCTGCCGGGCGGGACGATCGTGTTCGAGACGCCGCCGCGCGCGCGCGACCGCGTGCTGTTCGGCGAGCTGCCGCCGTTCTCGCTCGTCGCCTGGGTCACGGGCGACGTCAATCGCTATGCGCTGTCGCACGGCGCGCGATATCTGTCGCAGGGTGGTGCCGGTGCCGGCGCGGCGGCGTTCGATGCCTGAACGCCGGCCGCCGCCGCGCGCGTCGGGCGCGGCGGCGGTGCCGCGATTCGAAGGCCGTTCGTTCGCCGCTCGTTCGCCGCTCGTTCGCGCGCCGGGCTGCGATCGGGCTTGAGGCGGCGAAATCCAGTCGGCATGACGAACGATCCACTCCGGCCTGCCGCCGCGCGTTATCCCTCCACCATTCCCCGGATGCCCGCGATGCCGTGCGCGCCATGCATGCGCGCGATCGGCAGGTCGTCGCGCGTCATGCCGCCGAGCGCATAGACGGCCAGCCGCGTGCCGGCCACGCACTCGGCGAAGCGCTCCCAGCCCAGCACCGGGGCGCCCGGATGCGACAGCGTCGGTTTCACCGGCGACAGCGTGGCGAGATCGGTGCCGATCCGGTCCGCATGGCGCAGCGATTCGCGATCGTGGCAGGCGGCCGACAGCAGCAGGTCGGCCGCCACCGGCCGCGCCGCGGCGGCAACGAGCGCCGCGTGGCCGAGATGGACGCCGGCCGCGCCGAGCGCGCGCGCCGCCTCCGGCGCGATCGAACCATTGCAGATCACGCGCGCGCCGGCTGCCCGCGCGCGGCCGATCACGCGCGCCGCGAGCGCCGCGTAACGGTCGGCATCGAGCGTCTTCACGCGCAGCTGCACGAGCGCGATGCCGGTCGCGAACGCCGCGTCGAGCCGCGCGACGAACGCGTCGAGATCGGCACGCGCGTCCGAGGCCGGCTCGGGCGTGATCAGGTAGAAGGGCGGTAGCGCGGGCATCGTCGGCACGGGTTCAGAGCCGCACATGCTGGCTCAGGAAATCGAGGAAACCCTGCACACGGCCCGTCAGCGCCGCGTGCCGGTAGTAGACGGCGTTGACGGGCTGCCGGTAGTCCGTCATCAGCTCGGCGAGCAGCGGCACGAGCCGCCCCTCGGCGATGTCGGCCGCCGTCATGAAATCGGACAGGCAGACGATGCCGACCCCCGCGAGCCCGAGATGCCGTAGCGTCTCGCCGCTGGAGGCCGTATGCGCGGGATCGATCGTCAGGCCCGCGCCGTCGTCGTCTCGCTTGCCGCCGTCGCCCGCGCGCCGGCGCAGCGGCCAGCGGTTCAGCGCCTCGATATCGCTGAAGCCGAGCAGCCGATGCGCGGCCAGGTCGGCCACGCTGCGCGGCGTGCCGTGGGCGGCCAGATAGGCGGGGCTCGCCAGCACGTGCAGCGGGCTCGAACCGAGCGCTCGCGCATGCAGCGTCGAATCGGGCAGCGCGCCGATCCGGATCGCGATGTCGATGCGCTGCTCGATCAGGTCGACGAACCGTTCGTTGTTGGTCAGTTCGAGTTCGATGTCGGGGTAGCGCGCCGTGAATACCGGCAGATGCGGGACGATCGCATGCAGCATAAACGGCGTGGCCGCGTCCACGCGCAGCTTGCCGGCCGGCTTGACGCGGCCGAGCGAGACCGCCGTCTCCGCTTCCTCCACCGATTGCAGGATGTCGCGCGCACGCGCCAGCAGCAGTTCGCCCTCGTCGGTCAGCTGCGAACTGCGCGTCGTGCGGCGCAGCAGCGTCACGCCGAGCTTGCGCTCGAGGCGGTTCAGCGCGCGGCTCACGCCCGACACGGTCTGCCCGAGCTGCTCGGCGGCGGCCGTGATCGAGCCGCTGTCGATGATCGCGACGAAGGTCTGCAACTCTTCGGTCGACGTCTTCATTGTTGATCCGGATTCAAGAATGACTTGAGCCTAACATGGTTTTTGCGCGCCTCGTCCGCCCTCACACTGGCCGTCACCCAACGAATCGGACAAGGAGTCCAGCATGAAGATCTTCATCACGGGAGCGGGCGGTTTCATCGGCGGTTCGATCGCGGCGGGGCTTGCCGCCGACGGCCATCGCGTGGGCGGGCTGGTGCGGCGCGAGCAGCAGGCCGCGGAACTGCGCGCGATCGGCGTCGAGCCGCGTGTCGGCTCGCTCGACGACCGCGCGCTGCTGGTGCGCGAGGCGCAGGCGGCCGACGCCGTGATCAACGCGGCCGACAGCGACCATCGCGGCGCGGTCGAGGCGCTGATCGAGGGCCTGCGCGATTCCGGCAAGGTGCTGCTGCATACGAGCGGATCGAGCATCGTCGGCGACGCGTCGGGCGGCGAAGCCGGCGAGCAGGTCTACCACGAGGACGCGCTGCCCGAGCCGACCGCCGACAAGGCGCCGCGCGTGGCGATCGACCGGCTCGTGCTGGGCGCCGCGCAGGCGGGGATTCGCCCTGCCGTGCTCTGCAACACGCTGATCTACGGCCATGGCCGCGGGCTGCCGCGCGAGAGCGTGCAGCTGCCGCGGCTGGTACGGCAGGCGCAGAAGAGTGGCGTGGTGCGCCACGTCGGCCCGGGCCGCAACATCTGGTCGAACGTTCACATCGACGACGTGGTCGAGGTCTACCGGCTCGCGCTCGAACGCACGCCGGCCGACGGCACGTTCTACTTCATCGAGAACGGCGAGGCCGCGTTTCGCGACATGTCGGCCGCGATCGCGACCGCGATGGGGCTCGGCGCGGCCGAGGACTGGCCGCTTGCCGAGGCCGAGGCGGAATGGGGCTACGAGATGGCGAACTACGGGCTCGGCTCGAACAGCCGCGTGCGCGGCGAGCGCGCCCGGCGCCTGCTCGGCTGGCAGCCGAAGCACGCGTCGGTGATCGACTGGATCACGGGCGAGATGGTGCGCGGCGCCTGAGCGGACCGACACCTGGGTGAAACGGCACGCCCGCGCGCGATGGCCTTGCCCCGCGCGGGCGTGAGGGACAAACAGGCGGGAACGCCGCGCCTACTCGTCGGCTTCCTTGAATGCTTTCGGATAGACGCGCACCAGCACGATGCGCGGCCCGTTCATCTTCTTGACCACCACGTCGAAGCGCTCGAACGACACGCGCTGGCCCTCGGTGGGCAGGTCGCCGAGCGCCTGGATCACGAGGCCGCCCACCGATTCGGCGCGGCCTTCGTCGATGTCGATGCCGAGCGCCTGTTCGAGCGACACCACGGGCAGGCTGCCCTTGCCCATCAGCGTGCCGTCGTCGAGGCGCGCCCAGTCGGCGTCGCCCTGGCGGAATTCGTCGTGGATCTGGCCTACCAGCGCGCCGAGCAGGTTGTCGAGCGTGAGGAAGCCGATCGGCTTCTCGTGCTTGTTGCCGACCAGCGCGAAATGCGGCGCGCCCTTGCGAAAGCGCCGGAACAGTTCGAGCGCGGGCATGTCGGGCTTCACGTACTGCGCCGGGCGCACGTAGTCGGACAGGTCCTCGAGCGCGGCGCCCGCGTGGCGCGCGAGCAGCAGGTCCTTCAGGTGGATCAGGCCGGACACGTGCTCGCGCGAGGCGTCGGTGAACAGCGGATAGCGGCTGAAGCGGTGGCGCGCGACCACCGCCATGTTGTCGACGAGCGGCAGGTCGCGGCGCAGGCCGACCATCTCGTTGGCCGGGCGCATCAGGTCCGAGACCGTCATCGAGGTGAAATCGAGCGAATGCGCGAGCGTGTTCCACTCGTCCCGGCTGTAGGCCGCGATCGGCGCCTTCGAGGTGCTCGCCGCGTTGCGGCGGCTGCGCAGGATCAGTTTCAGCTCGTCGGTGGAGTAGTGCGAGTCGCCGCCGTGCTCAGCCGTCAGGCCGACGATGCGCAGCACCGCGTTGGCGCTCGTGTTGAGCACCCAGATCGCCGGATACATCAGCCAGTAGAACGCATAGAGCGGCAGCGCGAGCCACAGGCCGACCTGCTCGGGCTGGCGGATCGCCATCGATTTCGGTGCGAGTTCGCCGACCACGATGTGCAGGAACGAGATCACCGAGAACGCGAACACCAGCGAGATGCCGTGGACCAGTTCGACGGAGTGGATGCCGAGCGCGTCGAGCAGCGGCGAGAGGATCTCGGCGAAGGCCGGCTCGCCGATCCAGCCGAGGCCGAGCGAGGCGAGCGTGATGCCGAGCTGGCAGGCCGACAGGTAGGCGTCGAGCCGCGCATGCACGATGCGCAGGATGCGGCCGCGCACGCCGTGCTGGCGCGCCAGCGTTTTCACGCGCGTCGCGCGCAGCTTGACGAGACCGAACTCGGCGGCGACGAAAAATCCGTTCAGGGCTACCAGCAGCAACGCGCTGATCAGCGCGATGATCTGTGTCAACGCAGCAACTCCGGAAATAAGGGAAGCGTCAGTATAGAGGTGGAAAGGTGAACGTAAAGTTCGCCGTTCGGAAAAATCCTCACGCGGTGGCCGTGCGCGGCAGCGTCAGCACGATGCGCGCGGCGCTGCCGGCTTCGAGCACGGGCGGCGTGAAGCTGCCGCCGTGCGCGAGCGCGACGCGATGGCAGAGCGCGAGCGCCCAGGGCGGGCGGCGCGCGTCGCGTTCGAGCAGCGCCTCGCGCCGCGCGCCGCTGTCGAGCGCGTGCGGCAGCGAGGGCTCGACCAGCGCGGCCGGCTCCGGCGTGAAGCTGACCTCGAAACTGACCGTGTCGGCCGCGCGCCGCGCGTCGCAGGCGAGCGTGACGGCCGCGCCGGGCGCGCCGGCCTCGATCGCGAACACCGTCATCGACCACAGCGTCTGCGCGAGCCGCTCGCGATCGGCGTTCAGCGACGCGTCGGGCGCGGCTTCCAGCGCGGTCGCGAGATCGACAGCGCGCGCATCGCCGAGCGCCACGCGCGCCAGCGCCGCGACCTCGTCGACGAGCGGCGCCAGCGCGCAGCTTTGATGGGCGAGCGCGAGCGTGCGCGTATCGGCGCGCGGCGCGTCGAGCGCCGCGCCGATCAGCTTCGTCTGCTGTTCGATGCCGATCCGGATGCCGTCGAGCGCGCGTTGCAGCGCCGCGTCGCCGGGCGGCAGCTGGCGTTCGAGCACGTAGGCCCAGCTGTGCATCGCGTTGAGCGGGCTGCGCAGGTCGTGCGAGGCGACCGACAGGGCCTGCTCGCGTGCGAACAGCGCGTTTTCCGTGACGTAGCGGGCGGCGCGCTCGCGCAGCAGGGCGGCGGCGGGATCGTCGTGGGACAGGGTCACGAGGCGGACGTGAGGAGGATGGTGGAACCGCCATTATAGGGACCGGATGGCGAACCGTCGCGCGGCCCGACGCGAGCCGCCGTCAGGCCGGCAGTTGCGGGCTTTCGCGCGCGGCAGCGCGGTCTGCGCGGTTCGGCAGCAGCTGGCAGGCGAGCAGGCCGGCCAGCATCAGCGCGCAGCCGATCAGCGCGCGCGGGCCCAGCGTCTCGCCGAGCGCGGCCCAGCCTGCGATCGCCGCGAACACGCCTTCCATGCTGAAGATCACGGCCGCGTGCGCGGGCGCCGCGTTGCGCTGCGCGACCACCTGCAGCGTATAGCCGACGCCCACCGACAGCAGGCCGCCATACAGCAGCGTGGGCAGCGCGTGCCTGAGCGTGGCCGCATCGAGCGTTTCGAGGCCGAGGCCGAGCGCGCCGCACAGCAGGCCGCAGACCGCGAACTGCTGGAATGCCAGCACGAGCGGATCGTGGCGCCGCACGAAATGGCCGACCGCGATCACGTGGACCGCGATCAGCGCCGCGCAGGCGAGCTGGAAGCCGTCGCCGAGCATCACCGTGAAATGCTCGTCGACGCTGAGGAAATAGAGGCCGATGGCCGCTAGCGTCGCGCCGAACCAGGTGCCGAAGCCGGCCCGGTGCCGCAGCAGCACGCCGATCAGCGGCACCAGCACGACGTAGAGCGAGCTGATGAAGCCGGCGTTGGCGATCCTCGTGTATTGCAGGCCGATCTGCTGAAGCGAGATCGACACGGCCAGCAGCGAGCCGAGCAGCAGTCCCGGCATGAGCCCGGCCGGACGCCGCGCGAGCGCGGCGAGTTCCGCGCGTGCCGGCGCCCTCGCGAGCAGCAGCGGCACCAGCACCAGCGCGCCGAGCAGGAAGCGCAGGCCGGTGTAGAGAAACGGGCCGATCACGGCCAGGCTGAGTCGCTGCGCGACGAAGGCCGAGCCCCAGATCGCGGCGGCGCCGAGCATCAGCAGGTTCGCGCGGAGGTGTTGGCGGGCGGCAGGCGTCATCGGAAAACCGGAATGGAAAGGAAAAGGAAAGCGCGACAGTGTATGCCCAGGCGGGGAGGGCCGTCGTGAACTGGCGCAAAGGCGTCGGCCGCGGCGGTGCGGGCGGGCGCGCCGCTGGCCGGGCGACGCGATCGCCGTGTCCCGCGGCGGCTTGCCGAGGGCGCCCGGTGCCGGTCCGCGCGTCGGCTGACCGCGCCCGCGCCGGCTTCGCGGGGCGCGCGCGCCGCGTCCCGCCGCCGGTCTCGCGCCTCGCGCCAGCGGCGGCTTGACGGGCCTGCATGGCGCGCGGCGCGCGGGCGGGCGCACCGGCGCGTGCCGTGTACCATGGACGGCATCGACGGCCGCCGGCGGTTGCACGGGTGTGACGGGCGGGCCGGCAAACGGAGGTGACATGACGCGTGTCCTCGAAATCGTGCTCGGGCTGCCGCTGCCGGGAGGCGGCGTGCCGGCTTCCCGAAGGCGTGGCGCCGCCCGCGCGGTACGCGACTTCGGCGCGGAGCTGGTGCGCGCATGGCGGATCTGTCCACCGGTGCGGATGAAGCGCGGGCACGAACGCGTGACGATCCGCTCGCTCGCGCTGGCCGACGCCGTGCCGGACGCGGCCGGCTGGATCGCGTGGCACGAGGCGGGCGTTTCGGGGGAATCGACGATGGCCGTGCACGCGACGGCGTTCGCGCCGGGCGTGGCGGTGCGCGATCGGCTCGACCTGCCGTCGAGCGGCACCGCCGGAGGTCGAGCCGACGGCGATGGCGCGGACGATCACAAGGAGGATGAACGGGCGAGCCGGATACGTCGTGCGCTGGCCGACGGCGCGGTCCACGGTTGCGAGATCGAGGCACCGGCCGACGAAGCCGGCGGCCCATCCGTGGCGGCGGCGGTGATGGCCGAGCGCGCGGAAGCCGGGGCGGCGCGGACCGTCCCCGCCGCGATCGAAGGCGGCGACGCGCCGGCCGAACCCTCACCCACGCCATCCACCGAACCTGCCGCCGCTCCCGCGCGCGCGTCCTTCCGCTTCGAATGCGAGCGCCGCCGCGGCCGCTGGCAGCGCGGCGACCGCGCACCCGTCGAACTGACGCTCGACGACCTGACCTGGCGCACCACCGCCGGCGCCGGCCGCCACTGCGAGCTGCGTCTCGCGGTGGCCGATCCCGGCGATGCCGCCGGCCGCATCGCCGCGCTGCACGCGCTGTTCGACGCGGCGCGCGAGCTGAGCGGCGCGGGGCCGGCGTTCCTAAAGCCCGCCTCGCTCGTCGATCTGGCCTGCGCCGGCCGCCTGCCCGATCACGACGACGGCCCGGGCTACGCGGCCTCGATCGAGCTCGGCCGGCTGCATACGCAGCGCGAGGCGCTGTTCGTGCTCGGCACGAACGTGGCCGCGCAATGGCTCGGCAACGATGCCGGCGTGCGCGACAGCAACGATCCCGAATACGTCCATCAGATGCGTGTCGCGCTGCGCCGCCTGCGCACGCTGATGCGGCTGTTCGAGGATTTCACCGACGAGACCTATCGCGACGCGTTCGCGGCCGACATGAAGTGGCTCGGCACGCAGCTGGGCGTGGTGCGCGACTGGGACGTCAGCGTCAGCGAAACGCTGCCCGGGCTGGCCGGGGCCGATACCGACATCGCCGGGGCGCCGGGCTGGGCCGCGACGCTCGACGCCGCGGCCCGGCAGCGCGACATCGCGCGCGGCGAGCTGCGGCAGGCGGTGGCGTCGTCGCGCTACGCGCGGCTCGTGCTCGGCTGGATCGAATGGCTCTGCGTGCTGTCGCTGGGCTCCGACGACGACGCCACGCGCAAGCAGCGCCGTTCGCTGAGGCGGCACGCGACGAAGCGCGTCGACCGCCTGTTCGCGCGGCTCTACGGCGCGCCGAAGCTGACCAGCCTCGATCCGGCCGAGCGCCACCGCGTGCGCATCGACGCGAAACGGCTGCGCTACGCGCTCGAGTTCTTCGCCTCGATCTCCTCGCGCAGTACGCGCGACAAGCTCGTCAAGCGCGTGTCGCGCGTGCAGGGCACGCTCGGCGACGCGAACGACGCGCAGGTCGCGCTGCACCATCTCGAACGCTTGTCCGCGCCGCCCGAGCAGCTCGGTTTCGCGCGCGGCTACGGTGCGGCGGCACAGCGCTACGCGGCGATCGCGGCCGAAGCGCAATTGCGCCGCCTGTGGCGGCCGAAGATTCGCGCCGCACGAGGCGGGCGGCGGTGACGTACGCGATGGCGAGAGAAGCGGCCGCGGCGCCGCCACTCAGATGCGATGCAGCGGCGCGTTCGGGTCGAGCGTGGTAGAGGTCGGCCGCGACATCGGCCGGTAGTTCGGGTTCGCCTTCCAGCGCGCCCGCACGTAGGGGCGCTCATGGCCCGATACCTTCAGGGCCACCTGGGTGACCCAGCGCTGCGACGGCACCGGAATGCCGTGCAGCGTGATGGTGACGATCGCGAGGCTGGCCACCACGGCCGGCACCGACCAGCGGTGCGGCTGCGCGCGCCAGGCGATCAGCACGAACGACAGCGCCGCGAGCGCGCCGACCACGCAGCCGGTGATCGCCTCGGACGGCGAATGCGCGGACAGCACCACGCGCGACAGCGAAACGGCCACGCCGAGCGCGAGCCCGAACGCGACGCCGGTCGCGCGTAGCGCGGGATGGGCGCGCGTGAGCGCGATCAGCATCGCGACCGGATAGACCGAGGTGGACAGCATCGAATGGCCGCTGAAGCCGGTGAAATCCCAGGCGCGGATGCCGATGCCCCAGCCGAGGAACGCGATCTTGGTCAGCGCGACCGCCGAGATGGCCACGCCGAGCACGCCGAGCCAGGTCAACGCGAGGCGGGCCGAATAGCCGAGCGCGAGCCAGACGGCCAGCGTCGCGGCGAGCGGCAGCGTAATGCCGGCGCTACCGAAGTAGGTGATCCAGTTCCAGAGGCGAAGCGGCAGGTCGTACATCGGGAATCGGCGGCCAGGTCGGGCGGAAAACGGAGCCGGCGCGTGTCGCCCGGCCAGGGCGACGGCGCACGGCAGGCGGCTGTCACTCGCGCAGTATACCGGGCTCGCCGCGCGGGCTGTCATGATCGCGCCCCCGGTAAAGCTTCGAAAATGATGTTATTGTGCAATGCACAAAATCATCCCGGCGGCATATTGTCATGCCCCGATTCGACTGCGAGCCCCACTGATGACCAAGAGTCTGACCAAACTGTGGCTGGGCGGTATGAAGAAAATGCTGCGTACGCCAACGCCGCGGCTGCCGGCCGGCATCGCGGACGCGATCTTTTCCGCCCCTCCCGCCACTGAAGCCCACCCGCCCCGCGCGGCCGACGCCGGGGCCCGGCCCCATCCGTCGCGCGAATCGCGCGTGCGGCCGCGCGCGGCCGCCTGGGCGAGGGGCGAGTGGTCGCGAGGCGATCACCCGCTGCCGTTCGTGGTCGGGCGCTTCGTGAGCCATCTCGGCTACGCGCTCTACGTGCCGGACGGGCTGCCCGAGGGGGCACCGCTCGTCGTGATGCTGCATGGCTGCAAACAGGATGCGGGGCAGTTCGCGCAGGGCACGCGGATGAACCTGCTGGCCGATCGCCATGGGTTCGCGGTGCTCTATCCCGAGCAGTCGATCCAGGCGCATTCGCATGGCTGCTGGCACTGGTACGACGATACCGAGCGCGGCGGACGCGGCGAGGCGCGTGCGGTGGTCGACCTGGTTGATACGCTGGCGGCGGCGCGCCATTTCGATGCCTCGCGCGTCTACGTGGCCGGCCTGTCCGCCGGCGCCGGGCTGGCGACGCTGCTGGCGCTGCATTTCCCCGAGCGGTTCGCAGCGATTGCGCTGCATTCGGGGCCGGCCTTCGGCGACGCGCATTCGGGCATCACCGCGATGGACGTGATGCGCCGCGGCCTGCATCGCGCGCCGGCGGCGCTTGCCGACAGCTACGCCGCGCCCGGCACCTACCCGGGGATGCCGGCGCTGATCGTGCATGGCGACGACGATTCGGTGGTGTCGCCGGCCAACGCCGGCCATCTCGCGATCGAATTCCTGCGCCTGAACGGCCTGGCCGACGCCGACGGCGAACCGTGCGGCGTCGAGCGGATCGACACGCTGGCGGACGACACGCAACTGGTCGACTACCGGCGCGGTGGCAGGCCGGTGGTACGAGTCTGCCACGTCGCCGGGCTCGACCACGCCTGGGCCGGCGGCGACGACACCGTGCCGTTCCATGCCTCGACCGGTCCCGACGCGAGCGCGATGATCTGGGGCTTTTTCGCGGACAAACAACGGCAAGCTGCGACAATCTGACCAGTATTTTTGAAACGCTGGCGGCCCCTACGGGTTTTCCCTATAATCCGGGTTAATACCTAAGCGATAACCCTTGGATTGGAGAGTTCGTATGATGTACTTGCTGAGCCGCCTGTTCCTGTTCCTGACGAAATCCTCCGAGCAGATCGCGAAAGAGCGCGCCGACGCCTATCTGGCCGACGCGACCGATCTGTACGATCTCGAATTTCGCATCCGCAAGCTCGATCACGATGCCGCGCGCCGCGCGCCTTCGTGGATGGCAGCGCGCTGAGTTCCGCGCGGCCGGATTCGTCCGGCAAGCCTGATTCCGGCGGCATTGTCCGCCGACAAAAAAAGGCGTGGTGACCTTTCGGTCGCCACGCCTTTGCCTTGCGTGCTGCGCGTCCTGCACGTCTCTCTCGCCCGGCGGCGGTTGCGTCGCGGCACCCGGGTCGACTCGGGCGCCGTGCCCGCCGGCGGCCTTACGCGATCACGAGTCGCACCGGCACGTTGTTGCGCGTCGCGTTCGAGTACGGACACACCTCGTGCGCCTTGTCGACGAGCGCCTTCGCCGCTTCCGGCTCGAGACCAGGCAGCGAGATGCGCAGCTCGACGTCGAGCCCGAAGCCGCCCTGGTCGTTCGGGCCGATCCCCACTTGCCCCGTCACCGTCGTATCGGCCGGCAGCGTCTGCTTCGTCTGGCCGGCGACGAATTTCATCGCGCTCAGGAAGCAGGCCGAATAACCGGCGGCGAACAGCTGCTCCGGGTTCGTGCCTTCCGCGCCCGTGCCGCCGAGTTCGCGCGGCGCCGCCAGCTTCACGTCCAGCTTGTTGTCTGCCGAAACCGCCCGGCCGTCGCGGCCGCCCGTGCTCGTTGCGCTCGTCTGGTAGAGGATGTTCATGGTGGACTCCTGTTCATGTCGATAGGGGAACTGGCGCGACGAATCGGTTGCCTTGCCTGGATTCGCCTGCCACGACTAAAATATATCGAACAAATGATTAGTGTGCAAATGAAATTGCGATGACGCATGGCGAACTCTTGGCCGAGCCCGTTTCGGAGCCGGCCCGGTTCGCCGTTCAGTCGCCGTTGTGGTCCTTCAGCGCGTCGCGCAGTTGCCGTAATTCCTCGCGCAGGCGGATCAGGAAGTCCGGTGTTTGCTGCATCGCGCAAAAGAGTTCGGTCGGCACCGAGCGCGCTGCCTGGCGCAGCGCGGCGCCTGCCGGCGTCAGCCGCGCGTGGACCAGGCGCTCGTCGGCCGTGCCGCGTACCCGTTCGAGATAGCCGAGCGCCTCGAGCCGCTTCAGGAGCGGCGTGACGGTGGCCGAGTCGAGGTTCAGGCGCGCGGCGATGTCCTTGACCGCGATGTCGTCGGTTTCCCAGAGCACGAGCATCGTCAGGTATTGCGGATAGGTCAGCGAGAGCCGCTCGAGCAACGGCTTGTACGCTTTCGTCATCGCGAGCGAGGTCGAATAGAGCGCGAAGCAGAGCTGCTCGTCGAGCGTGGTGGGGACGGCGGGGAGATCGTTCATGAGCGAAGGCCTGTCGTTCAGGCACAAAAAACTTGCACGCTAATGATTCTGCACCGAACTGCGTCGGCTGGCGAGCGCGGCGCCGGGAAACCCGGCGCCGGCGCGTGGACCGGGAGCGTGAGGCGCGCCGCGCTCAGCGCGCGGGCGGCACGGCCGGGCTGCCCGGCTCCTGCACGCCGAAGCAGCCGCGGTAGGTCGCGTAGAACGAGCAGTAGAGCGCCGCCGTGACCACCACCGAGGCCGGCATCATGACCGTCATCGCGTAGGGGCCGGCGCCGATCGCGTGCATCAGCCAGGCCAGCGCGAACGACACGCCGATCGCGACCGCGAACCACAGCAGCCCGTACAGCGTGAACGCCCAGCGGTTGCGCCAGCAGCTGACGACGCTGAAGAACAGCGCCTTGGCGGGCGGGATCTCGTGCCAGGCGGTCAGCACCGGCGCGAACCAGAACATCATCGACACCGGCACGTAGAGCAGCGCCGAGATCAGCAGCGCGACCAGGGTGTTGGTGGTGAGGATCGTGGCCGGGTCCAGACCGTCGACGCCGAGGCCGAACATGATCCGCAGCAGCGTGCCGCCGTCGCCAAACGCCGAGCAGGCGAACACGATCGCGATCGACACGACGTAGAGGCCGCCGAGCGTGAACAGGCGCTGCATCGTCAGGCTGCCGTAGGAGCGGAAGCCGTCGAGCAGGATCGTCGGCAGCACCGGCTTGCCGGCCACCGCGTCGCGGCAGGCGGCCATGAAGCCGACCGAGATGCCGGGGATGAACAGCAGCGGCAGCGCCGCGCCGATCACCGGCACCAGCGACACGATCATCATCGCCAGCAGGTAGCTGAAGAACAGCGTGATGAACGCGAGCGGATTGCGGCGGAATAGCCAGATGCCCTGGCGGAACCAGACGTAGCCGGTCTTGGCGGGGACTTCGATCAGTTGCATGGGGCGTGTCGTTCGGGGAGGGGCTGCGCGTGGGCGATGCGCTCGCGCAGGATCCGCTCGAAATGGCCCGGGTCGTGCGGTTTGAGCATCTCCGCGGCGCGGGGCAGGTGGAAATCATACAGGCGCGACACCCAGAAACGGTACGCACCCGCGCGCAGCATGTCGGGCCAGTGGCGGCGCTCGCCGTCGGTGAACGGGCGCACGGTCTGGTAGGCGCGCAGCAGCGCGTCGGCGCGTTCGGCGTCGAGCGCGCCCGTGGCGAGGTCCGAGCACCAGTCGTTGACGGTCACGGCCACGTCGAACAGCCACTTGTCGCAGCCGGCGAAATAGAAATCGAAGAAGCCGCCGAGGCGCACCGCCTGGCCGGTGTCCGGCGCCGCGCCGGCGAACAGCACATTGTCGCGGAACAGGTCGCAGTGGCACGGGCCGTCGGGCAGCGCCGCGTAGTCATCGGAGCCGAAGAAGCGCTGCTGGTGCGCGAGTTCGCCCTCCAGCAGCGCGCGCTGGCCGGCGTCGATGAACGGCGCGATCGCCGGCACGTTCTCGCGCCACCACGGCAGGCTGCGCAGGTTCGGTTGGCGGTTCGCGTAGTCGCGGCCCGCCAGGTGCATGCGCGCGAGCATCTGGCCCACCTCGATGCAGTGGGCCTCGCCCGGCGCGAACTCGGCCGAACCGTCGAGCTTCGTGACGATCGCGGCCGGCTTGCCGTGCAACTCGCCAAACAGCGTGCCGTCGGCACGCTCCACGGGGTCGGGCACCGGCACGCCGTGCCGTGCCAGATGGCGCATCAGTTCGAGGTAGAACGGCAACTGGGTGGCCGTCAGCTTCTCGAACAGGGTGAGGATGTATTCGCCGCGCGTCGTCGTCAGGAAAAAATTGCTGTTTTCGATGCCGGACGGAATGCCGCGAAACGCGACGACTTCGCCGAGATCGTAGTGGCGCATCCATTGCGCGAGATCGGAGTCGGAGACTGCGGTGAAAACGGCCATGCGGGGGGGACGTCGAAACGGGTTGGCAGGCCGGCGCGTGTACGCCGGCGGCTGCGGAAGGAGCGGGCTCGCCGCCCCGTCGGGCCGGCGATGCCGGGCGCGGTGGATCAGTAATTCAGGTTGATCGACGGCACGCGCGTGACAGGCACGTTGCCGTTGTGCGGACGCGGCGAGATGTCGGGCGTCGAGCTCATCTGGTAACGGGTGCCGAAGTTCGAGCGCACGTCGATCTCGACGGGCTTGCCCCGATCGCGGAACTCGGTCACCTCGGTGCCGCTCACGCTCTTCTCGTGGAAGCTCGGCGTGCGCTGGATATCGGCGAAATCGATCTTCGACGTCACTTCCGCGCCGGGCCGGTTGATCTTGGTCAGATCGGGCAGGCCGGCGGCTTCGTCCTGTGCGGCCCGGGCCTTGGCCTCGTCGCTTGGCGGCGGGCCGTCGGCATGCGCGGGGCCGACCAAGGCGACGGCCGTCGCGAGCGCGGCGGCGAAAATGAGCGGCTTCATGGGTTTCTCCAATTTAACCTCAGGATTCTAGCAAAACCGGACCGTGTGCCGGGCTTGTCGTAACGCTGGTGTGGCGGCTCCGCGTCGCCGGAATCGCGGGGTTCCTGTGATAATGTCGCAAGCAACCGAAGAGGCAATGACAATGAACAACGACATCAATCGCCAACGTCCGCTCTCGCCTGAAAATCCGCCCGTCGAAGCGTTCGACGATCCCGTTGCCGCGGTCGCCCGGCTGTCCTCGATCTACGAAACCCATACCGCGTTCCTGCGCGATGCGTTCGCGCGCTACCGGCGCAACGAGCCGCTTGGCGGCCATGTGCGCGCCTGCTACCCGTTCGTGCGGGTGCGCACCGACGTCAACACCCACATCGATTCGCGCCGCTCGTATGGTTTCGTGGCCGGCCCGGGCGTGTTCGAGACCACCGTCACGCGTCCCGACCTGTTCGCGAGCTACTACCGCGAGCAGTTGCGCCTGCTCGCGCGCAATCACAACGCGAAGATCGAGGTGGGCGTATCCGAGCAGCCGATTCCGATCCATTTCGCGTTTTCCGAGGGCATCCACCTCGAAGGCGATCTCGACCGCGACCGCCTGCTGGCGATGCGCGACGTGTTCGACGTGCCGAACCTCGCCAACCTCGACGACCGGATCGTCAACGGCACCTACGAACCGGAGCCGGGCGGGCCGTTTCCGCTCGCGCTGTTTACCGGCGCGCGCGTCGATTTCTCGCTGCATCGGCTGCGCCACTACACGGCCACGGCGCCGATGCATTTCCAGAACTACGTGCTGTATACGAATTACCAGTTCTACATCGACGAATTCGTCAAGCTCGGCCGCACCATGATGTCGGCGAGCGACGATCCGGCCGTGCGCGAGTACCGCAGCCAGTACACGTCGTTCGTCGAGCCGGGCGACGCGATCACTTATAACGCGAATCTCGGCAACGAGCCCGTCGAGGGGGCGCCGGCGCCGCGACTGCCGCAAATGCCCGCCTATCACCTGAAGCGCGCCGACGGCAGCGGCATCACGATGGTCAACATCGGCGTCGGCCCGTCGAACGCCAAGACGATCACCGACCACATCGCCGTGCTGCGCCCGCACGCGTGGGTCATGCTCGGCCACTGCGCGGGGCTGCGCAACACGCAGCGGCTCGGCGACTACGTGCTGGCGCACGGCTACGTGCGCGAGGACCACGTGCTCGACGACGACCTGCCGCTCTGGGTGCCGATCCCGGCGCTGGCCGAGGTGCAGGTCGCGCTGGAGCGGGCGGTCGCGCAGGTCACCAGGCTCGACGGCAGCGAACTGAAGCGCGTGATGCGCACGGGCACGGTGGCGAGCGTCGACAACCGCAACTGGGAACTGCGCGACCACCGCGAGCCGGTGCAGCGGCTCTCGCAGAGCCGCGCGATCGCGCTGGACATGGAGAGCGCGACGATCGCCGCGAACGGGTTCCGCTTCCGCGTGCCTTACGGCACTTTGCTGTGCGTGTCGGACAAGCCGCTGCACGGCGAGCTGAAGCTGCCGGGGATGGCTGACCAGTTCTATCGCGCGCAGGTCGATCAGCATCTGCAGATCGGCGTGATGGCGATGGAGATCCTGCGCACCAACGGGCTGGCGAAGCTGCACAGCCGCAAGCTGCGTAGCTTCGCGGAAGTGGCGTTTCAGTGACAAACCCTTGTGGCATAAGGCTTTCCGGGTGATCCGGGAAGCCTTATTGTCTAACTTGAGCGCCAGTGTCTAACTTAGACGGGCCAATGGAACGGGTTGGACGCGTTCGACTTCTCGCGATTTCGTGTAATGCGCCGTCATGCTTTCGGTCGTGTGGCCGGCCAGGGATTGCGCGGCCGCCGCTCCCCGCTGCCGCTTCAGATCGGTCAGTGCCTTCGCCCGCAGATCGTGGAAATGCATGCCGATCAGGTAGCGCGGGTCCGGAGTGATTCGCTTTTCTTCACAGTCTTTCTCGTAGGCCAATCGTGCGCGTTGGCAGGCGCGCTTCCAGCCTGAGTACGCGCCGATATAGGTGAAGCGGCCACCGGCATGCGTGCAAATCACTGGCCCGATGGCGGTGATCTTGCCGCCGCGGGCTCGATCCAATGTTTCTCTGAGGTCGGGTGTCATCTCGATCAGCAGGCGCACGCCGCTGCTGTTGACGGTCTTGCTCGGGTGAAACGAAATACCCTCGTGCTTATCGGTCTTCAGCGCGATGACGTCACCGTATGCGCGGAATGCGCTGTCCGGATAAATGCCGCGAATGTGTTCCATGTTGATCCGGGCGCCGTACTTCTTCGGGTCGTAGCTGCTCGCCATTTGCTCGAGCATCTGGCGGTCGATCTTTCGACCGTCCGTGGTTGCGCCTTCCGTCGCGATGCAGAAAAACTTCGTCTTCTTTGCGTCCTGTGCCATGTGCGAATCCGCCGAGAGGGGCTGTGTTCAGGGATTTCAGTTTCGGCAGTTGGAACCGGTGTGGCAACGCATCTTGGTTGTGGGGGCAACCGATACAACCGTATGAAATAGGGTCTACGCGCGCGCGTCGGTAGCCTTGCTGCATGACTGCACTTCCCGCCGATTCATCCGACTTTGACCCGCGCCGACGCGCACGCGACCTGTACTGGCAGGGGTATCGCATCGCGCGCATCGCCGAGCTGCTCGGCGTGAAGCCGGCCACGCTCTATAGCTGGAAAAAGCGTGATGGGTGGGACGAGACCGAGCCGGTCGATCGCGTCAACATGACGATCGAGGCGCAACTGATAAAGCTCGTCACGAAGGAAGCGAAGGAAGGGCGCGATTTCAAGGAAATCGACTTGTTGACGCGGCAGCTCGAACGGTTGCGCTCGCGATCAGCGAACGATGCAAAGGTGAGCGCATCCGGGAGCGGTGGTACGCGCCGATCACGCAGCTCGGACGGCCGCAACGCGTTCAGTGAAGCGCAGATCGAGCAGTTGAACGATGCGTTTCTCGAATCGATTTTCGACTACCAGCGCGCCTGGTATCGGGCCGGCTTCAAAGAACGGATTCGCAACATCCTGAAGAGCCGGCAGATCGGTGCGACCTGGTACTTCGCGCGCGAGGCGCTGCTCGATGCCCTGAACACGGGGCGCAATCAGATCTTCCTGTCGGCCAGTAAGGCGCAGGCGCACGTGTTCCGCCAGTACATCGTCCAGTTCGCCAAGGACGCGGTCGGCGTCGAGCTGAAGGGCGATCCGATGGTGCTGCCCAACGGCGCGACCTTGTACTTCCTCGGCACCAATGCGCGCACGGCGCAGAGCTATCACGGCAACCTGTATTTCGACGAGTATTTTTGGGTGCCGCGCTTCCAGGACCTGCGCAACGTTGCATCCGGCATGGCGATTCATTCGCAGTGGCGCCAGACGTATTTCTCGACACCGTCGAGCCTCGCGCACGACGCCTATCCATTCTGGTCCGGTGCGCTGTTCAACCGTGGCCGACCGAAGGATCAACGCGTTTCGATCGACATCTCGAATGCGGCGCTAGCGGCCGGCCGAGCGTGCGCGGACGGCCAGTATCGGCAGATCGTGACCGTCGAGGACGCCGTGCGCGGCGGTTGCACCCTGTTCGACCTCGAGCGCCTGAAGCTGGAATACAGCGCCGACGAATACGCGAACCTGCTGCTGTGCCAGTTCATCGACGATTCGCTGTCGGTCTCCCGCTGTCGACTCTGCAGCCGTGCATGGTCGACACCTGGGAGGTGTGGGACGACTTCAAGCCGCTGTATCTGCGCCCATTCGGCGACGAAGAGGTGTGGATCGGCTACGACCCCTCGCACACGGGCGATAGCGCTGGCTGTGTGGTGCTGGCGCCGCCCAGATATGCCGGTGGGAAATTCCGCGTGCTCGAGCGGTTCCAGTGGCACGGGCTCGACTTCGAAGCGCAGGCCGCGCAGATCGAGGCACTGACCAGGCGCTACCGCGTCACGTACATCGGCATCGACACGACCGGGATCGGGCAGGGCGTCTATCAGCTCGTCACGAAGTTTTTCCCGGCCGCGACGCCGTTCCACTACTCGGTCGAGATCAAGACCGCACTCGTGATGAAGGCGCAGAACGTGATCCGCAAGGGCCGGCTCGAGTTCGACACGGGCTGGAAGGATCTCGCCGCCTCGTTCATGGCGATCAAGAAGACGATCACGCCCAGCGGGCTGCAGGTCACGTACAAGGCGAGCCGCTCGGAAGAGGCGAGCCACGGCGACCTGGCTTGGGCATGCATGCACGCGCTCGCGAACGAGCCGCTCGAGGGCGTGACTGGCGCCAATACCGGATTCATGGAGATTTTCTGATGTCACGTAAGTATCGACGCGGCGCCAGGCGCCGCAAGCATGATCGCGCCGAGCCGGCGGCTGGTGCGATGAGGGCGCCAGCGCCGCGCGCGGAGGTTTTTTCGTTCGGCGATCCGGTCGAGGTGATGGATCGGCGCGAACTGCTTGAGTACGTTGAATGCATGCGGATGGGGAACTGGTACGAGCCGCCGCTACCCCTCGACGGGCTCGCGCGCTCGTTCCGAGCCGCGCCGCACCATAGCTCGGCCATCTACGTGAAGCGCAATATCCTGGTGCAGTCGTATGTTGAGCATCCGCTACTGTCGCGTGCGGACTTCAGCCGATTCGTGCTGGAGTACCTGGTCTTCGCGAACAGCTACCTCGAGCTGCGCACGAACCGGCTCGGCACGCCGATGGCGCTGAAGTGCTCGCTCGCGAAATACACGCGGGTCGGCCTCGAGCCGGATCAGTACTGGTTCGTGACGAACGTGCGTGAGCCGCATGCGTTCCCGAAGGGCTCGGTCTATCACCTGTACGAGCCGGACCTGAACCAGGAAATCTACGGGCTGCCGGAATATCTGTCGGCCCTGAACTCGACCTGGTTGAACGAGAGCGCCACGCTGTTCCGCCGGCGCTACTACAAGAACGGCAGCCACGCGGGCTTCATCCTGTACATGACGGACGCGGCTGAACGGCAGGAGGACGTAGACAATCTGCGCTCGGCGCTGAAGAACGCGAAGGGCCCGGGCAACTTTCGGAATCTGTTCATGTACGCGCCGAAGGGGAAGAAGGACGGCATCCAGCTCCTGCCGATCGGCGAGGTCGCGGCAAAGGACGAGTTCTGGAATATCAAGAAGGTGACGGTCGAGGACCAACTCGCGGCGCACCGCGTGCCGCCGCAGCTCATGGGGATCATCCCGTCGAACGCGGGTGGGTTCGGTGACGTGGAGAAGGCGGCCGGGGTGTTTAACGGCCTCGAGATCGATCCGCTGAAGGCCCGGCTCCGGGAGGTGAACGACTGGCTCGGGGTCGAGGTCGTTCGGTTCAGGGACTTCGAGATGCCGAAGGGCTGACGTCTAGCCGCACACTTGGGAAAGTAAAGCCGCCGGCCACTTCGGTGCCAGCGGTTTTTTTTCGCGGATATCGGTGGATGTCGCTTGTCGACACAGTACGGAAGTTGGCAGCTTTGGAAATCGGACATTCAATGCCGCAGTTAAAGGGTCAAAAAACGTAATTTATAGGTGCCGGTGAGCAAGGCGAAATATATCAAACGATTTGTTATGTTTTTTCGTCTAGATGCCGGTCCGCATGTTCTTTTGTTTTGTTTATATACCCATTTATCAACTTGAGAATCACATCATAAACACTAATAACATATTCTAGCCTTATCTCAACGGGCTTTCCGTCGGAAAGCCCTCCGTGGTGGGTGAATATATTTCTTTGCTCCAAAAGTTTTTCGGTATGATCTTTTTTAAGAATAGGTATTCTTAAATCGAAAAGTGCTTCCGATATTCTGGCAACCTGAACGGAGTCATATAGGGTTGCTTTCTTTAGAGAGCTTATTAAATGATCTTCAGAAATATTTTTTTTCAATCGAAGATGGTTTTTATCCTTGTTCGAGAGTTTATCTAAATTAACTAAGGCTAGTGATATATATCTTTGATTTCTGCAAAGAATATCAAAAAAATCATGGATGAAGCTTTCGTAAGCAGAAACAATTCCTACTAAAAAAATACCGTTCAGGTAGTTCTCGTTTGGTTTGTTTTGTCTAGAAAGAAGTGAAATTCCTTGATTTATTGACTCCATATTTGAATTGAATTGTTGGGTCGTTTTTTCTAGGCTTGCAAATACATCAAGCCAATCAAAAAGAGTGTCAAGATTTTGAAATAAATTTTCTAGCTCTTGCTCGTTGGCCTCCATCTCTTTATTAAAAGCATCCCAGTCAAAATCATCATTTTCGTCCATGCTTTACCTATGATTGGAACTCGCGCTTAAAAATATAGCGTTGAAATACAGCATCGTCAGAGGCAGTCGGCTGCAGTGATTGGTTTGGTTTCGATACTGCAAGACGGGCTTGAATCATCACTTTTTTAAGCCGATCTCAGATGTAATCGCACCCTAAAGGAATTGTACCGTATATTCTGGAAAAGGCATCACCCAGGAAGGCTTGCTAATTGAGACATCTGGCAGTTTCTTGAAGATGCCTACGAGAGTAGATGACGGTCACACGCGGCACACCTTCAATAACGAGGGAATTCCGCCAGCAAAGAAGTCGAATTTCATGTGCTGAGATAGATTGCCAATGACAGCTTCAAGGCACTTTTCCTTGGTCTGCTCCTGGGCGGAAGTCGGTGGTCGGCGGCGCCCGGGGCGGCTTGACCGGCGACTTCCGACCCTGAGCCTCTTTACAACTCCGCAAGCACTCAACGACCAGCTTACTCGGTAAAGTGGTCGTGTTCCGGGGCGGGCGTGCTACTGGTGGCTTAACAGTGGCCTATCCTTCTGTAGATAGGCCTGCGCGACTCTGTTGTTGCTTCCGTAAAACGACATGAATGGTTGCGAGATAAAAGTAGAACATCCAACTCAGCCATAGACTTGCGTCGTACCCCGTCTTTTGTTGGTCATTATGGTGACGAATTCCGAAATTGTTCGCAAGATTGAATAAATCCTTCTCGTCGGCGGAAGTAAGAAGAGATTTGATCTCGGAACGAGTGTACTCCAGTACATCAGCGAGATCGCGAACGGCTTGCCTGCGATCATCGAGCGTCGCACCATGGCGGCGGTAACGTAGGATCGCAGCGTTAATTCGATTTGATATATTGGAATCGTTTGAAGGAATATCGGCGTCAAAGATCTTCTCAAATCCCTGCTGCGGTTTGTGAAGTATTTCGCCGTTCTCTGACAGTTCAAATGGCCTAGCATAGTGGCCCAGCACAGCATTGACTTTGTCGCGGTACTCGATTTGACCTTGCTGCTTATTGAAGGTCTCCCAGTGCATGCCACATTGAGCGTAGCTATGGAAGGAGCCGTCTATCGGTTTTGAAACTTGCTGAAATAAAAATTCGATGATATCAAAAAAATCGTCTTCTTTATAGTCCTTTCCGAAGATGTGCAAAGGCCATAGATCTTTCTTGCGAACGGTAAGGAGTATTTCGAGATCTATGTCGCGCACGTTGCCGTTAATATGCCCTGCATCGACACACTCATATCCAAAGGCTTCAGAGAAGTATCCGTCTTCGGACATTTGATCGTACACGCGAACGTAAAGATCAATAATATCTTTTAGCGGTAGTCCCGACTGGTTCGGATTTGTTCCTTTGCGCTGTGAGTAGTAGGAGTGAGCCATGGGAACAAGTGCAGAAGACGTGGAAATTCCAATATTACTCGCAAAGACAAACTGTAGGGTGCAACGGCATGTTGGGAAGCATGCTTCCCAAGGTCGGGGGCGAACGACGCACGAGTGGCTAGTCAGCCTATGAAAATCGTTCGACGTTACCAGTTGAATGGCTGTTTGCCAGCGCTGAACCGGCGTCCGAACGATTGCCCTATGCGCCGAGTGAACGACGCTTCATGGCTGAACTCTGACAGCCTTTCCCACATTGCCCGGAATTCGTAGAAAATTTTTCTTCTGGCGCCCATGCATGGGCGCGGTGGAATAGCGCGCCTCAGAACGGCTGCCGGGCTGGCCGCCCCCACGCCCCGCCTGCCAAGCTTGTCGGGTGAGCGTGGCTGGCCCTCTGCCGCGCCGTAGAGGCATTCAGGTGGGCGGACCCTGTCAGGATGATTGTGATCTCGACCCGGCGCGCGCAGTTGTGACCCCGCCCCACCTGACCGCAAAAACGAGCGTTTTTATGCATTCATGCGCCCCGCGCTCGGGGCCACCTGGCGCGGGCTGTGCGGCGATCGGCAGGCCGATTCCTTTATGCACTTTTATGCGCCTTGGTTATGCAACCTCGATATTGTTGCTCGCGCTGCAACCTAATACTGGTTTCCGACTGGTCACTTTGGCCGCTCGAACACGCCGGTTGGCACTTCGGCGCCGGCCAGCGGCTCGCGAAGGCGCCACGCGCCGTCTCGCGAGCGCGACACGCTTTTGTGACAGACGTGAGCCGAGGTGTTTGACGCGTTGCTGCGCTGGAACAGCGTGCAAGCGCACTGCGAAGTGCAATCAAGCATGTGCGGCGCGTTCGAGCACTTCCTGCGCAGCGCGTTTCAGTACTTCCTCAGACCATTGGTTGATGCTTTCGTTGGCGATGCCGGCAGCAACGCCCACTGCGGCGTGCGTTTCGGGTGCGAGGCGTAGCATGAGCCGGCCGGATGCGGGCTTTTGGGGCGCACGCTTCATACGCGCGCACTCGTCCAGATAATGATCGACGGCAGCGTGAAAGTCTTGCGTGAGTTCCGCGACAGTCTCGCCATGAAAGCTAATTTTGTCGTCGATGCCGAGCACGTGCCCAACAAAGATGTTGTCGCGGCCGTCGAAGTCGACGCGGGCGTAATAGCCCTTGTACGTCATTGCGTTGATCATTGTTTGATCCCCAATTGGTTGAACCAGTCCCGCATATCTTCGACCTGATAGCGTTTCGCCTCTTTGCCCGGATGCGGGCGGTGCAGATAGCGGCGCGTTTCATTCAGTTCGAACGCGATCCGCGACCCGGCGCCTTCGTGAATGCTGCCGCCCAGTGCAACAACCAGAGCTTCGATATCCGCGAACACGATGCCGCCCAGTGTCGGTTTCGTGAAGATCGCTGTGAGCGTGCGAACATGTTTCGTTTTCATGGGAACACGATAGCACAATATGATATCGCACGATATCAGAAAATGATGTCACATGCTCAAGCGCAACGTCTTGATGACGAAGTGCAACGAGGGGATTGAACCTCACACCGGTTGATGACCGAGCGCGGTTTTTTGAGTTCGCGGCAGACGCGAATGCAGCTCCTGTAGCCGGCCGGCAGTGGCGCCGGGTTCCCCAGCATTGCCCGCGCCAAATCACCGGCGTGGTGAGGCCGCGTGCGTGCGCGATCAGTGAAAAGGGGGGCAGCAGGCGGGCAGGGGTGCCCGAGAAGCTAGTTCGCAGTCCCCTCCGCGCCTACGGGCTTCGCTCGGTGGGCCGGTTTTTATGCACTAGGCCGACCGGCTCGGTGGCCCTTGTGGTGTGGAGTTCTGGGCGTTTTCCGATGCACGGGAATCATGCGTTTTGATGCGCGATGATGCAAATCGATACGTTGACGCGTGCCGTTGTGCCCCGCCCGACCTGCCCGCAAAGATGAGCGGTTTTTATGAACCATACACCGGGTGTTCTGAGCCGCCCGGCGTGGGCCGCACGGCGACCTCATGCCAGGTTGATCACGCATCCGATGGGACGAGGAGCGCAGACCGCGCCGGACTGGCTGCCATGCTCTTACCCCGCCGGTAGGCTTCGACCGACGAGGCAATTTTATTGTGCCCCGTCGTTTCTCTATCTCCACTTCAAATCCACGCCGCGAAATCGATAAGATCTTGCTCGTGCGCTGCATGACTGGCATTCCCGTTTGCCTGCATGGTTCCTACGAAGGCCATGCGAGCCGGGTCGTTCTTCTGAATGCCCAGATGAGCTTCAATTGCTCCTCGCCCCCACACCCAGATTCCGTGAGTGCGAAAGATGGCGCATAGTCGTGCGACCTCGCCAGGCATCGCTGCAGCCATCAGCCTGAATGCCTCCTCCGGCCCGACTGCCGCAACTACTCCCGTCGCGCTTTTTCTGGCTGGAAATCCGTCTGTGCCAAGTTCGAAATTTACTGTCGGTTGATTTGCAGCGAACCACGCGTGACATGCAATAAAGTCCGCGTCAGTGTTGCTTATCAAGCCGGCTTGAGGTCCGACTTTAAATGCAAAATCCAAATCGACCACTGCTTTGGGTGCGAAACCTACAGCTCTAAGAACTTGCATCATTGGAGGAATGGAGCTACTGCTTGACCCACTAACGAGGCAAGCCTTGTCTTGAACTATAGTTCTACCGGTGATTGTCTTGTAGAGCGCTGGTAGAATCATCATTTCCGTCTTTCCTTCGACTAGGAGGACGGTTTCGGAAAACATTAGATATGTGGCGTGTTGTATAGAAAAAATTACGCTAGCTTGATGTGGGTTTGTGGCTATCATGTGCGTGGCATTGGCCAGTTTGTCACGAACCACGGTTCCATTGGTCGCCGTTTTATAGACCATGCTCGTATTGAGAACATCTTCTATGCCTAGAAGTAATGGGGAGTGAGTGGAGAAGACGACTTGGAAATTTTGTTGGGAAAGAAGTTTTAGAGATTCTCGCAACAACTCAATGGCTTGGGGGTGCAAATAGAGTTCCGGTTCGTCGATAAGCAATACTGTAATGGAGCCGGCTGCTGCCTGTTGATTGATTTGTGATGCCAACAACTTTATCAAAGCCATTTGGACCGTACGCTGTGCGCCATGCCCGAACGAAGTGAATGGTCGCTGGAGGCCAGGAGTGTCCGACAAGGAGATCGCCGCGCCCTTGATCAGATCGTCAAACGATGGTGCTTCTATATCGAGGTGGAGTGAAAGTCCAGGGAAAAAATCACCAATTGCCTGAGTCGCGTCACCCTCAAGAGTGTTCAGTTCCTGTATTCGAGTAGGGCCGTTAAGGTGGGCGCCTACTGACTGCAAATCGGTTAAGACATTGTTTAAGGCTGCTGCGTTATTTGCGCGAATCTGATCGAGTGTATATTTTAAGAGTAATCCGATTGTGTTTCTTGCGGCAAAGCGGCTAATATCGTTGGCCGCATCATCCATGGCCTCTATGTAAAGAGGATCGGGAAACAGGACGCCAATTGCGTTATCCAATCCTGTTGGATTTACAACCCATTGGTCGATTGCGGGGTTGAATACGTCAACTCTTATCTGCGCTGCAGGGGCGTTCGGAATATCCTGCCGCCGTCGAAATCTCAGCTTCCCATCCACAATGTATGGATCAATTTGAGTTCGTTGGTTCGCGGGTAATAGGTTGATGTTGGTTTCTGAAATCAATCCCTCGACCATGACGGCGGTAGCAGGGTCATAGAATGCATGCGCGGGAAGAACAGATTTTCGAAGCAGCCAGCTAATTGCTCGCAATATATTGGATTTTCCAGAGTTATTATATCCAATTATGGGGTTGAAGCTGGAAAGTGGAACGCGAACCGCTGAACACGAACAGTAATTGTGGATTATAACTTCGTCTAGGCGCATGTGGTCCTCACTAGATATTGTGATCGTTTTCAAAATGCGGAAGCCTATTCGTCAAGCATACCTATGGGGGCTAGCCGCAAGCCATTCTGCGACGAGAGGGCTTGGGGATCAACGATCGCAAATACCTAGTGCCGGAGGTTATTCCGATGTCGGGTTGACGCAGCGTCAACGGGGGCGTAACAACATGTCGCCCACCAGTCCGAATGATTGCCCCGAAATGATATTGGTCAATCTGGACGCGTGTGCGCGGTCGTCCCACTCGGTCGAGTTGCTTTCGCCAATGAAAGTATGAACTAATGCCGAATCGTCACGGGAATCCTCGGCACCGGCAACACGTGCTCCAGGCGCGTAACTCTTCTACAAGAGTTTCCTGGGCAGTATGACGAGAAGGTTACAGCGATGGATGCGAAGAACTGCAAACTGTTTCAACGATCGTTGAGAGAAGTACAGTGAAATTACAGTTTGGTCGAACCTGGGTTGCCCTGATTCACCTTGTTTAGCCTTAGTTTTGCAAATTGCGAGTTGCGCAAAGCATTGAATTATAAAGGGTCGTGGTGCGCGGGTAAAACTCCGAAGGCAGCGTTTGACCGCCCCCAAGAGTTGTCTAACTTGTGCCCAGATTGCTACCGAAAGCCCCGTGAAATTGTGGACGGTATTTTTGCTAAAAGTTAGACGAAATGATGGAAGGCCTTGGTTTGACGCGATTTTCCATCCGCAAGCTGCATAGCTTCGCGGAAGTGGCGTTCCAGTGAGGCGAGCCTGGAATCCGGCGCAGGCCTTGTGGTCCGCGCCGGATTCCGGCGTGCCGGATTGGGGCTATTGCCTTGCTCGGTGTCGAGGTCGACCCCGTCGGGTCCCCATTGGACGATCAGCGTGTGAATATTGCGGGCGAATTGTTCCGGAGCGGGAATGTCTGCTCCAGAGCAACCCATCCTTGGGCGGGATGATGGTTGCGCAGACCTTGAGGCCGGAACGTTCCTGTCTGGCCTGCTGCACCTGGTCCAGACTGTAGCCACCCGTGGTGATGTACTCGTGTTTCAACCTCGTATCATTTTCCGAGGCCGCGAAGTCCACGAGGAACAGGTTGATGAAATCGATTCCCGCCGGCAAATCCTGAATGAGCGGAGGGTTCTCTTCGAAACCGTTCCGGTAACCGACGATCTGCTCTGACATGATTGCCCGTGGGTGATGATTGGCGGTGTCGGGCGGTTTGCCTGCCTGATCTGCCCGTTGCGCGGCGAAAATTGCGTTCGCCGCCTCTCCCAGTTCCATTCCATTTTTTGATCTGCCATCAGCGTTTCCAGCGTTCTTCATGGCGAGGCCGGTGGCTTGCATCAGTTACCAGCCGCAAAACAAAAGCCGCCCGGATCGTTCCGGGCGGCTTTGTCAGGCGGGGGAGTCGCTGCGCTTACCGCGTCGCGACCATGCCGCGGTCAGCGGCACTCATTGTGGCCCCAGTGCCCCGGCGGGCAGTGCGGGCGGTCGTGGCGGTGATGGTCCATCCACTCCTGGCGTTCCCAGTAGCGGTGGCCGTCCCAGTAACGGTCGCCATGCCAGCCGATCACGACAGTCGGGCCGCCCGGCGTGACGACGACTTCCGCGTGCGCGGCGGCGCTGGAGAGCGCGATACCAACAGCGACGAGCGTCGTGGCGATCAGATTGCGTTGTTTCATGGTCTTTTTCTCCTCGAAACGTGGATCAAAGGTGGCCGCCGCGTCGAATTTGCAAGGCTGCCTCGGCTTCGGCTGCGCTGCCTGCGGCGGTCACGGCACGGAATTCAGTCTGGAGATGGGGCGGATTAATTGGCGTGTGGATTTGTAACCTTGGATTTTTTTGGACGATCAGTCATCGGTCCCCGTTTGACGACCGCTCGGCCCGCGCCAAGGCGGCCGGTCCCCGCGACAGGCCGGGAGCGGGCCGCGCCGGCGGACGCCCAGTCCTCGGCGGCAAACGGACGCACCTCCGGATACGCCTCGTTACGAATCCGGGCAAGTGTTTCAGCGGGTAATCCATGAAAACGTCGCGCGGGTCCGCTACGATGGCGCTGCCTGACAGGCTGCCGAGGTTGCTTGGGTTGTCGGTCATGCACCCCGTCGACGAAGATTGACGAAAATCAAGGGTTTTCCCTTATCATCGATTTCGGGCGTCGGCCGTTGTGTAAGAACACGCACCGCGCCTCCACCGGTTTTCATCCGCGCCACCACCCGTTTCCTCATCGAATTCGCAATGCTTCGCCATCTACACCATCGCCTCAGGCATGTCGTCACGACCCGCCTGAGGACGCTTAATGTGCTCGCGGGCGCCTGGTCGCGCCGCCGGCCGCTATGGATGGTGTCGTTCGCGGTCAACGACGCGAGCCTGGCGGAAGGGCTGCGCGCCGCCTGCGCGTCGACGGCGATGCTGGTGGCCGGCAACCTGCTGCACGAGCCCGAGTTCGCCTGGGCCGCGATCGGCGCGTTCTGGACCTGCCTGGCCGACGCGGCGGGCTCGAACCGCACGCGTTTCGCGTCGATGGCGAGTTTCGCGGTGCTGTCCACGCTCTGCGGCGGCATCACCGCGTTCACTTCCGGCGTCGGCACCGTCGCCGCGCTGCTCGCGGTGCTGGTGTTCACCTCGCTCGGCGCGCTGGGCCGGATCTGGGGCGCCGCCACCGCGCAGGTGACGATCCTGGCCGCCACCGCCTGCGTGGTGATGGCCGATCGGCCAATGCACGACTGGCATGACGGGCTCGCCTTCCTTGGCGTCTACTTCGTCGGCTGCGTGCTGGCGATCGTGCTGAGCCTGACGATCTGGCGCATCCATCCGTTCGCGCAGAGCCGTGCCGCGGTGCGCGGCATCTACGTGCGGCTCGCCGATATCGCGCTCGATGCCTCGCGCCTGCTGACGGACGCGGAACAGACGCAGCGCGCGTGGGAAATGCATGCCGCGAAATACCGCTCCGACGCGCGCTCGGCGCTCGAGGCGGCGCGCCGCACGCTCGCGCGCATGCCGGTGGCGAAGACGGACCGGCGCGAGTCGTATGCGAACCTGCTGATCGCGGTGGCCGACGGCGAGCGCTGGTTCGCGCACCTGATCGCGGTGGCGGGCGTCTGTCAGCGCGGCCGGCAGACGCTGCGCGATCCGCGCCGCGCCTCGCGCGTGCTGGCCGGCATCGCCGAGCTGCTGCATCGTACCGGCGACGCGATCGACGAGGCGCCGTGGGAGCGGCCCGACGCGCTGCAGCGCCGGCTGCGCCGCTTTGCGCGCGGGCTCGACGCGGCGCTCGGCGAATCGATGACGATGGCCCTGCAGCTGGAACCCGATCCGTCCGATCTCGCGCACCTGCCGCGCCGGCAGATGTCGTGGACGCGCAGCCTGCGCGTGGTGCTCGCGCGCGCCTGGGTGACGCTGCTCGCGAACCTGTCGTGGAAGTCGATCGGGCTGCGGCACGCGGCACGCGTCTCGGTGGCCACCACGCTCGGCTTTCTGGTGGTGCGGCTGCTCGGCGTGCCGTTCGGCTACTGGACGACAATGGCGACGCTGCTGATCCTGCAGCCGTCGATCGCCGGCACCTGGCCGCGCAGCGTCGAGCGCGCCGCGGGCAGCATCGTCGGCGGCCTGCTGGCGGCCGCGATCGGGCTCGCCGTGCATTCGCCGATCGGCATCTCGCTGGTGGTGTTCCCGCTGGTCTGCGCGACCATGGCGCTGCGGCCCGTCAGCTACAGCCTGTTCGTGCTGTTCCTCACGCCCACCTTCGTGCTGGTGGCCGATTTCGCGATGCCGGCCGCGAACGAGCTGTCCTATGCGCTGACGCGGCTCGGCAACAACGTGCTCGGCTGCGTGATCGCGCTCGTCGCGACCTTCGTGCTGTGGCCCACGCGCGAGCAGATCGACATTCGCGGCCAGCTGGCCGCCGCGATCGCGGCGAACCTGCGCTATCTGGTCGACGCGATCGAGGCGCCGGGCCGCGCGAACCGCGAGGCCGAACGCCTGCGCCGCGAGGCGGGGCTCGCCAGCAACAACGCGGAAGAGGCGTTCAACCGGATTCGTCTCGAACGGCTCGACGACACGCGCTTCGACACGGCCGCCTCCACGGTGCTGGGGCTGCTGCGCCGGATGGCCGGCACCGCCGCGCATCTGCGCGCCAGCGTGCGTGGGCCGCGCATGGAGATCGACCTGGTCGAATGGGTGGCCGCCGCGAGCGACGACATCGACACGATGCTCGCCACCGGCCGCGTGCCGCCGCGCCGTCCGCTGCCGCCGCGCGAGAAGCTCGCGCAGCTCGAGATGGACGCGGTCGGGCAGATCGCGCTGCTGCAGCGCCTGATCGGCGACCTGCAACTCGACGACGGGCCGCTCGCGCGGCGCAGCGCGGTGCCGGCGCGGCGCGCGGGCTGAAACGGCATGCGGCGCGGCGAGCGGGACGCCGCGCCCCCTCGCGTGGTGAGGCGCCTCCCCGGAAATACATCGTAGTGCGAAATATTTCGCCACCGAGCCCGCCACTGCCCGCCGCCGCATGCCCGAAAAAAACGGGCGACGCGTTGCGCGTCGCCCGTCCGGACGGATCAAGCCGCTCGACGGTTACAGATAGAACATCCGGTCGTCGTCGCCACGCTCGTCGCGTTCCTGCTCCGGGGCTTCCGGTGCGCTGCTGTCCTCGCCGGTGTCCTCGTAGAAGGCGAGCACGGCTTCCAGCACCTGGTCCGGATCGTCGATCACCTGCATCAGGTTCATGTCGTCCGGGTTGATCAGCCCCATCGGAATCAGCTGGTCGCGGAACCATTGCAGCAGGCCCTGCCAGAATTCGCTGCCCACCAGGATGATCGGCACGAGGCGCGATTTCTTGGTCTGGATCAGCGTGAGCACCTCGGACAGCTCGTCGAGCGTGCCGAAGCCGCCCGGCATCACGACGACCGCGTCGGAATTCTTCACGAACGTGACCTTGCGCGTAAAGAAATGGCGGAAGCGCAGCGAGATGTCCTGATAGTTGTTGCCCGACTGCTCGTGCGGCAACTCGATGTTGAGGCCGACCGACGGCGCCTTGCCCGCGTGGGCGCCCTGGTTCGCCGCTTCCATGATGCCGGGACCGCCGCCGGAGATCACCGCGAAGCCCGCATCGGAGAGCTTGCGCGCGATCTGCATGGTCAGTTGATAGTGCGGGGAATCGGCCTTCAGGCGTGCCGAACCGTAGATGCTGACGGCAGGGCGGATCTCCGACAGGTACTCGGTCGCCTCAATAAACTCTGCCATAATCGTGAACATCTGCCACGATGCGCGGGCTTTCTTGGCCGTCGCGCGTTCTTGATCTGCGAGCGAACGCAAGCTCGGAATCACTTTTCTCTTATTCATAATGCCTGAAGAACGGAACCTGGAAGGTAAGACCCTGCTATTGGTGGATGGTTCGAGCTATCTCTATCGGGCTTACCACGCGATGCCCGATCTGCGCGGGCCGGGTGGGGAGCCGACTGGCGCGCTCTACGGGATCATCAACATGCTGCGCCGCATGCGCAAGGAAGTCCGTGCAGAGTATAGCGCGTGCGTGTTCGATGCCAAGGGCAAAACGTTCCGCGACGATCTCTATGCCGACTACAAGGCGAACCGCCCGTCGATGCCGCCCGATCTCGCGCTGCAGATCGAGCCGATCCACGAGGCCGTGCGCGCGCTCGGCTGGCCGCTGCTGATGATCGAGGGCGTGGAGGCCGACGACGTGATCGGCACGCTCGCGCACGCGGCCGAGCTGCATGGCATGAAGGTCGTGATCTCGACCGGTGACAAGGATCTCGCGCAACTCGTCACGGGCCATGTCACGCTCGTCAACACGATGACGAACGAACTGCTCGATCGCGACGGCGTGGTCGCGAAGTTCGGCGTGCCGCCCGAACGTATCGTCGATTACCTTTCGTTGATCGGCGATACCGTCGACAACGTGCCCGGGGTCGAGAAGTGCGGCCCGAAGACGGCCGTCAAATGGCTCACCCAATACCAGACGCTCGACGGCGTCGTCGAGCATGCGGCCGAGATCAAGGGCGTGGTCGGCGACAACCTGCGCCGCGCGCTCGATTTCCTGCCGCTCGCGCGCAAGCTCGTGACGGTCGAGACGGCCTGCGAACTGAAGCCGCAGGTCGAGTCGATCGAGGCGTCGCTTGCCACCGGTAGCGAGTCGCGCGCCGCGCTGCTGCCGATCTTCGAGACCTACGGCTTCAAGACCTGGCGGCGCGAGCTCGAGGCGATGCCCGAGGACGGCGTCGAGCCGACGCCCGAAGGCATCGATCCGGTGCCGGCCGCCGCCGAGATCGAGCGCAACTACGAAACCGTGCAGACCTGGGCGCAGTTCGACGCGTGGCTCGCGAAGATCGACGCGGCCGCGCTGACCTCGTTCGACACCGAGACGACTTCGCTCGACCCGATGGTCGCGCAGATCGTCGGCCTGTCGCTTTCGACCGAGCCCGGCAGCGCCGCCTACGTGCCGGTCGCGCATCGCGGCCCCGACGCGCCCGAGCAGCTGCCGCGCGACGAGGTGCTCGCCAGGCTCAAGCCATGGCTCGAAAATCCGGCGCGCAAGAAGGTCGGCCAGCATCTGAAATACGACGCGCAGGTGCTCGCCAATTACGACATCGCGCTGAATGGCGTCGAGCACGACACGCTGCTCCAATCCTACGTGCTCGAATCGCATCGCACGCACGACATGGACAGCCTCGCACTGCGCCATCTCGGCGTCAAGACGATCAAGTACGAGGAAGTGGCGGGCAAGGGCGCGCAGCAGATCGGCTTCGACGAAGTGGCGCTCGACGTGGCTGCCGCCTACGCGGCCGAGGATGCCGACATCACGCTGCAACTGCATCGCGCCATGTATCCGCAGGTCGAGCGCGAAGCGGGCCTGAAGCGCGTCTATGCCGAGATCGAGCTGCCGGTGTCGTTCGTGCTGCGCAGGATGGAGCGCACCGGTGTGCTGATCGACAGCGGCCGGCTCGAGGTGCAGAGCCGCGAGATCGCGGCGCGGCTCATCGAGCTGGAAGGCGAGGCCTACACGCTCGCGGGCGGCGAATTCAACCTCGGCTCGCCGAAGCAGATCGGCCAGATCTTCTTCGAGAAGCTGCAGCTGCCGGTGGTGAAGAAGACGCCGAGCGGGGCGCCGTCCACCGACGAGGAAGTGCTGCAGAAGCTCGCCGAGGATTACCCGTTGCCGAAGCTGCTGCTCGAACATCGCGGCCTGTCGAAGCTGAAGTCCACCTACACCGACAAGCTGCCGCGCATGATCAACGCCAGCACGGGCCGCGTCCATACCAACTACGCGCAGGCCGTGGCCGTGACGGGGCGGCTCGCCTCGAACGATCCGAACCTGCAGAACATTCCCGTGCGCACGGCCGAGGGCCGGCGCATCCGCGAGGCGTTCATCGCCGCGCCGGGCTGCAAGATCGTGTCGGCCGACTATTCGCAGATCGAGCTGCGCATCATGGCGCACATCTCCGGCGACGAATCGCTGCTGCGCGCGTTCTCGCAGGGCGAGGACATCCACCGCGCGACGGCTGCCGAGGTGTTCGGCGTGACGCCGCTCGAGGTCAGCACCGACCAGCGCCGCATCGCCAAGGTGATCAACTTTGGGCTGATCTACGGCATGAGCGCGTTCGGCCTCGCCTCGAATCTCGGCATCACGCGCGACGCGGCCAAGCTCTACATCGACCGCTATTTCGCGCGTTATCCGGGCGTGGCGAACTACATGGAAACCACGCGCGCGTCGGCCAAGGCGCAGGGCTACGTCGAAACCGTGTTCGGCCGACGCCTGTGGCTGCCCGAGATCAACGGCGGCAACGGCCCGCGCCGCCAGGCGGCCGAGCGTGCCGCGATCAACGCGCCGATGCAGGGCACGGCTGCCGACCTGATCAAGCTGTCGATGATCGCCGTCGACGGCTGGCTCGAGCGCGACGGCCTGCGCTCGCGCATGATCATGCAGGTCCACGATGAACTCGTGCTCGAGGTGCCCGACGCCGAGCTGGCGCTGGTGCGCGAGAAGCTGCCCGAGATGATGGGCGGCGTCGCGAAGCTGAAGGTGCCGCTGGTGGCCGAGGTCGGCGCCGGCGACAACTGGGAGGAAGCCCACTGACCGGTATGGCACGGGCCGCCGCGCACGCCGCCGCCCGATGCGCCGCCGCGCGAACGACACCTGATACCCGAGGCACGATTCCTGCGGCGGGCACCCAGGGCGCGCACCGCACATCGCCATCCCGCGAAGCGGACGCGCCGGCTGCCGGCCGTCCGCGATGCCACGTCGCCGCCCGGCCGCATGCGTTCCCGAACCGCGAAAGGGGGATTGATGCATCGTTTCATCATCGTAGGCGGCGGCGCCGGCGGGCTCGAACTCGCTACCCGGCTTGGCGACCGCTACGGCGCGCGCGGCAGGCGCGAGGCCCGCGCGCTGGTCACGCTGGTCGACCGTTATCCGACCCACATCTGGAAACCGCTGCTGCACGAGGTGGCCGCGGGCAGCATGGACCCTTTTACACAGGAGCTTGAATATGCCGCCCAGGCGCGCTGGCATGGCTTCGAGTTCCAGCAGGGCGAGCTGACCTCGATCGATCGCGGCGCGCGCCGCGTCGTGGTGGCCGCGGTACATGACAGCGACGGCCTTGAACTGATGCCCGAGCGCGTGCTCGAATACGACACGCTGGTCATCGCGATCGGTAGCACCACTCACTTTTTCGGCGTCGACGGCGCGCAGCAGCACGCGATCGCGCTCGACACCGTGGGCGAGGCCGAGCGCTTCCGCAAGCGCCTGATCGCGGCCTGCATCCGCGCCGAATACCGCGTCCCGGAGCCGGAGCCCGTACAGACGGCCGTCATGCCGGAGCTGCCCGAGTCGCTCCAGCTGGCGGCACCGGCCGAACCGCGCGTGCAGGTCGCGATCGTCGGCGCCGGCGCGACCGGCGTGGAGCTGTCCGCCGAGTTGCGCAACACCGCCCAGGTCCTGGCCGCCTACGGTCTGCACAAGCTCGACCCGAAGCATGACGTCGGCATCGTGCTGATCGAATCGGGGCCGCGCATCCTGCCCGCGCTGCCCGAACGCGTGTCGAACGCGACCGCCGAACTGCTCGGCAAGCTCGGCGTGCGGCTGATGATGGGCGAGCGCGTGACCGAGGTCGCGCCGGGGCTCGTGCGGACCGCGAGCGGCCAGACGGTGCGCGCCGACCTGACGGTCTGGGCGGCCGGCATCAAGGCGCCGGCCTTGCTGTCGCGGCTCGACGGCCTCGAGGTGAACCGACTGGGCCAGCTCGTGGTGCGCCAGACGCTGCAGACCACGCTCGACGACGACGTGTTCGCGCTCGGTGACTGCGCCGCCTGCGCTTGGGTCGGCTCCGATCGAGGCGTGCCGCCGCGCGCGCAGGCCGCGCACCAGCAGGCCAGCTTCCTGTTGCGCGCGCTGGCCTGCCGGCTCGAACGGCGGCCGCTACCGTCGTTCACCTATCGCGACTTCGGCTCGCTGGTCTCGCTCGGCCACTTCAGCGCGGTCGGCAGCCTGATGGGCGGCCTGATCGGCGGCAACATGCTGATCGAGGGGCTGTTCGCGCGCTTCATGTACATGTCGCTGTACCGGCTTCATATTGCTGCGCTGCATGGCTATCCGCGCATGATGCTCGACACCGTCGCGCACTGGCTGCGCCGCTCGACGCTGCCGCGCGTGAAGCTGCACTGACCGGCCGCGAGGCGCCGGCCGCCGGCTGGCGCCTCGCTGACGCCGGGCTGGCGGCGCGCTGACAGGCGGCCGGCGGGCGGCACGGCGTGCGCGAAACAGTTGACGGCGCCGGCCATGTTTCGGCATCGTGTGCGGGTTCCGGGCGAACGGGGACGGATGGATGTCCGCCGTTCCCGTCAGCGCCCGTTCGAATCCCCGGTGTCGCCGCCGTGCCCCGGTGCCACCGCCGCGCTGAATAACCAGGAGCCCTCCATGCTGAAACCCGAAGTGGACAGTCTCGTTCCGCACGTCCCGTTCAGTCGCCGCCGCTTCGTGCAGGCGGCGCTCGGCGGCTCGTTCGCCGCCGCGGTGCTGCCGGTGTCCGCACAAACGATCACGACCGACAGCAACGGCCTCGACTGCGACACGGTCGAGATCCGCTCGGGCGACGCGAGCGTGCCCGCCTACCGCGCGCAGCCGGACGGCAAGAGCAACCTGCCGGTGATCGTCGTGATCCACGAGGTGTTCGGGGTCCACGCGCACATCGCCGACGTCTGCCGCCGCTTTGCGAAGCTCGGCTATCTCGCGATCGCGCCGGACCTGTACGCGCGACAGGGCGATCCGTCGAAATATCCGACCATCCAGGGCCTCTACGAGGCGATCGTCAGCAAGGTGCCCGATCGTCAGGTCAGCGAGGATCTCGACGCGACGGTCGCGTGGGCCGGCAAGAACGGCGGGGATCTGACGCGACTCGGCGTCAACGGCTTCTGCTGGGGCGGCCGTCAGGCCTGGCTGTTCGCCGAGCACAATCCGCACGTGCGCGCGGCGGTGGCCTGGTACGGCAAGGTGGTCGGCGATCGCAACGAGATGACGCCGTTCAATCCGATCGACCACGCGGCCGACCTGAAGGGGCCGGTGCTCGGCCTGTATGGCGCGAAGGACGACAGCATTGCGCAGGACACTCTGGCCCAGATGCGCGGCAAGCTGCTCGCGAGCGGCACGCAGGCCGGCCGCGAGTCGGAGATCCTCGCCTATCCGGATGCGGCGCACGCATTCTTCGCCGACTACCGGCCGAGCTACGTGAAGGCCGATGCCGAGGACGGCTGGAAGCGCGCGCTCGCGTGGTTCCACAAGTACGGCGTCATGTGACGCCGTGAGCGCGGATCAGGGATTCGGGCCGGTCGCGACCGGCCGCGACGGGTCCGCGCTCCATTCGCTCCACGAGCCCGCGTACAGCAGCGGGTTGTGGAGCCCGGCGATTTCCATGGCCAGCGCGTTATGGCAGGCCGTCACGCCCGAGCCGCACTGCAGGATCACGTTGTTGGCCGGCTGGTCGCCGATCACGCCCACCCATTCGTCGCGCAGTTCGTGGCCGCTCTTGAAGCGGCCTTCCGGGTTCAGGTTGTCCTTGAAGAAGCGGTTCACGGCGCCGGGGATATGGCCGCCGACGCGGTCGAGCGTCTCGTTCTCGCCGCGATAGCGGTCCGCGGCACGCGCATCCACCACCAGCCGCGCTTTCGACGCGAGGTTGGCGACCACGGCCGCCGCGTCGATCACGGTCGCGAGCGGCGGCTGCGCGCGAAAATCGCCGGCGCGTTCGGCCGGCACGTCGCGCGTGAGCGCGCCGCCCGCCGCCTGCCACGCCTGCAGGCCGCCGTCGAGCACCGCCACCGAATCGTGGCCGAGCCAGCGCAGCAGCCACCACAGCCGCGCCGCGTACATGCCGCCGTGCGCGTCGTAGGCGACCACCTGCTGGTTCGCGTGCAGGCCCTGCGCGGCGAGCGTCGCGACCAGCGTTTCGCGCGCGGGCAGCGGATGGCGACCGTTGCTGCCCGTCTTCGGGCCGGACAGGTCGCGGTCGATGTTCAGGTAGCGCGCGCCGGGCAGATGGCCGGCCGCGTAGGCTTGCGCGCCGGCGTCGGAATCGGTCAGATCGAAGCGGCAATCGAACACGAGGACGCTGTCCGGCGCGGCGGCGAGACGTTCCGCCAGATTGTCGGCGGAGATGAGCGTCGTGTAATGAGTGTGGGACATGGTAGCTCCTGCGGGGGAAACGGGCGGGAACCAACAAGTCTAAACAAAAAAGACAGGCCGAAGCCTGTCTTTTGCGGGTCCCGCCGATGCGATGCCTAGCGCGTCAGATCGCGCCCAACTTGCGGCGCAGGAACTCGTGAAAGTGCTGCATGCCGTCTTCCATCGGGCTCTGGTAGGGCCCGACCTGCGACTCGCCACGCTCCATCAGCGCGCGGCGGCCCGCATCCATGCGCAGTGCGATCTCGTCGTCCTCGACCGCCGTTTCCATGTAGGCCGCGCGTTCCGCCTCGACGAATTCGCGCTCGAACAGCGCGATTTCCTCGGGGTAATAGAACTCGACGATATTGGTCGTCTTCTGCGGGCCGCGCGGGATCAGCCACGACACCACGAGCACGTGCGGGTACCACTCGATCATCAGGCCCGGGTAATAGACCATCCAGATCGCGCCAAACTCCGGCGGCACGCCGTCGCGGAAGCGCAGCACCTGCTCGTGCCACTTCTGGTAGGTCGGGCTGCCCGGCTTGGCGAGCGCGTTATGCACGCCGACCGTCTGCACGCTGTACCAGTCGCCGAACTCCCATTTGAGATCGTCGCAGGACACGAAGCTGCCGAGGCCCGGATGGAACGGGACGACGTGGTAATCCTCGAGGTAGACCTCGATGAACGTCTTCCAGTTGTAGTCGCATTCATGCACTTCGACGTGATCGAACAGGTAGTCCGAGAAGTTGAAGTGATGGCGCGTGCCGAGGTTCGCGAGATCCTTGGCAACGTTGCGGCCTTCGGCCTCGAACAGCAGGCCCTGCCAGTTCTGCAGCGGGGTGCTGTTCAGGTTCAGGCAGGGTTTGTCGGGGAAGTGCGGCGCCCCGAGCAGCTGGCCATCGAGATCGTAGGTCCAGCGGTGCAGCGGACACACGATGTTGTTCGTGTGGCCGCGGCCGTTCAGCATGATCGCCTGCCGGTGACGGCAGACATTGGAAAGCAGCTCGATGCGGGATTCCTGGTTGCGCACCAGCACGCGGCCTTCCTTTTCGGACGGCAGCGCAAAATAATCTCCTGCTTCGGGCACCATCAACTCGTGCCCGATGTAACGAGGTCCTTGCCTGAAGAGAGTCTCGACTTCACGCGCCAGAAGCGCCTCGTCGAAATAAGCCGTGGCTGGAAGTTGGCTGGATGCCGACTTCAACTGCAGCGCGTCGCTCAGATTGGACATTCCCACTCCCGGTGAAAGCGTGAAAGCAGTGAACAACCCAACCATCGAAGAATCGATTTAGGGGAACCGATGATTATACCCGGGACTACCTCCGAGGGGTAAGTTAAGTGCCTGATTTGTGTCAAAATTTCGACCGCTGCTTGCGACATTTCGCCTTGCCCCTGTAGGGCGCGCCACGTTGACGGGGGCGGATCGGTCACGCGGACGGGGCCTCGATTCCGCTTTTGCCGTAGAATGTCCGACTTGTTTTTAAATTTGACACCTCGTCCCATGGCGAAAAACGCAACTCCGGACGCTGCGGCGTCGGGCGCCGGCTCCGATTCGGCGCCGGCTTCCTACGAAACGGCGCTCGAGGAGCTTGAGACGCTGGTCGCACGGATGGAGGGCGGGACCCTGAGCCTCGAGGATTCGCTCGGCGCGTATCGCCGCGGCGCAGTCCTTGTTGCGTTTTGCCAACAGCAGCTCGACAAGGTGGAGCAGCAGGTGCGCGTGCTCGACGGGGCCGCGCTGAAGCCGCACTCCACCGGCGTGGCCGCTACGGACGGCGAAGACGACGATCTATGACATTCGAACAATGGATGCGCGCGGTGCTGGCGCGCGTCGAAGATGCGCTTGGCCACTATTTGCCGGCCGAGACGGTGGTTCCCGGCACGCTTCACGAAGCGATGCGCTATGCCGTGATGGGTGGGGGCAAACGCGTGCGGCCGCTGCTGTGCCATGCGGCCGGTGAGCTGACGGGCGCGAGCGAGGCGGCCAGCAATGCCGCGTCGGCCGCGCTGGAGATGATCCACGTCTATTCGCTCGTCCACGACGACATGCCGTGCATGGACGACGACGCGCTGCGTCGCGGCAAGCCGACCGTCCACGTGCAGTACGACGAGCCGACCGCGCTGCTGGTCGGTGACGCGCTGCAGTCGCAGGCGTTCGTCGCGCTGACCGATGCCGCCGCGCTCTCGCCGCAGCAGCAGGCCGCGCTGGTGCGCGAGCTGGCGCTCGCGAGCGGCTCGATCGGCATGGCCGGCGGGCAGGCGATCGACCTCGCCAGCGTCGGCCAGACGCTGACGCGCGAACAGCTCGAGACGATGCACCGGATGAAGACAGGCGCGCTGCTGCGTGCCTCGGTGCGTATGGGTGCGCTGTCTGGCGAGACGCCGACCGAGGACACGATGCGCGCGCTCGACGCCTACGCGGCCGCGGTCGGCCTCGCGTTCCAGGTGGTCGACGACATTCTCGACGTCACGACTGATTCCGCCACGCTCGGCAAGACGGCGGGCAAGGACGCGGCGGCCAACAAGCCCACCTACGTGTCGATCATCGGTCTCGATGCGTCGCGCGAGCTGGCCGCGCAGCTGCGTGCCGATGCGCACGCGGCGCTGCAACCGTTCGGCGCGCGCGCGCAGCGCCTCGCCGAACTCGCCGACCTGGTAGTGAACCGGGTCAGCTGACGCGAAAGCCCGCCGCCGCGCCTGGCCTTGCAAGAAGGCGCGCGAAGGAGTGCGGGCGCGTTTGATTTCCTACAATGGAACGACGATGTACGACCTGCTGAAAACCATCGACGATCCGGCGGACCTGCGCCGCCTCGATCGCCGCCAACTGCAACCGCTCGCCGACGAGCTGCGCGCGTTCGTGCTCGACAGCGTGTCGAAGACGGGCGGCCATTTGTCGTCCAACCTCGGCACCGTCGAACTGACGCTGGCGCTGCACTACGTGTTCAACACGCCGAACGATCGCATCGTGTGGGATGTCGGTCACCAGACTTATCCGCACAAGATCCTGACCGGCCGCCGTGACCAGATGGACACGCTGCGCCAGTTCGACGGCATCTCGGGCTTCCCGCGCCGCTCGGAGTCGGTCTACGACACCTTCGGCACCGCGCACTCGAGTACCTCGATCTCGGCCGCGCTCGGCATGGCGATCGGCAGCCAGCTGAATGGCGACGACCGCTTCTCGATCGCCGTGATCGGCGACGGCGCGATGACGGCCGGCATGGCGTTCGAGGCGATGAACAACGCCGGCGTGTCGGAGGACGCGAAGCTGCTCGTGATCCTCAACGACAACGACATGTCGATCTCGCCGCCGGTCGGCGCGCTGAACCGCCATCTCGCGCGCCTTATGTCGGGCCGTTTCTATGCGGCCGCGCGTGCCGGCGTGGAGAAGGTGCTGAGCGTCGCGCCGCCCGTGCTCGAACTCGCGCGCAAGCTCGAGGAGCACGCGAAGGGCATGGTCGTGCCGGCCACGCTGTTCGAGGAATTCGGCTTCAACTACATCGGCCCGATCGACGGACACGACCTCGATTCGCTGATCCCGACGCTGCAGAACATCAAGGAACTGCGCGGCCCGCAGTTCCTGCACGTGGTCACCAAGAAAGGCCAGGGCTACAAGCTCGCCGAGGCCGATCCGGTGCTCTACCACGGCCCGGGCAAGTTCAATCCGGCCGAAGGCATCAAGCCGTCGGCGACGCCCGCCAAGAAGACCTACACGCAGGTGTTTGGCGAGTGGCTCTGCGACATGGCCGAGCTCGACGCGCGCGTGGTCGGTATCACGCCGGCGATGCGCGAGGGTTCGGGCATGGTCGAGTTCGAGAAGCGCTTCCCCGACCGTTACTACGACGTCGGCATCGCCGAACAGCACGCCGTGACGTTCGCGGGCGGCCTCGCGACCGAAGGCCTCAAGCCGGTGGTGGCGATCTACTCGACGTTCCTGCAGCGCGCCTACGACCAGCTGATCCATGACGTTGCGCTGCAGAACCTGCCGGTGGTGTTCGCGATCGACCGCGCCGGCCTGGTCGGTGCCGACGGCGCGACGCATGCGGGCGCCTACGATCTCGCGTTCCTGCGCTGCATCCCGAACATGACGGTGATGGCCGCGTCGGACGAGGACGAATGCCGCCAGATGCTCTACACGGCGGTGCAGCAGCCGAACCCGACGGCCGTGCGCTATCCGCGCGGCGCCGGCGCCGGCGTGCCGACCGTGAAGGCGATGACGGCGCTGCCGGTCGGCAAGGGCGAAGTGCGCCGCCGCTCGGCGCAGCCCGAGGGCAAGCGCGTGGCGATCCTCGCGTTCGGCACGATGGTCGCGCCGTCGCTCGCGGCGGCCGAGGAGCTCGACGCCACCGTGGCCAACATGCGCTTCGTGAAGCCGGTGGACGCGGAGCTGATCCGCGAACTCGCCGAGACGCACGACTACCTCGTGACGGTCGAGGAAGGCTGCGTGCAGGGCGGGGCCGGTTCGGCCTGCGTGGAAGCCCTGATGGAAAGTGGGGTTATCCGGCCCGTACTACAATTGGGCCTGCCCGATCGCTTCATCGATCACGGCGACCCGGCCAAGCTGCTGTCGCTGTGCGGCCTCGATGCGGCGGGCATCGCGAAATCAATTCGCGAGCGCTTCCTGAGCCAGTCCGCCGAGCTCGCCAAGCAGGCGAAGCGGGTGGCCTGACGCAACGGATGGCAGGGCCGCTCGGCGGCCCCTCCGTCGCATCCGGAACGGAAAACATGGGCCTGCGGGCCCATGTTGCATTTCCGGCGTACCGTTTTCATGTGATGGCGCGCGTTGGCTCCGGCGCGCGACGCAATAACAAGGATCGAATCCAATGAACCAGATGAACCCCGGCTTCGCGATGCCCGACGTGCAGAGCACCGTCGACACGCGGCAGATCCCGATTCAGCGCGTCGGCGTGAAGGCGGTGCGGCATCCGCTGACCGTGCGCGGCGCCGCCGGCGAGATTCAGCCGAGCGTCGGGACGTGGAACCTCGACGTGCATCTGCCGGCCGACCAGAAGGGCACGCACATGTCTCGCTTCGTGGCGCTGCTCGAGGAAAACGATCAGCCGCTGACAGCCGGGGTGTTTCGCGGCCTGCTCGCGTCGATGCTCGTCAGGCTCGAGGCGCGGGCCGGCCGTATCGAGGTGTCATTTCCGTATTTCGTGCGCAAGACGGCGCCCGTGTCGGGCGTGAAGAGCCTGCTCGACTATCAGGTGACGCTGGCGGGCGACGTTCGCGACGGCGTCACGCGGCTGTTCCTGAAAGTGCTCGTACCGGTCACGAGCCTGTGCCCGTGTTCGAAGAAGATCTCGCAGTACGGCGCGCACAATCAGCGCTCGCACGTGACGATCGACGCCGAACTGAACGCCGACGTGCCGGCCGAGGACCTGATCCGGATCGCCGAGGAAGAGGCATCGTGCGAGCTGTGGGGGCTGCTCAAGCGCCCCGACGAGAAGTTCGTCACCGAGCGTGCCTACGAGAACCCGAAGTTCGTCGAGGATCTGGTGCGTGACGTCGCGCAGCGGCTCGACGCGGACGAGCGGATCGCCGCCTACGTGCTGGAGGCCGAGAACTTCGAGTCGATCCACAACCACAGCGCCTACGCGCTGATCGAGCGCGACAAGCGGATTGCCTGACGCGATGCATGCCGCCGCCTCCGCGGTGTGCCGAAACGAAAAACCCCTCGTCGTGACGAGGGGTTCTGTTTTTTTGGGGCGCTGGCGTTCGTGCCGTTCAGCGCGCGAGCGAGGTCAGGTCCCAGCGCGGCTTCACGGTGAACGCGTAGTCGCGATTCGCCTGCCCGGGCCAGCGCGCGAGGCGCAGCGCGCCGGCCAGCGCGATCATCGCGCCGTTGTCGGTGCAGAGCGCGAGATCGGGGTAGTGGACCTCGAAGCCGCGTTTCTTTGCGGCCGCCGACAGCGCCGCGCGCAGCTGCCGGTTCGCGCCGACGCCGCCCGCCACCACCAGGCGCTTCAGCTTCGCCTGCTTCAGCGCCGCGAGCGACTTGGCGACCAGCACGTCGACGGCCGCGTCGACGAAGCCGCGCGCCAGGTCGGCCTTCGCCGCGTCGAGCGCCTCGCCTGTCGCGCCGCTCGCCTCGATCTTCTTCATCTGCGTGAGCACGGCCGTCTTCAGGCCGCTGAAGCTGAAGTCGAGATCGCCCGAATGCAGCATCGGCCGCGGCAGCGCGACCGCCCCCGGGATGCCGCGTTCGGCCAGCTTCGAGACTTCCGGGCCGCCCGGATAGCCGAGGCCGATCAGCTTGGCGGTCTTGTCGAATGCCTCGCCGGCTGCGTCGTCGAGCGTCTCGCCGAGCGTCTCGTAGACGCCCACGTCGGTCACGCGCATCAACTGCGTGTGGCCGCCCGAGACCAGCAGCGCGACGAACGGGAACGGCGGCGGCGACTCCACCAGCAACGGCGAGAGCAGATGCCCCTCGAGATGGTGGATGCCGATGGTGGGCTTGTCCCAGGCCATCGCCAGCGCGTTCGCGATGCTCGCGCCGACCAGCAGCGCCCCCGCGAGGCCCGGGCCTTGCGTGAACGCGATCGCGTCGATGTCCTCGCGCCGCGCGCCGCCCTCGGCGAACACCTGCTCGAGCAGCGGCAGCGCGCGGCGGATGTGGTCGCGCGAGGCGAGTTCGGGCACGACGCCGCCGTATTCGCGGTGCATCGCGATCTGCGAGTGGAGCGCGTGCGAGACGAGGCCGCGCCCGGTGTCATAGAGCGCGAGGCCGGTTTCGTCGCACGAGCTTTCGATGCCGAGGACAAGCATGGTTCGGTGGAGCGGCCGGGTGGCCGGATAGGCAATGGCAACCGGGCAGTATACCAGCGCGTCCCGGTTCGGCGCCCAGGGCGCGCATGGCCGGCGTGCCGGCCGGGCGGCGGCAATGCCGGGCCGAAAAGTGGTCGTCGGCCGTGAGTGCCGTTCCCGATCGGTCTCGGCGGCCGATGCCGGCCACGGACACGAGGCGCCGGCCGTCCGCGGCCGGCCGGTGATGGTGGTGAGGGCGGTTACAATCCGCGCCATGGAAAATTTCGATATCGCCGTGATCGGCGCGGGCGCGGCCGGCATGATGAGCGCGGCCGTGGCCGGACAACTCGGGCGCCGGGTGGTGCTGATCGATCATTCGCCGCGGCTGGCGGAAAAGATCCGGATCTCGGGCGGCGGCCGCTGCAACTTCACGAACCTGAACGCCGGCCCCGACAACTATCTCTCGCAGAATCCGCGCTTCTGCCGCTCGGCGCTGGCGCGCTATACGCCGCGCGATTTCCTCGCGCTGCTGACGCGGCATCGCATCAGCTGGCACGAGAAGCACAAGGGCCAGCTGTTCTGCGACCAGCTCAGCGACGGTATCATCGACGTGCTGAAGTCCGAGTGCGACGCCGGCCGCGTCGCCTGGCGGCGGCCGGTGGCCGTGGAGGCGGTGCGTCACGCCGAGGGCGCCGGTTTCACGCTCGACACGAACGCTGGCGCGATCGGCGCGAAGGCGCTGATCGTCGCCACCGGCGGGCTCTCGATCCCGAAGATCGGCGCGACCGATTTCGCCTACCGGCTCGCCAAGCAGTTCGGCCACAAGCTCATCGACACGCGCCCGGCGCTGGTGCCGCTGACCTTCGCGGCGGCCGACTGGGCGCCGTTTGCGGTGCTGTCGGGCGTGTCGCTGGAGGTGCGCGTGGCGACCGGCGGCAGGAAGGACGGCGGCGAGTTCGTCGAGGACCTGCTGCTCACGCACCGCGGCCTGTCCGGCCCCGGCATCCTGCAGATCTCGAGCTACTGGCGCCCCGGCGAGCCGATCCACATCGACCTGCTGCCGCGCGAGGACGCCACCGCCGCGCTGCTCGAGGCCAAGTCGGGCTCCAGGCGGCAGATCGGCGCGCTGCTGTCCGAATGGGTGCCCGCGCGGCTCGCCCAGGTCTGGCTCGAGACGCAGCGGATCGCCCCCGACGCGCGGCTCGCCGACCTGCCGGACAAGGCGCTGCGCCAGGTCGGCGCGGCGCTGTCGCGCTGGACGCTGGTGCCCGACGGCACCGAGGGCTACCGCAAGGCCGAGGTGACGAAGGGCGGCGTCGACACGCGCGAGCTGTCGTCGGCGACGATGATGAGCGCGCGGGTGCCCGGCCTGTTCTTCATCGGCGAATCGGTCGACGTGACGGGCTGGCTCGGCGGCTACAACTTCCAGTGGGCCTGGGCCTCGGGCGTGGCCGCCGGACAGGCCGCCGCGGAGCTGGCGAGAAGTGCTTGACGGGATAGTGCATTTGTGCAACCTGTCTGCTATACTCCGAATCCTTTCTCCGTGAACTCCTTTTTCTGTGACGGGTCATGACGATCATTCGCGTTAAAGAAAACGAGCCTTTTGAAGTCGCGATGCGCCGCTTCAAGCGCACGATCGAGAAGAACGGCTTGTTGACCGAGCTTCGCGCTCGCGAGTTTTACGAGAAACCCACGGCCGAGCGCAAGCGCAAGAAAGCGGCCGCCGTGAAGCGTCACTACAAGCGCATTCGCAGCCAGACGCTGCCGAAGAAGCTCTACTGAGAGCGGCGCGAGTCACCGTATATCGAAGCGTCGCCGGGCTGGCCGGGCGGCGCGCCGGTGGTCCCATCCTGCGGGCTGTTGATGCCGGATTCGAGCAAACCCGCTTGAGACACTCTCAAGCGGGTTTTTGTGTTGAGGTCCGGCATTCCGGCGTCCGATGTTTTTTCCTCACCCGGGTGAATCCATGAGTTTGAAAGACCAGATCAGCGAAGACATGAAGACCGCGATGCGCGCGAAGGACAGCCTGCGGCTCGGCGCAATCCGTCTGCTGCTGTCCGCGATCAAGCAGCGCGAGGTCGACGAGCGCATCACGCTCGACGATGCCGGCGTGACGTCGATCGTCGACAAGATGCTGAAGCAGCGCAAGGATTCGATCTCGCAGTTCCAGGCCGCCGGTCGCGACGACCTGGCCGCGCAGGAGCAGGCCGAGATGGCGGTGCTGATCGCCTACATGCCGGCGCAGCTGTCCGATGCCGAAGTGGCCGACGCCGTGCAGGAAGTGTTGGTGGAGCTCGGCGCGTCCAGCCCGCAGGACCTGGGCCGCGTGATGGCCGCGCTCAAGACCCGGCTGGCCGGCAAGGCCGACATGACGGCCGTGGCCGGGCTCGCCAAGGCGGCGCTCGCCAAGTGAGCGAGGCCGGGCACGCGCGCCGTGCCCGACGCGCCCAGCCGATACCGCCATCATGATTCCGCATTCGTTCCTTCAGGACCTGCTCAACCGCGTCGATATCGTCGACGTGGTGGGCCGTTACGTCCAGTTGAAGAAGGGCGGTGCCAACTTCATGGGGCTGTGCCCGTTCCACAACGAGAAGAGCCCGTCGTTCACCGTCAGCCCGACCAAGCAGTTCTATCACTGCTTCGGCTGCGGCGCGCACGGCACCGCGATCGGCTTCCTGATGGAGCACGCCGGGCTCACGTTCCCCGAGGCCGTCGAGCAGCTCGCGCAATCGGTCGGGCTGAGCGTGCCGCGCGAGCCGTCGCCGATGCGCGGAGGCGGTGGCGGTTACGGCGGCGAGGGCGCGCCGCTGCCGGCCGCGTCGAAATCGGTGACCACGGCGCTGACCGACGTGATGCAGACCGCCTGCGACTACTATCGCAAGCAGCTGCGCGGCGCGCCGAACGCGATCCAATACTTGAAGAAGCGCGGCCTCACCGGCGAGATCGCACTGCGCTTCGGGCTCGGCTACGCGCCCGATGGCTGGCAGAACCTGGAAGGCGCGTTCGAGGACTACCGGCGCGAGGAACTGGTCGACGCCGGGCTCGTGATCGTCAGCGAGAAGACCGACGCGCAGGGCACCGCGCGCCGCTACGACCGGTTCCGGGAGCGGATCATGTTCCCGATCCGCAACGTGAAGGGCGCCGTGATCGGCTTCGGCGGCCGCGTGCTCGATTCCGGCGAGCCGAAATACCTCAATTCGCCGGAGACGCCGCTCTTCAACAAGGGCAGCGAGCTATACGGGCTGTTCGAGGCGCGTCTCGCGATCCGCGAGCACAAGTACGTGCTCGTGGTGGAAGGCTACATGGACGTGGTCGCGCTCGCGCAGCTCGGCTTCCCGAACGCGGTGGCCACGCTCGGCACGGCTTGCACGCCGATCCACGTGCAGAAGCTGCTGCGGCAGACCGATACCGTGGTGTTCAGCTTCGACGGCGATTCGGCCGGCCGCCGCGCCGCGCGTCGCGCGCTCGAGGCCTGCCTGCCGCACGCGGCCGACAACCGGACGATCCGCTTCCTGTTCCTGCCGGCCGAGCACGACCCGGACAGCTACGTGCGCGAGTTCGGCGCCGACGCGTTTTCCGAGCAGGTGCGCCGCGCCATGCCGCTGTCGCAATTCCTGCTCAACGAGGCGATCCACGACAAGGAACTCGACCAGCCGGAAGGGCGCGCCAAGGCGCTGTTCGACGCGAAGCCGCTGCTGCAGGCGCTGCCCGCGAACGCGCTGCGCGCGCAGATCATGCACATGTTCGCCGACCGCCTCGACATCCCATTCGAGGAAGTGGCGGCCCTGAGCGACGTCGATTCGCGGATTCCCGCGCCGGTGCGCCAGGCGCCCGCGCGCAACGACCGCCGGCGTGTGACCGATCACGAAAAGCGCGCGCTGCGCAACCTGATCATGCATCCGCGCATCGCGCTGCTGCTCGACGACGACGAGGTCGGCACGCTGCGCGGCCTGCCGAGAAATGGGGAACTGTTCGACGAGGTGCTCGGCCACGCGCGCGAACTGGGCGATGCGGCGGAATTCCGGCTGTTGCCCGACGTTCTGCGCAGTTCGGCGAACGCGGAAACCTTCGACGAAATCATTCGCGAAATTCTCGACTATGATGAAAACGTCCGTGACCTGATGTCGGAGGCCCCCGAGGGCGGCGACGTGCAGGAAATCGTGCGGGAACGGGAGCGGATCGCGGGCGAGGAACTGAAGGCGGCCGTGCTGAAGATGCGCTACGACGCCTGTAACGACCGCTGCAACGAGCTGGCGAGGATCTCGAAGCCATCCCCGGAGGAACTGGCCGAGCTCGTCGGACTGAACCGCGCGCGCACCGAAATGAAGGCGCGGCTCGGACTGTAAACGAGTCATTAATGGAAAGGGAGAGGGGGAAGGGAGAGGCTTACCCCCAGCGTGTTATAATACAAGGTTTTCAGCGGTTTGTTTTCTAAGCACAGAGGCGAGATTCGCAATGGCAAAGACGACAAGCGGGAAAAGAGCAGTGGGCAAGGGCTCCGACGAGCCGACCGGCAAGGTCACGAAGGCCAGATCTGCTTCTTCCGCCAAGTCAGTGTCCGGCGCGTCGCCCGCTGGCAGGAAACGCACCGTGGCCGGCACCGCGAAGGCTGCGCCGGCGCCGACGGCTCGCGCATCACGAGCTGTCGCGAAATCCGAATCGCGTGCGGCGGCAAGGCCGCCGGCGAGACGGATCAGTGCGAATAGCGCAAGGGCAGCGGCTGCCGCCGCGGACGAAACGGCAGTACGCACTACTCAAGCATCCACGGTTCAACAGGCTGTTGTCCAGCAGCCGCGAGTCGAATTAGCCGGTACGGCGAACTCCATGACGAAAAAGCTGAACGAAGTATCCGTCGATGACGACGCAACCCAGAGCGAAGAGCAGCCGACGGCCGCTGCAGCGGGCAAGGAAAAGACGACCAAGGCGCGCGACCGCCGCGCGAAGGAAAAGCTGCTGCTGAAGGAAGCGTTCGCGACGAGCCAGCCCGGCACGGCCGAGGAGCTCGAGGAGCGGCGCGTGAAGCTGCGCGCGCTCATCAAGCTGGGCAAGGAGCGCGGCTTCCTGACCTATGCCGAAATCAACGACCATCTGCCCGACAACTTCACGGAAACGGAAGCGCTGGAAGGCATCATCGGTACGTTCAACGACATGGGCGTGGCGGTGTACGAGCAGGCGCCCGACGCGGAAACGCTGCTGCTGAACGACAACGCGCCCGCCGCGTCGTCGGACGACGAGGTCGAGGAAGAGGCGGAAGTCGCGCTGTCGACCGTCGACTCCGAGTTCGGCCGCACGACCGACCCGGTGCGGATGTACATGCGCGAGATGGGCACGGTCGAGCTGCTCACGCGCGAGGGCGAAATCGAGATCGCGAAGCGTATCGAGGACGGCCTGCGCCACATGGTGATGGCGATTTCCGCGTGCCCGACCACGATCGCCGACATCCTCGCGATGGCCGAGCGCGTCGCCAACGACGAGATCCGCGTCGACGAGCTCGTCGACGGCCTGCTCGATCCGAACGCGGAGGACACCGACGGTTTCAACGCGAAGGAAGCGGAAGAGGCCGAGGAAGCCGACGAGGACGAAGAGGAAGCGAGCGAGGACGAGGAAGCGGAAGACGACGACGGCGCCGCCCAGGCGACCGCCAACGCCGCCCAGCTCGAGGCGCTCAAGCGTGCCTCGCTCGAGAAGTTCGCGATGATCAGCGAGTGGTTCGACAAGATGCGCCGCGCGTTCGAGAAGGAGGGCTACAAGTCGAAGTCCTACCTGAAGGCGCAGGAAACGATCCAGAACGAACTGATGTCGATCCGCTTCACCGCGCGTACCGTCGAGCGCCTGTGCGACACGCTGCGTGCGCAGGTGGACGAGGTGCGTCAGGTCGAGCGCCAGATCCTGCACATCGTCGTCGACAAGTGCGGCATGCCGCGCTCGGAATTCATCGCGCGTTTCCCGGGCAGCGAGACCGATCTCACGTGGGCCGAGAAGGTCGCGTCGGAAAGCCATTCGTACAGCGCGATCCTGGTGCGCAACATCCCGGCGATCCATGAACAGCAGCAACGCCTGCTCGATCTGCAGGCGCGCGTGGTGCTGCCGCTGAAGGACCTGAAGGAAACCAACCGCCAGATGGCGGCCGGCGAACTGAAGGCGCGCCAGGCCAAGCGCGAGATGACCGAGGCGAACCTGCGTCTCGTGATCTCGATCGCGAAGAAGTACACGAACCGCGGCCTGCAGTTCCTCGACCTGATCCAGGAAGGCAACATCGGCCTGATGAAGGCGGTGGACAAGTTCGAATATCGCCGCGGCTACAAGTTCTCGACCTACGCGACGTGGTGGATCCGCCAGGCCATCACGCGCTCGATCGCGGACCAGGCGCGCACGATCCGGATCCCGGTTCACATGATCGAGACGATCAACAAGATGAACCGGATCTCGCGTCAGATCCTGCAGGAAACCGGCCTCGAACCCGATCCGGCGACGCTCGCCGAGAAGATGGAGATGCCCGAGGACAAGATCCGCAAGATCATGAAGATCGCGAAGGAACCGATCTCGATGGAAACGCCGATCGGCGACGACGACGATTCGCATCTCGGCGACTTCATCGAGGATTCGAACACGGTTGCTCCGGCCGATGCCGCGCTGCACGCGAGCATGCGTGACGTCGTGAAGGACGTGCTCGATTCGCTGACGCCGCGCGAGGCGAAGGTGCTGCGGATGCGTTTCGGCATCGAGATGAGCACCGATCACACGCTCGAGGAAGTTGGCAAGCAGTTCGACGTCACGCGTGAGCGGATCCGCCAGATCGAGGCGAAGGCGCTGCGCAAGCTGCGCCACCCGAGCCGTTCGGACAAGCTGAAATCGTTCCTCGAAGGGAACTGATCGGCATCAGCGTCCCGCGCCGCCGCCGGCTGCAGTTGCCGGCGGCGGTGCTTCTCTCCCCCATTGTTCGGTACAATGCCGTCCCCGATAGCAACGGCGGACGCGCGCCAATGCGATACGCCATCGCGTCTTAGTCAGGGCCTGTAGCTCAGCGGTTAGAGCAGTCGACTCATAATCGATTGGTCGCGGGTTCGAACCCCGCCGGGCCCACCAAATTCGCTTCCAAGTTTGTCCAAGGAAATGTGTGCCTTCACCCTACAGATGTCGTAAACGACACGAGTAGGTTCAAGAGCTGAACCGCCCCGAGTTTTGTGGAGATACCGTCTTGCCCGTCAAGCGATTGCGACGTAGTTCGCCCGATAAGGCTGTCGTGTCTTCAGAACGCCGAAACACAGATGCACAAGCTTACGCATTGCAGCGCCGAGTATAGACATGGTGGATTTGCCACGCGCTGCCAAGCGTTCACACAATGTCTTGATGTGGGGGTTATAGCGTTTAGCGACGACGGCCGCCATGTAGAGAGTTGCCCGTACCTTGGCCGGTCCGGCCTTCGATAAACGTGAAGGGCCCTGGATCGACGATCCCGACTGCCTTTGCACCGGCACCAGGCCGAGATACGCCGCAAGTTGTTCTGCAGAATCGAAGTGGCGCGCGTGCATGATGGCAAGCAGCGTGCGGCCTACCTGAGGACCAACTGCCGGGATACTTTGCAGCAGCATCAAGTTTGCTTTAAGGCTCGGATGGGCAGCAATGTGATCATCGATCTCGCGTTGCAGGCTGGCTAAATGGCGCTCCAAAAACTCGATCGTCTCGAGAATCGAATGCAGGACTAGCGCCGTTGGAGCCGTGATTTCCGCTTTCTCATGCCGGTTGCGCTCACGCTGAAGATCTTGTGCAAGCGCTTCACGGCGCGCCATCAGTGCTTGAAGTATGCGAGCCTCGGGCGCTGGAGGACTCCAGCGCATTGGCCGTGCGTGCATCGCAAAGCGCGCTAACACGTGGCTGTCTACAATGTCGTTCTTCGTGCGCACGCCCATTCCCGTCGCAAAAGCACGCACCTGCGCAGGATTAACGACAGACACGGAGAGCCCGGCATCGTGCAGGCCACACGCGGCCATCTCGTGATAGACGCCGGTACCTTCGAGCGCGACATGTACGTGGCTCGGCTCGGTGTGTCTCTTGTCCAACCAGCCCAACAGATCGGTTAGGCCGGCGCGGCTATTGGCAACAACCTTCGTACTACGCTTGCCGTTTGTCATGTCCAGCAGGCAGCAATCCAGCTTGGCTTTGGCAACATCAATACTGAACCGCACCGAATTTTGTGGAGGCTCGGATTCTTGAGAGAATCGAGCCATGAACAAGAAGGCAACCAAGTTTTCCCCGGAAGTCCGGGAGCGCGCAGTGCGTCTGGTACGTGAGCAGCGTAGCGAACATCCGTCGATGTGGGCGGCGGTCGAATCGATTGCGCCGATGATCGGCTGTACGCCGCAGACGCTGCTGGATTGGGTCAAGCGCGAGGAGATCGATCGTGGGGAACGTGATGGCGTGAGCACGGCCGAGCGTGAACGCATCAAGGCCCTGGAGCGTGAGGTCAAGGAACTGCGCCGTACCAACGAGATTCTCAAGCTGGCGAGCGCGTTTTTCGCCCAGGCGGAGCTCGACCGCCGATTCAAGTCCTGAAGGCCTTCGTTGATCAGCATCGCGACACCTTCGGGGTCGAGCCGATCTGCAAGGTATTGCGGATCGCCCCGTCGGGCTACCGACGCCATGCTGCGCAGCTTCGTGATCCGTCCAAACGCTGCGCTCGTGCCAAACGCGATGAGGTCCTGCAACCCGAGATCAAGCGTGTCTGGCGGGCCAACATGCAGGTCTACGGTGTGCCGAAGGTCTGGAAGCAGATGAACCGAGAGGGCATTGTGGTCGCACGCTGCACGGTCGGGCGGCTGATGAAGCTGCAGGGCTTGCGAGGCACAGTTCGCGGCAAGCGAGTTCGCACGACGAATCCCGATACGAGCGCCCCGCGCCCGCTGGACCGGGTCAACCGGCAGTTCAAGGCTGAGCGCCCAAATCAGCTTTGGGTGTCTGACTTCACCTATGTCTCGACATGGCAGGGTTGGCTGTACGTGGCGTTCGTGATCGACGTGTTTGCCCGTCGCATCGTCGGTTGGCGCGTCAGTTCGTCGATGAGCACGGACTTCGTTCTGGATGCGCTCGAACAGGCGCTGTACGCGCGCCAACCGGGCGACGATGGGACCTTGATACACCACTCCGATAGTAAGAATACGCGTACCAGATATTTCCGGACAATCACCATTTTGAAACAGGCGGCTTTCGGGAGGGTCTGGTGCCGTAGAGCGTTCCAGGCGACCTGACCCACATTCCGATCGACTCAATGTCTTTCCCCTGACCCGTCGGTCCTCTGGAACTGCCGAACGGCGAGATTTCATCTCGTCGATACGTGTGACTCAAGAAGGGCCTGACGCCCTGTCACTTTACTGTCTTGTCCAGGTACTCGATTATTGGTGAGATCGCCCATACCCATCGGTAACCGGAGCGAGGCCGTATGACAGAAGAACTGGCTACTGCTAGCCGTCGTAGCATCGTAGGCGGCGTTGATACGCACAAGGATCTGCATTTTGCGGCTGTCGTTGATGAACATGATCGCATTCTCGGCAGCGAATCGTTCCCAACCACGCGGCACGGCTACAAGCAGATGTTGCTTTGGATGCGCTCATTCGGTGAACTCGTCCGGGTGGGCGTCGAGTGCACCGGAAGCTATGGCGCCGGCTTATTGCGCTACCTCCAACAAGCCCATGTAACTGTGCTGGAGGTCACCGCGCCGGATAGAAGCGACCGGCGCAAACGTGGCAAGGACGATACGCTGGATGCCTACAACGCCGCTCACGCTGCCTTCGCCGGCGTGCGTACGGTCACACCCAAGACGCGCGATGGCATGATCGAATCGCTGCGCGTTCTGAAAGTGTGCCGGAAGACGGCCATTTCGGCGCGTCGCGTTGCTTTGCAGCTGATCCACAGTACCATCATCAGTGCGCCGGATGAGCTACGTGAATCACTACGCGCGATGACACGGATGCAGCTCGTCCGAACATTGGCGGCGTGGCGTCCGGATCTGTCCGACTATCGGAACCTGACCTCTGCCTGCCGAATTGCACTGAAGTCGCTGGGACGTCGATATCTGGAGTTGCACGACGAGATTGCTGACCTCGACGTCATGATCGCGATGCTCGTGGACGAACTTGCCCCCGACCTTGTCTCGCGGAATTCGATTGGCTACGAGTCGGCGTCGCAACTGTTACTGACCGCCGGCGACAACAGCGACCGACTTCAGTCAGAGGCTAGCTTCGCCGCCCTTTGTGGCGTGAGTCCGGTCCCGGCCTCTTCCGGTAAGGTGACGCGACATCGACTGAATCGCGGAGGGGATCGCGCAGCCAACAGCGCCTTGCACATCATTGCCATCGGTCGCTTGAGAACCGACGCGCGCACAAAAGCCTATGTGGCCAAACGCGTGAGCGAGGGGCACTCGAAGCTCGAAGCGATCCGCTGCCTGAAGCGCTACATCGCGAGGGAGGTCTATTACGTAATCCAGCAATGCCACCTCAAGATTGCACAGACTCAAATTACCCCTTGACCTTTAGAAGGGCGTCAGGGGGGCTCAATACGTCAGCATTCGGTACAGCGAACGTTTGGCCGAGGCGGGTATCGAGCCGTCCGTCGGCAGCCGTGGCGACAGCTACGATAACGCGCTGGCTGAAACGATCAACGGTCTCTACAAGACGGAACTGATTCATCGGCGCGCCCCTTGGAAAACGAGGGAATCCGTCGAACTGGCAACGCTGGAATGGGTCGCCTGGTACAACCATCATCGGCTGATGGAACCGCTCGGCTATATCCCGCCTGCCGAAGCTGAGGCAAACTACTACAGGCAACTCAGAAATGCTGCTGAAGTGCCTGCATTAACTTAAACCAACCGGCCTCCACGATTCCCGGTGCGGTTCATGTCGCGTGCATTCATATACCAAGAGACTGAAAACTCAAAGCTTCGTACATACACGATTTCGCATTTTGTTACCGGGCGTGCGATTTGTGTTGCTTCAGCACTGTGGCGCACTGAGCGAAGGTTCTTCCGTGGAAGAGCGAGTTGTCGCGGGATTGCGTGAGGAAGCCACATGTCTGTTAGTTCATAAGGAAAAGGCATCCCCTGCCTCATACTAGGGAAGATGCTTTCGTGAGAGTTCTGGCATGACCGTGAAACCGAAGGTTGCAAAAAAGCCACGTGCGAAGAGGAGCCCTTCAGTTCCTGGCCAAGCGTACGGCATCTTGGTTCAGGAAGTTCGGGTTCTAAGGCATCTTCTGCGCGCGGGCAAAGGAGATGTCGTTGCGTTCGAGCATGTGGGCGATGTTTCTACTCAAACTGCAGACGGCCGAGTCCTATCGGAAGAAGATAAGAGCGGACTCACCTACAACCCGATTGCCGATAGGGCCGCCTCGCTTTGGAAGACCATCGCGAACTGGATCGATGCGAGACGCGATGGCACGCTGCCGGCGGCAGCTGCCTATGTTTTGTATGTCGTCCAGCCGTACGACGGACCAATTGCAGATGAACTTCACCACTGCAATAAGACTGAGGACGCTATCCGGCTGGTAACAAAACTCCGTGAACATTTCGCTGATGAGCTGAAGGCAGGGGCCGACCAAAAAATGGCCCGCAAAGCCACGAAAACGGCCAAAGAGAGCGGCAGAGCCACTGACCGTGATGCTGCAGAAGGAAAATCGGAGGATTCCAGCGACGATAGTCCTGGCTCACTCGTCAAGCAGCTCTGTCGGGTTTTTGACAATGACGATGCCGTCATCGCTTCTATCGTGGTCTATTTTTCCGTCGAAAAAGGCACGTCATCTCCTGTCAACGAGGTACGAGGCATCATTGCCGAGAGCGTCCGCGACGAGCACGTCAAAGAAGTTACTGAGTCCCTCCTTGGCTGGACTAAGACCCAAGTCATGGAGCAGATCGAGGCACGTCGAGTTGTCGCTATTTCCTACGATGCGTTCAGGGAGCATCGAATCATTGTCAACGAGCGCGTCTTGGGGGCGTTGAAGGCATTCCCTGAGCACCAGTTTGTGCCGCTGAGGAGCGAAATTGACGAGCACTTGGCTGGTTCGATGTTTGTGCGTCAACTTAACTTGCTTGCTCTCAGTGAGAGCCATATCGAGAAATACATACAAGATTTCATGCGAGCCTCGTCGGCTCGGACGTCATGGGCCGCTCGTGGGTATCTCAATCCGAATAGCCTTGGGCCATTTGTGGAGGAGCTGCATGATCACTGGACACAAACGGCCCTTGAAGTCGAGCTCGATGCAGATATGACACCTATTCGGCGGGGAATAAAGCTGCTTGTCCTTTGCATGAAGAAGGAGATGCGAATTCAAGCGATTGATGTCCCATCGTATTTTTCTCGTGGGAGCTTCCACGAAATTGCGAACGAAACAAAAATTGGATGGCATCCTGATTGGAAGGCGCTCGTTGACAACTCTGCCGAATAGGTTTCTGTATGCTCATGAGAGAAATGTGGCAAGTCCAAAATCCCGGACTTGGAGCTGCACTAATATGGCAGTTTGGCCGTGCGTTTAGTGCGGCGTCAGACGCGGCGGTGCCGCTTCCATATGCGTTCTTGGTGGTTCCCTTGCTCCTCAATATGTCAACTTTTGAGGTCATCTCAAGGACCACGAAGGGATTACGCAAAATCGAGGAAAAGTTGACAGATGATGAGTCAATCGCCTCGACGGCACACTTGAATGTGTTAGCCATGCGCGGCCTTTCTGGCGAGAGTCTTGCTATAGCGGTGCGCGCGGGACTGGTTTCTGTCGAGCCCAAAGATGCTAGCTATCGATCGCGTACCACTGAGCCACCGGCACTGGATGGTGCGATGCCCAAAAAGCTAATGAAGGCAGCTGAGAAGCTCGGACGTTGGGCCGCAGGCGTGTCGTTGCGGGAATTTTGCTTCATTTTTCGTTTGGAGCTGTAGATTGAAGCTGCAAATCATCGAACTCATACTGTGGCCGCGTAAACCCGGGCTTGCTCCTCAAGTGGTGCCGTTCGCTCGGAACATGGCGAACATCATCACGGGCGCTTCGAAAACTGGGAAATCATCGATTATTCCAATCATCGACTATTGCTTGGCGTCAGAGCGTTGTGCAATCCCGGTGGGCACCATCCGAGAGTCAGTAGCTTGGTTTGGCATCGTGGTAGACACGGACGAAGGGCTGATACTTCTCGCTCGGCCTGAGCCGGGCCGTGAGCCGAAACCCACCGAGATGCATATCAAAGAAGTCGAGGAGGGAAAGACGCCTCTAGACGTTCCCGTGGCAAACACGGATGTCGACAAGGTCAAGGCGAGATTGGACCGACTGGCTCGGCTGACGCGGCTTGGGACCGATGCTCAGAACACGACGAGTGGCTTTGCAGGGAGGCCGAGTTTCCGTGATCTGATGGCTTTTTGCTTTCAGCCGCAGAACTTAGTCGCAAATCCTGACGTGCTCTTCTATCGGGCAGACACGACAGTTTACCGAGAGAAGCTGCGGGCTATTTTCCCGTATGTTCTGGGCGTAACGACGCCGGAAATTCTTGAAAAGCAATGGGAGTATGAGAACCTCCGAAGAGATGCACGCGTGCTTGAGAGGGAACTGGCGGCGTATGAGAAGGCCTCGGCGACCTGGACGGCAAATTTGTCGAACTGGGTTGCTGAGGCATACGAGCTTGGATTTCTGCCTGTTGATTCATTGAGAGATGCACAAGAGCCGGAAATACTGGATGCCCTCTCCGCGCTAACTATGGCTAACCTGCCTGACCCAGTCCCGAATGCCGATGTCATCGCGAAAGCTGTTGACGAGTACGGGACGCTCACGAAGCGAGAGGCTGAGTTGAACGCGGAGATTGCTGAAGTTCGACATCGGATGAGCCGTCTTTCCGACTTGCGCGCTTCAGTCAAGCAGTTCGAGCTATCGCTCGAAACGAGACAGCAGCGGTTGGGGTTGTCGAGGTGGCTTAGAACTCATACGGACGAGGTGGAGGGCGCGTCGTGCCCAGTGTGCAGTCAGTCGCTCAATGGCCAAGAAGAGAAGGTTGAGACGCTTGTTGATGCTCTTGTAGTTGTCGAGTCTGAAGCGCGGCGTGTGGCCCGCGCCCCCTCGGTCTATGACCGAGATTGGATTGACTTGGATAAGGAGCTTCGCGCGCTGATAGATAAGCTTGGCGCTATTACCGTCAGCAAGAAGGGGATTGAGGCTCGAAACCAGCGAGTGCGGCAGCAAAAATTGCTGGTCACGCAAGCCGCCCGCTTTTTGGGAGCGCTGGAGCAAGCGCTAGATGTCTATAAGGGCCGAGAGAATAAAGGCACAAAAAGCGAGCTCGAGAAGCTGTTGAATCGCATGGACGTATTGCAGAAAGAACTCGCTGGTCATTCCTATAGCGGGCGCCTGGAGAACGTTCAGCGGAAACTTTCAAAGTGGATGGTGCAGATTGCCAAATCCCTCGACCCCGAGGACCCCAACGCAGCAGTGCAACTCGACATCAAAGAACTGACGGTCAAGATTGGTAACGAAGCCGATGGCTTCGACTACCTGTGGCAAATGGGCAGTGGCGCAAACTGGCTCACTTACCACGTTGCAGCTCTTTTGGCACTCCATTTTCTTTTTTCAAAGCAAAAGCATTCTCCAGTCCCCGGCTTGCTAGTGCTCGACCAACCGAGTCAAGTCTATTTTCCGAGGCGGCTGACGGACAGCAATATCGAAGACGATTACCAGGTCCCTGATGAGGACTCTGAAGCGGTGAAGCGTTTCTTCAAAACCTTCGGAGCAGCGCCCGCGGCATATCGAGACCACCTTCAGGTGATTGTCCTTGACCATGCCGGACAACAGTTTTGGGAAGGTGAGAACGGTGTTCACTTTGTGCAGGAATGGCGGAACGGAATCAAGCTTGTGCCAAAGTCATGGTTAGACGGCGATGAGGAGGAATCGAGACGCAAGCGCCGGTAACCCGGGATGGGAGTTTGGGGCTGCCCTTGCTGATAACGGCGTAACGTTCTCGATTGCCAGCGCGCTATCGAGGAGCTTGCTCGAAGGGCGGTGCAGCCGAAGTATGCCGATGACGCACATCCGACTGCAGTTGCTAGGAACTAGCGTTGAAGAGGTTCAATCAGCATCGACCAGAAATACTCGGCAGCCCCCGTGTCTGACAGCTTGTCCGATGCTCCCCGGCTGGCGTTCATCAAGGGTTTGAAGTAAAGGGTCTGGCTGTCCTCGGCAACAGTGAGCGCTTCGTTGAAACCATTGGAGTGCGAGGAAACCTGATTCGAGTAGGTAATCTCGCGATTGCTGTTTCCACCGAAAGCTCCGCCATGGGCGATGCTGCACTGTGCAATGCTCTTTCCGTCCTTGTAGATGCTTGCCGTGAAGCGACGGCCGTCGATACGGGATAACCGCCCTTGGTACTGGCCGTGCCGCTTTTCGAGTTCCTCAAGGGAGCCCTCGAAGAAGCGAGTGATGAAGTCGAACGCCTTGGAGACGAAGGTGTCCTTGTCCAAGTCTGAGAACTCTTGCCGTACGCGCATGTTGCTTGAGCGAGGCAGGATGTTGCTCGACGCGGGCGCGGGAGCCGGGCGAGAGGGCGGAGAGGCCATCGGTGCGACGCGCGGGCTCGATGCTGTTGTCCGCGCGAGCTCGGCGACGGCAGTCCGAATCTCTTTCGTGACATCAGTAAACGCTTCATCTTGATTGGGCCAAGACGTCACCGGACGACCGTCCCGCGGAACAGCCTTCAGCTTTCCAAGCGGTGTTGCGTGCCAATCGCAAGCACGCAGAATTACGGGAATCACGCGAGCAGTTCCGGCTTCATGACGCTCGAAAGCACGCTTCATCTCGGTCATGTAGCAGTATTCCGATGCGATGAAGTTCGCGCTGACCAACAGCAGTACGATGTCTGCTTCCTCGAGGTGCTTGTCGATAGCATCATCGAGGTTGTCGCCGGCTACAATGCGCCGGTCGTGCCAAGACGTGATGAGACCTTCGCGCTTCAGCGGCGAAAGGTGAACCTCGAGCTGGTCGCGCAGCGATTCGTCGACGTGCGTGTACGAAAAGAAAATCGATGCCATGCCATCCTCCCTATCAAGATAGTTTTGATGTGACCGCAAGGGCTTCGCCGAGATGTGATCGAGGCGTAACCTGCGGGGCTCCCTGCTGCGCTACCTACCGGCCGTGTAGGGGGCGTCAGTAGCTGACCAGGTCGAGTTCCTGGATGCGAATTGCCATCGCCGTCGGCGACATGCCGAACACATTCGCGAGCGATTTGAAGTGGCTGGAGCCGAATTTCCGCGCAGTTGCCACCGCACGCGGGAATTCAAGCGAGCCGGTTTTCGACCGAAGGAGCTCCTGCATGCCGTTGTTGCCAGCAAGCGCGAACGCGACGGTATCTCCGAGATGGAGAGTCTTGACGCCAAAGAGTTCATGAAACGCTTGCCGAACCATCTTCTCCGGGGCTAGGAAGCACGCGGCAAAGTAGTTGGCCTCGCGCTCCTCACGGTCGAGGAGCGGTGCATCGCCCACGAGGGGCCGGTCCCGATGCAACGGGAGCCCAGGATGCAACACGATGTGCCCGAGCTCATGCGCGCCGGTGAAGCGCTGGACTTCGTAGGGCAAGTTCCCTGCTATACGAATCGTTGAGCGGGAAACGTCGACTAGCCCAGCCACCTGGTACTGAGCGTCGCCCACGCCGTGCACGCCAAGTGAGCCCGCAGCGACGTCGTATTCGATGCCGTGGACTGCAGCTGCATGGTCAGGACGGAAGAGCTGAAGCAGATGCGGTATCGTCTTGTGAGTGGTCCCAGCGCGCTGCCAAATCTCGTACTGGAAACGCCGCACTTCACGCGCAATGGCGACTTTGTCGATGTCTTGCATGCGGGGGACCTCCACAGGCGATTTTTCTCGGCACTACTAGATATGGTGCATCATGCGCCAATATATACAACTTCTGGTGTAATTCTCAAGAACAAAAATTGCCATCGGACCCCTTAATGGCGTGATGCTCGGGGCGATCGTCGCGACGTCTCCCCGTTTTCAGTAAAACTAGGCTTTAGAGCCCGGGGGTGTTAACTCTCCTTTCGTCGTCAGTTGGCGAGCGTAGGCTGCGGGTGTCAAGGGAATCACTAGCGACGCGGTAATCGCGGCGTATGCGTTTTCGGTGTGCCAGCACATCGAAAGTGGATCTTGTACAACGGCTCGTTTCCATGCATGAGGAACGACGCACGGAGGGCGCACGGTTCGTCGAGGCACGCCGAGATTTCAGACGCGACGAAACGGTCTGCTGCAACTGGAGCATCCACGATGTCGGACATGACATGAGTCGAGCTCGTGTCGAAGAGTCGCGGCAGACGAAGCCTGTAGCAGGCGCCAGCAACGTTTGTGACGTGCGAGCGGGGAAAAATGCCCTAAAACATCTCCCGAGGAGCTTATAACAAAATGAGGGAAAAATATTTTGGGGGATGCCTCAAAATTCGCCTCGGGGGGGTATCAATTTTTCTCGCAGGCAACCGTTAATGCGTGGGAGAGCTGCCCACCATGCGGATCGTTGCAGGTGGCAGCGCGTTCGAATCGGGTTCAAGCGTAGGTTGCAGCTGAGCTGCGGCAACTGACATTTCTAATTTCGTTGATTTACTTGGAAGTGAGTAGTTTCTGCTCGATAGATTCTACTTTTCCAATGTGTTTTCACTCTGCAGTGATTACGTATGAATTTAACACTTAAGCAGTTTGCTTCTGTCGTAGTTGGTGCTGCGGCGTTTCTTGCAAGTGTTGTGGCTATTTTGGCCTATGTGTTCCCTCATGAGGCGAGTCTATCTGCCTACTGTGTTCGGCGGAATTACGACGTGGGTGTATTTTACAATGCGATGGCGAGTGAGTACGTGAAAGAGGAGGCTCAGTGTAAGCAACTGGTGTCGGCGGATATCGCGCTGAATTCCAAGATTGGCGCAGCATGCCAATCAGAGAATGTTGATGCGGTGAATGCAGCGATTACGGCTCGATATCCATCCCTAAAAGTGCTTTCGGAAGAGAATGTCAAATACTCGGATTTTTGGGTGCAAAGCGGAGAGTATTGTAGTATCCAGAACGATGGGGAGAAGGAGGCTTCGGGTGTCCAAGTTGAGCTTAGGAACTCACCTTCGTTGTGGATTATGAACGGGGATGAAGTGAAGAATAACAAGCAAAAAAATGTAATTTCGGTTGGATCAATAATGCCTGGGTCGGTTGTAGATATCACGTACCTTTATGTGGGTGATAATAAGATTTCTGCTACTTATCCGACCAATATAAGTTATTCTGATGGGAGGGCGGAGATTTACGAGGGGAAGACTTATTATGGGCAAGAGGCTAGGGCCGCGAATGCCTGGAATTGGCTAACGACCCATCCGGTGTTTTGCCTTGGGGTGACTCTACTGCTCATCGTTCTCTGTATCGTTCTTTTGTTTTGAACGTTTAGTATTTGTGCAAGGACGCTAGGTGCTTTGGATGGCTGGCGGCGTAATTTAGAGGTCGGAGGCTTGCGTGCCACAACCTCAATTATATTTCATATGCAGTGGCAATTGTCATTTTCTGTCGTGCCGAAAATTGGATCTGGTTCTCTTGTTCCCATGCCAGATGGCGATTGAGCGAGGATTGTAATCCAGTTGCCTTACCAAAAACATCTTTCGGGTAAGGAGGTATTTCACTCGCGTTTTTCTATTGTCCAGCCGTTGGTTAATCTGTATTTGGGCTCGGTTAGTTGAGTGTTCATCAACGGCTCGGATTCGCCAAATGTTTCTTCATTATCCAAATCCAATACAAACCCTAGATTTCTCCAAAATCGATTTCTGCGTTCCTTGGCCTCATCCGTTTTTGCATCTTCGGCAGATAGCAAGATGGGAAGTACAGGTACATCCGGTAAATGCTTTGCCCATTTGATGATGAAGCTCATAAAATATGAGCCTAAACCTATGCCCCGAAACTCCGCGATCTCGATATGTCGCCTTCCTGCGCCGATATCTACGTAGCCTTCTGTGTAGCAATTTGGAGGCTCATAGATGGAAATCCAGTTAACTATAACGCTTCCCGGTGGATTGCTTAAGCATCCATTTTCGTAAGTCGCTTTGATTTCGAAGCGTTCCGGATGTTCCGAGATTTGCACGGAAATGTCGTGTTGCTGACCGGAGGGGCCTTTAATTGTAAAGTCAAATGAACTGTTGTCGTTGGAGATGTTTTGTCGCACGTATTTTATGGATGTCTGATTGTTCTGAATTTGGCGTGTAATGTCAATTTATTCTAGCCTGCTCAGGTTGGAGAGGGTAAATGCTTTAGCCGAAATTGTCATCTTCGGCGTCCGATGTGCTTGTCGGTTGTTGTGAAGCCTGAATGACTTGGAAAGTCATTTGATTCCGATGCAATGTGAGTCGCTGGCGATCACCGTCCCCCACTGCAGGAAGTGAACTGGCGGCAGCAATAATTGTGATATGGGCACATGATGCGCCGTTCCCGAAAGATTTTTCGGCGCGTCGAACAAAGGGAACCAAGCGGCGCATCTACCCGAATAGGGCTGCGGCTATCTCGGACGTGTTCGAATACATTGAGATGTTCTACATCCCGGGACGCCGGTATGGTTCCGCCGACTGACCTGCCTGATTTCTTCGGACCGCTTCAATCTTGGGGAACGGCCTCGATTGCCTCAGTTGAACAGTATCGCTGCTTAAACTCGTTTGGCGTCAGGTAGGCTAGGCTCGAATGCGGCCGGATGCCATTGTAGTGACGCCGCCACTGCTCGATGACGACCTTGGCTTCGACCCGTGTCGGAAACCACTCCAGGCTCAGGCATTCGTCCCTGAACTTGCCGTTGAAGCTTTCATCGGCGCTGTTTTGCCAAGGCTTGCCGGGATCGCTCAACGCCATCTCCATGCCGTTCCGGGCCGCCCATTTCAGCATGTCGCGTGACACGAACTCCGGCCCGTTGTCCGAACGCAAATAACGTGGCGCACCGTGCAGGCTGACCAGTCGTGACAACACGTCGATCACCCGCTCCGAGCGAATCGACCCTGCCACGTCGATGGCTAGGCATTCGCACGTATATTCGTCGATCACCGTCAGACACTTCAACTGCTGACCGTTGGCGCAGGCATCGAACACAAAGTCGTAGGCCCAGACATGCCGGGCCGCAGTGGCAGGCCGAGGCCGAGTGCGATGTACTGACGACGTCCTCCCGCCCTTGAGTAGCACGACGCTGTAGAGTCCAATCACGTAGTGACCGCCGCGCGACGTAACGGTTGCCGCGGCGGCAGGTAGCGAGCCGCGCTCATTCCGGCTTCGATGCGTCCGACGCGCGCTGCGCGGCGGCGGCCTTGTCCTTCTTGGCCGCCTGATGATGGCCGACCGCACAGCCGATCGCGGCTCCGGCGATCGCATGATGGCCCGCGACGTGGCCCGCCACGCCGCCTACGGCGGCACCTTTCAGACATCCCTTGGCATACGCTTGCGGCGTCAGGACCAACGCGGGCAGCGCGGCGAGCAGAGCAACCATTGCAATACGCGGCTTCATGGAAATCCTCCTCGAGAACTTGATAATCGGACTGGTCGTGGTGGCGCGTTCGCCGTGGGTCAGGACACGCTTTCCCGGGCGGCGGGCGTCGCGATCGCGCGGTTCGTGCGGTGACCGATCCGACCCGCCAGGGCCGAGACAATCGCCCCGAGCAGCAGAACGATGACAGCGGCCCACGCCATCCGGCTCACGCCGGCCGATGCCGCGTCGCCGGCTTCACGGGCCTTCTGTTCGCCCGCCTGCTTCAGCTCCTGAAACTGCTGCCGCGCCTGTTGGTAGGCCTGCACGTAGTTGTCGGCGATATGTTCCGCCTCCTGTCGGGACTTGCCGGTGCGTGCGACGATGATGTTCACGAGCGCATCGCGGTCGGCCGCGTCCATCGCAGGTTGGGCCTTCGCTTTCAGCCGCGCGAAGAAATCCTTCAGATCCGTGCCGGACGACTGCGGGTTGGCCGCTGCCTGGCTCGCCGTCGAGCCGGCATCCGCCGCGGCGGCGCTTGCGGCCGAAGCCAGCTGCGACGGCGCGAGCGCCGATTTGCCCGACTGGTTCAGCAGGGTTTCGAGGTTCGCCTCGATATCGTCGAGGTTCGGCGACACGCCATTCCTGCGCAGCGCCGCCGTCGCGCCGGATGCCAGCGTCGGCGCCACGGCGGCGATGCCCTGGCCGGCCATCGACAACCCCTGGCCCGCGACGCCCGATACCGCGCCGATCGCGCCGCTGGCCATGCTCGACACCAGATAGACGGTCGCCAGCGTCGTCAGCGACCAGCTCAGGAAGCCGTGCAACGCACCCTTACCCGGCGCCGAACGGCCGGCGAAAAAGCCGCCCGCCGCCAGCGCCAGCAGCGTCGACACGGCCACCCAGATGCTCGCGGCCGTACCGAATCCGCTGAACGGATTGCGTTCGCCGAGCGGGTCGAACGCACTGGCGCCGATCGCGGTGCCGAGGATGGCGAGAAACAGGTAGGTGGACATGGCAATCGCGAAGCCGACGAACACCGCGCTCCATGACGGGCGTGCCGGGACCCGGCGGACGGGTTGGCGGATCGAATCAAATGCGTTCATCAACACTCTCCTTGGTAGTCGGGTGGACGCTTGGCGACGGCAGGCTCGCGGGCCCCTCGGGGCGCATGCGCCTCGCGCTTTCGGGCGAGAGGCCGGCCGTCGGTCCGGCCTGGATCGGAACGACGACCCCGGCCGGGAGAAGCGGAAACTGGGAGCAGTGTAGGGACGCGAGGCCACGGGCGAATGGTGCATTCGCACTGTCTCGCGTGGTGCGTATGCCACGGTGGTGCAAAGCTTTGCGGTCCGGCGCGGCTGGTGTCAAACTTCAGCGGGCCGCCGCCATCGCGATGCGGCGCTCGCCCGGGATGACATGGGAGAAAAGAAGATGAGCGATTCCCCTCAGGATCGTGAGGCCTCCGAGCAGGCACGAATCGACGACAAGGTCCTGCGCAGGCAGACCGACCGCAAGCAATTGCACCAGATCATGAGCGGCCTGACCGAAGGGGTGATCCTGGCGGAGCCGGACCAGACGATCGTCTGGGCGAATCAGGCCGCGCTCGAAATGCATGGCGCGGAAACGCTCGCCGATCTCGGCGCGAATGTCGACGAGTACCGCGAACGCTTCCGGCTGCGCTACCGGAACAACCATACGGTGCAGCCGGGCAGCTATCCGATCGACCGGGTCATCGCGGGCGAGAGCTTCAGCGACGTGATCGTCGAAGTCAGCCGGGCCGACGAAGAGGACGCGCGTTGGGTGCACCGGATTCGCAGCCTCGTGCTGACCAACGCGAACGACGAGCCGGATTGCCTGGCGCTGATCCTCCACGACGCGAGCGACTGGGCGAGCGCCGAACAGCGCTTCGAGAGGACGTTCAATGCGAACCCGGCGCCCGCGCTCATCTGCCGGCTGCAGGATCAACGCTATATCAAGGTCAATCAGGGGTTCCTGGAAATGACCGGGTATGTGCGTGAAGACGTGATCGGGCGGTCCGTGTTCGAACTCGACGTGTTCGAGGCGGCGGACCGGCGCGAGCTCGCCATCGAGCGTCTGAGGGAAGGCGCGACCATTCCACAGATGGAAGCCGTGCTGAAGCTGCCCGAAGGCATCACGAAGTTTGTCGTGGTGGCCGGGCAGCCGATCGAGATCGGCGACGAAGCCTGCATGCTCTTCACCTTCATGGATCTGGAGCCGCGCAAGCGCGCCGAGACCGCGCTGAAGCAGAGCGAGGAGCGGTTCGAGCGCTCGTTCCGGATGAACCCGATACCGACCGTGCTCTATGCGACCGATGGCGGCATGACGCTGGACGTCAACGATGCGTTCACGGCCACGACGGGCTTCGGCACCGAGCAGATCGTCGGAAAGCGCATCGATGAAGTGGGATTATGGGTCGATGACGCCGCGCAGACGATCGCCGACCTACTGCAGCAGTCCGGCAACGTTCGCAGCGTCGAGTTCCGCATCCGCGCCGAGGACGGCAGCGTGCTCGATTGCCTGGTGTCGGCGGAACCGGTGACCATTCACGGCACGGAATGCGTGCTGATGGCGATACTGGACATCACCGATCGCAAGCGCTCGGAGATGGAGCTGGTGTCGGCGATCGAGACGGTCATGCAGGACGCGTCGTGGTTCAGCCGGACCCTCATCGAGAAGCTGGCCAACGTGCGCCGCGCCAACGCGCCGGATGCGGGCGCGCATCTCTCGGATCTGACCGCCCGCGAATGCGACGTGTTCGAGCAGTTGTGCAAGGGGCTCTCGGACAAGGACATCGCGAAAGCGCTGGAGCTGTCGCCCGCCACCGTGCGCAATCACGTCGCGACCATCTACGCGAAGCTCGACGTGCATAGCCGTGCCGAAGCCATCGTCTGGGCCCAAGCCCGCGGGCATTTCGGCAAGGCCATCGCGGCGCGTCAGGACCGGAGCCCGTCGAGGAAGACGAAGGAGAAGTGACCCGGCCGAACCTGCGGCAAATGCACTGGATCGGATAATGCATCCGCTTCTGGTTCGCCGTGCGCTACGTGACGATACTGGTTCCATTCCGTGTGCAGGCAAGCGGTTGCACCGGAAGGCACCGACCATCTCTATCGTCAAACCGGAGGGAACCCATCATGGACAAGAACCGCATTGAAGGCGCCGTCAAGCAGGTGAAGGGATCGATCAAGGAAGCGATCGGCAAAGTCACGGGCGACCGCTCGACTCAGGCGGAAGGGGTCGCCGAGAAAACGGCCGGCAAGGTCCAGTCGAATGTCGGCAAGGTGAGCGACGCCGTCAAGGACCAGCTCAAGAAGTAATGCGCAGTCATGCCTGAAGGCTGCAGCGTGCATGAACGCCTCGCCGGATCGACTCCGGCGAGGCGTTTTGCGTTGCGCGGCCAGGCTGATTCCCGGCGCAGCGCCCCCGTCCCGACGTCGTGCCGTGGCGGGTGGCGGATCACCATGCTTCAGTCACGCGGTCTCGACGCTTCGACCACCTTCGAGCATGCCGGCGACGGCTGGCGTCGGCTCGGATAGTAGAGGTGGAAGCCGTCGAATCGGAGGCTCCAGTGTTTGCGCTGCCGGGATCGTGGGGGCTGGCGGGAGTGGGTCGCCAGAATCTTTCCCGACAGCGCGGAAGCCGGTGGCGGCCTGCTGGTCGCCATCGTGCAACTGGCGATCGCGTCCGGTGCCACGGTTGGTGGACTGCTGTTCGACAGCCACAGCTACCGCGAGACGTTCCTCGCGAGTGCCGTGCTGCCGTTGATCGCGGCGGCCCTGATCTGGCTGACGTCCCGTTCCGATACGGCCGGAACGGGTTGACCGGCGGCTGCCGTCGCGGCGCGTTGGCTTCGCGACCAGGCGCTTGCCCGGCGCGGGCGGCGAAGCGTCCGAGGCCCATGCTCGCGCGAGGCGTTCGGACGGAGCATCCCGCTCACGCCGTAACGATTGGAGCCGCCCCTTTCACACCAGGGCTTCCCGCGTCGCGAATTGCAGGTTGGCCTCGCGGCTGGGCGTGGGCCTGCCGCGGCTGCCCGGGCCGAACCGGCAGGCGCGATCGGGCGTTGCGGGCGCAGTTTGAAAAACCGCGCTCAACGGCCCGGCAAGCGCCGTTCCGACGCGCCATGGGCGTGACCGCCTTCACCCGCCGCCTAGCCGATCGCCCGCCGCGCGACCCGGCAGGCCGCCAGATCCCAGGCGGCGCAGCCGACGCTCTTGAAGAACACCGGCGCGCGCGGATCGAGCTTGCCGTCGAGCGCATCCGCGAGCGAGTGGACCTTGCCCCAATCGACGCCGGCCTGGATCAGGTCGCCGGCCTCGTGTTTCGCGCCGAGGGGATCGTCCACCACGAGGTAGCTGCCATCCACCGTCGTCTTGCCGATTTCCGCCGCGTCGGGCGTGAACGCGCCGACGCCGACCACGAGGCGCCCCTCGCGGGCGGGCGCGTCGTACACCGTCGTCCTGCTCGTGGTCGCCGCGATCACGACGTCGGTGCCGGCCGGCACCTCGCCGTCGAGCGCCACGAGGTTCGGCGCCACGCCGCGCTGCTGCTCCACGAAGCGCGCGGTGCTCTCGGACGAGCGGCCCCGGCACAGAATGCGCGCGCGCGGGAACAGCACGGCGAGCGCTTCGACGTGGTTGGCGGCCTGCTTGCCGGTGCCGATGACGAGGCATTCCTTCGGCGCTTCGCCGTGCAGCGCCAGGATGCCGAGCGCCGTCACGGCCGCCGTGCGGCGCCCGGTGAGCGTCGGGCCGTCGAGGACGAACAGCATCTGGCCGGTATGCGCATCGCAGGCGATCACCTGGCCGTGGATGGTCGGCAGCTGGCGCTGCGCGTTGGTGGGGCAGACGTTGACGAGCTTGTGGATGGCGATGTCCGCGGCGCTCGACGGCATCGACAGCATCAGGCCGCCCGCCTGCAGCGGGACGACGAGGCGCTCCGGGCTGACGATCCCGCCTGCGCCGTATTCCGTTACGGTCTCGCGCAAGACCTGGATCAGCGTGGAGTAGTCGAGCAGCTGCGCGGTCGATTGCGCGTCGAAAATCTTCAGCTCCGCGGTATGCATGGGCGATGTCCTGGTTGGAGGAAAAGGGGCATCGGGCGATCTCGGTCGCCACGAATATTGGCTTGAATTTAAACCACGCCTGGTACTATAACAAGCCAGAACGGCTCGTGTTTTCACGCTGCCGGACCGGCATCGGGGCCATTTAGCGGCGCCCGACCGACGAGACGACGGCCGCTTCGTGGCTCCTCGAATCCCCTCGGCCAGGTGGTATATTCAGGACCACACTGGAAACATGGACATCGTTATGGCATCTGCCCGACTGGAGCTTCCCGGCACTTTCCGCCCGCTGCAGATCTATGAGCAGGTCTCGGAGAAGATCCGTGCGGAGATCCGGGCGGGCCGCTATGCGCCCGATGCCCGCCTGCCGTCGGAGCGCGAACTCGCGGCGCTGTTCGGCGTGGGGCGGCCGGCGGTGCGCGAGGCGATCGGCGCGCTGCAGAACGAGGGGCTCGTCGTCACGCGCCGCAATTCCGGCACCTATGTGTCGGCCAACGCGCCGGAACTGCTGGCGCGCGCGGTGCTGCCCGAAAGCGACGCCGCGTTTCATGCCGCCGACTACAGCCCGTCCGCGACGCTCGACGTGCGCCTGATTCTCGAGCCGGCGATCGCGCGGCGCGCGGCGGCCCACAAGAAGCGCGATCCGCTGGCGGAGCACTATCTGGCGCAGATGGAAACGCTCACCGACGTCACCGACAAGGAGCAGCAGGCGCTCTGGAACAACAGCGACCGGCTGTTCCACCGGCAGCTCGCGATCATGACGGGGGACGCGCTGCTGGTGAAGCTGGCGCAGGAGATCGCCGACACCATGGACCAGTCGCTCTGGAAGCGCGTCAAGGACGACGGGATCTACGATCCGCAGCGCATCCGGCTGTACGTGGCGGAACACCGGCTGATCTACGAGGCGATCGTCCATGGCGACGCGGACGCGGCGGCGTTCTACGTCGAGCAGCACATCCACCGCGTGCAGCGCGACATCGCTCCGCTCTGACCAAAAAAAAGCGCGCGCCGCCACGGCGCGCGCCGACCAACCCCTGGTAGGGGGAGAAGATTCAGGGAGAAACCTCAGCGGACCAGAAAGCCGTAGGTGAGCGGATCGCGTTCGTCGATGATCCATTGCGCGAAGCCGCAGACGTAGGCTTCGCCCTCGACCTCGGGGATCACGGCCGGCATGCCCCGCACGGTCGTCTCGCGCAACACCTTGGCCTTGAACACGGTGCCGACGATCGACTCGTTGACGAGCGTCTCGCCGGCCGCGAGTTCGCCGCGCTGATACAGCTGGGCGACGCGGCCCCCGGTGCCCGAGCCGGTCGGCGAGCGATCGACCTCGCGGTCGGCGAACACGCAGCAGTTCGCCTGCGTCGAACCCGCGTGGCGCGGCCGGTTCGCGATGATGGTGCCGTAGATGTGGTTGATCTCCGGGATCTCGGGATGCTGCACCGGGAACGCCAGATTCGCGGCGGCCTTCACTTCCGCGCCGAAGCGGATCAGCTTCTCGACCTCCGACTCGCGGACCTGCAGGCCGAACGGCTCGCCGTCCACGTAGAAATAGAAGGCGCCGCCGTAGGCGATGTCGCCCGTCACCGTGCCGAAGCTCGGCGTCTCGACGCTCACGTCCCGCTTCCAGAGGAACGACGGCACGTTCACGAAGCGCACGGTGCCGGCGTGTTCGCCGTCCCATTTCACGAACGCCTCGATGAAGCCGCACGGCGCGTCGATGCCGACCCGGGTTTCCGGCACGGTCCGCTGCACCCAGCCCAGCTCCACCGCCGCCGTGGACAGCGCGATCACGCCATGGCCGCAGTGGTCGCTATATCCTTCGTTATGCAGAAAGATCACGCCGAAATCGGCATCGGGAGAGACCGGATCGGTCAGGTAGCCGCCATACATGTCGGCATGCCCGCGCGGCTCGAACATCAGGGCCTTGCGGATCTCGTCGGCGTTGTCCTTGAGCCAGGCGCGGCGCTGGACGATGGTGTCGCCCGGCAGCCGCGGCAGCCCGCTCGTGACGATGCGGAACGCCTCGCCGCCGGTGTGGACTTCGACTGTCGAGAGGGTACGGGTCGGTTTCATCGAATGGTGCCGTTCGTGGGGGAGTGGCTTACTGCGCGTAGGGGACGGGCAGGCCGTCCTTGATCACGTAGACGGTGGTCGGCGCGCCCTGCAGGTCGCCCCTGGCGTCGAACGAGTAGGTGCCGGCCACGCCCTGGTAGTGCTCGCGGGCCAGTTGCGCGGTCAGTTTGGCCTTGTCGGTGGTGGTGCCGGCCTTGACCATCGCGTCGGCCAGCATCTTCACGCCGTCGTAGTAGTTCACGCCGTACACCTGGGTGGGCGTGTGATAGGCGTCCTGGTACTTCTTGAGGAAGTCGCGGCCCCGGGCGGTCTTTTCCAGCGCCACGCCGCCCTGCGCGCAATAGACGATGGAGGCCGCGTCGCCGGCCACCTTGCCCATGTCCGCCGAGCAGATGCCGTCGCCGCCGAGCAGCTTCGCGCGCAGGCCGCGCTGGCGCATCTGCTTGGCCATCGGCGCGCCCTGCGCCGCGTAGCCGCCGAAGAAGATCACGTCCGGATTCTCGGCCTTGATCGCGGTGAGGATGCCGAGGAAATCGGTGGCCTGCGAGTTCGTGAACTGATGGTCGACGATGGTCAGGCCGCTGGCCTTCGCGACCTTCTCGAACTGCTGCGCCACGCCTTGCCCGTAGGCCGTGCGGTCGTCGATGATGGCCGCCGTCTTCGCCTTGAGCGTCTTGACCGCGAACTCGGCCATGGTGCCGCCGAGCTGCTCGTCGCTGGCGCCGATCCGGAAGATGTTCGTGAAGCCCTGCTGCGTGAGCGCGGGATTCGACGCCACCGGCAGCAGCGGCACGCCCGCGCCGCTGTAGACGCGCGAGGCCGGGATCGCGACGCCGGAGTTGTAGGGGCCGAGCACCGCGACCACGCCGTGATCGACGAGGTTCTGCGCCACCTGCACGCCGACCTTGGGGTCCGCCTGGTCGTCTTGCGAGTCCAGTTTGAACGTCACGGCCTTGCCGGCCACCATGACGTGCTGCTTGTTCAATTCGTCGACGGCGAGGCGGGCGCCGTTTTCGTTGTCCTTGCCGTTGGCGGCCTGCGGGCCTGTCAGCGGCGCGGAATGCCCGATGACGACGACTTCTTGCGCATGGGCGGCAACGGCGCCGAACGCCACGGCGCCAGCCAGTGCGATGGAAAGGTGACGCATGATCGGCCTCGCAAATTGGTTTGAGAGAAACCAATGTATTGCATGGGTGGTACCGGTGCAAGCAGATTTCAAAAAAGGCCGGCTCGGTGGTATCCCTGAACACCACTCGGGGAAGGGGCGCCCTGCGCTCGTGGCAAGGTGGACTCGGCCGATGCCGGGGTTGCCGTTCCGTGTCGCCGCCGATGTCTTGCGCGCGGGACGTTCGCGGCCGGGGTGTCGGGCGGAGCCCCATGGGATGGAAACGCGACGCGCGATCCCGGCCGTTGCGAAAGCACCGGTCGGGGCGCGGGCCCTCCGTCTTCCGACGGTGGCGAAACGGGCGCGTGAGCGGTCGTGAGCTGTCTTGATCGGGCGGGACTGTCGCGGTGAACGGAAGGCGATTTCGGTAACAGCGCCGACATATTCGTTGCTGAACGTGAACGGCTGGCGGCCCTCGCATCGCGAGCCGGCCACCACCGCGATCGCAGGCCGCGCGATCGCGGCTTGCCGGCTGTTCGCGTGCCGCGAGCGGCAAGCGACGACGCATCGTCGCGATGGCAGCGCGGAAAAGCAGGCACCGTCATGCCGGAAGCGATTGGCCGGCTGACCCGGCCGCCACGCCGGTTGATTCGCGGAAGACCACGGCGTCAAACCTTTGCCATCCGGCGGCATGGCGGGACGGGCAACGTTTCGTAACATCTTCCGTTTTATAGGCGACGGAGCAAACGTACCATCGTCGAGACCGCATCCAACCCGCCGGTCCATCCCAACGGAGACATCATGAACATCACCACGCATGCCGGCCCCATGGTTTCGCTGATCGCGGGCATCCTGATCCTGGCCGCACCGCGCCTGCTCAACTACATCGTCGCCATCTACCTGATCGTCATCGGCCTGCTTGGCCTGTTCGGCGGCCACATTCACTGACGCAAATACCAAGCATCGATGAGGCGCCCGGAGGGCAGGCCGGAATGGTTGCGCACGCAACGGGCGCGACGGCGGCCACGCCCCCGGCTCGTCGGGACGACGTCAACCTTGTTCAACGGAGAAACGACATGTCGCTGGAACTGCTGCTGTTGATCGTGCTTGTGCTCGTGCTGATCGGTGTGTTTCCGGCGTGGCCTCACAGCCGCAGCTGGGGCTACCGGCCGAGCGGCGCGCTGGGCGTGGTGTTGATCGTCGTGCTGGTGCTGTTCGTGCTGGGGATGATATAGGCGCAACGGGCATGCCGCCGGCTTGCCGGCGGCATGCCCGTGTGGGATCGATTCATCGAATCGACCCGGGCGGCGGTGCCGGGCGCGATGTGCCCGGCACCGCCGCGCCGCTTACATCGGCGGCGCCACGCCGTCCTTTTCCACCACGACGAACTGGGCGCCATAGCTGCCCTTCGCCGGCACCGCCACCACGAACACCTTCTTGCCGGCCGTCAGGTCGGCGCGCGTGGCCGGAATCAGCGTGACCACGGGCGCGCCCGGCGGCACGGTGACGACGTTGCTGCCGCCCTTGTACGAGAGCTTCAGGTCGCGCCCGTTGGTGCTGTCCACCACCGTGTCCACGTTGGCGTTGGTCATCGAGCTGTTCGCGCCGAGGTCGTAGGCGTAGTGGCCTTCGCCCATGCCGCGCGCGGCTTCGGGGAACACCAGCACTTCGCGGGCGGTCAGCTTGCCGTCGGGACCGGGCATGGCGGCCGCGCCGACGTAGGAGCCCGGCTTGATGTCGGAGAGCTGGATCGCCTTCACCGCGTTGATGTGCGCAGCATCACTCATCTCGATGGTCACGTTGTCGCCGCTGCGGCGGTGAACCGTCAGCGTGCTGCCCGCGAGCGACACGACTTCGCCGCGAATCCGCTCGGGCTTGGCCGCCGGAGATTGAGCGAGCGCGGCGCCGGCCAGCGTGAGCGCGACGAGCGATGCCGCGAGCTTGAAACGAGTGGACATGATGACTCCGTGTTGATCTGTTGCGATTAGAGAATGCGGCGGGCGGATCACGATCCGCCGAACCAGTTGTAGCCCTGGTTTTCCCAGTAGCCGCCGGGAAATTCGTTGGTCACCGTGATGGCGACGATGTGTTTCGGATTCTTGTAGCCAAGCTTGGTCGGCAGCCGCAGCTTCATCGGGAAGCCGTACCTGGCCGGCAGGGTCTGGCCGTCGTAGCTCAGCGCCAGCAGCGTCTGCGGATGCAGCGCGCTCGGCATGTCGATGCTGGTCCAGTAGTTGTCGGCGCAGTGCAGCGCGACGTATTTCGCCGTGGTGTCGGCGCCGGCCAGCAGCAGGAAATCGGAGAAGCGCACGCCACCCCACTTGCCGATCGCGCTCCAGCCCTCGATGCAGATGTGCCGCGTGACCTGGCTGCGCTGCGGCAGCGCGCCGAGTTCGCCGAGCGTCCAGTTGCGCTTGCCGTTCACGCGCCCCGACAGTTCGAGCCGATAGGTCCGCGCGTCGACGTCCGGCACCTGGTCGATGTCGTAGAACGCGTTGAACGGGAACGGCCGCGTGATCATCGATTCCGGATAGGTGGGCGCCAGCTTGGCCGGATCGAACAGCCGCGCCTGCACGCCGTCGTTGAACGAGGACATGGTGCGCAGCAGCCGGTTGACCGCGCCGTCGCTGCTCGGCTCGCAGCCGCTCAGCAGCGCGAGGCCGCCCAGCGTCAGCAGACGCTTGCCGAACAGGCGGCGCGTGGACGAGTCGAGCTCCCGGTGCGCGTCCTTGATGATCGAGGCGGCGTCGGGCGTATAGGGTGGTTTGCGTGAGTCCATGGTCAGCGGCCCCGGATCATGGTGAGCAAGGTGCGCGGCACCAGCGCGACCATCGCGACGTGGATGGCGAAGAAGCCGACCAGCACGCTCATCGCGACGAAGTGGACGATCCGGGCGTCGTCGTAGCCGCCCATCAGCATCCGCAGCGCCGGCAGCTGCACCGACTTCCAGACCGCCAGCCCCGACACGATCACGAGCACGAGGTCAGCGATCACGACCAGATAGGCCAGCTTCTGCACCGCGTTGTACTGCCCCGGCGCGGCATGGCCGAGCCGGCCGCGCAGCGCCGCGCCGAAATCGGCGGCGAGCGCGCGCGGGCGCAGCGGCAGCAGGGTCCGGCGCAGCCGCCCGGTGAACGCGCCGAGCGCCAGATAGGCGGCGAAGTTGGCCACCAGCACCCACATCATCGCGAAGTGCCAGAGCAGCGCGCCGCCGAGCCAGCCGCCGAGCGTGACGGCGGCCGGGAAATGGAGCGCGCCGAACAGGGGGGACGCCTCGTAGACCTGCCAGCCGCTCATGCACATGACGATCACCGCGCAGGCGTTGATCCAGTGGAAGGCGCGGACCCAGACGGGATGGATGGAGATGGACTTCAAGGAAACCTCGTTGGCATGGCGGATGGCCTGATGACAAGAATCGCAGCCGGCCGGGCGCGGCGGTATCGGTCGAATGACCGATCCATGCCGCGCGCCGCCTGCCCGTGTCGTGTGGCGGCCTGATGTCATGACCGCTCGCGGACAGTGGCCACCGTGCATCGATCGGCGAATTGTTCGCGAATCCGGTCGGCGATTCGGCAACGCGGAGGCACGGCGAGGCGCGGCGAGGTATGGCGAGGCACGGCGATAAGCCGACGGAAAGGCAACGGCAAGGAAACGACGCCGGCATCCCTTAAGTCCCGCCGGCGCAATCCGTTAATGCACGGGCGGAGATTGTCGCGACGGGCGGCAGGAGGCTCGCGGCGCCAGCAGGTCCGCGAAGGGGAACCTCGAAAGGGAAACGGATGAAACTGAAGAACCTGCCCGTGAGAACGGGTTTTGTTGCGGTGCTGGGGCTGTTCGGGACACTGGTGCTGGTCATGGCGCTGCTCGGCATCGTCTCGCTCAACGAAAACAACGCGCTGTCCGCGAAGATTGCCACGCTGAACGCGCAGGTGATCGACCTCAAGGACGTCTACATCAACAACCTGAAGGCCCGCAGCGCGCTGTCGCGCGCCTTCATCGCGATCAGCTCGAACTCGTCGGCCAAGGACGGCGCGCTGGCCGACGCGCGCCGCTACCTGGATCTGGCGAAGGCCGCCGACGCCGCGTTCGAGAAGATCCCGAAGGACGACGACGACCTGCGCGGCGCGGCCGGAACCGTGGTCGACGCGTTCCGCGCGCATTCCGGCGCCATCGACGGCCTGTTCGCGGCGATCTCGAGCGGCGACCTGAAGGCCTACGCCGAGGCCAACGAAGGCTCGATGACGCAGACCAGCATGGTGTTCGGCAAGAGCAGCGAGGCGTTCTTCACGGTCGCCGCGAGCCAGACCAAGGCGCTGCAGGAGCAGAACGCCAACGCGCGCACGCTGCTGATCGGCGTCGCGATCGGGCTGCTCGCGCTGTCGTGCGTGCTGATCGTGCTGGTCTACGTCGGGCTCGAGCGCGCGATCGTGAAGCCGCTCAAGGAAGCGGTGGTGGTGGTCGAGCACGTCGCGCGCGGCGACCTGACGGTCGCGATCGCGCCCGGGCGCGAGTCGTCGAACGAGATCGGGCAGCTGTTCGTGGCGATGAAGGAGATGAAGGGCAGCCTGTCGGGCATCGTTCGCGCGGTGCAGGGCGGCAGCGACGTGATCGTGACGGCGGTGCAGGAGATGGCGAGCGGCAACACCGATCTCTCGCAGCGCACCGAGCAGCAGGCGGCGGCGCTGCAGCAGACCGCGTCGTCGATGGAGCAGCTGACCAGCACGGTGCGCCACAACGCCGACAACGCGAAGCAGGCCACCCAGCTCGTGAACGGCACGGCGGCGCTGACCGAGCAGGGCAGCCAGGCCTCGAAGGAGATGGTCGCGACCATGCGCGGGCTCTCGGAACTGTCGGGCAAGATCTCGGACATCACCAACGTGATCGAGAGCATCGCGTTCCAGACCAACATCCTGTCGCTGAACGCGGCCGTGGAAGCGGCGCGGGCCGGCGAGGAAGGGCGCGGCTTCGCGGTGGTGGCGAGCGAGGTGCGCTCGCTCGCGCAGCGCAGCGCGAACGCGGCCCGGGAGATCAAGGAGCGCATCACCGATTCGCTCGCGCGCGTGGATGCCGGCGCGCGCCAGGTCGAGCAGGCTAGCAGCGTGATGGGCGAGATCCTGGTGTCGGTCAATAAGGTCAACGACCTGATGGGCGAGATCGCCGCCGCCTCGGTCGAGCAGTCGACCGGCATCGAGCAGGTCAACCGCGCGGTCGCGCAGATGGATCAGGTCACGCAGCAGAACGCGGCGCTGGTGGAGGAAGCCTCGGCCGCCGCGCTGTCGCTGGAGGACCAGACGCGCGTGCTCAAGGACGCGGTGGCCGTGTTCCGCACCGACACGGGCGGCATGCGCTTCGCCTGAGGTAGCCCGCGGCGTCGCGATGAAGGCGCCGTCCGCGCCCGCCGCGCATCACGGTGACTCAGAACAGATCCTCGTGCCGGCAGTTCACCAGCAGCTCGGCGATGCTCGCCGAATCGGGCATCTCGATGGTGTTCGCGACCAGCCGGGCGATATCGTCTGGCTGCGTCATCGCCTCGGCGGGCAGGTCGGCGATGCCGGCCGCCATCTCGGTGTTGACGAAGCCGGGGCACACCGCCACCGCGCGCAGGCCGTCGTCCCAGCCGGCGCGGCGCACCGCGTGCGTCAACGCGACGGCCGCGTGCTTCGACATCTGGTAGCCGACGTTCGCGTTGCGCACGCGCTTGCCCGACAGCGACGCGATCTGCACGAAGCGCGCGCCGCCCGCGCGGCGCAGATGCGGCAGCGCCGCCTGCACGAGCCGGAACGGCGCCTTGACGTTGATGTCGAGCGTCTCCTCGAGCAGCGCGTCGGTGCCGTCGTCGAACGTGATGTGGCGGCAGATCCCGGCATTGCTGACCAGCACGTCGATCCGGCCGAAGCGCGCGAGGGTCTCGGCCACCCAGGCGCGCGCGGCCTCGGGGTCGCGCGCCTCGTAGCGGGTCGCCAGCACCTCCGGGGCGGGCGCGCCGCCGCCGGCATCGGCGAACGTGTCGGCAAACGTATCGCCCAGGCCGCCCGGATCGCGCACGCCCAGCGACAGCCGGTAGCCGCGCCGTCGCAGTTCATGGGCGATCGCGAGCCCGATGCCGCGATTCGCGCCCGAAATCATCGCCACCTTGTCCGTCATGGGAGAGCCTCGTGAAGTGGGGGAGGGGGCAGGGGCGGACGCGCGCCGCCCCGCCCGGGTCAGAAGCCGGCGTCGATCACGATCTTGGTGCCGTCGTAGAAGCGGTTCAGCCGGAACGCGCGCGGATCGACGAGCGGCGTGTCGTTGGCGACGAGGTCGGCCATCAGCCGGCCCGCGCCGGGGCCGATGCCGAAGCCGTGCCCCGAGAAGCCGGTGCCGATGAAGAGGCCCGGGATCCGTTCGACGCCGCAGATCACCGGAATCGCGTCGGGCGTCACGTCCATGTAGCCGGCCCAGCGCTGCGCGACGCGTGCCGCGCCCAGATGCGGAAACACGCGCAGGAACTCCGCGAGCCCCGGGTCCACGTAGCGCGCGATCGGCTCGGGGTCGAGCGTGCGCACGCGCTCGAACTCGGTCGGCCGGTCGAGCGCCCAGCGGCGCGGGCGGCGCAGTTCGTCGACGAAGCGTCGGCCGATGCCGATCCGCATCGCGCCGCCCTGGCTTTTCAGCGCCTCGAGATAGAGGAAGAACAGCCGGAACGCGTCGGGCGTGAGATCGGTCCAGGTGCGAAAGCCGGCCGCGATCGTATAGCCGCCGTCGGCGCGCTTGCGAAACGCGAAGTGCTTGTTGCTCGCGCTGATCTCGGGGCCGCCCGCGAGCGGCGCGGTGCGCATCACCGAGGCGCGCACCAGCAGCTGCGGCAGCTCCACGTCGAGGCTGCGGCAGAAATAGCGCGTCCACGCGCCGCCCGCCACCACCACGGCCGAGCAGCGGATCGTGCCGTGTTCGGTCACCACCGCGCTCGCGCGCCCGCCGCTCGTCTCGATGCCGCGCGCCGCGCACGGCGTGAGGATCGACACGCCGCGCCGGCGCAGCGCGTTGGCGATCGCGGGCGCGGCCTTCTGCGGCTCGGCGCGCGCGTCGCCGGGCGTGTAGAGGCCGCCGCGGTATCGCACGGTGGCGCCGGGCAGCAGCGCGGCGATCTCGCGCTCGCCCACCTCGCGCGTGTCGAACGTGTCGCCGGCCTCGTCGCGCGCGCGGCGCAGCCAGTCGCGATGGTCGTCGATCGCGGCCTCGTCCCCGGACATATAGAGGATGCCGCACTGGCGAAAGCCGGTGTCGATGCCGAGCGTGGCGTCGAGCGTGCGCCAGATCCGCAGGCTCTCGATCGCGAGGCGCAGCTCGCGCGGATCGCGGCGCGTCACGCGCACCCAGCCCCAGTTGCGGCTCGACTGCTCGCCGGCGATCTGGCCTTTCTCGCAGAGCGCCACGGACAGGCCCTTGTCGGCGAGCGCGAGCGCGGTGCTGATGCCGATGATGCCGCCGCCGATCACCACGACGTCCGCTTGCGCGGGCGGCCGGGTGTCGTCGGCTACGGTGTCGACTGTCGGTCCCATGTCGAATCGGGTTTCCTGGTCAGAAGTAACGGGACGCGGCGCTCAGTGGCGCGGCGCGACGCGCGCGACGGCCGCGCGCACCACGCGCCGCATCGCGGCGGCCCGGGGTGGCCGCTGCGCGCCGGGATTGGCATGGCGGTTGGTCCAGCGGTCCAGATGGTTGATCGCGTGCGTGAGCGGCACCGTGATCAGCAGGTAGACGGCGCCGGCCGCCACCAGCGGCGAGAGGTTCGCGGTGTTCACGGCGCTGTTCTGGCCGATCGTGAACAGGTCGCGCTGCGAGGTCAGCAGTCCAAGGAAATAGACGAGGCTCGAATCCTTGACGATCGAGATGAACTGGTTCGCGAGCGCGGGCAGGATGCGCCGGATGCCCTGCGGCACGATCACGTAGCGCATGGCGGCCCAGTAGGTCATGCCGAGCGCCTGGCACGCGTAGAGCTGGCCGCGCCCGACGCTCTGGATGCCGGAGCGGAAGATCTCCGCGATGTAGGCCGACGAGATCAGCGCGAGCGCGACGATCGCGAGCGGGTACGGGTTCGGCCCGAACAGCGCGAGCCCGACCGGCGCGAGCCCCTGGCCGACCACCAGGATCACGAGCGCGGCCGGCAGCCCGCGGAACACGTCCACGTAGATGCGTGCCGGCACCGTCAGCCAGCGCGCCGGCGACACCGCCATCAGCGCGAGCACGAGGCCAGCGGCGATGCCGAGCAGCGTGGCGAACACCGACAGCACCAGCGTGTTGACGAGACCGGTGTAGAGCAGCGTCGGCAGCGACGACGTCAGCAATTGCCAGTCGAGGAAATTCTCGATGAAGGCCTGCATGATGGACTCCTCGTGAAAGTGGCCGGGCGGGGCGGGCAGGGCGGCGCGGCTCAGCCGCCCGTCTTCATGGCGTAGGGCGGCAGGCTGGCCGGCGTCGGGTAGGTCGGGTTGAACTGCTTGTAGAGCTTGAGCCAGGTGCCGTCGGCCACCAGCGCGTCGATCGAGCGGTTCAGCGCCGCCGCGAGCTTCGCGTTGCCCTTGCGCAGCGGGAAGCCGGCCGGCAGGTTGACGGCCGAGATGTCGAGCTTGTCCTGCAGGTTCAGCTGCGGATACTTGGCCTGCAGGCCGACCGCGAGCGTCTTGTCGATGAAGTAGCCGTCGATGTATCTGGACCGCAGTTGCAGGAAGCCGGCGTTCAGGTTCGGGAAGCGCACCACCTGCGCGCCGGGGATGTAGGTGGCGGCGTAGGTGTCCTCGATGGTCCCTTGCACCACGCCGATCCGCTTGCCCTTGACGGTCGAGAGGTCCGCCGTGATCGGGCTGTCCGGCAGCGTCGCCACGCTGAGCAGGCCGGTCAGGTAGCCTTCGGAGAAGTCGACCATCTTGAGCCGGTCGGTGGTGATCGAGATCGAGCCGGCGGCCACGTCGAGCTGGCGGTTCGCCACGCCGGGCAGCATGCTGGCGAAGTCCTGCGCGCGGAACTCGACCTGCAGGCCGAGCTTCGCGCCGATCGCGCGCAGCAGCTCGACGTCGAAGCCCGTCATCCTGCCGTTGTCGACGTAGGAATACGGCTTGTTGTTCGCGTCCACGCCCGCGATCAGCTTGCCCGGGGCCAGCGTGCCGAGATCGTCGGCGAACGCGGGCGCGGCGGAAAACGCCGTGAAGGCAGCCGCGACGGACAGCGGCACGGCAACGGCGACGGCACGGAGGAACTGGCGGAAACGCATGGCGGAACTCCTTCGGATCGGGTCAGACGCGGGTGAGGCGGCGGGTGAGACTGGCGGGCGACGGCGCGGGCGGCGCCCGCTTCAATGCAGGATGCGCGACAGGAATTCCTGCGCGCGCGCGGAACGCGGGCGCTCGAAGAAGCGCTCGCTGGTTTCGTCCTCGACGATCGCGCCGCGATCCATGAACAGGACGCGGTCGGCCACGCGCCGCGCGAAACCCATCTCGTGGGTCACGCACAGCATCGTCATGCCGTCGCGCGCGAGTTCCGTCATCACGTCGAGTACCTCGTGGACCATCTCCGGGTCGAGCGCCGAGGTGGGTTCGTCGAACAGCATCGCGACCGGGTCCATCGACAGCGCGCGCGCGATCGCCACGCGCTGCTGCTGGCCGCCGGACAGCTGGGCCGGAAAGCGGTCCTCGTGGGCATGCAGGCCGACCCGGCGCAGCAGCGTGCGCGCGCGTTCGGCGGCCTCGTCGCGGCGCCGCCGCAGCACCTTCACCTGGGCCAGCACGAGGTTCTCGCGCACCGTCAGGTGCGGAAACAGTTCGAAGTGCTGAAACACCATGCCGACCGTCGCGCGCAGCGCCGACAGCTGCGCGGGGCTGCCGCCCACGCGACGCCCGTCGATCACGATCTCGCCCTGCTGGATCGATTCGAGCCCGTTGACCGACTTGATCAGCGTGGACTTGCCGGAGCCGGACGGCCCGCAGATCACCACCACCTCGCCGCGCCCGACCTCGGCCGAGCAGTCGTCGAGCACGCGGTGCCCGCCATACCATTTCGAAACCTTGCGCACTGCGATCATCGCGAACTCCTGCGAACGGGAACGGGACATCAGGCCAGCGCGGCGCGATGCCGGCCGCTCCAGTAGTCGTCGAGCTGGTACAGCGCCGCGCCGACCGGCACCGCCAGCGCTCGGGCCAGCGAGGCCGCGCCGAGCGGGAACGCGCCCTCGCCGAACGGGCCGGCCTCGGCCGCCGCGCCGGCGATGCGCCGCGCGATGCGCTGGCCGAGCCACGTCATCAGCGCGACGCCGTTGCCGTTGCAGCCGAGCGCGTAGTGGATGCCGTCGGCTTCGCCGAGATGCGCGAGGCGGTCGTTGGTCATTGCCACGAAACCCTTCCAGGCATGCGTGAGCCGCACGTCGCGCAGGGCCGGCCACAGCGACACGAGCTTCGCGTAGAGCCGGCGCGCCGCGTCGCGTTCGTCGAGATCGCGGATCGCCGGGCGCGAGCCGAACAGGATGCGCGTGCCGTCCGGCGAGGGCCGCGTGTAGAACAGGTTGCGGCGCGAATCGCTGACCATGCGGCGGCCCGGGTTCAGCGCGTCCATCAGGCCCGGCGGCAGCGGCTCGGTGGCGATCTGGTAGCTCGCCACCGGCAGCACGCGGCGCGCGAGGAACGGAAGCAGGTCGCCGGTGTAGCCGTTGGTGGCCACCAGCACGTGGGCCGCCGCGATCGTGCCGCGCGCCGTATGCACGCGGAACCGCGCGCCGCCGGCGGCGGTCGCGCCGAGCCGCTCGATGCGGCGCGCGCCGGCATGCGAATGCAGCGTCGCGCCGCGCCGGCGCGCGAGCGCGCGCAGCGCGCGGTGATACTTCGCGGTGTGCAGGCCGCCGTAATCGTCGATCAGGATGCCGCCATAGTAGTAATCGGTGCCGATCAGCGCGCGCTGCGCCTCGCGCGGGATCAGGTGGACCGTCACGCCGGTCTTCTCGCGCAGCAGTTCGCCCTGCGCGCGCAGCGTGTCGAAATGGCGGGGCGTGTAGGCGCCGAAGAAGCGGCCGCTGATGTGCAGGTCGGCGTCGAGCCGTTCGTCGGCCACCAGCTGCTTGAGGAAATCGAAGCTCGCGATCGACTCGCGCATCAGCCGGTGCAGTCGCTCGGCCGAGACGCCGCGGATCGCGTTGGTCAGCGCGAGCTTCTGGCCGCTCGACACCATCCCGCCGCTGCGCGTGCTGCCGCCCGCGCCGAGTTCGGCCGCGTCGATCACCGCCGTCGCGAGGCCGAGGCGCGCGGCCTCGGCCGCCGCGGACAGCCCGCAGTAGCCGCTGCCGACGATCACCACGTCGGCCGCCGCGGGCAGCGGCGCGTGATCGGTTTCCGGCGGCGCGGCATCCCACCAGTACGGCGCGAGACGGAACGCGTCATGGAACAGCAAGGCGTCGGGCCGCATCTGGATTCCCCGTGGCTTGAGCTTGGAACCAGTCTAGGTTTGTGGACGAGATCCGGTCAAATAGCGACAAAAACAGCTTCCATTCAATTTTGATATGGCAAGCTGCGATGGAATCCTGACAAATCCGGCGCGCCGGGCGAGGGGGGAACGGATGAACCAACGGCAGATCGAGGCCTTCCGACTGGTGATGCTGCGTGGCTCGATGACGGCCGCCGCGGAGGAAATGAACACCTCGCAGCCGAGCGTGAGCCGGCTGATCGCCGAGCTGGAGGCGGCCACCGGGCTCGCGCTGTTCGTGCGCCACGGCGGGCGGATTCGCGCCACCGACGCCGGCACCGCCTTCTATCGCGAGGTCGATCGCAGTTTCGTGGGGCTCGAGAAGCTCGGGCAGGCCGCGCGCGAGATCCGCCAGTTCGGCAGCGGGCGGCTGCGGCTCGTGGCGGCGCCGATCATGGCGCTGTCGTTCCTGCCCGCGGTGATCGACGATTTCCTCGCCGAGCATCCGCGCGTGGCGGTCTCGCTCGAAATGCGCAGCGAGGGCACTATCCAGCGCTGGGCCTCGTCGTCGAATTGCGACATCGGCTTCACCACCACCACGCCCGACGTGGTCGGCGTGACGAGCGCCGCGCTGTACCGGCTGCCGGGCGTGTGCGCGCTGCCGGCCGGGCACGCGCTCGCCTCGCGCAAGCGGATCGTGGCGGCCGACCTGCGTGGCGAGCGGCTGATCCTGCCGTCCTATGCCGACGACACGCGCGCGAGCGTCGACCGCGTGCTGCGCCAGGCCCACGCGGATCAGGTGCCGACCATCGAGACGCCGTATGGCGCCACCATCTGCGCGCTGGTCGCGCGCGGGCTCGGCGTGGGCATCGTGAATCCGCTCGCGATCGAGGAGACCAATCCGCAGCGCATCGTGTTCCGGCCGTTCGCGCCGGAGATCGTGTTTCGCGGCTTCATCGTGTGTCCGCAGTGGCAGCAGGAGAAGCCGATCGTGCAGGTGTTCCTGGCGATGGCGCGGGCACGGATGGCGCGCGTGGCCGCGGCGGCGTGAGGCGTCGCGCGTGACCGGCGGCGCCATCGCCATCGCTCATACAGCGTGGCGCCCGTGACGAGGAACAGCGTGTGGATGGCCGCGAATCTCGCGAGACCGAGCGGCGTGAGCAGGCGCGCGCCCGCGAAGCCCTGGCCCGGCAGCGGCGGGATCACGACGGCGTCGAGCAGCCAGACCAGCGCGGCGGCCAGCAGCCCCTTCAGCATGGGCGGCGCGCGCCACGCGCCGGGCGTGAACGCCTAGGCCGCCATCCTCAGCCGGCCGGCGGCGATATGGAGCGGCTGCCGGAACGCCCGGTTGCCGCCCAGCATGGGCGGATGGCCGGGGCCGGCCAGTTCGACGAGCAGGCCGGGCAGCCCGCCGCGCGCGGTGACGATGCCGGCGTGGTCGACCACGATCAGCAGCGCGGCATTGAGCAGGACGGCCGGCAGGCCGGCGCACGGCGCGGCGCAGGGTGGCCGCGAACGGACGCGGCGTGAACGGGGGAAGGGCATCGGAGCGGGGCGTGGGTGACGCCGGCCGCGTTGGTTCATTCCGTCGGGACGTCGGCCTCCGTGCCGCTCATCGCGCTCACGCCGGCATCAGGCCGGCATCACGTAGATGCGGTCCGTCACCGGCGTCCGGCCGATGTGGCTCGTCGCCGAGCCGGCCTGGGTCCAGCCGCTGCGTTCGTAGAAGCGGATCGCGCGCGCGTTGCCCTCGAGCACGAACAGATGGACCCGCGTCGCGCCGAGTTCCCGTGCCCAGCCGCGCACCGCGTCGATCAGGCGGGTGCCGGCGCCGCGTCCGTGATGAGCCGGATGCACGTGCAGCGAATCGAGCAGCACGCCGAGCGCGGCATCGGTCGGCCGCTCGGCGCTGACGAAGCCGATCGGCGCGCCGTCGTGCTCGGCGAGCATCACGAGCCCCTGGTCGCGCGCGTCGCGGTCGAGACAGGTTTGCCAGTGCCGCGCCTGCAGCGCCGGCAGTTCGCCGAGCAGGTAGTCCTCGGGAAGAATGTGGGCATAGGTGGCCTGCCAGCTCGCCGTATGCAGCGCGGCGATCGCGCCGGCGTCGGCGGCGCCGGCGCGGCGCAGATGAGGAACGGGATCGGGCACGGGCGGGCGTCGGTCGGGTGGCAACCGGCCGATTCTACCAAGGCCCGGCTTCGCGGCTGCTTCCGCTCGAACGACGTGATCCCGGCCGCCGCCGGCAACGCGCCCGGCGACCTGGCCGCTATGGCCGGGCCGCCGCGCTCGGCATGGCGCGCAGCGCCTCGCGGATGCAGTCGATCAGCACGCGCGCAGCCGGCGACGGCGTGCCGCCCGCGCGCATGATCAGGCCGATGTCGCGCCGCGTGCCCTTCAGCGCGATGTCGAGGATCTTCAGCTCGCCGGAGCGGCATTCGTAATGCAACTGCTGGGCCGACTGCACCGCGAGCATGTCGGTGGCCAGCAGCAGCCCGCGAATCACGGCGAGATCGGCCGTCTCCACGGTGGGCTGCGGCGGCTTCAGGCGCTGGCGCGCGAAGATGCCGTCGATGGTGGCGCGCGCCGGCGCGTTCGGGCGCGGCAGGATCCATTGCGCGCCCACCAGCTGCGCGAGCGTCAGGTCTTGCAGGCTCGCGAGCGGATGCCCGGCGCGCGCGATCACGACGAGTTCCTCCGACATCAGCTTTTCGTTGACGAGGCCGCTGGCCGGATCGTCCTGCCGCAGCGCGCCGAGCACGAAGTCGATGTCGCCGGCGCGCAGGTTGGCGACCAGCGTCTCGTAGGCGCTTTCGTCGGTGGAGATCCGCACCTGCGGGCAGGCCGCGGAGATCCGCGCGATCGCCGCGGGCAGGATCAGCGTGCGCCCGAGCGGCAGCGCGCCGATCGTCACGCTGCCCTGGATCACGCCGCGCGCGGCGGCCAGGTCGTCCTCGATATGGCGCAGCTCGTTGAGCGCGCGGCGGATGTGCAGCACGAACGTCTCGCCCTCGGTGGTCAGCACCAGGCCGCGCGCGTGGCGGTGGAACAGCCGGATGCCGGCGCCCGTCTCGAGAATCCGGATCGCGCTGCTCACGGCCGGCTGGCTGATGCCGAGCGCGTGCGCGGCGCTCGGCATGTGGCGATGGCGCGCCAGCGACACCGTCAACTGCAGCCGGCGCGTGTTGAGCAGATAGGCCGGCAGCGGGCGCTCGGTGGTGGGCCGGCGGCCGTTCTGCAGCGCGAGGCACCAGGCCGCCACTTCCTCGAGTTCATGGAACACGCGGTCGGCGCGCTTGAGCACCACGCGCGCGGCGGGCGTCATCATCATGCCGGCCGCGCGGCGCTCGAACAGCTTCTCGCCGACCCAGTGCTCCAGCTCCTGCAGCGAGCGCGTGATGGCCGACTGCGCGCGGTGCAGCCGGGCAGCCGCGCCGGACGCGCTGCCGACCTCGGCGATCGTCCTGAAGACGCGCAGTTGGGCGAGATTGGGCGGTTCGCGGCGAGGTTCCATGGGCGGGGCGAGGTCGGTGGCGTGAGCGGCGCGGGCGTGCGGGGCTACGACGGCCGGCCGTCGAGGCGCGGGTGGCTCGGCGCCAGGTCGAGGCGGTCCTTCGAGATCTCCACGAGCCGCAGGTCCGGCGAGAGTTCCGCGTTCAGGATCCTCTCGCGCAACTGATGGACGATGGCTTGCTGCGTGGTGTTGTTCATGCGGCCGGTGGGAAAGTCTCCGATCCCGCATGTTCCCCGTGCGCGCGGGCCGCGTCAAATGCCGCGACACGGCGGGAGTGCCGTTGCGGGCCGTGAGCGGGTGCCGTTGGCCGTTCGCGGCGGCTGGTTCGTGATTGGCGGGAAAGGGATGAGGGACGGCGCCGGGGCAGGGGAGGATTTCGGCGGCGACGGCCCCGCCGCCGGACGGGCGAGGCCGGATGCAGGCACGGCCCGCCGCGCCTACATCGCCGCTTCGAAGATGCCGATCACCTGCTTCAGCGTGGCGGTGCGCGGGTTGGTGAGCATGCAGGCGTCCTTCTGCGCGTTGCGCGCCATCACCTCGTGGTCGTCGGCCTTCACGCCGAGGCCGGCGAGGCCCGCGGGAATGTCGATCGAGGCCGACAGCGCGCGGATCGCGGCGATCGCCGCCGCGCCCGCGTCGGTTACCGACCGCCCCGCGGTGTTCGCGCCGAGCAGCGCGGCGATGCGCGCGAAGCGCTCGGGCGCCGCGATCAGGTTGAACTCGCAGACGTGCGGCAGCAGGATCGCGTTGCAGACGCCGTGCGGCAGGTTGTAGAAGCCGCCGAGCTGGTGCGCCATGGCGTGGACGTAGCCGAGCGAGGCGTTGTTGAAGGCCATGCCGGCCAGGTACTGCGCGTAGCACATGGCCGCGCGCGCCTCCATCGATTCGCCGTTGGCCACCGCCTTCGGCAGCCAATCGCCGATCAGCGCGATCGCCTTTTCCGCGCAGGCGTCGGTGATCGGCGTGGCGGCGGTGGAGACGTAGGCTTCCACCGCGTGGGTGAGCGCGTCCATGCCGGTGGCGGCCGTCAGCGCGGGCGGCATGGCCACCATCAGGCGCGGATCGTCGATCGCGACGAGCGGCGTGCAGCGCCAGTCGACGATCGCCATCTTCACATGGTTGCGCGAATTGGTGATGATGCAAAAGCGCGTCATCTCGGCGGCCGTGCCGGCCGTGGTGTTGATCGAGATGAGCGGCGTCATCGGCACGCTCGATTTGTCCACGCCCTCGTAGTCGCTGATGTGGCCGCCGCCCGCCGTGACGAGCCCGATGCCCTTCGCGCAGTCGTGGGAGGAGCCGCCGCCCAGCGACACGATGAAGTCGCAGCCGCTGCGCTGGTAGAGCGCCACGCCGTCGTGGACGTTGAGGTCGGTCGGGTTGGGCTCGGCGCCGGGGAAGATCTCGGCGTCGAGGCCGGCTTCGCGCAGGTAGCCGGCGATCGTCGCGGACAGCCCCATCTTGTGCAGGCCCGCGTCGGTGACGATCAGTGCCTTCTTCGCGCCCAGCGACTTCGCCCGCGTGCCGGTCTCGCGCGCGCAGCCGGCGCCGATCAGCGTGACGCAGGGAATGAAGAAGCTGTCGGTGCGGTCGGCGATGCTCAGGTAGCTCATGGTTGCTCCGGATGGTAGGTGGGGATCGTGTTGCTGCCACCGGTCCGTTGCAGGAACCGTACCATCGGCCGGAAGGCGCGACGGGCAAGGCCCGCCGCGATTCCGGAGCGGCTCGCGGGTGCGCTCGATCAGGACACCTGTGCCGTTTTTGAGCAGGCCCGGCGCAGCGGCGCGCCGCCGGAGCGGCACGCGCGCGACGCAAAAGAGCCTGATGCGCCGCTCAGAGTTGCGCCGGGATCGTGATCGAGGCCGGGCACGCGAGCGTTGCGCCCGTGTCGGTGATCGGCACCACCTGACCGTTGCTGCCGATCGAGGTCGTCACGCTGCTGTGGCCGCCCACCTGCAGTTCGCCGTTGCTGACCGTGAACGCGTTGCCGCCGGTGATCTGGCTGTTGGTGATGCGGATGCCCGTGTCGCCCGACTTCGGCACGCCGATCAGGCTGTTCGACAGGCCGACGATGGCGCCCTGCGTCTTGGTGGCGGTGGCGATCACGTTGTCGATGCCGACGTTCGCGATGATCGGCAGGTCGCCGCCGGTGCCCGAGGCGTAGGCATAGGTGAACAGGAACGGCTGCTGGACGTTGCGCATGCAGGTGTTGCGGTAGTTCACGCCGGTGGTCGCGCCGCTGTCCTTCGCGGTCTGGTCGGTCTTGATCCGGTAGCCGAAGTCGGTGCCGCTGAACTGCACGGTGTCGACCGTCACCTGCGAGACGCCCGGGCTCGCGAGCGTGTGGCCCGCCGCCTCCTGGCCGCCGATCGAGATGCCGTGACCGCCGCCCACCACGCAGTGGCTGATGGTGACGTTGCTGGTGGCCGCGCCGCCGGCGTTGGACTTGATGGCGATGTCGTCGTCGCCGGTGTCGAGCAGGCAGTTGCGGATCGTGGCCGTCTGGGTGCCGATGATGTCGATCGCGTCGGTGTTCGGCGCGAGATCGTCGCCGTTCGCGTTGCGATTCGGGTTCGCGTAGATCCAGACGCCATCGATCGTCACGTTCTTCGAGCCCGACTCGATCACGAGCTGCTCCTTCGGCGAGTTGCGGATGATGAGCGCGTTGCCCGGGTCGTTCGACGTGCTCGGGAAGGCCACGATCGCCTGCGGCTTGCCCGCGTCGGTGAAGTTCGATCCGATCTGCAGGTTCGAGCCCGTCAGCGCGATCAGCTTTGGCCGCGCCGTGTTGTTCTGGCCGACCGCGCTCGTCCAGTAGCTCTGGCCGTCGCCGTCGATCGCGCCGGTGCCGGTGATGGTCACGTTGCCGAGGCCGCTGCCGGTCAGCATCGCGCCGCCCGACGGCTGGCCCGGCGAGCCCTTCAGCGTGAAGCCCTTTTCCAGCTTCAGCACGATGTTGCTGGCGAGGTTCACGCTCGTGATGACGGCCGTGGAGACGCCGTTGTTGACGGTCAGGTCGATGAGGCCGGGGCTGCTGCTCGAGCCCGAGCATTGGGTGATCGCGCTTTGCAGGGCGCTCGTGTTGGCGGTGGGCGAGCTGCTCCATTGCGGCGTCGCGCAACTGGCCGCGTGGGCGGCCGGCGCGGCAACGAACGCGAGCAGGCTGGCGAGCGTGCCGAAGGTGGCCGTGACGGCCGTGCGGATGCGGGTTCTCGGGATCATGTCGTTCCTTGTTGTCGAGTAGAAGAGGGAAAGCGGGTTGGGCCGTCGCGTGAGGTGCCGGGGCCGAGGGTTGGGTGTCAGGTATTTGTTAAGTTCTACTGAACGCACACCAGGCGCTGCTGCATCGAAGTGGGCTGCGTTCATGGCTGTCTCCTTAATTGTAGGATGTCATACAACTTGGATTGCACGGTGGGCTGCCGGCACCTTGCTGGATTCCATATTGCTTTCAAAACCCGTCTGTTTAGTTTTTATTCGTCTAAATTAAGTAATTTTTTAGCAATTTAACCAAGGTGACGAGGGTGTCGCCCCTGGATGTCTGGATCATAGCGATCTAGTTATACGATGTCATATATAAAAAAGACGCCGTTCCGGAGACAATGCCGCTGCCCGCCGCGAGGCGGTAGGCAGCGGATGGGCGCAGCGGGGGGAGGGGGGCTTACTTCGTCAGATACCAGAGCGCGCTGGTGCTGTTGCGGGCATCGGCGGCCGGCTTCGTGGCGGGCGCGGGGGCGGCGGGCGTGGCGGCCGGTGCCGGCGCGGTCTGCGCCGTGGCATACGTGGCCGCGTTGGTGGCCGCGTTGGTGATCGTATTGGCCGGCGTCTCGACGTCGGGCAGCTTCGTCGGCCCCGACACCGTCGACGGCGTCGACACGTACCACAGCGCGTCGGTGCTCGCCGGGCCGGCGGCGCGCGGCCTCGGCGCCGACGCGGCGGCCGCTGCCGCCGCCCGCATGCCCGGCGGCAGCGGTGCGTTGTCGGGCCGGCGCCGGGCCTTCGCCTCGGCGCCGCCGAGCTGGAATACCAGCGAGGGCTCGAGCGACGCGATCACCGCATAGGGCGGCTGCGATTCCCAGCGCAGCACCGCGCGGCCGTGCGGCGTGTCGGCGAAGATCGCCGGGACGCGCTTCATGTCGCTGAACTGCGCATAGATCTTCGTGCCGTCGTCGAACACCTGCACCGGCTTGACGTCGGGCGCGCCGCTGATGTCCCAGCCGAAGTTGTACTGGCCGGGCGCCGCCGCGGAAATCATCGGGGACGGCGGCGCGCCGGCGGGCACCGCGGCCGGCAGGCCGCCCGGTGCGTTCGCGGCGCGCGGCGCGGCCAGCTTGACCTGGTTGACCTCCAGGCTCGCGAACGGGTTGTAGGTCTGCGGCGGCGTGAAGGAGGGCGGGAGAATGGGCATCGGGGAGTCCGCGGTGCTGACGATCGACCGGGCCGCGTCGACGACCTTGCGCGCATAGGCGAGCCGCTTGTCGGGCGCGCTCGCGTTGTACGCGCCGATCGCGTTCCAGGTCGGTCCGAATTGGCGAATGTTTTCCGAGAGGATCCACGCGCCGACGTAGGCGTTGGTGCAGGGATCGAACAGGCTCTGTTCGGTGATGCCTTCGCGTGCGAGGCGCGGCAGCCACGAACTGTTTATCTGCATCAGGCCGATGTCGAACGTGCCGTTGCTGTTCGGGTTGATCACGTTGGTGCGGGTGCCCGACTCGACCTGCGCGATCGCCCGCATCAGGCCCACGTGTACGTGCTGGAACGCGGCGGCCTCGTCGATGCAGTCGGCCCGCGCGACGCCCGGGCGGCCCAGCGCGATCGCGGCCAGCGCGCCGAGACAGAGCGGCGCGACCCCGCGGAGCGCAATCTTCCGGTATCGCATGGCCATGATTGTTCTGGGTGGGACGGCACGAAGTAGCGGCATTTTACCCGGCCTGGAAAAAATCCCAAGCCCGCCGCGGGCGTGCCGGTGGCGCGCCGCCCCGTCGCGACGGGGCACGCGCCGTGTGGCCACCTTGGCCCGGAAATTGCATGAAGGCATGCCGCCCGCGCGCCACGCGCATCCATCCGGAGGAACCCATGCAATCCGTCGAACCGAAATCGTCCCAGGCACGGTGCCCGCAAACCGGCGAGGTAGCGCCGCCGCCGGCGGGCGATGCGGGCTCCACCCCCGGCTCGCCGGGCGGGCTGCGGGTACGCTATACCGGCACGGTGAAGGTGGAGGGCGGGCGCATCGCCCGCAGCGATCATCTGATCAGTTTCGATCGCGACGAATGACCCGCGCGCTCACGGCTTCATGACCACCTTGATGCAGCCGTCGCGCTTGTCGCGGAACGTCTCGTACATCCCCGGGCCGTCCTCGAGCGGGACGGAATGCGTGATGACGCACGACGGATCGATCTGCCCGCGCTCGATGCGCGCAAGCAGGTCGCCGGTCCAGCGGTTCACCTGCGTCTGCCCCATGCGAAGCGTCAGCCCCTCGTCCATCGCGGCCCCGAACGGCATCGTGTCGAGCACGCCGCCGTGGACGCCCGGTACCGACAGGATGCCGGCCGGCACACGTAGATCATCTCGCGCAACTGGCAGCGCAAGCGCCGGCGGCGTACCCGGCGCCGGCGCACGCTACCGATAGACTTCCCCGATCAGCGCCTCGACCAGCGCGATGTAGGGGGAGCGGTCGTTGAGCCGGTAATTGAGGATCACCGGCGAGCTCACGCGCTCGTCGTCGATCAGCCGGTAGTCGAGATCGTGGCGCATCTGGCAGGCCGAGGCCGGGATCAGGCAGACGCCGAACTCGGCCGCCACCAGCCCGAGCGCGGTCTGGATCTCGCGCACTTCATGGACCTCGGCCGGCTCCACGCCGTGCCCGTGCAGCGCGTCGAGCACCTGGTCGGCGAAGCCGGGGCGCGGCTCCTTCGGATAGACGATCAGCGGCTGGCCCGCCAGCAGTCCGATCGGCAGCGGCTGCGCGGTGCCGGCCAGCGGCGAGGATTTCGGCACCGCCACCGCGAGCCGCTCCTCGTGGACCACGATGCCGGCCACGCCCGGATCGCTGTGGCGCACGCGCCCGAAGCCGAGATCGATGCGGCCCGCCTTCAGCGCGTCGAGCTGCTCGATCGACATCAGTTCCACCATCCGGATCTCGAGTTCCGGCGCCCGCGCGCGCAGCATCTTCAGCACCGCCGGCAGGCCGCCGTAGAGCGTCGAGGCGACGAAGCCGATCGACAGCACGGCGCGCTGGTGCAGGCCCACGCGCCGCGTGGCTTCACGCGTCTGCTCGACACGCCCGAGGATCTGGATCGCCTGCTCGTGCAGCAGCCGGCCCGCGTCGGTCAGCTGTACCGGCCGGCTGTCGCGAATCACCAGCTGCACACCGAGTTCCTCCTCCAGCAGCTGGATCTGCCGGCTCAGCGGCGGCTGCGCGATGTGCAGTTGCGCGGCGGCGCGCGTGAAGTTGCGTTCGCGCGCGACGGCGACGAAATAACGAAGCTGGCGAAGATCCATGGCGTGCGAGGCGGCGGGTTGGGGGACGCGGCGCACGATATCTTAAAGGTATCGTGCGGGATGAAAAAGGTGTTGGACGGGCCGCCGCCGCGCGCCGTATAAATCGGTGCCATGAACTCCGCTTCCGCCGTCTCCGCCGCTTCAGCCATGCCCCGCGCCACCGTCGAACGCGTCGAGACCTCCCTCGTCGATCTGCCCACGATCCGCCCGCACAAGCTGTCGGTGGCCACCATGCACGGGCAAACCCTGATGCTGGTGAAGGTATTCTGCAGCGACGGCGTGGTCGGCATCGGCGAGGGCACCACCATCGCCGGCATGGCCTACGGGCCGGAGAGCCCGGAGGCGATGAAGCTCGCCATCGACGCCTATTTCGCGCCGGCCATGATCGGCCGCGACGCCACGCGCGTGCAGGCGCTGATGGCCCATCTCGGCAAGCTGGTGCGCGTCAGCCACTTCGCCAAGAGCGCGCTGGAAACGGCGCTGCTCGACGCGCACGGCAAGCGGCTCGGCGTGCCCGTGAGCGAGCTGCTCGGCGGGCGCCGGCGCGAGCGGCTGCCGGTGGCGTGGACGCTCGCCTCCGGCGACACCGCGCGCGACATCGACGAGGCCGAGCGGATGATCGAGGCGCGCCGCCACCGCGTCTTCAAGCTGAAGATCGGCGCGAGGCCGGTCGAGGCCGACGTGCGTCACGTGGCCGAGATCAGCCGCGCGCTGGCCGGGCGCGGCACGGTGCGGGTGGACGTCAACATGGCCTGGAGCGAGACGCAGGCGGCCCGCGCGATCCCGGCGCTGGCCGAGGCGGGCTGCGAGCTGGTCGAGCAGCCGGTGGCCTCGCCCGCCGCGCTGGCGCGCCTGATGCGCCGCTATCCGGTCGCGCTGATGGCCGACGAGATCCTGCAAGGCCCGGAGAGCGCGTTCGAGATCGCCCGGCAGCGCGGCGCCGACGTGTTCGCCGTGAAGATCGAGCAGAGCGGCGGCCTGTTCGCGGCGCAGCGCGTCGCGGCGGTGGCCGACGCGGCCGGCATCGAACTCTACGGCGGCACCATGCTGGAGGGCGCGGTCGGCACGATCGCCTCGGCGCACCTGTTCGCGAGCTTCGCGAACCTGCAATGGGGCACCGAGCTGTTCGGGCCGCTGCTGCTCACCGAGGAGATCCTCACCGCGCCGCTCGACTATCGCGATTTCGAATTGACGGTGCCCGACGGCCCCGGCCTCGGCATCGAGCTGGACGAGGCGAAGCTGCGCCGCTTCACGCGCGACGGCTTGATTCGCGTGACCCGCTGATTTCCACCGATCGAAAGGAACCCCACGATGCTTTTCCACGTGCGCATGGACGTCAGGCTGCCGCCCGGGCTGCCCGCCGACGTCGCCGACGCGATCAAGCTGCGCGAGAAGGCCTATTCGCAGCAGCTGCAGCGCAGCGGCAAGTGGCGCCACCTCTGGCGCATCGCCGGCGAGTACGCGAACGTCAGCGTGTTCGACGTCGAGAGCAACGCCGAGCTGCACGAGATCCTGAGCGCGCTGCCACTGTTCCCCTACATGACGATCTCGGTCATGCCGCTGTGCCGGCACCCGTCGTCGGTCCGCGACGGCGACGCCTGAGGCCGTCGGCGCGCCATCCCCCATACCAACACGGAGACAAGCCCATGAACGTTCAGGTATCCCAGACGCAGGAAGCGCAGGCCCTGCTCAGGGCCGCGGCGAACCTCGACGACGACGGCGGCGACGCGCGCTTCAAGCGCATCGTCCACCGCCTGCTCGGCGACCTGTTCCACGCCATCGACGAGCTCGACATCACGCCCGACGAAATCTGGGCCGGCATCAACTACCTCAACCAGCTCGGCCGGGACGGCGAGGCGCCGCTGCTGGCCGCGGGCCTCGGCCTCGAGAAGTACCTGGACATCCGCATGGACGCCGAGGACCGCGAGGCCGGCATCGCGGGCGGCACGCCGCGCACCATCGAGGGCCCGCTCTACGTGGCGGGCGCGCCGGTGCGGGACGGCGTGGCGAAGATGGACCTCGACGCCGACGAGGACGCCGGCCCGCTCGTGATCCACGGCACCATCAAGGGGCCGGACGGCCGGCCGGTGGCGGGCGCCGTGATCGAGTGCTGGCACGCCAACTCGAAGGGCTTCTATTCGCATTTCGATCCGACCGGCACGCAGACCGCGTTCAACCTGCGCGGCGCCGTGCGCACCGGCGCGGACGGCCGCTACGAATTCCGCACGCTGATGCCGGTCGGCTACGGCTGCCCGCCGCACGGCGCGACCCAGCAGTTGCTGAACGGGCTCGGGCGCCACGGCAACCGTCCCGCGCACGTCCACTTCTTCGTGACCAGCGACACGCACCGCAAGCTGACCACGCAGTTCAACATCGAGGGCGATCCGCTGATCTGGGATGATTTCGCCTATGCCACGCGCGAGTCGCTGATCCCGCATGTGGTTGAGAAGACCGGCGGCGCGGCGCTCGGCCTGAAGGACGACGCCTACCGGGCGATCGAGTTCGACATCGTGCTGACCGCGCTGGTGGGCGGCCGCGACAACCAGATCGTGCAGCGCCGGCGCGCCTCGGCCGCCGCCTGATTTTTGCTGCCGGATTTTGCGGCCTGATCCCGCCGCCCGGGACCAGAGGCCCAACCGGGCGGCGCGTCCCGCCGCCGCCCGCCGATCGATGTCCGCCGGGGAGGAAGCTGCGTGTCCACTGATATCCACGACGCCGCGCTGCGCGACGTGCTGGCCGTGCTGCCCGCGCGCGCAGACGACCTGGCGCGGCTCGCGCGGCTGGCCGAGGGCGGCGAGCCGGTGGTGACGGTCGTCGGCAAGTACAACCACGGCAAGAGCAGCCTGCTCAACGAGCTGGCCGGCAAGCCGCTGTTCGCCGTCTCCGACCGGCGCGAAACCGTGGCGCTGGCGGACGGCCGGCATCTCGGCGTGCGCTGGCTCGATGCGCCGGGGCTCGACGCCGACGTGGCCGGCGCCGACGATCGCCACGCGCTGCGCGCGGTCCGGCTGTATGCCGACATCCGCCTGTTCGTTCACGCCGCGAAGGAGGGCGAGCTCGACGCGCGCGAGCGGCAGTGGCTCGCGGCCCTGCTCGACGACGACGCGCGCACCGCACGCCGGACCTTCTTCGTGCTGTCGCAGATCGACCAGTTGGCCGACGACGACGCGCTCGCCCGGGTGGCCGCCGCGATCGGCGCGCAGGTGCCGGCGGCCGAGCCGTGGTGGGTGTCGTCGGCGCGGCATCGCAACGGGCAGGAGGGCGGCAAGCGCCTGCTGATCGAGCGCAGCGGGATTCCGGCGTTGCAGGCGGCGCTGCGTGCCGCGCTCGAACGCGTGCCGGCCGCGCGTACCCACGAGGCCACGCGGCTATCTACCGAGATCGCCGCGCAGCTCGACGCGCTGCGCGCCGAACAGGACGCGGCGCTGGCGACGCTGCGCGAGCGGCAGCGGCAGCAGCGCGACAGCTTCGACCTCGGCCTGCGCGGCGTGATCGACAAGGTCGGCGCGCGGCTCTGCGCGATGCTCGACACGCTCGGCGCCGATCACGCGAGCGTGCCCGACACGGCGCGCGATGCCTATGCGAGCACCGCCGGCAAGCGCGAGCGCGGGCAGATCCAGATCGCCTATTCGCGCGCCTGCATCGAGATCGACGGCTTCCTCGCCGGGCTCGGCGTGGCCGAGCTGCCGCCCGGGCGCGCGCAGGCGGCGAGCAGCATCCATTCGGTGATGATCGCCGTGATGGGGATCTCCGTGAAATTCCGCGAGGACCTGCGCCGCATGTTCGGCGAGGCGGCCGGCCGCGACCGGCTGCGGCGCGACTTCACGCACTACTACGAGCTGTCGGCGGAGCGCGTGGCGCTCGCGGGCGAACTGGCCGGGCGCGAGCAGGCCCGTGCCGCGACGGCCCGGGCGGTGGCCGCCATCGACGCATGGCGGGCCGGCGCATGACGGCGCGCGCGAGCGAGGAGCGGCGCTTCATCGACGCCGCCGACGGGCTCGAGTTCGGCGCGCGCGACCTGTCCGGCCTGTTCGATGCGTTCGATGCGTTCGATGCGTGGCTGGCCGAGCGCGAGACGAGCCTGCGCGAGGCCCGGCTCGGCACCGACGGACTGCACGAGGGCAGCGCGCTCGCCAGGCAGGGCGCGGCGATCGACGCGGTGCTGCGGGCCGCCGCGCCGGCCTGCGCGCGGCCGTGGACGTCGATCGAGGCGGCCCGCTCGCTGGCCGGGCAGTTCGAGGATCGCGCGATGCTGCTCGTGTTCGGCAAGTTCAACGCCGGCAAGAGTTCGTTCTGCAATTTCCTGGCCGATCGCTTCGCCGCGCACGGCAAGGCGGTGCGGTATTTCCGCGTCGAGGCGGGCCGGCTCGTGGCGAGCGCCGGACGCTTTCGCGAGGGCGAGACCGAAACCACCGCGCAACTGCAGGGCGTGTATCTGGGCGCGCGGCTGGTGCTGCTCGATACGCCCGGCCTGCATTCCGTGACGCCCGACAACGCGGCGCTGACGCGGCGCTTCATCGAGAGCGCGGACGGCGTGATCTGGCTGACCAGCTCGGCCTCGCCGGGGCAGGTGCAGGAGCTCGACGATCTCGGCCTCGAACTGCATCGCGGCAAGCCGCTGCTGCCGGTGCTCACGCGCAGCGACGAATACGAGGAGGACGAACGGGACGGCCGGCTCGTCAGGCAGCTCGCCAACAAGAGCGCGACGCGGCGCGCGCTGCAGGAGGCCGACGTGACGGCGCGCGCGGCCGACAAGCTCGCCGCGCTGGGCGTGGACGCGTCGCGGCTGGCCGCGCCCGTGTCGGTGTCGGTGCGCATGGCGCGCGAGCCGGCGGCACCCGAGGTGGCGGACGGAGCCGGTGTCGACGCCGATCGCGAAGCGCTGGCCGCGGCGGGATTCGAACGGCTCTATGTGGCGCTGCATGCGTTGAGCGGGCCGGCGCTGGCCTACAAGCGCCGCAAGCACGCCGAGGTGGCGCTGCATCATCTGGACGAGAACCTGTCGCGCGCGCTGCATGACGAACTGCGGCCGATGCTGGCGCGGCTCACGACGCTCGTACACGAGGCGGCCGGGCGGCTCGACGCGCAGCAGGCGCAATCGCGGCGCGAGATCGTGCGGCGCGTGCTGCCGGCGCTGCCGCGCGCGCTCGACGCCCATGCCGCGGCACGCGACGTGCCGGCGCTGTGCCGCTCGGTGGCGGCGGCGCTCGACGGCGCGCTCGTCGACGCGATTGCGGCGCAGTTCGGCGACTACCTGATCGTGCCCGGCCCGCCGGACGCGCGGGACGCGTCCGGCGCGCGGATCGAGCTGCGCGACGGCACCGGTTACGAGGAACGGGTGGTGGGCGATGCGGGGCAGCGAATCGAGGTCGATTACCAGCGCCTTTACACGGCACTGCGCGAGGCCGTGCTCGAGCGCGCCACGCTCGCGGCCGACCACGCGGCCGGGCAGGCGCGCGCCGCGATCGAGCGCCTGCTGGAACGGGCGCGGCGGCTGGAGCGGGTGCTCGAGCAGGGCGCGCGGCGGCTCGATGCGCTCGGGCGCGAGTTGCGCGCGGCGCCGGCGCGGCCGGCGGCCGGGCTGGCGGCCACGCACGCGCCCGGGCGATAGCCACGGGGTAACCGGCGGCGCGTCAGACCCAAGCGCCACCGCGCCGGCTCACTCCACCATCGCCAGGTCGCGTCCGCGCGTCTCGGGCAGCAGCAGCGCCGCCACCACCACGATCAGATAGGCGCTGCCGGCGCACAGCCCCATCGCGGCGCCGAGGCCGGTGCGCGTGCTGACGAGCCCGACCAGCGTCGGCATCACCGCGCCGATCGCGCGCCCGGCGTTGCCGCACAGCCCCTGCGCCGCGCCGCGGATGCGGGTGGGGAACAGCTCGGCCAGGTAGGCGCCGGTGCCGGCCGCGGTGCCCGACTGCAGCGTGCCGAGCACGAAGCCGAGCACCAGCGTGGCGGCGAGGTTGATCGGCGCCATCGTGTAGAGGCTGACGGCCACCGCCTGCAGGCACGCGATGATCACGAAGGTCTTGCGCCGGCCGAACGCGTCGGCCATCCAGCCGTTCAGGAACGCGCCCGCGAACGAGCCGAGGATGTTGATCGCCAGATAGCCGCCGACGTGGGTGATCGACAGGTTCAGCACCAGCTTCAGGTAGGCGGGCAGCCAGGTGATCATCACGTAGTTGCCGCCGTAGATGCCGAGCGTCAGCAGGATCGCCTTGACGGTGGTGGCCCGGCTCGGCCCGCTGAACACCTCCCAGATGCCGACCGGCGCGGCCGCCTCCAGCGTGGCGCGCTCGCGCGTGAACACCGGCGCCTCCTCGATGTTGCGCCGGATCCAGAGCACCAGCACGGCCGGCACCACGCCGAGCGCGAACAGCACGCGCCAGGCGAGGTTCGGCTCCAGCGTGCTGAGCAGCAGCGTGGTGAGCAGCACGGCGATGCCATAGCCGATCGCCCAGCCCGCCTGCAGCGCGCCGACCACGCGGCCGCGCAGTTGCGGGTTGATGGTTTCGCTGATCAGCACGGCGCCCACCGCCCACTCGCCGCCGAAGCCGATGCCCTGCAGGCTGCGCGTGACGAGCAGCTGCCAGAACGAATCGGTGAAGGCCGACAGGAACGTGAACAGCGAGAACCACGCGATCGTCAGCTGCAGGATGCGCACGCGGCCGTAGCGGTCCGACAGGATGCCGGCGATCCAGCCGCCGATCGACGCCATGATCAGCACGGTGGTGCCGAGGATGCCGGCCTGGCCGCGCGTCATGCCCCACAGCGCGATCAGGGTCGGGATGGTCAGCGCGTACATCTGCGTGTCCATCGCGTCGAGCCCCCAGCCGCTGAAGCAGGCCCAGAACGTGCGCTTTTCCGATGTCGTCAGTTGTTTCAGCCATGAAGCCATGAAACGGGTCTCCTCGTGATTCATGTGGGGTTGCGGCGTCGCGCGCGGTGCCCCGCGAGGGGGCCGATTCGTGCCGATTCCTGCCGGTTGGCGACGGTTGCCGGCGACCGCCGGCGCCGCCGACGGCGCGCGATCATTCGCGGCGCAGCAGGTCGCGCCAGGCCGGCAGCGCGCCGCGTGCGTCGAGCGCGGCGCGCAGCGCCGTGGCCCGCGCGGCCTGCTCGCGCTGGACCGCGGCGACTTCCCGCGCGAGCGCGCCCGACATGCCGAGGCTGTCGAGCATGGCGGCCGCCTCGTCCATTTCCTCCGAGCGGCGCTGCCCGTGCTCCACCACGCGGCCGATCAGGTAGGCCTCGTGGCCGCTGTCCCAGCCGGTGCCGGGAAAGCTCGCGGCGAGCGAGGCCAGCACGCGCGCATCGACGCCGAACGCGTTGGCCGCGAGCATCGACTGCACGCACAGCGCCTCCATGCCCTTGATCATGATGCTGCGGCAGAGCTTGATGGCCGAGGCCAGTCCGACCGCATCGGCCACCGCCTCGGTGCGCATCCCGAGGCCGTTCAGGCGTCCGGCCAGTTCGGCCGCCCGCGCGCCGCCGAGCAGCATCGGCACGCGGATGCCGTGCGGCGGCACGGGCGCCATCACGGCCGCTTCCACGTAATCGGCGTGGCCGCCCTCGACCAGTTCGGCGTTGCGCTGCTTGACGGCCGGCGACACCGAGTTCAGATCGATGAACACCTGGCCCGCGCCGAGCAGCGGCGCGCAGGCGGCGGCCACCGCGCCGGCCTGGCTCGCCGTGACGGCGGAGAACACCAGCTGCGCGCCGTGCAGCGCCGCCGCGAGGCTGTCGGCCGCCTGCGCGCCGCTGGCCCGCGCGCGCTGCAGGATCGGCTCGCGCGTATCGGGGTGATCCAGCTCGATGTCGTAGGCGGCGACGGCGAGGCCCTGGTCCGCGAACGCGCGGGCGAGGATCGGGCCGACTTCGCCGAACCCGACGATGGCGACCGGCTGCGGGGAAGGGGCGGCGTGGTTCATGGCGAGGCTCGGTGGCCGGGCGGCGCGGCGGCGATCGCCCGCGCGGCACCGGCGATATCGGAAAGGCCAATGCTATCCCGGCACCGCCGCGCCGAAGCTTGCCTTTTGCATGCGGACCCTTCGAAAATAGTTATCGACCCCGGTCTGGCCGATCCACCTAAACGCCGCGCGGGCGAGGCGCGGCGGCGCTTCGTGGCGGTTTTTTCCGGTTCTTTTTCGCGATCCGGTGTGTTGACGCCGGGCGGCGCGTCATATCTCATACGTTTATCTGTTGCCCGCCGGCGGTCGCGTCGGGCACGCCCAACCAGGACGCGAGTATGGCCCGGATCATTGGCGGCATCGCCGCATCGCACACCCCGACGATCGGCTTCGCCTTCGACAGGAACAGGCGTGACGACGCCGTCTGGGCGCCGATCTTCGAGAATTTCGCCCCGCTGGCCGACTGGCTCGCGGACAGGCGGCCCGACGTGCTGGTGCTGATCTACAACGACCACGTCACGTCGTTCTTCCTCGATCACTACTCGGCGTTCGCGCTCGGCGTCGGGCCGCAGTGGGAAGTGGCCGACGAGGGCGGCGGCGCGCGCGACCTGCCGCCGATCCAGGGCGATCCCGCGTTCGCGGCGCACATCGGCCGGTCGCTGATGGCCGACGAGTTCGACATGTCGTTCTTCCAGAACCGCAAGCTCGATCACGGCTGTTTCTCGCCGCTGTCGATGCTGTGCCCGCATGATCCCGCCTGGCCGGTGCGGCTGGTGCCGCTGCAGATGGGCGTGCTGCAGCTGCCGGTGCCGGGCGCGCGGCGCTTCTACAAGCTCGGCCAGGCGCTGCGGCGCGCGGTGGAGAGCTACCCGGAGGATCTGCGCGTGGCGATCGTGGCCACTGGCGGGCTGTCCCACCAGGTTCACGGCGAGCGCGCCGGCTTCAACGACACCGACTGGGATCACCGCTTCCTCGACCTGTTCCAGCACGACCCCGAACAGCTCGCCGACATGACGATCGCCGAATACGCGACGCTCGGCGGCTTCGAGGGCGCCGAGGTGATCATGTGGCTGACCATGCGCGGCGCGCTGTCGGCGAGCGTCGAGTGCAAGCATCGCAGCTACTACCTGCCGTCGATGGCGGGCATCGCCACGGCCGTGTTCGAGAGCGTCGAGCAGGCGCCGGTGCCTGCCGCCGTCGAACGCCATCGTCGGCACATGGCCGCGCAGCTCGACGGCATCGAGCGGCTGGAGGGCACCTATCCGTTCTCGATCGAGACCGCGGTGAAGGCGTACCGCATCAACGAGTACCTGCACCGCATGGTGGAGCCCGCGCATCGCGCGGCGTTCACGGCCGACCCCGAGGCCAGCTTCGAGGCGGCCGGGCTCTCGGAGCAGGAACGCGACCTGATCCGCCGGCGCGACTGGCGCGGCCTGCTGCACTACGGCGTGATCTTCTTCGTGCTGGAGAAGCTCGGCGCCGTGACGGGCGTATCGAACCTGCACATCTACGCGGCGATGCGCGGCGAAACGCTGGAGGCGTTCCAGCGCACGCGCAACGCGCCGGGCGCGCTGTACTCGGTGGCCGGCAAGACGGCCGGCGCGCTGGCATGGGACCAGAACGAAGCAGGCGAAGCGGGCGGGACCGACGCCACGCCATGACCGGCGCGGACGGCCCGCGCGCGGCCCGGTCTGATGGCCCGACCCGCGCGCCCCGTTCGTCCGGTTCGACGTATCCACGATAAGGAATGCAAATGATCATCGATATTCACGGCCACTACACGACCGCGCCGAAGGCGCTGGAGGCGTGGCGCAACCGGCAGATTGCCGGCATCGCCGATCCGGCCCGGAAGCCGGCCGTGTCGGAGCTGAAGATCAGCGACGACGAGCTGCGCGAGTCGATCGAGACCAACCAGCTGCGCCTGATGAAGGAGCGCGGCCTCGACCTGACCGTGTTCAGTCCGCGCGCGAGCTTCATGGCGCACCACGTCGGCGACTTCGAGGTGTCCAGCACCTGGGCCGCGATCTGCAACGAGCTCTGCTATCGCGTGAGCCAGCTGTTCCCCGACCACTTCACGCCGGCCGCGATGCTGCCGCAGAGCCCCGGCGTCGATCCGAGGACCTGCATTCCCGAGCTCGTGAAGTGCGTCGAACAGTACGGCAACGTGGCGATCAACCTGAACCCCGATCCGTCGGGCGGCCACTGGACCAGCCCGCCGCTGTCGGACCGCTCGTGGTATCCGATCTACGAGAAGATGGTCGAGTACGGGATCCCGGCGATGATCCACGTCAGCACCAGCTGCAACCACTGCTTCCACACCACCGGCGCCCACTACCTGAACGCGGACACCACCGCGTTCATGCAGTGCCTGACCTCGGACCTGTTCAAGGACTTCCCGACGCTGAAGTTCGTGATCCCGCACGGCGGCGGCGCGGTGCCCTACCACTGGGGGCGCTTCCGCGGCCTCGCGCAGGAGATGAAGAAGCCGCTCCTGAAGGACCACCTGCTCAACAACGTGTTCTTCGATACCTGCGTCTATCACCAGCCCGGCATCGACCTGCTGACCGGCGTGATCCCGGTCGACAACATCCTCTTCGCGAGCGAGATGATCGGCGCGGTGCGCGGCATCGATCCCGAGACCGGGCATTACTACGACGACACCAGGCGCTATATCGAGGCGCTCGACATCGACGCGGCGACTCGCCGGCAGATCTACGAAGGCAACGCGCGGCGCGTCTATCCGCGGCTCGACGCGGCGCTCAAACGCAAGGGAATGTGACCATGTACGAACTCGGTGTGGTGTATCGCAATATCGAACGCGCGGACGGCGACGTCGCGACGAAGCTGGGCGCGCTCGGCAGCGCGACCGTCCATGAGGCGATGGGCCGGGTCGGCCTGATGAAGCCCTACATGCGGCCGATCTATCCCGGCGCGCAGGCGGGCGGCACGGCCGTCACGGTGCTGCTGCAGCCCGGCGACAACTGGATGCTGCACGTGGCCGCCGAGCAGATCCGCCCCGGCGACCTGGTGATCGCGGCCTGCACCGCCGACACCACCGACGGCTTCTTCGGCGACCTGCTGGCCACCAGCTTCCAGGCGCGCGGCGCGCGCGGCCTCGTGATCGACGGCGGCGTGCGCGACGTGGCCGTGCTCAAGCAGATGGACTTCCCGGTCTGGAGCAAGGCGATCTCGTCGAAGGGCACCGTGAAGGCGACGCTCGGCTCGGTCAACGTGCCGGTGGTCTGCGCCGGCGCGTTCGTCACGCCCGGCGACGTGGTGGTGGCCGACGACGACGGCGTGGTGGTGGTGCCGCGCGCGCGTGCCGCCGAGGTGCTGGAAAAGGCCGCGGCGCGCGAGGCCAACGAGGCCGACAAGCGCGCGAGGCTTGCCTCGGGCGTGCTCGGGCTCGACATGTACAAGATGCGCGAGACGCTCGCGCAGGCCGGCCTGCGCTACATCGACTAGGGAGCGCCGGCACCGATGACCTCCCACGAAGGCGGCGCGCCGCCGCTCACGCTGATCTCGTCCATGGCCACGCGGCAGATCCTGCAGCGCCTGGCGGATCAGCATGCCGCGCTCACCGGGCAGCGCGTCGCCGTCGAATCGGTGGGCGGCGTGGAAGCCGCGCGCCGCGTCGCGCAGGGCGAGCCGTTCGATCTCGTCGCGCTGGCCGGCGACGCGCTGGCGAGCCTCGAACAGGCCGGGCGCGTCGATGCCGCGAGCCGGGTGGCGGTGGCCCGCTCGGGGATCGCGGTGGCCGTGCGCGAAGGCGCGACGCGTCCCGCGATCGACACCGAGCAGGCGGTGCGGCAGGCCGTGGCCGACAGCCGTTCGATCGGATATTCGACCGGGCCGAGCGGGCGCCATCTCGAAGCGCTGTTCGCGCGCTGGGGGCTTGCCGACGCGATCGCCGCGCGCCTCGTGCAGGCGCGCCCCGGCGTGCCGGTGGCGAGCCTGGTGGCGAGCGGGGAGGCCGAACTCGGCTTCCAGCAGGGCAGCGAGCTGCTCGGCCAGCCCGGCATCGTCGTGCTCGGGCCGCTGCCGGATGCCGTGCAGGCCGTGACGGTGTTCGGCGCGGCACTGGGCACGACGGCGGCGCCGGCGCGCGTGGGCGCGGCCCGCCGGTTCCTGGCCTTCCTCGCCTCGCCGCAGGCCGAAGCCGCGAAGCGCGCGTTCGGCATGGAGCCGGCGTAGGCCGCGCGCCGCCGGCGCGGCGTGTGCCCGGGATTTGTCCCGTTTCGATTCGATCGACCCGGCGCCTTGCCGGACGCGGCACGCCGGCGGTTCGCGCGCGGCGTGCCGCTCGTTCTCCCGGTTCGTCTTCGCTTCCCCCGACGCGATGCCGCCGCCGGTCCTCGCCGGATCGCGCGGCGCCGCGCTCCCCCCACGCACGCATTCCCGGATCGTCCGGCTGGCGTGCGCGCCCTCGGAACATGGCGCGTCCGCGCGGGCCGGTCGGCGTGGCGTCCAAAAAATGACACAATGCGGGGAAATTTTCGGTATGCCGTTCCGGGTCACGACCCTCGACACGGCAACCGTCCGCTCGCTGCGGATGGCGGAGTCCGGAAAATCACGAATGCGGAGGAAGGACGAACGGCGGCGCCCTCGATGCGAGGCGTCGCCCCGTCCCGGGGAGCGCAGCTTGCGCAACGAAATGGCAACGCGCCGGTAACGCCGTCGAGCGGACAGACGCCGGTCTGCCGCCGCCGTTGCCGACGTGTCTGGGGTTGTCGGAATCATGACGAATCGAATCGAAGTCGGATCGGCCCTGGCCGCGCATTGGCCGGCCATCTGGATGGAGACTACCGAGGATTACTCGATCTGCGCGCTGGCGCCGGACGGCCGCATCCTCAGCTGGAATCGCGGCGGCCAGCTGATTCACGGCTATCGGCGCGAGGACATCGTGGGGCAGCACGTGAGCGTGCTGTATCGCGACGCGGAGCGCGCGGCCGGGGCGCCCGAGGCGGCGCTGGCCGCCGCCGTCGCCGACGGCCGGCACGCCAGGGAAGGCTGGCGGCTGCGCCGCGACGGCGAGCCGTTCTGGGCCAACATCGTGATCACGGCGCTGTCCGACGGCAACGGCGGCCTGCCCGGCTTCGTCGAGGTGGTCCGCGACATCACCGACAAGAAGGCCGACCACGACGCCGCGCTCGAGAGCGAACGGCGCTTTCGCCTGCTCGTGCAGGGCGTCGTGGACTATGCGATCTTCATGCTCTCGCCCGATGGCTACGTGGCGAACTGGAACGCCGGCGCCGAGCGCATCAAGGGCTACACCGACGCGCAGATCATCGGCTCGCATTTCTCGCGCTTCTATACCGCCGAGGATGCCGCCGCCGGCGTGCCGATGCGCGGGCTCGAGACGGCCCGCCGCGAGGGCCGCTTCGAGGCCGAGGGCTGGCGCGTGCGGCGCGACGGCAGCCGCTTCTGGGCGCACGTCGTGATCGACGCGATCCGCCACGAGGGCGAGCTGATCGGCTTCGCCAAGGTCACGCGCGACATCACCGAGCGCCGCGAGGCGGCCGAACTGCTGGAGCAGACGCGCACCGCGCTGTTCCAGGCGCAGAAGATGGAGGCGATCGGCAAGCTGACGGGCGGCGTCGCGCACGATTTCAACAACGTCCTGCAGGTGATGCGCGGCAATCTCGAACTGCTGCTGAGCCGCCACGAACCGGACCCGTGGTCGCGCGAGCGGCTCGGCAAGGCGATCGGCGCGGTCGATCGCGGCGCGCGGCTGGCGTCCCACCTGCTCGCGTTCGGGCGCCGCCAGCCGCTGCAGCCTGCGGTCATCAGCCCGGCGCGGCTGCTGCGCAACATCGACGACCTGCTGCGCCAGGCGCTCGGCGAGCCGGTCGAGATCGAGACGGTGGTGGCGGGCGGCCTCTGGAACACCCAGGTCGATCCGCATCAGCTCGAGAACGTGGTGCTGAACCTCGCCATCAACGCGCGCGATGCGATGCCCGACGGCGGCAAGCTCACGCTCGAACTGGCCAATGCGATGCTCGACGACGGCTACGTGGCGAGCGTGCCCGACGTGCCGGCCGGCCAGTACGTGATGCTGGCCGTGACCGACACCGGCGCCGGCATGACGCGCGAGGTGCTCGACCGCGCGTTCGAACCGTTCTTCACCACCAAGCCGGAGGGGCACGGCACCGGGCTCGGCCTCAGCATGGCCTACGGCTTCGTCAAGCAGAGCGGCGGTCACATCCGCATCTACAGCGAGGTGGGCCACGGCACCACCGTGAAGATCTACCTGCCGCGCTCCACCGAGGCGCTCGCCGACCCGCGCCCGACGCATTCCGGCTCGCTGCGGCGCGGCTGCGAGACGATCCTGGTGGTGGAGGACGACCTGTCGGTGCAGTCGACCGTGATCGACATGCTGGCGGGGCTCGGCTATGCCGTGCTCAAGGCCAACGACGCGCAGCAGGCGCTGGCCGTGATCGGCAGCGGCGTCCACGTCGACCTGGTGTTCACCGACGTGGTGATGCCGGGGCCGGTGCGCAGCCCCGACATGGCGCGCCGCGCCGTGCAGATGGTGCCCGGCCTCAAGGTGCTGTTCACCTCGGGCTACACGCAGAACGCGATCGTCCACGGCGGGCGGCTGGACCCTGGCGTGGAACTGCTCAGCAAGCCCTACAGCCGCGAGCAGCTTGCCTACAAGCTGCGGCTGATGCTCGGCCCGGGCGCGAGCGAGGACGCGGCCGAAGGGGCGGCGGATGCATCGCGCGCGGACGCGGCCGGGCCGCACCGGGAAGGCCGGGACCAAAATCAGAACCAGCCGGCGGCCACGCGCGTGCTGGTGGTGGACGACGACGTCGATTCGCTGGAGGCGGTCGGCCTGCTGCTGACGATGTGCGGCCACGAGCCGGTTAAGGTGGCCGATCCGGACGCGGCGCTGGAGGCGCTGCGCGCGCAGCCATTCGACGTGCTGCTGACCGACCTGACGCTGCCGCGGATGCACGGCATGGACCTCGCGCGCGAGGCCGTGCGGCTGTGTCCCGGCATCGGCGTGATCTTCGCCTCGGGCCACGCCGTCTCGAAGGACGAGGACCCCGGTTTCCCGTGGACGGCGTTGCGCAAGCCGTTCGACGCCGACCAGCTGTTCAGCGCGGTGCAGAAGGCCGCGCGGCGCTAGCCGCGCGGTTCAGCGCGCGGGCGCGAAACGCAGCTGCGCCTTCAGGTAGTTCAGGAACGCCTGCCGTTTCGGCGACGCCACGCGTTCGCGCGGAAACAGCGCGTTGAGATCCTGCGGCGGCCCGCTCCAGTCGGGCAGCACGCGGCGCAGGCGGCCCGCCTCGACCTCGGGCGCCATGCTCGCGTCCATCGCCAGCAGCATGCCCTGGCCCGCGCGCGCGGCGTCCAGCAGCAGCACCGGATCGCTCGCGACGATCACCGGCTCGACGGGATAACGCACTGCCTTGCGGCCCGCCCGGCGCAACGGCCAGTCGTAGCCGCGCTCGCTGCGCGCCTGATGCAGCGCGAGCGCGGGCAGCCGCCGCAGCGCGTCGGGATGGTCCGGCGCGCCGTGGCGCTCGAACCAGGCGGGGCTCGCGTAGATCGAGGTCGGGAAGCTGCCGAGCCGCCGCGCCACGAGGCTCGAATCGGGCGGCACGCCCAGGCGCAGGGCCACGTCCACGTCCGCCTCGAACAGGTCGAGCGGCACGTGCGTGGCGAGGATCTCGAGCCGCATCTCGGGATAGCGCGTGCGGAACCCGGCGATCAGCGGCGCGATCCAGGTGGCGCCGAACGAATACGGCAGCGTCACGCGCAGCCAGCCGGCCGGCCTGCCGCGAATGCGCTGCACCGCTTGCTCGGCCTCGTCGAGCTGCGCGGCGATCGGGCCGCAGCGCTCGAAATAGGCGGTGCCGGCCTCGGTGAGGCGCAGCTTGCGCGTGGTCCGGTGCAGCAGCTGCGCGCCGAGGTGGGCCTCGAGTTCGCGCACGCGCCGGCTCACGGTGGTCTTCGGCATCTGCAGCGCCAGCGCCGCGGCCGTGAAGCTGCCCGCCTGCACCACGCGCACGAAGACGAGCGTGTCGTTGAGATCCCTGGCCATGAATGCGCGCCTCCGGTCGATGCCGGCGGCGGGCCGCGCCGGCTCGCCGATTGTGCCATGGGTGGTGCAATCCTTGCCGCCCGGCGCGGCTAATCGGCGGCGCGCGCCGCGCTTATCGTCTCGCTGTTCCAACGGAGGCGAACATGAATCTCGACGAATACACGAGCCACGACGCGGTCGGGCTCTCGAAACGGGTGGCCGACGGCGACGTCACGGCGGCCGAACTGGCGGCACTCGCCGGCGCGGCGATCGAGGCCGTGAATCCCGCGCTCAACGCGGTCATCGAGCACTGGCCCGCGAGCGAGAGCGGCGGGCACGGCGGGCGCGACGAGCCTGCCCACGGCGCCGGGCCGCTGGCCGGCGTGCCGTTCCTGATCAAGGATCTCGCGGTGACGATGCGCGGCAAGCGGCTGGAACTCGGCAGCCGGCTCGCCGCCGGCATGGTGGCGCCCGACGATTCGTGGCTGATGTCGCGCTTTCGCGCGGCCGGGTTGGTCACGATCGGCCGCACCACCACGCCCGAGATGGCGTTCAGCACCACCACCGAATCCGTGCTGCAGGGCGCCACGCGCAACCCGTGGCAGCCGGCGCTGGGCGCGGGCGGCTCCAGCGGCGGCGCCGCGGCGGCGGTGGCGGCCGGCATCGTGCCGCTCGCGCATGCCACCGACGCGGCCGGCTCGATTCGCGTGCCCGCCGCCTGCAACGGCCTGTTCGGGCTCAAGCCGACGCGCGGACGCAGCTCGAACGGGCCGGCGCTCGACGAGGTGTTCGCGGGCTTCGGCGTGCAGTTGGGCGTGAGCCGCAGCGTGCGCGACAGCGCCGCCCTGCTCGACGCGATACAGGGCCACGCGCCGGGCGAGCCCTACGTGACCGCCGCGCCCGAGCGCGGCTTCCTGTCCGAGGTGGGTCGCGAGCCGGGCCGGCTGCGGATCGGCATGATGATCGAGCCGTGGAGCGGCGAGCGCACCGATCCCGCCATCGCGGCGCAGGTCGAGGCGAGCGCGGCGCTGCTCGAGGAACTGGGCCATACGGTGTTCGAGGTGCGCCCCGCGCTCGGCGTGTCGTGGGACGCGTTCGTGCAGATGAACGCGACGATCTGGTGTGCCACGCTGGTGGGCTGGATCGAGGGGCTGGCCGCCGCCACCGGCCGGCCGGTCGATGCGACGACGCTGGAGCCGGCCACGCTGGCCTGCTTCCATTACGGCAACAGCGGCACGGCCGCCGCGTTCGCCGCCGCGCTGGCGCTGCGCAACACCGTGACGCGCGCCGTGGGCGGCTGGTTCGAGACGTTCGACGTGCTGCTCACGCCGACGCTGCCGCGCATGCCGCCACCGATCGGCGCCTACGGCGAGGGCGCCGAGGTGATGAGCGGGCTCGAATGGACCGGGCATGTGTTCCGGCAGGCGCCGTTCACGCCGCCGTTCAACGTGGCCGGCGTGCCCGCCATGTCGGTGCCGCTCGCGAGCCATCCGCAGACGGGCCTGCCGGTCGGCATGCAGTTCGCGGCGGGATTCGCGCGCGAGGCCGTGTTGTTGCGGCTGGCCGGGCAGCTCGAGCAGGCGCGGCCGTGGGCGCAGCGGCGCCCGGCCGTGTGGGCGGGGCGGGCGGTGGCGTGACGGCCGATTGGCCGTGATCGGTGCCGCGCCGATCGATGCGGAGACCGGGGCTCGCCGGCTGCCGGCCCGGCCGCTCGCGCGCCGGCGCGCCGGCCGCGGCCGGGGAAAGTGCGGCCAGCCCCGCCAGTTCGCCGAAGTAGCGCGTCGCGTCCGGTCCGGCGATCGATCTCACCGGCTGAACGGAGGCGACCCGCAACTCACCGTCCCGGACGACGTGCGCCGTGAGGCCGATACCGGGCTTGCCGTGAATGGCGCGTGAGGGCAGGCCGTGCCGGAGATCGTCGTCGAGGATCGCGTGATGAAGCAGGCCGTCTGCTTTTGAATACGCGACGGGGTGGTCCGTCGACGCTCACATTGCGTGCCGGTCCGCTCACGCCGCCATCGCCCCGCCGGCCGGATGCGGTCTGGCCGGCGGGCGAGTCGGTCGGGTGTCCGCGACCGGTGAACGCATCGCGGGCGGGGCCGGCGCCGCCCGCCGGCCGCGTTCAGTCGGTGCTGTCGACCAATACCGTCTCGAGACGGTCGAACACGCGCTGCGTGGCCGCGCTGGGCGCCTCGAGCGCGAACAGCAGCAGCGAACGGCCCGTCACCTGATAGACGTCGCCGCTCGGGAATTCGGGCAGCGTCTGGCGCACCGGCATGTTGGTATCGAGCAGACAGGTCCAGTGCCCGCCGTCCGGCACCGCCGGCAGCGTGAAGTCCACCACGTCGAAATGCGCGTTGAACACGAGCAGCAAGGTGGCGTCCGAGGCCGCCCTCACGATCCCGCTGGCCTGCGCGCGCCCGTCGATGACGAGCCCGAAGCAGCGCATCGAGGCATCGTCCCATTGCGCCTGGACGAGGTCCTCGCCCGCCGGCGAGATCCAGCGCGCGTCCGTCACGCCGAGCGCCTCGTTGTGTTCGCCGGTCAGGAACCGTCCGCGCCGCAGCACCGGCAGGCGCCGCCGCAGGGTGGTCAGCTTGCGCACGAATTCGGCGAGCGCGAGGCCGTCCTCGTCGATCCCGCTCCAGTCGATCCAGCTGATCTCGTTGTCCTGGCAATAGGCGTTGTTGTTGCCGCGCTGGGTGCGGCCGAACTCGTCGCCGCCGAGGATCATCGGCGTGCCCTGCGACAGCAGCAGGGTCGCCAGCAGGTTGCGTTTCTGGCGTTCGCGTTGCGCGCGGATCTCCGGATCGTCGGTCGGGCCTTCCACCCCCATGTTCCAGGAGCGGTTGTCCGAGTGGCCGTCACGGTTGTCCTCGCCGTTCGCGTCGTTGTGCTTGTCGTTGTACGACACCAGGTCGTTCAGCGTGAAGCCGTCGTGGGCCGTGATGAAATTCACGCTCGCCCACGGGCGCCGCCCGCGCCGGTTGAACTTGTCGCCTGACGCGGTGATCCGCGTGGCCAGTTCGGCCGCCATGGCGTCGTCGCCCTTCCAGTACGCGCGCACCGTGTCGCGGAACGTGTCGTTCCATTCCGACCAGCCCGGCGGGAAACCGCCGACCTGATAGCCGCCGGGCCCGCAGTCCCAGGGCTCGGCGATCAGCCGCACGCTGGCGAGCAGGGGATCCTGGCGACAGGCATCGAGGAAGCCGCCGCCCTCGTCGAAGCCGTGCGGCTCGCGGCCGAGAATGGTGGCGAGGTCGAAGCGGAAGCCGTCCACCTTCATTTCCGCCACCCAGTAGCGCAGGCTGTCGGTGACCATCTGCAGCACGCGCGGGCACGACAGGTTGAAGGTGTTGCCGGTGCCGGTATCGTTGATGTAGTAGCGCGGCTGGTCGGGCATCAGCCGGTAGTACGAGGCGTTGTCGATGCCCTTGAACGACAGCGTCGGGCCGAGCTCGTTGCCCTCGGCCGTGTGGTTGTACACGACGTCGAGGATCACCTCGAGCCCGGCCTGGTGGTAGCGGTCCACCATCGCCTTGAATTCGCCGAGGGACGCCGTCTTGTCCGCGAAATAGCGCGCGTCGGCGGCAAAGAAGCCGATCGTGTTGTAGCCCCAGTAGTTCGTCAATCCCTTGTCGAGCAGATAGCTGTCGTTGACGAAGGTGTGGACCGGCAGCAGCTCGACCGAGGTGACGCCGAGCCCGCGGATGTAATCGATCACGCTGTCGTGGGCGAAGCCGGCGAAGGTGCCGCGTATCGCTTCGGGCACGTCCGGATGCATTTTCGTGAAGCCGCGCACGTGGGCTTCGTAGACGATCACGTGATCCGGCGCGACGACGTTGCGGTCCGGATGGGTCCAGGAAAACGTCGAGTCGACCACTTTGCACTTCGGCACGAACGGCGCGCTGTCGCGTTCGTCGAACGACAGGTCGCCGTCGGGCGAGTCGAGCGTGTAGCCGAAGATTTCCGGCGCCCAGACGAGTTCGCCGACGTGGGCTTTCGCATAGGGGTCGAGCAGCAGCTTGTTCGGATTGAAGCGATGGCCGCGCTCGGGCTCGTAGGGGCCATGCACGCGGTAGCCGTACACGGCGCCCGGCTCCAGGCCCGGCACGAAGACATGGAAAACCTCGTCCGTGTATTCGGGCAGTTCGATGCGCTCCCGCTCGGTCTTGCCGTCCGCGTCGAACAGGCAGAGCTCGACCTTGGTCGCATGGGCGGAGAACAGCGCGAAGTTGACGCCTTGCCCGGTCCATGTCGCGCCCAGCGGAAATGGCTGCCCTTCCTGTATGAAGCGGCCGAACCGGCGTTCGGAATCGGCGGCCGTCGCGCCCGGGTCGTGGAGGCCGGGCTGCGGGAGATGGAACGTGGTGGACATTTCGAGGCTCCTGGAAGGTCAGTGATGACAGCAAAATCCGGGCCATGCGCCATGGCGGCGCGATTGCCGCGCCGGACGGCGCGGTGCCTCGACCGGGAGCGACGTCTCCTTGTAGGAAATACAAGAATGCGACGCGGCCGTGTTCCCTCCGTACACAGGTGGCGTGAGGCATGCGGCGGCCCGGATCGGTCCGGTCCGGGCCGTCATGAACGCCGTCGGCGCCGGCCCCGATCCGGGTGAACCGTCGGGACCGGCCGCCGGCGCCTGACCGTCAGCGCGCGTCGGTGATCGTCGTGTTGTAGAGCTGCCCCGCGATCGTGACGTTCTGCAGCGTGATGCCGTTGACGTTCCAGGCGTAGATCGGCCCCGGCGTGGTGGCGCTGGCCGGGCCGGCCGCGACCGGCGTGCCGAAGTCGCAGTTCGAGATCGTCACCCCCGTGATGGCGGGAACCGCCGGCGTCGGCGCCGGGCCGTTGTAGTCGAACGCCACCGGGCCCTGCGCGACGATCGCCTGGAAGCACGAGCCGGTCGCGGCGCCGAGCGTGACGTTGCCGGCCGTCACGTTGGCGATGTTGACGTTCTGCACCTGCGCCGGCCGCGTGCGGATCGCGTCGCCGGCCGGCTGGTAGTCGCAGTCGAACGTGATCAGGCCGCCCTGCGAGGCCGACGGGTTGCCGGCCGTCGCGCTGGCCACGCCGAGCGGCACCGTGGCGTTGATCGGGCTGCCGGCGAGCAGCTTGCTGCCGTAGCCGGCGCCCGTCAGGCTCACGCCGTTCGGCAGCGTGACGCCGTTCACGTAGAAGTTGCGCACGAAGCCGCCGCGATTCATGTTGGTCTTGATGCGGATCGCGATGTTCAGCGAATTGGTGGCCCAGAACTGGTTCAGCATCGTCAGGTTGCGCGCGTAGATGTTCTCCACGCCGCCACCCATCTCGCTGCCGAGCGTGATGCCGCCGTGGCCGCTGTTCATCGTGCAGTTCTGCACCACGTGGTTCTGCGCCGCGCCGTATTCGGTGTCGAGATCCTTGCCCGACTTGATGGCGATGCAGTCGTCGCCGGTGTTGAACACCATGCCGTCGCAGAGCACGTTGTTGCAGGCGTCGGGATCGAAGCCGTCGTTGTTCGGGCCGATGCTGTCGACCATCACGCCGCGGATCACGACGTTGGTGCAGTCGGTGGGGTGGTGCTGCCAGAACGGCGTGTTCTGCGTGTGGTAGTCCTCCATCAGCACGTTGGTGCAGCCGATGAATTCCACCATGCAGGGGCGCAGGAAGTGGCCGAGCCCGAAGATCCGCCGCGCCACCGGCACGCCCGCCTCCGACAGCGCGGGCAGGTAGTTCTGGTCCTGCTGCCATGGCGTGACGGGGTTGGTCAGCAGCGTGTAGAGCGCGTCGGAGATGCCGGGCGCGATGGTCTTCAGGTCGACGTTGTTCGGGTTCGTGTAGGCCTGCGAGGGCGTGCTCGAACTCGCGCAGCCATAGGCGCCGTTGGTGCCCTTGTAGGTCCACCAGCAGGTGGCCGTGTTGCCCGAGCCGGCGAACGGCGTCATCGCCTGGCCGTTGAGCGTCGAGGTCGGGCCTTCGCCGGTCAGCGCGATGTTGCTGGCGTTGCGTGCATACACGGGCGCGCCGAAGTTCAGGCAGTCGTTGGCCTGCCAGCGGCTGTAGTAGAGGTTGCCGTTCGCGCCGCAGTTGACCGGGCCGTCCTTGGCGTAGTCGGCCGGATTGGGGCTGAAGAAGATCGTGCAGTTGGCGCTCAGGTGGAAATTGACGTTGCTCTGCAGCACGATCGGCCCGGCGCAATACCAGGCGCCGGCCGGCACCACCACGCGCCCGCCGCCCGCCGCCGCGCAGGCGGCGATCGCGGCGAGGAAGGCCGGCCGCGAGTCGAACGCGCCGGTGCCCTGCGTGGCGCCGGCCCCGGGACTCACCGGCGACTTGGTCGCGTCCGTGTAGGGGCTCGTCTGCGCGATCACCGAACAGGGCTGCGCGCCATACGCCTCCACCGCGTAATCGACGGCACGGAACGCCGACTGCGTGATGCCGTTCAGCGACGCGATGATGTTGGTCGCGGCGCCGTTCGCCCCCCAGATCGGATCGACCGGCGTGGCGGGCGTGGTCGGCGTGGCGGCGCCGGTCGTCGCGGCCGGCGCGTCGTCGCCGCCGCCGCAGCCGCCCAGCAGCGCGCTGCCCATCAGCGCACCGCTGAAGCCGATGAAATTGCGCCTGCTCATCCTGAGCGTTTCCTGCTGAGCCGAATCGCTCGTATTCGTCTCGAGTTCGCGTTTGCTCACTGCTGTCTCCGTCCTGTCTTGTGATCTTGTCGATGGAATATGCGGCTGGACAATCTACTTATGTCATACGATGACACGACGATAATACGCGGGCGTCGATTGGCGCGTCTTCCGTGTCTTCCCTAGGAAAACGGGGCGCGTCGGCGTGAATTTTTCGCGTATTAACGGCATTGTCCGGAAGATTCGAATCCTTCTCGCGGGCGGGGCAGGGTATTCGACGATACGAAAAAAGCGAGACGACTGGCCGCAAAGAAGTATGATGTCCGATATCAAAAACGACATCGGTCCGCGGATTTCGCCGTTGCCGGCAAGGGCCGGACGCAGTGGTCGGACGACGGCCGCGGCAGCGGCGGACAGCAGACGACGCCGGGCCGGCTCGCGGGCCGGCGGGTCGGGAAGCATCGCGCGGGGAGCAATCGTGGCGTTCAGGAAATTCACAACATGAGAAATATCAGCATACGAATGGGGTTGTTGTTCGTCCTCGCGATCTTCGGCGTGATGATCGTGTTCGGCGGCGCGACGGGGATCGCGTCGCTGCATGCGGCGAACGGCTCGACGAGCCGCGTCCATGCCATCTCGGCACGCGTGATCCGGCTCAACGACGCCTACAAGGACATGACGCGCGCGCGCAGCGCGCTGGTGCGTGCCTACAGCACCGCCCGCGAGCAGGCCTCGGTCGATACCGGCGCGATCGGCAGCGCGCAGGGCAGCCTCGACAAGTCGGCGGCGGAACTGCAGGCGTTCGCCGACGCGCCGGCCATCGAAGGGCACGACGAGGCGCTGCGGCAGGACATCGTGCGGCTCGCGCGAACCCATGCGGACGCGGTGCAGCGCGGCCTCGATGCGCTGCGTGACAACGACCCCGCCCGCTACGCGGCGATCAACACCACCGACATCACGGCCTCGGGCGCGGCCTATTCGGCGGCGCTCGAGCGCTTCCAGCAGCAGGCCGGCCGGCTCGCGCAGGCCGAGGCCGATCTCGGCGCGGCGCGCTACGCGATGGTGGTCCGGCTGGTCGGGTTCGGCGTGGTGGCGGCGCTCGGCCTGGTGGTGGGCATGCACTTCGCGCTGCGCGGCCTGGTGGTGCGGCCGCTGAACGAGGTGGTGCGGCTGCTCGACCGGGTGGCCGACGGCGACCTCGGCATCGCGATCCCGCGCGCCGGCGACAACGAGGTGGGCCGCCTGTTCGGCGCCATCGAGCGGATGAAGGGCGGCCTCACGCGCACCGTGCGGCAGGTGCTGAGCAGCTCGGATTCGGTGAACGTGGGCGCGCGGCAGATCGCGGCCGGCAACCTCGACCTGTCGTCGCGCACCGAGCAGCAGTCGGCCGCGCTCGAGCAGACGGCCGCGAGCATGCAGGAGCTGAGCGCCACCGTCACGCGCAACGCCGAGAACGCCCGCACCGCGAGTTCGCTCGCCGGCGAGGCGGCGCAGCTGGCGACGCGCGGCGGCGAGATGGTGCGCGGCGTGGTCTCGACCATGAACGGCATCGACGGCAGCGCCTCGCGGATGGCCGAGATGATCGGCGTGATCGACGGCATCGCGTTCCAGACCAACATCCTCGCGCTGAACGCGGCGGTGGAGGCGGCGCGCGCCGGCGAGCAGGGCCGCGGCTTCGCGGTGGTGGCCAGCGAGGTGCGCACGCTCGCGCAGCGCAGCGCGGGTGCCGCGCGCGAGATCCGCGTGCTGATCGACGATTCGCTCGGCAAGGTGCGGGCCGGCAACACGCAGGTGGCCCAGGCCGGCGCCGCGATCGACGAGACGGTGCGGGCCGTGCAGCGCGTGGCGGGCATCGTGCAGGAGATCTCGACGGAGTCGGGCGAGCAGGCGAGCGGCATCGTGCAGATCGGTCAGGCCGTCGCGCAGATGGAGCAGGTGACGCAGCAGAACGCGGCGCTGGTGGAGGAGGCCGCGGCGGCGGCGGGCTCGCTCGAAACGCAGGCGCGCCAGCTGGAGGCCGCGGCATCGTCGTTCCGGCTGGCCTGATCGGTTGATGCGCGGGCGCGCGCGACGCAGCGCGCGTCGCCCGCCTCACTCGCCGTACAGCTCGACGCGGTTGCGCCCGCGTGCCTTGGCGAGATACAGCGCCTTGTCGCAGCGCGTGAGCACCTGATCGACGCCGGGATCGGTCGGCATCATCCGGTCGATGCCGATGCTGACCGTCAACGCCACCCGCAGGTCGTCGACGACGAGCGGCGAGGCGCTCACGCGCCGCTGCAGCCGCATCCCGAACGCGATCGCGGCGTCGATGCCGAGGCCCGGCAGCACCACGGCGAATTCCTCGCCGCCGATACGTCCGACGATATCGCTGCTGCGCGCCTCCTGCCTCAGCAGCTGCGCGAAGTGGCGCAGCGCGCGATCGCCGAGCGCATGGCCCCAGCGGTCGTTGAGGGCCTTGAAGTGATCGAGGTCGAGCATCAGCACGGCGGCCACGCCGTTGCCGACGCGCCGCAGCCGCGCGAATTCCGCCTCGCTCTGCGCGAGGAAGTCGCGCCGGTTCGCGAGTTCGGTCAGATGGTCGATGGTGGCGAGCTCGTGCAGCTCGGCCTCGATCCGCTTGCGCTCGGTCGCGTCGGTGATGAAGCCGTGCCATAGCGTGCCGCCCTCGGGCAGCCGCCGCGGGCGCGCCTCGCCCTGCCGCCAGCGCAGGCCCTGGCGCGGCAGCCACACGCGGTATTCGAGGCGCCACGGCGTGAGGTTCGCGGCCGACTCGCGCAGCGAGCGCCGGTAGGCCGCCAGGTCGCGCGGATCGATGCGCGCGTCGACCGCGTCCGCGCTGGTTGCCACGTCCCGCGCCTCGAGTTCGTAGATCTGCCCGATGCCGCGGCTCGCGTAGCTGAAGAAGCGCTGGCCGTCCGCCGTCTCGCGATACTGGAACACGAGGCCGTCCACCTCGTCGGTCAGGTTCGTGATCAGGTCGATGGTCTGCTGATGGCGCGTGGCCGCCTCGCGCAGCGCGGTGATGTCGGTGGTCGCGCCGACCATCCGCAGCGCGCGGCCCGCGATGTCGCGGCTCACCACCTTGCCGCGGCTGCAGATCCACTTGTAGCTGCCGTCCTTGCAGCGAATCCGGTGTTCCACCTCGTAGCGGTCCGAGCCGCCCTCGAAGTGCATGCGCATCTCGGCCTGCACGTAAGCGCGATCGTCGGGGTGTACGCGCTCCACCGCGTCCTCGATGCGGTTGCCGAGTTCGTGCGGCTCGTAGCCGAGCATCGCCTTCCATTCCGCCGAGTAATGGATCTCGCCTTTGGCGATGTCGCGATCCCAGATGCCGGTGCCGCTGCCTTTCAGCGCCAGTGCGACCAGATCGTGCGCGATCGGCGCGTCGGCGCCGTCACCGGCGGGGCTGGCCAGCACGCGCTCCAGCGCCGGGCCGGCCGCCGTGGCCAGCTGCGCGAGGAACGCGTGCCGGGCGGCGTCGAGCGTGCGCGGCGCCGTGTCGAGCAGCAGCAGCGTGCCGAGGTGGCCGCCGTGGCGGCCGTGCAATGCGCAGGCGGCATAGCAGCCGGAAGCTTCGGTGGAGGCGACGGTGGGCAGCGGCGGCCAGACCTCGCCCGCGGCGGGCAGCACGGCCGGCGCCGCGCCGGAAGCCGCATGGCCGGCGGCGTGCGTGAACGGATCGGTCGGTATCGGCATCGGCCACGCGCCGACGCAGGCCAGCGGATGCGGACCGCCGGCGGCCGGGACCACGATCAGCGCCGCGGCGCTACCGAAATGCGCGCGGGCCAGATGCAGCAGCGCGATGCATTCGGCATCCGCCTGCGGGCTGCCGGCTGGCGCGACCCGGGTCCCGCCGGTTTCGGTTGTCAGCATACGAAAGGAGATGGGAAGCGACCGCGGCGCGGGAACGGCAAGGGCCGCCCGCGCGCCGGTTGGACGAGCAATGATAAATCGGTTTGGTAACGATATGGAAATGCCGAATCCGGACGGCTCGGCCGCGCCGGCATGGGCCGGGACGACAGGGCAAGGCGCGGCCGTGCGATTCTCCGACGCTTGCGCGACCGCCGCTCGTGGATGGGGGCGTGGGGCGCATGCATTGCCCGCTGTTCGGCGAAACCGGGAGATGGCTTTTCGGAATCCTACGGATTGCGGGCCGGGGGCATTTTTTTATTCCGGAGCAGGCCGGTCGTCATCACGGGATCGGCGATGCATGGGGGTAGCGCTTGGATCCGGGCGGGATCGGCCGACCGGTCCATGCCGTGTCTCGACCGCGAGCCGGCGGAAGGCCGCCGGCTCGCGTCGACAGCTGCGTTACTGTCCGATGCCCACCAGCTCGACCTCGAAGATCAGGTCGCTGTTCGGCGGGATCGTGCCGACGGCGCGGCTGCCGTAGGCGGTCGCGGCCGGACAGGTCAGCTTCGCCTTGCCGCCCACCTTCCTCTTCTGCACGCCCTGCGTCCAGCACGGGATCACCTGGCCGAGCGGGAACGTGGCCGGGCCGCCATGCTGGGCCGAGCTGTCGAACTCGGTGCCGTTCGCGAGCGTGCCGCGATAGTTCACGCGCACCACGTCGCTCGCGGTCGGTTGCGGGCCGGTGCCGGCCTTCAGCTGTTCGACGATCACGCCCGACGGCAGCTTCTCGATCGGGTTGGCGGCGAACGCGGTGGAAGCGAAGGCGGAAGCGGCGAGTAAAGCGATCACTGATTTCATGCGATGTCCTCGTTGGATGGCGCAGCGATTATAGCCGCGGCGCCTGCCGGCCTCGTGCCGGCGCGCGGGACCGGTCGCACGGCGCGTGGCGCGCGGTTCGGGGCGAGTGATCAGGATGCGGGTTCGGATGCCCCGGGCAGGAACGCGCCAAGCCGGGCCAGCACCTCGTTCGGCGCATCCTCGGGCAGCAGGTGGCCGCCGGGCAGGGCGGCGCCCGTCACGCGGTCGGCCCAGCGCGACCAGACGTCGACCGGCGAGGTCGCGGCCGCCTTTCGCTCGGCCTCGCTCCACAGCACGAGTACCGGGCAGGCCAGCCGGCGGCCCGCCGCGAGATCGTGCGCGTCGTGCTCGCGGTCTTCCGCGGCGGCGGCGCGATAGTCCTCGCAGATCGCGTGGCGCACGGCCGGATCGCGAAACGCCCGGCGATAGGCGTCGAGCGTCGGAATCACGGCGAGCGAGGCGCAGGCGCTCACGCGCGCGGGATGATCGAGCGCGAGCCGGTAGGCGGCGCGCGCGCCGCGATCATGGCCCACCACGGCGAAGCGTTCGTGGCCGAGCCCGCGCATCAGCGCGACGAGCGCCTCGGCCACGCGCCGCTTGGTCCAGCGCGGCGTGTCGTGGCGGATCCGGCTCGCGCCGTAGCCGGGCAGGTCCGGCACGATCACGCGGTGCGAGCGCGCCAGCGCCGGCGCGATCCGGCGCCACGCGAAGTGGGTCTGCGGATAGCCGTGCAGCAGCAGCACCGGCGCGCCGGCGCCGCCGATCCGGCCTCGAAACGCGACGCCGCCGGCTTCCGCGTCGAGCGCGGCAAAGCCGGGAAACGCGTCCCGCGGGTCGACCGGCGTGATCTGGTGGGGCATGATGTTCTCCTTTGCTCGAGGCCGATGATGCCTCATTGCCCGGCGGCCGGGGCGGTCGCCGTCTTCACGAACGCGGCCAGATCGCGGTTGAAGCGCGCCGGCTCCTCGATGAACGGCGCGTGGCCCGATTCGGCATACACCTTGCTGGCGATGCGCGGGTTCAGCTCACGGGCGCGTGCCAGCGTGGCCGGCGTGTCGACCAGCGCGTCGCGTCCGCCGTACAGGAACAGCAGCGGCACCCGCGCCCGGCCCAGCCCCTCGGCCGCGAACGCGGTCATGGTCGGGATCTCGCGCTGCATGTCCCACGACGCCAGCGCGGCGTTGGCGAGCAGCCGCTCGAACGTGACGGCGGCGGGGCGATGCTGGAAGCAGAGCGCGAGGAACGCGCGTTCGCCGTCCAGATGCGTCCTCAGGTCCGGCGAATTCATGTCGCGATAGACGTCCGGATGCGCGACCAGCAACCGCGGCGTCAGCTCCACCACGCCGTCCACGTAAACGGCGCCGGCGATGTCAGCATCGCCGTGCGCGGCGAGGTAGTTCGAGATCACCACGCCGCCGAGCGACCAGCCCACCACCACCGGCCTGCGCGCGTGCGAGCCGGCGATCACGGCCGCCAGGTCGTCGCCCCAGCGGCGCCCGTCGTGATACGGCTCGGCGCCGGACGGCCGGTCGGACAGGCCGTGGCCGCGCAGGTCGTAGGTGATGATCCGGTATTGGCGCAGCGCCGGGCCTTGCAACTGCGCGTCCCAGTCCAGGCGGCTGCCGAGCAGGCCGTGGACGAGGATGATCGGCGCGCCGTCGGGGTTGCCGCTTTCCTGCACGGCGAGCTTCACGCCGTCGGCCGAGGTGACGGTGTAGCGGGTGGGGGCGGGCGCGGCGCTTGCGTCGCCCGGGGCGGCGGCGGCATGCAGCGAGACGGCGGCAACGCCGGCAGTCAACAGACGGGAGAGCGTGCGGGACAACATGGCGATTCCTTGGGAAGCGAGGGAGCCGCCACTCTGAACCCTCACACCGATGTGAGAGTCAAGCGAATCGTGCTAGCCTGCGCGGCATGAACACGATGCCTTCCCCCGAACCGCTGACGATCGGCGAACTCGCGCGCCGCACTGGCGCGAGCGTGCGCTCGATCCGGCATTACGACGGGCACGGCCTGCTCGCCTCGGTGCGTGCCGGCAACGGTTATCGCATGTTTCCCGGCAAGGCCGTCACGCAGGTCGGGCAGATCCAGCGCATGATCGCGACCGGCTTCACGATCGAGGACATTCGCGGCTTTCCGGACTGCATGCTGCTGCTCGAGGGCGCGCGGTCTTGCGAGCAGACGAGCGAGGTGCAGCGCCGGCGCCTCGCGGCCATCGAGCGCCAGATCGCCGATCTCGAACGGCGCCGGGCGCGCCTGATCAAGACGCTGTCGGAAGGCGCGGTGCCGCCCGTCGATTGAGGTGAGCGGCGGCCGCCGCCCCGGCCGGCGCCGTTGCCATGCGGGTGCGCCGCCCCGCCAGCAAGCTGTATGAATATACAGTATAGTAGCCGTCGAATCTCGCGTCGTTCCCGCCTCGGCCAGCCGCGCCCGCCTCGCGCCCGCGGCTTCTTCGCGGCCGCGCGGCCTCGTGAACACCGGTCAACCCATTCATACGGACAGGCCAATTGTCATCCAGCCATCTGATCCGCATTCGCGGAGCACGCCAGCACAATCTTAAAAACGTCGATCTCGACCTGCGCCCGGGCGAGATGACCGTCGTGACCGGTCCGTCCGGGTCCGGCAAGTCGAGCCTGGTGTTCGACACGCTCTATGCCGAGGGCCAGCGGCGCTATGTCGAGACCTTCAGCGCCTACGCGCGGCAGTTCCTCGACCGCATGGACCGGCCGCAGGTGGACCGCGTGGACGGCGTGCCGCCCGCGATCGCGATCGACCAGACCAATCCGGTGCGCAGCTCGCGCTCGACGGTCGGCACCATGACCGAGCTGAACGACCACCTGAAGCTGCTGTACGCGCGCGCCGCCGAGCTGTTCGACCGCCAGACCGCGCAGCCGGTGCGGCACGACACGCCGGAGACGATCTACGCGGAGCTGGCCGCGCGCACGGAAGCGGACGATCCGCGGCTGGTGGTGACGTTCCCGGTCGAGCTGCCCGAGAGCGTGACGCCCGAGGAAGTCGAGCAGTGGCTGTCGGCGAGCGGCTACACGCGCGTGCAGGCGCAGCGCGAGGTGGCGGCGGCCGACGGCACGCGCAAGGTGCTCGACGTGGTGGCCGACCGCTTCCGCCTGCACCGCACCGACAAGGCGCGCGTGGTCGAGGCGATCGAGGCGTCGCTCAAGCGCGGCGGCGGACGCGTGGACGTGTACGTGCTGCCCGCGGCACCCGACGCGACGGACGCGGCGGCCGGGACCGGGGCGCCGGCGGGCGCCGAGCCCGCGATCTGGCGGTTCTCCACCGGCCTGCACTGCCCCGACAGCGACCTGCGCTACGCGGAGCCGCAGGCCGCGCTGTTCTCGTTCAACTCGGCCTACGGCGCCTGCGAGACCTGCCGCGGCTTCGGCCGCGTGATCGGCGTCGATCTCGGGCTGGTGATCCCGGACGAACGCAAGACGCTGCGCGGCGGCGCGATCAAGCCGATGCAGACGCCCGCGTGGAAGGAATGCCAGGACGACCTGATGCGCTACGCCGAGCGCGCCGGGATCCGGCGCGGCACGCCGTGGTCGGAGATGACCGAGGCCGAGCGCGACTGGGTCATCAACGGTTCGCCCGACTGGGACGGCGAGTGGCAGCGCCAGTGGTACGGCGTGAAGCGCTTCTTCGGCTACCTCGAATCGAAGGCGTACAAGATGCATATCCGCGTGCTGCTGTCGAAGTACCGCAGCTACACGCCGTGCGAGGTCTGCGGCGGCGCGCGCCTGAAGACCGAATCGCTGCTGTGGCGGCTCGGCAGCCGGGCCGATGCCGACGCCGTGCTCGCGCCGGCCGCGCGTTTCCTGCCGCGCGGCGTCGACTGGACCCGCGCGCAGCTCGAGGCGCTGCCGGGCCTGACCGTCCACGACCTGATGCTGCTGCCGATCGAGCGCATCCGCCGCTTCTTCGACGAGATCACGCTGCCGAGCGCGCTGCTCGACGACGCGCTGAAGCTGCTGCTCGCCGAGGTGCGCACGCGCCTGAAATATCTGTGCGACGTGGGCCTCGGCTACCTGACGCTGGACCGCCAGAGCCGCACGCTGTCGGGCGGCGAGGTGCAGCGCATCAACCTGACCACGGCGCTCGGCACCTCGCTGACCAAGACCCTGTTCGTGCTCGACGAGCCCAGCATCGGGCTGCATCCGCGCGACCTGAACCGCATCGTCGAGGCGATGCAGCGCCTGCGCGACGCCGGCAACACGCTGGTGGTGGTCGAGCACGATCCGTCCGTGATGCTCGCGGCCGACCGGCTGATCGACATGGGGCCGGGGCCGGGCGAGCGCGGCGGCGCGATCGTCTACGACGGCACGCCGGCCGGGATCCGCGCGGCCGATACGCTGACGGGCGAATACCTGGGCGGCCGCAAACAGGTTGCGCACGCATCGAACTGGGCACGCCGCCCGGTCGACGCGGCGACGCCGCGCATCGTGCTGGAAGGCGCGAGCGAGCACAACCTGCGCGACGTCTCGGTGGAGATCCCGCTGCAGCGGCTGGTGTGCCTGACCGGCGTGTCCGGCTCCGGCAAATCGACGCTGCTGCAGGACGTGCTGTATCCGGCCATGGCGCGCCAGCTCGGCAAGGCCACCGAGTCGCCGGGCGCGTTCCGGCGCCTGGCGGGCGCCGAGCAGGTCAGCGACGTGGTGTTCGTCGACCAGTCGCCGATCGGCAAGACCACGCGCTCGAACCCGGCCAGCTACGTGGGCGCGTTCGACGAGATCCGCAAGCTGTTCGCGAAGGCGCCGCTCGCGCTGCAGCGCGGCTACGGCGCCGGCATGTTCAGCTTCAACACCGGCGAGGGCCGCTGCCCGACCTGCGGTGGCTCCGGCTTCGAGCACATCGAGATGCAGTTCCTCAGCGACGTCTACCTGCGCTGCCCGGACTGCGACGGCCGGCGCTATCGCGACGAGATCCTGGACGTGCGGATCGAGCGCGCGGGCCGCGCGCTGAGCGTGGCCGACGTGCTCGAGCTGACCGTCAGCGAGGCCGCGTCGTTCTTCGCGGCCGACGAGGAGGTGCTGCGCGTGCTGCAGCCGATCGCCGACGTCGGGCTCGAATACGTGAAGCTGGGCCAGCCGGTGCCGACGCTGTCGGGCGGCGAGGCGCAGCGCCTGAAGCTGGCCGGGTTCCTGGCCGAGTCGGCGGCGGCGTTTCGCAGCGGCGGGCGCAACGCCGCCGCGAAGGCGGCCCGCAACGCGCGCCTGTTCATGTTCGACGAGCCCACCACCGGGCTGCACTTCGACGACATCGCCAAGCTGATGCAGGCGTTCGGCAAGCTGCTCGCGAGCGGCCATTCGCTGGTCGTGATCGAGCACAACCTCGACGTGATCCGCGCCGCCGACTGGCTGATCGATCTCGGCCCCGAGGGCGGCGACGGCGGCGGCCTGGTGCTGTGCGCCGGCACGCCCGAGGACGTGAAGGGCTGCGCCGGCTCGCACACGGGCGAGGCGCTGCTGCAGTACGACCGCGCGATGGACCTGCAGGCGGCCGAGGACGCCGCCGGATACGGCGTGCCGCTGCAGGCGAAGCTCAGCGCGATGCGCGCGCGGCGCGAGGTGGAGGGCGAGGACGTGGTGCGCATCGTCAACGCGCGCGAGCACAACCTGAAGGCGCTCGACGTCGACATCCCGCACGGCAAGTTCAACGTGATCACCGGCGTGTCGGGTTCCGGCAAGTCCACGCTCGCGTTCGACATCCTGTTCCACGAGGGCCAGCGCCGCTACCTCGAATCGCTGAACGCCTACGCGCGCTCGATCGTGCAGCCGGCCGGGCGCCCCGAGGTGGACGCCGTGTACGGCATTCCGCCCACCGTCGCGATCGAGCAGCGCCTGTCGCGCGGCGGCCGCAAGAGCACGGTGGCCACCACCTCCGAGGTCTGGCACTTCCTGCGGCTGCTGTACGTGAAGCTGGGCCTGCAGCACTGCATCCACGACGGCACGCCGGTCACCTCGCAGTCGGTCGAGTCGATCGCCGCGCAACTGCTGCGCGACCATCGCGGCCAGCACGTCGGGCTGCTCGCGCCGCTCGTCGTCAACCGCAAGGGCGTCTACACCGATCTGGCGAAATGGGCCAAGGCGCGCGGCAGCACGCACCTGCGCGTGGACGGCGCGTTCGTGCCGGTGGACCCGTGGCCGAAGCTCGACCGCTTCCGCGAGCACACCATCGAGTTGCCGGTGGCCGACCTCGTCGTGTCGCCCGACAGCGAGGCCGAGCTGCGGCGGCGGCTGGACGAGACGCTCGAGATCGGCAAGGGCGTGATGCATCTGCTCGCGCCGCTCGACGGCCTGCAGCGCGCGCTCGCCGAGGGCTTGCCCACCAGCGCGATCGGCACGGTCAAGGTGCTGTCGGTCAAGCGCGCCTGCCCGGTGTGCGGCACCAGCTATCCCGAGCTGGATCCGCGCATGTTCTCGTACAACAGCAAGCACGGCTGGTGCCACACCTGCGTGGGTACCGGCCTCGCGCTCACGCGCGAACAGCGCGCGGCCTACGACGACACCGTGCTCGGCGGCGACGATCGCGGCCGCGAGCAGACGCTGCCGTCCGACGAGCAGGAGCCGGAGGGCGTGGGCAGCGAGCCGTGTCCCGATTGCGGCGGCACGCGCCTGAACCCGACGGCGCGCGCGGTCACGTTCGACGCGCATCCGATCGTCGAGGTCGCGCAGTGGACCGTGTCCGACACGCGCCGCTGGATCGACGGCCTGCAGCTCGACGGACGCGACGCGCAGATCGCGCGCGACATCGTCAGCGAGATCGGCAGCCGCCTCGCGTTCCTCGAGGAGGTCGGGCTCGGCTACCTGAGCCTCGACCGCGCGGCGCCGAGCCTGTCGGGCGGCGAGGCGCAGCGGATCCGCCTGGCCGCGCAGCTCGGCAGCAATTTGCAGGGCGTCTGCTACGTGCTCGACGAGCCGACCATCGGCCTGCATCCGCGCGACAACCGGATCCTGCTCGACGCGCTGCGCAAGCTCGGCGACAAGGGCAACACGCTGGTGGTGGTCGAGCACGACGAGGACACCATCCGCCGCGCCGATCACGTGATCGACATCGGGCCCGGCGCCGGCAAGCGCGGCGGCACGCTGGTGGCGCAGGGCGGCGTGGCCGAGCTGGCCGCGCAACCGGCGTCGCTGACCGGCCGCTTCCTCGCGCAGCCGATCACGCACCCGCTGCAGCCGCGGCGCGCCGTGAATCCGCCCGACGCGAAGCGCGGCGAGCTCACGCCGGAGCGCTGGCTGACCGTGCATGGCGGCCGGCTGCACAACCTGCGCGACGTCACGGTCGGGATTCCGCTCGCGCGGCTGGTGGCGGTGACGGGCGTGAGCGGCTCGGGCAAGTCGACGCTCGCGCGCGACGTGCTGATGGCCAACCTGCTCGACGCGGTGGGGCGCTCGGTGCTGTCGTCGCCGGCCACGCGCCGCGCGCGCAAGGCCGCCGGGCAGACCGCGCCGGCCGCCAACCGCCGCGCCAGCGTGCTGGCGCGCAGCGCGCCGCGGCCCGCGCTCGACGTCACGCACGCGTGGCAGGGCTGCGAGTCGATCAGCGGGTGGGAGTCGATCGACCGCGTGCTCGAAGTGGACCAGACGCCGATCGGCAAGACGCCGCGCTCGTGCCCGGCCACCTACATCGGCGTGTGGGACACCATCCGCAAGCTGTTCGCCGACACGCTGGAAGCGCGCGCGCGCGGCTATACCGCCTCGCGCTTCTCGTTCAACACCGGCGACGGGCGCTGCCCGGCGTGCGAGGGGCAGGGCGTGCGCACCATCGGCATGAGCTTCCTGCCCGACGTGAAGGTGCCGTGCGACGTCTGCCACGGCCAGCGCTTCAATCCCGAGACGCTCGCCGTGACCTGGCGCGGCCGCAACATCGGCGAGGTGCTGACGATGGAGATCGACGAGGCCGTGGCGTTCTTCTCGGCGCTGTCGAACATCGCGCATCCGCTGCAGCTGATGAAGGACGTCGGGCTCGGCTACCTGACGCTCGGGCAGCCGTCGCCGACGCTGTCGGGCGGCGAGGCGCAGCGCATCAAGCTGGTGACCGAGCTGAGCAAGGTGCGCGACGACGTCACGCGACGCGGCCAGAAGCCGCCGCACACGCTCTACGTGCTCGACGAGCCGACCGTCGGGCTGCACATGGCCGACGTCGCGAAGCTGATCCGCGTGCTGCACCGGCTGGTGGACGGCGGCCACAGCGTGGTGGTGATCGAGCACGATCTCGACGTGATCGCCGAGGCCGACTGGATCATCGACCTGGGTCCGGAAGGCGGCGTGGGCGGCGGCACCATCGTGGCGGCCGCGCCGCCGGAGGCGCTGGTGCGCGTGCGCGCGAGCCACACCGGGCAGGCGCTCGCGCCGGTGCTGGCGCGCGGCGGCGCCGGCGAGGCGCCGGTGGCGAGCGGCGCGGAGGTGGATGCGGGCTGAGGACCCGGGCCGGCTCGGCGTCGTCGTCGCCGGTCCGCCGGGCTTCGTCGGCCGACCGCCCCCGACCGCGGCAGCCGTCCTGTCGGGTGGCATGCTCGCGCTTCACGCGGCGACCGCCAGGTCGCCGTTTTCATTTCGTCCCGCCGCATTGTTCAGCGTCAACCCGCGGTGTCCCCGGGGCGAAGGCGATCCGGGCGTCGCGCCGGCGAGGCTTTCCAAATATGGAAAGCGGCTGGCCGGTTTTTTGCATTCACCCGTCGGCGGCAGCCGCCGATAATGCTTTCCGGAAGGTTTCCATGCGGGATCGCGCAACCGGCGCGGCGCGCCTCGGCCGCTTCGCCGGATCGGGACGCTGCTGCCTGGACGGCATTCGTATTGATTCGTGATGCGAAACGATGACGTTGCCTCGACGGTACCGTGCGTCGCCGGCGATCCGGCCTTACACCCCAAAGGAGAGTCCACGATGAAGTATCAGACATTGGGCAATACCGGCCTGCTGGTTTCCCGGCTCTGTCTCGGCACCATGACGTTCAGCAGCGGCAGCGGCGTCTATCGGCACATCGGCGAGATGAATCAGGCACGCGCCGACGAACTGGTCAAGGCGGGCATCGAGGCCGGCATCAACTTTTTCGACACGGCCGACGTCTACTCCGACGGCGAGAGCGAGGCGATGCTCGGTCAGTCGCTCAGGAACCTCGGCATCCCGCGCAAGGACGTCGTGCTGGCCACCAAGGTGTACAGCAGGACGGGGCCCGGCCCGAACGACGTCGGCGCATCGCGCGGACACATCATGGACGCGGTCGAGGCGAGCCTGACGCGGCTTCAGACCGATCACATCGATCTGTACCAGATCCATGCGACCGACACGCTCACGCCGATCGACGAAACGCTGCGCGCGCTCGACGATCTGGTGCGCCAGGGCAAGGTCCGGTATGTCGGCGTGTCGAACTGGCAGGCATGGCGAATCGCGACGGCGCTCGGCGTGTCCGCCCGCCTGAATCTCGCGAGATTCGACACGCTGCAGGCCTATTACTCCGTCGCCGGCCGCGATCTCGAACGAGAGCTGGTGCCGTTGCTGGAGGCCGAGAAGATGGGGCTGCTGGTCTGGAGTCCGCTCGCCGGGGGCCTGCTGTCCGGCAGGTTCAGCCGCGACAACCCGGCGCCGCAGGGCTCGCGCCGCTCGGCGTTCGACTTCCCGATCGTCGACAAGGCGCGGGCGTGGGACGTCATCGACGCGCTGCGCCCGATGGCCGAGGCTCGCGGCTGCAGCGTGGCGCGGATCGCGCTCGCGTGGCTCCTGTCGAAGCCGGTCGTGACGTCGATCCTGGTCGGGGCCAAGCGCCTGAGCCAACTCGAGGACAACCTCGCGGCGCTCGACATCACGCTGACGGCCGAAGAACTGGAGCGGATCGACGAAGTCAGCCAGCTCGCGCCGGAATATCCGGGGTGGATGCTGGCCACGCAGGGCGCCGACCGGCTCGAGCCGGTCGATCTCTGGTCGGACAGGACGGCGCAGGCGTCGTGAGCACGGGACGGTCGCCGGCCTCGGGCTGGTTCCATCACCAGGAGGAAACGATGCGGCACGTCCGGCTGTTTTTCGATTTCGCACCGGGTTTCGCATCGCGTCGCGAGCGCGATCGTGAATCGCATCCGCGCGTGGCATGGGCGGCCGGCGAACGGGGCGAGCTGGTGCTCGCCGGCGCGCTGACCGATCCGCCCGACGCCGGCCTGCTGCTGCGCAAGGCGGACTCGATCGACACGGTGGAGAAGTCCGTGCGACAGGATCCGCATGTCGCCTGCCCGGTGGTCCGATGGCGCATCCGGGAACGGGCCACGGCGGTGGGCGCCGACGCGGCCGCGCCGGCCGGCTCGCCCCACGGCGGGCCGCGGTAGCCGGCGCCACCGGGCAACCGGGACGCCGGCTGCACGGTGGCGCGGGCATGACGCCGGGCCGGGCGGTCCGGCGTCGCCTCGCCCCCTTTCCCCGGTCGCGGGACCGAGCGCCGCCGGCATGCCCGCGCGATCACGCGGTCCGGACGGTGCCGGGTACCGTCGGCGCGTTCCCGGCGCCGTCCCTCTGTATCATCGTCGGCGTGATCGTCAGTGAGGAGGCCCTGGATGGACTGGAACGACCTGCGCTATTTTCTTTGCGTGGCCAGGACGGGAAGCCTGAGCAAGGCATCCGGCGATCTGGGCGTGAGCGTGTCGACGGTCGGCCGCCGGATTCTCGAGCTCGAGGCGAATCTCGGCGCGACGCTGTTCTCCCGCAGCCAGAGCGGATATGTGCTGACGCCCGAAGGCGAGCGCGTGCTGGCGGGCGCGGAGAAGGTCGAGGCGGGGATCTTCGCGGTCGAGCGCAGCGCCTACGGGCTGGTCGATACCGTCTCGGGCACGGTGCGCCTCGCGACATCCGAGAACCTCGCGACCGACCTCGTGATCCCGGCGCTTCCGGCGTTTCGCGAGCGATATCCGTTGATTCGCCTCCAGATCACGACCAGCACGATGACGGCCGAGCTCGACAGCCAGGAGGCGGACATCGCGCTGCGCGTCGTCCGTCCCGAGCGCGGCAACCTGAAGATCAGGCGGCTGGGGCGCATGACCTATTCCGTCTACGGACGACGCGACTATCTGGAAGCCAACCCGCCGGCCGGACGGGATCCGCTGCAAGGGCGATCGTTCATCGCCTGGGATTCGGCCCACGACCACCTTCCCGCCGCGCGCTGGCTGGCCCGACGCGCTCCGGACGCGGACCTCGCACTCGTCACGTCGAGCCTGCCCACGCAGCTCGCGGCCGTCCGGGCGGGGCTCGGTCTAGCCGTGATCCCGGACTTTCTGGCCGTCGACGAGGATCTGGTGCAGGTCCTGCCGCCGTCGCAGCTTTTTTCGAACGACGTCTGGCTCGTCGTGCATCCCGACATCAGCACGTCCGCGAGAGTGCGGGCGGTGGGCGATTTCCTGGCGGACGCCGTCACGAAGGTCTCGCTCGACGTCGCCGCGCGCGGCGCGCGAACCTAGCGCCCGTTGCCGGGCGCCGGCGACGCGACGGGTTTCGCCGGCCTCGCTCACCGCCGCTCGAGGCGGATCTCGATGTCGCGGTCGACGTAGCGCCACTCCTCGGACGCGCGCAGGGCCGCCACCAGTTCGTCGAAGCGGTCGCGGTCGGCCGGGGCGTATTCGAACCAGGTGAGGAAATCGAACGGCTCCGATTCCGACAGGTCGCGGCAGTGATAGAGCCGGCGCGCGATCGCGGGCAGGTAGCGCAGCCCGATCCGGATGTGGTCGGAGCGATCCTCCAGGATCTCGCGGCGCGCGTCCTGCGGCAGCGCCCACCACGCCGCGTTCTTGCGCAGCGGAATCAGCGCCGCGCAGGTGGACGCGGCGCGGCCGAGCCCCTGCTGCGAAGCCGTCAGGCGCGCCTTCTCGTCGCCCGACGTGTACCGCTCGTGACTCGTGATGCCGCGCAGCAGCCAGCCCGGCGCGGCGCCGGCCGTCGCGCCGGTGCCGGCCGGCGAGACGGCGAGCGCCGCCACGGGCGGCAGGCTTTCGCCGGCCAGCGTGCGGGCCGACGTGACATGCCAGGTGCCGGCGCTGCCGCCGGCAAAAGAAAACAGACGGTCCATGGCGTTCTCCTTTCAGGACGGTGGCGGCGCGCCATCCGCGATGCCGCGCGCCGCGAATCGCGCCACCGGCATGGATTCGTTTCGCGCGCAGCGGCGGTTACAGGTGGGGGCGAAGAACGAAGCGGAAGCGACGGACGCGCGCCGATTGTCGCGGCGAATCGCGCCCGGTGTTGTCGTCGATCATGGAATGGCGAGATGTGCCGCGCCCGGCAGCCGCCGGGCGGCGCCCGCGCAAATCGAGCGGCGCTATGCTGGCCGGCGCATTCATCGATCCAGGAGGCCGGCATGAAGATCAGCGAACCGATGCGGGCCGCGCCGCATTCCCCGGTGCCGCCGCTGCTGCGGCTCGGCATGCGGCCGTTCTATCCCGCCGGCGCCGCGTTCGGTGCGCTGGCGATGCTGATGTGGCTGGCCGCCCTGCACGGCGTGCCGGCGGCGGGGCGCGTGGCGTCGATGTCGGGCCTGCTGTGGCACGTCCACGAGATGATCTTCGGTTTCGCGGCGGCCATCGTGGTGGGCTTCCTGCTCACGGCCGTGCGCGCCTGGACTTCGCGAGACACGCTGCGCGGCGGCGCGCTGGCGGCGCTGTGGCTGTGGTGGGCGGCGGGCCGCGTGCTGATCTGGTCCGGGCCGTGGGCGGTGGCGGCGGTGGTCGATTCGCTGTTCCTGCCGATCACGGCGCTCGTGCTGCTGCGCGTGCTGGTGGCGGCGGGCAACCGGCGCAACGTGTTCCTCCCGGTGGTGCTGGCGCTGTTCGGCGTGCTCGACGCGCTGTTCCAGTGGTATGCCGCGGCGGGCCGCGCCGACCTCGCGCTGCGCACCGCCTATGCGGCGACCGGGCTGGTCGTGTTCTTCGTGGTGGTGATCACCGGGCGCGTCGTGCCGATGTTCACGATGAACGCGATTCCCGGCTTCACGCTGCGCCGCTTTCGCGTGGTGGAGAGGCTGGCCGCGCCGGCCGCCGTGCTGACGCTCGGCGCCGATGCCGCCGGCGCGCCGCCCGCGCTGCTGGTCGCGGCGGGCGCGGTCACCGCGCTGCTGCATGCGGCCCGGATCGTCGGCTGGCGGTCCTGGCGCGTGGGCAACCGGCCGATCCTCTGGATCCTCCATGTGTCGTGCCTGTGGATTCCCGCCGGCTTCGCGCTGCTGGCGCTGGCCTCGGCCGGCGTCGTGCCGCATTCGCTGGCGCTGCATGCGCTGACGGTCGGCGCGATCGGCGGGGCGGTCATCGCGATGGTCACGCGGACCGCGCTCGGCCACACCGGCCGCAAGCTCGTGGCCGGCCGCTGGGAACGGTCGTGCTACTGGCTGATGATCGCGGCGGCGCTGCTGCGCGTGTTCGGGCCGCTGGTGCCGGCGGTGCCGTACATGGCGTGGATCGACGCGTCGGGCGGCTGCTGGATCGTCGCGTTCCTCGTCTACACGATCCGCTATACGCCGTTCCTGATGGGGCCGCGCGTCGATGGCCGCGTGGATTGATGCCGGGCGCAGGCGGCCGGGCGGTTCGGGGCTTGCCCGACAGGAAGGCGAGGTCGCCGGCCAGACGCGCGGGCTGCCGGAGCTTGCGAGCCGTTCCCGCCGCTCACCGCTGCTCGCGGCGAGCATGCCTGCGAACCGGGACCGATGGTTTGCGGTCGCGAGGCGGGAGCGGCGCCGCGGTGTTCGGAGACCAGCCCGCGGTCACGACAGCATGGAGATCGAAGCGGCGATACGCGGCGAAGGCGGCGCGCCGGTACGGCGGGCACCGGTGCGGGACGACGCGACCGATATCCGATCGGTCCGCCGTCATGCGCTTCGAAACACGCGCCCGGGTCAGACCAGGCGTATGCGTGGCTGCACGAGAGCGTTGATGCGCTCGGCGGTCCACAGCAGCGTCGCCTTGCGAAACCCGTGCAACGCCTGTTGATGCTGCCGATACAGCATCGCGTGACTCAGTTGCGCAAAGCGTCCTTTGATGAAGCCGCCGCGGAAGAATCCGAATTGGCCGAGCGTGCCGAACGCGTTGTAGTCGCTAAGCGAGACCAATGCGCCGAAATCGTGAAAGGCGAAGTCGGGCAGCTTGCCGGTGCCGAGCCAGTCCGGCAGATGCCGCGCCAGAAAACGCGCCTGTTGTGTCGCGACCTGGGCCGTGGGCGCGAGTGGACGCTCGGCGCCCGGCAGCGTCAGCACGGAACAGTCGCCGAGCGCGAAAACGTGATCGTCGTCGAGCGACTGCAACGTCGGTCGGATGCAGATCTGGTTCGAGCGATTCGACGTGATGGCGTCGAGCTTGCCCAGAAACTCGGGCGCCTTCACGCCGGCGGCCCACACCATCAGATCGGCCGGCTGCGCGCTACCGTCGCCGAGCGCGAAGCCATCGGGGCCGGCGGCGGTGACGCGTGTGCCGGTCCGGACATCGAATCCGATGCGTCGCAACTGCGCCTCGCTCGACTCCGACACCGCGGCCGGAAACGCTGCGAGTATGCGGGGCGCGCTTTCGTACAGCGTCAGCTTCAGACGCGACCGGATTGCCGGATCGCCATAGCTTCCGGCCACTTCGAGCAGACGGCTCAACTCGGCGGCCAGCTCGACCCCGGTAGCGCCCGCGCCGACGATCGACACGCGCAGCGGGCTGTTCGACACGACACTCTGGAAGACCCGGACACGTAGCGCTTCATTGAAGGCCTCGGCCTGCGCCTGGCTATCGATGAAATGGCAGTGCTCCAGGACGCCCGGCGTCCCGAAGTCGTTCGCGCGGCTGCCGAGCGCGAGAATCAGCACGTCGTATTCGACGGTGCGCGCGCCGATCACCACTTCCCCCGACGGCGCCCGCAGTTCGGCCAACCTGACGGCGCGTGCGTCACGGTCCAGCCCCTCCATTTCCCCGGGCTGGTAGTGGAAGCCGTGCTCGCGCGCGTGGGCGAGATAGATCACCTGCTGCTGCTGCACGTCGCGAGTGCCTGCCGCGATGGTGTGCAGCATCGGCTTCCAGATGTGCGTGGCGCTCCTGTCGATCAGCGTGACCTGGGCCCGGCCAGTGCGGCCGAGCGCGTCGCCCAGTTTCGTCGCGAGCAGGAGCCCGGCAATGCCACCACCCACGATCACGATTCGCTTGGTTCGGCCCATTGCAAATAAATCTTCAAGTGATGAATTAGGCGATGCTACGTTTTGGACGTGCCCATGTCAAACCAGGAAGGAGCGGAGCCGATCCGGGGCCGGGCAGCGGTTAGAATTTCGGGTTCCGGCCAGACGCTGCAGATTACGACCCATGAAACCGTCGAACGACCACGCCCGACCCGCCACCGGCGTCACGCCGCGTCGCGCGCGCGGGCGTCCGGCTTCCAACGAGGCGGGCGGTGCCGACGCGCTGCTGCGCAATGCGCGCATTGCGTTCGCGCGGCGTGGCTACGAGGCTACCAGCGTGCGTGAGATCGCGAAGGCGTCGGGCGTCGACCCGGCGCTCGTCGCGCACCATTTCGGCTCGAAGGAGTCGTTGTGGCTCGCCGTGGTGGAGCGGATCGCCGACGAAGCCGCACCGATGATCGAGCAGACCGGGATGTTGCGCGACGCCGCCGGACTAGGCGTGCGCGAACGCGTGGAGGCGGCGCTGTCGCTGCTGATCGATCAGGTGTTCTCGACACCCGACGTCGGCATGTTCTTTTCGACGGCAGCAACCGAGAGCGGCGCACGCCTGGACGTACTGATCGAGCGTCTCGTGCGGCCTTATCACGACGTCCTGGTGCCGCTGCTCGCCGACGCGATCGAGTCCGGCGCGGTGCCGCCGCAGGATGCGCAGATCTTGTTCATGCTGCTCGTCAACGGGATCAGCAAGACGGTCTCGTATGGCCACGTACTGAGCCCGTTCTCGGTGCTGCCCAGGCGACCCGAGGCATTCAGGCAGGCGGTGCTCGCAAGCGCGCTCGCCATGCTGGGTCGAGGTCCTGGCCGCCGCGGGGCGCGCCTGCCACGGTGACGCCGCAGGGCGATCGCTCACGGCCGGGATCGGGCGCCGTCCTCCGGTCGGGCGCGGGCGCCATTCGGGCGAGACAGCTTCGGCATGCCCCGACCACCGGGATCCGAACACGGGCCTGACGCGGTCGGGCCGGGCGCGCCGGCCCGCATGGGTCCATGCATGTCGGAAACCTGGATCCCGCTCGCGGTCATCTTGACGGCCGCGAATGGCAACGACATTGCGCGACTCGAGGCGTTGGTCGAGGCGATTCCTCCCGTTCGAGGAAAACGCGGACGGGCTCCGCGCCAGCCAACAATGGTCAGGGGGACCGGGGTTGCAGTGCCGGGCCGCCCACCGCCTCAAACCGTGCGCCGCAGCGCCAGACGCTCCCACAGCAGGCCCGCGCGGCGCCCGCTGCCGCAATACGCCAGCACCGGTTTCGGCAGCGCGTCGAGCATCGCGCCGAACGCTTCCACCTGCGCCTCGCCGATCCGGTCGGCCGCCTCGACCGGCAGATAGCGCGCGTCGAGGCCCAGCTCGCGCGCGGCCGCGGCGATCTCCGCGAAGGCCGGCTGATCGGCGCTCTCTCCATCGGGGCGGTTGCAGATCACGGCGCGAAAGCCGGCGCCGCGGATCGCCTTCAGGTCGTCCGGCAGGATCTGGTGCGAGGCGGCGAAGCCGCTCTCGGCCGTGGCGCGGCATTGCTCGATGGCGCGCCGGAAGCTTGCCACGGCGAACGCGATGTCGTCCTCGCCCGTGAAGCGGCCCACGCTGAGGCGCACGGTGCGGCCGGCCGCGGCGGCGTCGAGGCCGAGCGTCGTCAGCACGTGCGAAGGCACGCCGGCCGCCGAGTTGCAGGCCGAGGTTGACGACACGGCGAGCGCCTCGTCGAGCATGAACGGGTGGAAGCCGGGCGCGGTCACGGTCAGGCTCAGCGTATGCGGAATGCGGCGCGCCGCGCGCGCGTTCTGCTCGACGCCGCCGATCGCGAGCACCGCGTCGCGCAGGCGCGTGGCGAGCGCGGCGATCCGTGCCGTGTCGGCGTCGAGTTCGCGGGCCGCCAGTTCGCAGGCGCGGCCCATGCCGACGATCTGGTGCGTGGCGAGCGTGCCCGAGCGCAGTCCCGATTCGTGGCCGCCGCCGTGCATCTGCGGCGCGATCCGGCCGGCCAGGCCGCGCCGCACGTACAGCGCGCCGATTCCCTTCGGCCCGTACACCTTGTGCGCCGACATCGACAGCAGGTCGATGCCGAGCGCCTGCACGTCGATCGGTGTCTTGCCGAGCGCCTGCGCCGCGTCCACGTGGAGCAGGGCGCCCGCTGCGTGGACCAGCCGCGCGATCGTGCCGACGTCGGTGAGCGTGCCGATCTCGTTGTTCACCAGCATCAGCGAGACGAGCCCCGTGTCGGGGCGCAGCGCGGCCGCCACGTCCTCGGGGCGGATCTCGCCGTCGCGGGTCGGCGCGATGTAGCTGACCGGCAGGCCGCGCGCGGCGAGGCTCGCCATCGTGTCGAGCACGGCCTTGTGCTCGATGCGGCTCGTCACCAGGTGGCGCCGTTCGGCGGCGTGCTCCGCGTAGCCCTTCAGCGCGAGGTTGTTCGATTCGGTGGCGCCCGAGGTCCAGACGATCTCGTCGGCGCCGGCGCCGATCAGCGCGGCCACCTGGGCGCGCGCGTGCTCGACCTTGTCGCGCGCGAGCCGGCCGGCGCGATGCGAATTCGAGGCCGGGTTGCCGAAGATGCCGTCGGCACCGAGGCAGGCGGCCATCGATTCGATCACGCGCGGATCCACCGGCGTGGTGGCGGCGTAATCGAGGTAGTGCAGTGTGTTGTTCTCGGTCATGTCCGTGGCGTGCCATTACTCGTCTGAAGCATGGGAAATGATACGAGCGCGGGCCCGGAAAAAAACTCCAAAGTTGCGATGAATTCGTGCAATGCATAGAAGAATTTTCTATGCGGCCGCGACGCCGAGAGCCGGCGGCCAGCGCCGCCGCCACGCCGGATCGCCGCTTCCGACGCCGCACGACGCCGCACGAGGCGGCGCGGGGCGGCAGGCCGTGCGCATCCACGCGGGCGGGCGCGGGGGCCGGCACCGCGCCGCCGGTCGCTCGTCCGATCGGGAACGATTTTCGCTTCCCTGCTCGTCAAGCCAAGCCGCCGCCCCGGCCCGCGCCTGACCGCCCGTCTCGCGCGAGCCGCATCGGCTAGACTCGACCCGCCGGGTTTCGCCCGCATCGACGACTGGAGACTGCACTCGCGTGGACACTGCCGCCGACCTGATCATCGCCCGCCCCGAAGGGCTCTACTGCCCGGCGGGCGGCTTCCATATCGACCCCTGGCGGCCGGTCGAGCGCGCCGTGATCACGCACGCGCACGCCGACCACGCGCGCGCCGGGCACGGGCGCTACCTGGCCGCGCAGCCGGGGCTCGGCGTGCTGCGCTCGCGGCTGCCCGGCATCGAGGTGCAGGGCCTCGCCTACGGCGAGCGGATCGAGATCGACGGCGTGCGCGTGTCGCTGCATCCGGCCGGGCACGTGCTCGGCTCGGCGCAGGTGCGCGTCGAGCACCGTGGGCGCGTCTGGGTCGCCTCGGGCGACTACAAGGTCGAGCCCGATCCGACCTGCGCGCCGTTCGAACCGGTGCGCTGCGACACCTTCATCACCGAATCGACGTTCGGCCTGCCGATCTATCGCTGGGAGCCGGCGCCGGCCATCTTCGCCGGCATCGACGCCTGGTGGCGGCACAACGCGGCGCAGGCGCGCGCCTCGGTGCTGTTCTGCTACGCGTTCGGCAAGGCGCAGCGCGTGCTGGCCGGGATCGACCGCGGCATCGGCCCGATCTTCTGCCACGGCGCCGTCGAGCCGCTGAACCGCGCCTATCGCGAGGCCGGCGTCGATCTGCCCGCCACGCGCCTCGTCAGCGAGATCGCGGCGCGCGACAAGGCCGCGTTTCGCGGCGCGCTGATCATCGCGCCGCCGTCCGCGCAGGGCAGCGCGTGGCTGCGCCGCTTCGGCGACTACAGCGACGCGTTCGCCTCGGGCTGGATGCGCCTGCGCGGCACGCGGCGCCGGCGCGGCGTCGATCGAGGCTTCGTGCTGTCGGACCACGCCGACTGGCCGGGGCTGCAGCAGGCGATCGGCGCGAGCGGCGCCGGGCGCGTGATCGTCACGCACGGCCAGATCGAGCCGATGGTGCGCTGGCTCGGCGAGCAGGGGCTCGACGCCGGGGCGTTCGCGACCGAGTACGGCGACGAGGCGCTCGACGCGGGCGAGGCGGGCGGCACGGGCGACGCAGCGGCCGGACCCGACCCGCAGGACGCGGCGGATGCGCCGGACCCGGCCGCGAGCACGCCGCGATGAAACGCTTCGCGACGCTCTATGCCGCGCTCGACGCGACCACTTCCACCAACGTCAAGCTCGAGGCGCTGATTACCTATTTCGCGAGCGCCGCGCCCGAGGACGCGGCCTGGGCCTCGTATTTCCTCGCGGGCGGCAAGCCGCGCCAGACGGTGCCCACGCGCGTGCTGGCCGATGCCGCGCGCGAGCGCGCCGGCCTGCCGGCGTGGCTGTTCGAGGAATCGTATCAGGCCGTGGGCGACCTGGCCGAGACGATCGCCCACGTGCTGCCGCCACCCGCGCGCGAATCGGCGCTGGGGCTCGCGCAATGGATCGAGCAGCGCGTGCTGGGCCTGCGCGGCCTCGATCCGCCGGCGCTGCGCGAGCGCCTGACCGGCTACTGGGACGAACTGGACTGGAGCGAACGCTTCCTGCTCACCAAGCTGATCGGCGGCGGCTTCCGGGTGGGCGTGTCGCGGCAGCTGGTGGTGCGTGCGCTCGCGCAGGTGGCGGGCGTGGATCACAAGCGCATCGCGCAGCGCATGGTCGGCTGGACCGATTCGCGCCAGGCGCCGAGCGCCGCGCGATATCTGCGGCTGGTCGCGCCCGAGGCCGACGGCGACGATCCGGCGGCGCCGCACGAAAGCGACCTCGGCCTGCCGTATCCGTTCTTCCTCGCGCATCCGCTGCAGGCCGACCCGGCCACGCTCGGGCCGCCGGCCGACTGGATCGTCGAATGGAAGTGGGACGGCATCCGCGCCCAGCTGGTCAAGCGCGCCGGCCGCGTCTGGCTCTGGTCGCGCGGCGAGGATCTCGTCACCGAGCGCTTTCCTGAACTGGCCGCGCTCGGCGAGGCGCTGCCCGACGGCACCGTGATCGACGGCGAGATTCTCGCCTGGGAGCCCGGCGCCGACGCGCCGCTGCCGTTCGCGCGCCTGCAGCCGCGCATCACGCGCAAGTCGCTGACGAAGAAGGTGCTGGCCGATTCGCCGGCGGCGCTGCTCGCCTACGACCTGCTCGAGGCCGACGGCCGCGACCTGCGCGGCGAGCCGCTCACGGCGCGGCGCGCGCGGCTCGAGGCGCTGGCCGGGGCGCTGTCGCGCACGCTCGCGGTCGACCTGCTGCGCGTCTCGCCGCGCGTGACGGCCGGCGACTGGCCGGCGCTCGCCGCGCGGCGCGCCGAGAGCCGCGCGCGCGGCGTGGAGGGGCTGATGCTGAAGGCGGCGGCGTCGGAGTACGGTGTCGGGCGCACCAAGGCGTCGGGCGTCTGGTGGAAGTGGAAGATCGAGCCGTACGCGATCGACGCGGTGCTGCTCTACGCGCAGCGCGGCCACGGCCGGCGCGCGAGCCTCTACACCGACTTCACGTTCGCGGTGTGGGACGAGGCCGACGGCGTGCGCACGCTGGTGCCGTTCGCCAAGGCCTATTCGGGGCTGACCGACGAGGAGATGCGCCAGGTGGACGCCGTGGTGAGGAAGACGACGATCGAGAAGTTCGGGCCGGTGCGCAGCGTCACGCCGACGCTCGTGTTCGAGATCGGTTTCGAAGGCATCCAGGCGAGCCCGCGCCACAAGTCGGGCATCGCCGTGCGGTTCCCGCGCATGCTGCGCTGGCGCACCGACAAGTCGATCGAGGAGGCGGATACGCTCGACATGTTGAAGGGCTTCCTGAACGGGGCGCCGGGATGAGCGGGGCGCGCGGGTTCGACGAGCCGGACGAGCCGGACGGCGGCGACGGCGGTGACGATCGTGCCGCGTCGCCCGATGCGCCCGATGCGCCCGACGCGCAGCGGCGCCGGTCGCGCGCGCCGCGGGGGCGGCGCATCCCGCGCACGCGCGCGGCGCAGGCGAAGCTCGACGCGGTTGCCGAGGCGTTTCGGCCCGCGCCGTTCGCGTTCGACGCGGCCGCGGCGCGCCGGCCGATCGGTGAGCGCATCGCCGCGTGGCTCGCGGCGCAGGACCGGCAGCCGTTCGCGTTCCAGCAGGAGGTCTGGCGCGAGATCGCGCGCGGCGCGAGCGGGCTGCTGCATGCCACGACGGGGGCCGGCAAGACCTGGGCGGTCTGGCTCGGCGCGCTGGCTGCCTATGCGGGCGAGGAAGCGCGGCGAGGTTCGGGCGCGGCTGCGCCGGAGGCTGGCGGCGCGGACTTCGAGGATTCGCATGCGGAGCGTCGGGATGAGCAAGCTCCGGATGAGCAAGCTCCGGATGCGCAAGCCTCGGACAGGCGAGACTCGGATCCGCGAGACCCGAAGGCGCGAGGTTCGAAGCGGCAAGCCGCGACGGCCAAACCCACCGCGCAAGCCGTGCTGGCCGCCGTGCGCCGCGCCAGCCTGCCGGCCCCGCTGACGGTGCTCTGGATCACGCCGATGCGCGCGCTCGCGGCCGACAGCGCGCGCGCCCTGCAGGCGGTGGTGTCGGGCCTCGGCGTGCCGTGGTCGGTGGGGCTGCGCACGGGCGACACGCCGTCCGCCGAGCGCGGCCGGCAGAACCGCCGCATGCCGTCGGCGCTCGTCACCACGCCCGAGAGCCTGTCGCTGCTGCTGACGCGCGCCGATGCGCGCGAGACGCTCGCGCGGCTGCGGCTGGTGGTGGTGGACGAATGGCACGAGCTGCTCGGCAACAAGCGCGGCACGCAAACCCAGCTCGCCATCGCGCGCCTCGCCAACTGGCGCCTGGAATTGCAGGTATGGGGGCTGTCGGCCACGCTCGGCAATCTCGCGCTCGCGCACGACGCGCTGCTGCACGCGGTGCGCACGCCGCGCGTGGTCGTGCGCGGCGCGCAGCCGAAGCCGCTGGTGGTCGATACGCTGATCCCCGAGACCATCGAGCGCTTCCCGTGGGGCGGCCATCTCGGCACGCGGCAGGTGGGCGCCGTGGCCGACGAGATCGATGCCGCGCGCAGCTCGCTGGTGTTCACCAACACGCGCTCGCAGGCGGAAAGCTGGTATCAGGCGCTGCTCGAACGGCGGCCCGACTGGGCCGGCCTGATCGCGCTGCATCACGGCTCGCTCGACCAGTCGGTGCGCGACTGGGTCGAGCTGGGGCTCAAGAACGGCAAGCTCAAGGCCGTGGTCTGCACCTCGAGCCTCGACCTCGGCGTCGATTTCCTGCCGGTCGAGCGCGTGTTCCAGATCGGCTCGCCGAAGGGCGTCGCGCGCCTGATGCAGCGCGCCGGCCGCTCGGGCCACGCGCCGGGCCGCACCTCGCGCGTGACCATCGTGCCGACCCACGCGCTGGAGCTGGTGGAGGCCGCCGCCGCGCGCTGGGCCATCGGCGCGGGCCGCATCGAGGGGCGCGAGATGCCGCTCAAGCCGCTCGACGTGCTGGTGCAGCATCTGGTGACGGTGGCGATCGGCGGCGGCTTCACGCCGCGCGCGCTCTACGACGAGGTGCGCACGGCCTACGCCTATCGCGATCTCACGCAGGCCGAGTTCGACTGGGCGCTGGCCTTCGTCGAGCGCGGCGGCGCCTCGCTGTCGGCCTATCCCGACTATCACCGCGTGGCGGCCGATGCCGACGGCGTCTATCGCGTGCCGCGCGAGGACCTGGCGCGGCGCCACCGCAACAACGTCGGCACCATCGTGGCCAACGCCAGCATCCACGTGGCCTGGCTGGCGGGCGGGCGCATCGGCACCATGGAGGAGTCGTTCATCTCGCGCCTGAAGCCCGGCGACGTCTTCATGTTCGCCGGCCGTGCGCTCGAACTCGTGCGCGTGCGCGACATGACGGCCTACGTGCGGCGCGCGGCCCGCTCGCGCGGCGCGCTGCCGCAATGGGCGGGCAGCCGGATGCCGCTGTCGTCGGAGCTGGCCGACGCGGTGCTGGTGATGCTCGCGCGCGCGAGCGACGGCGAGGCCGGCGGCGAACCGGAGATGCGCGCGGTGGCCCCGCTGCTGGAACTGCAGGCGCGCTGGTCCGCGCTGCCCGGCCCCGGCGTGCTGGTGGCCGAGCGCGTGCGCACGCGCGAGGGGCACCACCTGTTCTGCTATCCGTTCGCCGGCCGCATGGCGCACGTCGGGCTCGGCGCGCTGATCGCCTGGCGCGTCGCGCGCGACCGGCCCAGCACGTTCTCGATCTCGATGAACGACTACGGCTTCGAGCTGCTGTCGGCGCAGCCGTTCGACTGGCCGGCGCTGATCGACGGCGGCCTGTTTTCGCCGGACGGGCTCGAGCACGACATCCTCGCGAGCCTCAACGCCTCCGAGCTGGCCGCGCGCCGTTTCCGGGAGATCGCGCGCGTCTCGGGGCTGGTATTCCAGGGCCATCCCGGGCAGCAGAAAAGCGCGCGGCAGCTGCAGGCGTCGAGCAGCCTGTTCTACGAGGTGTTCCGCCAGCACGACGGCGCGAACCTGCTGCTCGTGCAGGCCGATCGCGAGGTCATGCTCGAGGAGCTCGAGCTGCGGCGCATCCGGGACGCGCTGGAACGCATGCGCGAGAGCCGGCTGGTGCTGACGCAGCCGGCGAAGCCGACGCCGTTCGCGTTCCCGCTGATCGTCGCGCGCCTGCGCGAGAAGGTCAGCACCGAGCAACTGGCCGACCGCGTCGAGCGCATGCTCGCCGCGCTCGAAAACACGGCGCGACGCGAGGCGGCGCATGACCGGGACTGACGGGACGCTGACGATCGAGCTGGACGGGCACGCGCTGCGGCTGTCGGCCGGGCGCGCGGCGTTCGATCCGGCGCGGCGCAGCCTGTTCGTGGCGGACGTGCATCTGGGCAAGGACGCCGTGTTCCGCGCGCGCGGCATTCCCGTGCCGGCCGGCGCCACCGGCGTGGCGCTGGCGCGGCTCGACCGGCTGATCGCGGCGCATCGGCCGGCCTCGATCGTGTTCCTCGGCGATCTGCTGCACGCGCGCGAAGCGCATGCCGACGAGCTGCTGGGCGCGCTGCGCGCGTGGCGCTTGCGGCATGCCGGGCTGCGGCTCGTGCTCGTCGAGGGCAACCACGACCGGCACGCGGGCGCGCTGCCGGACGAATTCGGCGTCGAATGCGTGAGCGAGCCGTACCGGCTCGGGCCATGGGCGCTCTGCCATCATCCGTGCGTGGTGGACGGCGCCTACGCGCTGGCCGGGCACGAGCATCCGGTGCTGCGGCTCGCGGCGGGCGCCGACCGCGCGCGCCTGCCGTGCTTCCGGTTCGGCGCGCGGGCCGGCGTGCTGCCGGCCTTCGGCGAATTCACCGGCGGTTTTGAAGTGGGCGCGGCGGCGCGGGCGGCGGGCGAGGCCTTGTACGTGGTGGCCGGCGACCGCGTGCTGGCCGTGCCGCGCTGAGCGGACGTTGGCGTGGGAGAGTCCCGCCACCGTCCTGGCGCCTCATATGGGGCGTCGGTGAGCGGCCTGGCTGGGGTGGCCGGGCATGGCGTGGGCAGTGGGCGCGGGCGGCGAATGAGGCCGTGCCGCGCTGAGCGCGCGGCGGCGCGGGAAGTCCGGCCGTCCGCCCCTGGCTCCCCATCTAAGGCGTCCGTGACCGATCCGGCTGGAGCCAGCCGGCGCGCCGGGCATGGCGCGGGGCGGGCGCGCCGGCCGCTGTCGATCAGGCCACGCGCGTTACGCGGCGCCGTCCGTCGAACGGCTCAGCGTTTCCCAGGCGTCGATTTCCTCGGCCATCGCCGCCAGCTTGCCGCGCACCAACGCGAGCGCGTCGCTGCCGAGCAGCAGATGCGCGGGCGGCGCGTCGCTGTCGATCGCGGTCAGCATCGCGCGCGCGGCCTTCACCGGGTCGCCGAGCTGCTTGCCGCTCTTTTCCTCGCGTGCCGCGCGGATCGGATCGAACAGCGCGTCGTAGTCGGCGATGGTGCGCGGCGTGCGCACCATCGAGCGGCCCGCCCAGTCGGTGCGGAACGAGCCCGGCGCCACCGCCGTCACGGCGATGCCGAACGGCGCGACTTCCTTGCCGAGCACCTCGGAGATGCCTTCCAGCGCGAACTTGCTGCCGCAGTAATAGGCGATGCCCGGCATCGTGATGAAGCCGCCCATCGAGGTGATGTTGAGGATGTGTCCGCGCCGCCGGGCGCGCATGAACGGCAGCACCGCCTTGGTCATGGCCACCGCGCCGAACACGTTGACGTCGAACTGCCGGCGCATCTCGTCGAGCGGCGATTCTTCCATGACGCCCTCGTGGCCGTAGCCGGCGTTGTTGACGAGCACGTCCACCGGCGCCACGTTCGCCTCGATGTCGGCCACCACGCCGTCGATCGCGTCGAAATCGGTCACGTCGAGCAGGCGGGCCACCGCGCGGCTCGGGTCGAGCGCCTCGAACGCCTGCCGCGCCGCCTCGTTGCGCACCGTGCCGACCACGCGATGGCCGGCCGCGAGCGCCTCGCGCGCCAGCGCCTGACCGAACCCGCTGCTGACGCCGGTAATGAGCAAAGTCTTGGGAGATGACATGGCAGCGACTCCTGAAAAATGGGAAGAGCTTGCATGCTATTCTCTTGGACCGAGCTTTTGCAGGCCCGTTATTCTGCTTTTCTTGCCTGTTTCTATGAGTCAATCCAGTCCATGATGAAACCGCCGAGCCCCGCCGCCGCCCCCCGGTCCAATGATCGGCAGCGCATGGTGACGCTGCTGAGCGCGCTCGCGCCCGCCGAGGGCTACAACCTGACGCCGCTGCCCGACGTGCGCGTGCTGCGTTCGGACCGCCCGCTCGCGCGCACGCCGGTGCTCTACGATCCCGGCATCGTGATCGTCTGCCAGGGCCGCAAGCGCGGCTATTTCGGCGACGAAGTCTATTTGTACGACGAGCAGCACTATCTGGCGGTGGCCGTGCCGGTGCCGTTCACGATGGAGACCGACGCCACGCCCGCGCGCCCGCTGCTCGCGCTGTACCTGCACCTCGATTTCCAGGTGGCCGCCGAGCTGATGATCCAGATCGACCGCCAGCCCGCGCCGGCGCGCGCCGAGGCACCGCGCAGCATGATGTCGAGCCCGATGGACGCGCCGCTGCGCGCCACCGTGCTGCGCTTCCTGGAGGCGATGCAGCGGCCGCTCGATGCGGCGATCCTCGGCCCGGCACTGGTGCGCGAGCTGTATTTCCGCGTGCTGACCGGCGCGCAGGGCGACGCGATGCGCGCCGCGCTGGCGATGCAGGGGCAGTTCGGCAAGATCGGCAAGGCGCTGCGCCGGATCCACGCCACCTACGCGCAGCCGCTCGACCTGCCGCTGCTGGCCAACGAGGCCGGCATGAGCGTGCCCACCTTCCACAGCCACTTCAAGGCCATCACGCAGACCTCGCCGATGCAGTACGTGAAGTCGACGCGCCTGCACCAGGCGCGCCTGCTGATGGTGCGCCAGGACATGACGGCCGAGGCCGCCTGCCATGCCGTCGGCTACGCCAGCGCCTCGCAGTTCAACCGCGAGTTCAAACGGCTGTTCGGCGCGACCCCGGCCGCCGAGACGAGGCGCATGCGCGAGAGCTTCGCGCTGCCGCCCCCGTTTGCCGGCTCCGAATACGTCTCGTCGCATTGACGCGCGGCGGGTCGGTTCACCGGTCTGGCCGGCGGATTCAGCCGGGCGGATTCAGCCCGGCACATCGGCCTCGAAGAAGCCGAGATAGGCGGGCGCGTCGGCGCCCGGCGCGGCATCGGCGAGCCGCGCCGACGCGTCGATCGATTGCAGCGTGGCGAGCGTGGCGTGGCGGTTCGTGATGAGGTGCCACGGGTAGGGCGAGGCGGGTTCGTGATGGTCGCTGTAGGCGGCGGCGAGCCGCGCCGCCTCGAGCGCGGCGGCCAGTTGGTCGCGCCCCGGCGAGTGGATCGCGAAGCCTTCATTGGCGAGCGCGGTGGTGTCGTAGCCGAGCTGCGCGTAGAGAAAGGCCTTGGCGAGCCGGTCGCGCGCATCGGCTTCGCGCGACTGCGCGATCAGTTCGGCCGTCTGCGCGTCCACCAGCTGGCCGCCGGCGATCAGCGGCGGGCGGTCCGGCGACCACGCTTCCGGCGGGCAGGCCTTCGAGGCGGGGTCGAGCACCAGCGCCGGGTTGACCTCGGCCGGATAGATCCGGCACACGCGCGGGCGCAGCTCGTAGGCACCGCAGGCCATGTCCGCGCGCAGATGCGGGCACGGTCCCGCGAACGACGCCACCAGCGTCACGGACACGCGCACCGGCAGCGTCCCGCAGTGCGCCGCGAACGAGCGGCGCCGCTTGTGCTGCGCCAGCGCGTCGTCGGGCGGCGGTTCCTCGGGCCACGGGATCGCGTCGCTGAACAGCTGTACCTCGCCGCCGCGCGCGAGCCAGGTGATGGCTTCGTCGACGGACAGCGGCAGGCGCAGGTCGTGGCAGCAGCGGCCGCACATCGTGCATGAGAAATGAAGGGACATGGTGGGGCGCTCGGGCGGCAGAATGGGTCCGAACGGTCAGTTCGCTGCGCGGGCCGTGCCGGTTACAGCCGTGCGCGCGAAAAGTTGCCGCCGCCCGGCGGCCACTGCCACCGTTCGATCCGTGCCCGCCCGGATGCCCCGGCGCCTGGGCGACAGCCACGTCGGGCCAACCCGACGCCGCGCGCCGCCGCCCGCTAGCGCCGTTCGGCGCCCGCGCTCAAACCCGCTCCCCCGCCGCGTATTTCCCCGGCGACGTTCCCAGCGCCTTGCGAAACATCGTCACGAAGCTGCCCGCGCTCTCGTAGCCGAGCCCGTCGGCCACCTCCTGCACCGACGTACCGGTGCTGAGCCACTTCACGGCCAGCATCAGGTGCAGCTGGCGCCGCCACTGGCCGAAGCTCATGCCGGTCTCGCGCGCGAGCAAGCGCGCCAGCGTGCGTTCGCTGAGCCCCACGCGTTTCGCCCAGGTGGCGATGGTGCCGCGCTCGGCCGGCTCGGCCATGATCGCGTCGACGATCCGGCGCAGCCGCACGTCGGCCGGCATCGGCAGATGCAGCTTGCCGGTGGGCGCAGCCGCGAGTTCGTCGAGCAGCAGCGTGACGAGCCGCGATTCCATGCCGCCCTCGGTGTAGAGCAGCGGCAGGCTGGCGGCGCGGATCACCAGCTCGCGCAGCAGCGGCGTGGCGGACACCGCGCAGCAGGCCGGCGGCAGGCGCGCGGCCGCGGCGCCGTCGATGAAGGCGACGTAGCACTCCACCGTGCCGGCGGTGGCCATCTTGTGCGGCATGCCGGCCGGCACCCAGATCGCGCTCTGCGGCGGCACCATCCAGAGGCTGCCCTCCACCTCGCCGGTCAGCACGCCGCGCAGCAGCAGCACGAGCTGGCCTTTCCGATGGCGATGGAAGTGCGTCTCGTGGCGGTCCGGATTCCGCCGGTCGAGGTCGGCCATCACGATGCCGGAGGCGCCGAAGGTCACCACGGGGCGCGGCACGAGGTCGGGGTCGAGCCATTCGATCGGCTGCTGCGGGTCGGTCAGGACGGGCATGGCGCGAGGCGGGCCGCTGGCGCGCCGGGGCGGCGAGCCCAGGCGCAGGTTGGCAGGAAATCCGAATATTCTGGCAATCTTACCCAATGTGGCCAGCACGATGCACCCCTACCATGCCGGAACGGCGGCACACGGACTTCCCCGCGCCGCGTTTTCCGGAGTCGACGACACCATGGATTCACTGAGTACCGGCCGCGTGGCGCAAACCCTGCAACGGCTGTTCGAGGAGGCGGAGCAGGCCGACCGGCCGCTGATGGAGCCGTTCATGCAGGCCGGGCAGCCCGAGCGGCTGATGGCCGAGATCATCGCCGGGCATGTCGCCGGCGAGGCGCGCGACCTGCGAGGCTTCTATCACGGCTACGCCGACAATTTCCTGAACGTGGCGCCCGAGTACGGTCGCTTCCTCTACCAATGCGCCCGCGCGCGGCGGGCCACGCGGATCGTCGAGTTCGGCACGTCGATGGGCATCTCCACGATCCATCTCGCCTCGGCGCTGCGCGACATGGGCGGCGGCCGGCTGATCGGCACCGAGCTGGAGCCCGGCAAGGCGGCGCGCGCGCGGGCCAACCTGGAAGCCGCCGGACTCGCCGATCTGGTCGAGATCCGGGTGGGCGACGCGCGCGAGACGCTGGCCGATATCGACGGCGAGATCGACCTGGTGCTGCTCGACGGCGCGTTCAGCTTCTACCTGCCGGTGCTGAAGCTGCTCGAGCCGCGCCTGAAAGGCGGCGCGCTGGTGCTGGCCGAAAACGCCTTCGAGCATGACAACCCGTATCTGGCCCATGTCCGCGATCCCGCGAACGGCTATCTTTCGCAGCCGATCCCGATCAGCGAGGGGCGCGGTAACGAATTCAGCGTCGTCACGCGCTGAGCGGCGCGCGTCTGTCGGGATTTTTCGGGACGCCAGTGAAGTCGGCACGTCGTGCCGGATACAGGCGAGGTGCCGCCGTGTTACCGTGTTCGCGCATCGTGCATCACAGGTCGGCGTGCCGCTGCCGGGCAATTTGTAAGGAATGCTTATCGGCATCGACACGGCAGGCCGATCCTGCCGCAACGCGAAACGATCACGACGAACTGCATCGATTTCCGGCACGGTTCGTTGCCGGCACATGAACGGCATGCAATCGGCCGCCATGATGCGGGCCGCGAAACGATGGCTGTCGTGGCCGGCCGGCCGGGCAAGGGCAGGGCGATGCGATGTCGCTGTTGCGCGTGACGGGCGGCATGCGCGGTGAGAGGGGCGGGCAGCACGCGGTTCGCATCACGCATGGCCGGTGGCGGCACGATCCGGGCGGCCAGGAGCCCGCCGGATTCGCGCGTGCCGGTCTCATATCCAACCAGCCCGGCGCGGCCTCGGGCCGAGGCGCGGTGTCGGGCGAGAGACGGGACAGTCCGATGACAACCAACAACAGGGCAACGAACGACGCGACGAAGCACACCACGACGAGCCGATCCGCGTGGCGGCGCCTGCGCCGCGCCCCGATCATGGCCGCCATCGCCGCCGGCGTCATTGCCGCCGCCGCGAGCACCGGCGCGCAGGCCGTGTCGATGCTGCATGCGAGCGGCCGGCAGATCGTCGACGCGAGCGGGCAAGGCGTGGCGCTGCGCGGCGTGAACCTGGGCGGCTGGTTCGTGATGGAGAGCTACATGTCGCCGATGGACGCCGGCAGCCTGACCGACACCTACAGCGTGATGGCGCAGCTCGACGCCTCGTATGGCGTGGCCGAGGAACGCGTGCTGATGAAGGCCTACCAGGACACCTGGATCCAGGCGCAGGACTTCGCCAACATCAAGGCGGGCGGCTTCAACGCGGTGCGCGTGCCGCTCTGGTGGGGGCAGTTCTTCGACCTGACCAATCCCACCATTCCGGGCTGGCGCAGCGACGCGTTCGTGGAACTCGACCAGCTCGTCGCCAACGCGGCCGCGAACGGCATCTACGTGATCTTCGACATGCACGGCGTGATCGGCGGCCAGGGCACCGACCCCGACACGGGCCGCGCCAACGTCAACCAGTTCTGGAGCAACAGCGAATACCAGTCCGACACCGCCTGGATGTGGTGGCAGATCGCGAACCACTTCAAGGGCAACGCGACCGTGGCCGGCTACGACCTCATCAACGAGCCGACCGGCGCGCCGAACACGGCGGCGGTATGGAGCGCGTATGCGAAGCTCTATACCAGCATCCGCAGCGCCGACCCCGATCACATGATCTTCATCGAGGGCACGTTCGGCAACTGGAACTGGGACATGCTGCCCCCGCCTTCACAGTACGGCTGGACCAACGTCGTCTACGAGATGCACGAATACCAGTGGAACGCGAACGGCAACGCGTCGGTGATCGACGCGGGCGCGGACCGCCAGGCCACCGATTTCGCCAACCACGCCTCGTGGAACGTGCCTGGCTACATCGGCGAATTCAACGCGTTCCAGGGCGGCGCCGCCGCGTGGCAGCACAGCATCACGGCCTACGACAACGCCGGGCTGAGCTGGACCTCGTGGGCCTACAAGGCCGTGAACGGCGTGGCGCCGAACTACTGGGGCTGGTACGACCCGACCTACTGGCCGGCACGGCCGAACGTGTCGACCGATTCGGCCTCGGAGATCCAGCGCAAGTGGCAGCTGTGGTCGACCAGCGCGACCTTCGCGAAGAACACGGCGATCAACCTGAAGCCGTCTTATTGACCGGCGCACCTCGCGGCGGGCGGCGGGAGCGCCCGCCTGCGCGATGCCACGGCGCAATGGTATGCTGCCTCGGCGGAGACTCCAACCGCCGAACATCGAGGGGAAACATGAGCGCGTTCCTGCAAGGGCTTTTCAACGATCCTGAATTCGTGGCGCAGATCGAGGACGGCATCCGCGACCGGCTGATCGGCCAGGAAACCGATCTCGACCATCGCGACGTGAACTGGGATCCGCCCGCCACCATCACCGATGCGACCGTCACCGAACTCGGCTTCACGCCGGGCGACTCGCCCGACAGCGGCATCGAGGTGACCGGGCGCGCCAACGTGACGGTCCATTACATCGACTCGAACGACGAGAACAGCGAGCACGAGATCACGCTCGACGGCGACGTGATGGCCACCATTTCGCTGGACCTGCCCGACGACGTGACCGACGACAGCGACGCCGAGGACTTCCTCGACGAGGTGGAGGTGGACTGGGATGCCGACGACGTGGCGTTCAGCCCCGACGTCGAGGGCGAGGAGCCGCCCGACGACGACTACGACGAGGATGGCCCGCGCGGGAACGACGAGGACGGGCGCGACTGACGCGCCCCGGGGGCGAAGCCGCGAGCCGGCGGAGCCTCGCCGGCGGCGGGCCGATCCTTTCTGGCCCGGGCCGCGCCGGGTCCAAAGATGGGGCTGCAACCGAAGCGACCCCGCACTCGCTTGACGGAGAGAACGCCATGCCGACCTATGTCGTATCCGCCGCCGCAGGCCGTTTCAGCCAGGAAGAGAAGGAGGGGATCGCGCGCGGCATCACGCAGGCGCATGGCCGCGCCACCGGCGCGCAGGGTTTCTTCGCGCAGGTGATCTTCCGGTGGATCGCGGCCGACGATCATTTCCTCGGCGGGCGCGTCCACGATGCGGACCACGTCACCGTCCACGGCACGATTCGCGCCGGGCGCACGGCCGAGCAGAAAAGCCGCCTGCTGGAAGACATCGTCGGGATCGTCGCCGGCGCGGCGAACACCGGCCGGCGTCACGTCTGGGTCTATCTCGCGGAGCTGCCGCCGGCGCAGATGGCCGAGTACGGCCGCGTGCTGCCGCAGCCGGGCGGCGAAGCCGGCTGGCTCGAGGCGCTGCCGGCGGAAGACCGCGACTACCTGCTCGGTCTCGACAAGTAAGCCGCGGCCGCGGCCGGCGTACCGACCACGCCGCCGCATGCCCGTCAGCCCGCCGTGCGCGACTTCGCGCGATAGAGCCCGATCACGGACGAGAAATCCAACCCGCCGCCGCCGTTCGCGCTGAGCGCCTGGTACAGCTGCTGCGCGAGCGCGCCGAGGTAAGCCGGCTGCCGGACCGACCTGGCCGCGTCGGTGGCGAGGCCGAGGTCCTTCAGCATCAGGTCGGTGCCGAAGCCGCCGGTATAGCCGCGCGAGGCCGGCGCGGTCTCGATCACGCCCGGGAACGGGTTGTAGGTGTCCGCGCTCCAGCAGCGCCCGGTCGAACGCGAGACGATCCCGCCCAGCACCTTCGGGTCGATGCCGAGCGCCTCGCCCAGCGCCATCGCCTCCGACACGCCGGCCATGGTGATGCCGAGGATCAGGTTGTTGCAGATCTTCGCCACCTGACCCGTCGAGACCTCGCCGCAACGCACGACGTTGCTGCCCATCGCGCGCAGCAGCGGCTCGATAGTGTCGAACAGCGGCTGCGCGGCGCCGACCATGAAGGTCAGCGTGCCGGCCGCCGCGCCGCCCGTGCCGCCCGAGACGGGCGCATCCACGAAGCGGTTGCCGCGCGCCTCGGCGGCCTCGGCCATGGCCTTCACGGTGGCCGGATCGATGGTGCTGCAATCGATCACGATCGCGCCGGGCGCGAGGCCGGCCAGCACGCCGTCGCCGCCCGTCAGCACGCGCCGCACGTGCGCGGCGGCCGGCAGCATCGTGATCACTCGTTCGGCGTCGTTCGCCGCCTCCTTCGGCGAATCCGCCACGCTCGCCCCGGCGTCGGCCAGCGTGCGCAGCGCGGCCGCGTCGAGGTCGAACACGCGCAGCGCGTGCCCCGCCTTCAGCAGGTTGAGCGCCATCGGCGCGCCCATGTTGCCGAGCCCGATGAATCCGATCTTCATGATCTGCTGTCCTCGTCGCGTGGCTCAGCGCAGGCTGATGGTGGTGTTCACGCCGTCGTTGACGGTCGCGTCGTCGAACCAGCGTGCCGTCACGGTCTTGGTCTGGGTGTAGAACTGCACCACCTGCTTGCCGTAGGGGCCGAGGTCGCCGAGCTTCGAGCCGCGCGAGCCGGTGAAGCTGAAATACGGCGCCGGCACCGGGATCGGGATGTTGATCCCCACCTGGCCGATGTCGATCTCGCTCTGGAACCTGCGCGCCGCCGCGCCGCTCTGCGTGAACAGGCCCACGCCGTTGCCGAACGGGTTCGCGTTCACCAGCGCGATCGCCTCGTCGAGCGTGGCCGCCGTCAGCACCACCAGCACCGGTCCGAAGATCTCCTGCGTGTAGATCGACATGTCGGTGGTGACGTCGCTGAAGATGGTCGGGCCCACGAAGTTGCCGTGCTCGTAGCCCGGCACCGTCACCTCGCGCCCGTCGAGCGCGAGCGTGGCGCCGGCCGCGATGCCTTCCTCGATCAACGACAGCACGCGCGCCCTGGCCGCCTTCGAGACCAGCGGGCCGACGTCGGTGCCGGCCTCCACGCCCGCGTTCACCTTCAGCGTCCTGGCCTTGGCCACCAGGTCCGGCAGCCACTCGCGGGCGGCGCCCACCAGCACCACCGCCGAGGTGGCCATGCAGCGCTGGCCGGCCGCGCCGAAGCCGGCGCCGGCCAGCGCGTTGAGCGTCTGCTCGCGGTTCGCGTCGGGCAGCACCACCGCGTGGTTCTTCGCGCCCATCATCGACTGCACGCGCTTGCCGTGCTCGCTGCCGAGCCGGTACACGTGGGTGCCCACGGCGGTCGAGCCGACGAACGAGATCGCCTTGACGAGCGGATGCGTGCAGATCGCGTCCACCACCTGCTTGCCGCCGTGGACCACGTTGAGCACGCCCTTCGGCACGCCGGCCTCGATCGCGAGCTTGACCAGTTCCATGGTGGAGAGCGGATCCTGCTCGGAAGGCTTCAGCACGAAGGTGTTGCCGCAGACCAGCGCCATCGGGAACATCCAGAGCGGGATCATGGCGGGGAAGTTGAACGGCGTGATGCCGGCGCACACGCCCAGCGGCTGGCGCAGCGTGTAGGTGTCGACGCTGCCGGCCACGTTCTCGGCGAACTCGCCGAGCTGCAGCGTGCCGATCGAGCAGGCGTGCTCGACGACTTCGAGCCCGCGGAAGATGTCGCCCTCGGCGTCGGGCAGCGTCTTGCCCTGTTCGGCGGTCAGCACGGCGGCGATGCGCGTCTGGTTCGCGCGGATCAGCTCCTGGTACTTGAGCATGATGCGCATGCGCGCGCCGATCGGGGTGGTCTTCCACTTCGCGAACGCCGCGTGCGCGGCGCGGGCGGCCGCGTCGACCTCGTCGACGGTGGCGAACGGCACGCGCGCGAGCACTTCCTGCGTGGCGGGATTGACGATGTCGCGCCACTCGCTCGTGCCCGATTCGACGAACTCGCCGTCGATCAGCAGCGGTACCTTGGCAACGGTTGCTACGTTATCCTGAATGACTGCGTTCATGCTTGTCTCTCTGGGTGAATTGGCGTGGCCCCGCACGCCGGATTGAATGAGGGGGAAGGCCGGCCGGCGCTTCCTGCGCGCCGGCCGGCGTTGCGGATCAGGCCGCCTGGCGCGGTTCCCTGCCGTCGCGCAGGCACGCGGCGCACAGCAGCGCGATGACGCCGAGCGCGATCATGTAGGCCACCACGTAGCGCGGTTGGCCGCCGCCCGCGGCCAGCAGCGCGGTGGCGATCATCGGCGCGATGCCGCCGCCAAGCACGCCGGCCATCTGCACCGACACCGAGATGCCGCTGTAGCGCACCTGCGCCGGGAACTGCGCGGCGAAGAACTGTGATTCCGGCGCGTAGAGGATCGGGAACACCACGCCCACGCCGAGCACCATCGCCCACCAGACCAGCATGGCGTGCCGCGTTTCCAGCATCGAGAAGAACGGCGCCGAGAACAGGCACATCACCACCAGGCCGATCATGAACAGCCGCTTCTGGCCGATGGTGTCGCTGAGGTAGCCGGCCAGCGGCATCGTGAACAGCGACAGCGCGGCGCCGGCCGTGATCGCGTGCAGGATCGCCGCCTTCGGGATCTTCAACTGGTTGGCCGCGTAGGACAGCGCGAACGCGACCACCAGATAGAACCAGGTGTTCTCGGCCGTGCGCGCGCCGATGATGGCGAGCAGCGCCGGGCGATGGTGGACGATCACGGCCGCCACGGGCGACTTCACGCGCGCGCCGTCCTGCTTCAGCTGCTCGAAGTCGGGCGATTCCGGCACGCGCGTGCGGATGTACCAGCCGATGATCAGCAGCGCGACGCTGGCGAGGAACGGCACGCGCCAGCCCCACGACAGCAGCGCCGGCTCGGGCAGGTTCGCGACCACCGCCATCGCGCTCGACGAGAGGATCAGCCCGAAGCCCACGCCGGTCTGCGGGAAGCTGCCGAACAGGCCCTTCTTGCCGGGCGGCGCGTGCTCCACCGCCATCAGCGCGGCGCCGCCCCATTCGCCGCCCACCGCCATGCCCTGGATGAAGCGCATCGCCACCAGCAGCCCCGCGGCCCAGTAGCCGATGCTCTGGAACGACGGGATCAGGCCGATCGCCATGCTCGGGATGCCCATCATCAGCAGCGTCGCCATCAGCATCGACTTGCGGCCGATGCGGTCGCCGAAGTGGCCGAAGATCAGGCCGCCCATCGGCCGCCCGATGAAGCCCACGCCGTAGGTGGCGAACGCGGCCATCGTGCCGAGCACGGGGTCGAGCGAGGGGAAGAACACCTTGTTGAAGACGAGCGCGGCGGCGGTGCCGTAGAGGAAGAAGTCGTACCACTCGATGGTGGTGCCGGCCATGCTTGCCCAGCCGGCCACGACATAGTCCCTGCGTGACTTGTGCGTGGCCCGCGGCATCGCGGCGGCCGATGATTGAAGGTCCATGTTGTCTCCGGTCTTGTTGTCCACTGAGGGGAATCCCCATGGCGCGCTGCTCTTGATCGCAACGTCACGCCGAGTATAGTTCTTTGATTTTCCACACGAAATAACGCTAAACGCCCATCCGTTATGCAAAAATCCACAACCGACGCACATCGGATCAACTGGGACGACCTGCGGTATTTCCTTGCGGTGGCACGCTTGCAGACGGCGAGCGCCGCCGCGAAACGGCTCGGCTGCGATCACACCACCGTCGCGCGCCGCGTGCGCGAACTCGAGGCGTCGCTCGACACCGTGCTGTTCGAGAAGTCGCGCGCCGGGGGCTTCGCGCTGACGGCCGAAGGGCAGCGCCTGCTCGCCTATGCCGACCGGATCGAGAGCGCCGTGCAGTCGGCCAGCGAGCAGTTCAAGGGCAGCGCCGACCTGCTGTCGGGGCATGTGCGGATCGGCTCGACCGAAGGGTTCGGCTCGTTCTTCCTCGCGTCGCAACTCGCGCATTTCTCGCACGCGCATCCGGAGATCTCGATCGACCTGCTGCCGGTGCCGCATTTCGTCAGCCTGTCCAAGCGCGAGGCCGACATCGCGATCCTGCTGGAGCGGCCCGAGCGCGGCCAGTACGTGCATACCAAGCTCTGCGATTACCGGTTGCGGCTGTACGGGACGCGCGAGTACCTGGCGCGGCACCCGGTGGCGGCGCGCCTGGCCGAACTGCGCGAGCACGTGTTCCTGAACTACGTGAACGATCTCGTGTTCAGCCCGGAACTGCTGTATCTGGAGCGCGTGATCCCGGGCGCGCATTCGAACCTGTCGACCACCAGCATCGTCGCGCAGTATCACGCCGCGCTGCAGGGCACGGCGCTCGCGATCCTGCCATGCTTCATGGCCGAGCCGGACCCGCGCCTCGTGGCCGTGCTGCCCGACGAGGTGTCGCTGATCCGGCATTTCTGGCTTTGCTGCCGCGAGGACATTCGCGGCCTGCGGCGCATCTCGGCGCTATGGAATTTCCTGCGCCGCGCCGCGGAGATCAATCAGGGGTTTCTGCTCGGCGATAACGCGCAGATGGGGTTCGAGGTGCTGTAGAGGCGGGTCTGGCGCGGGTCGGGCCGCTCGTTGCGCCCAGGCTATCGGTCGGCCGCCGGTTGATTTCGCCGGTCCGCGAGCATGCTTCGTCGTGAATGCCTCAGCACGTAAACGGCCGTTTTCCCGCGCCGCAGGGGTTCGCACATGACAGCGAGAGCAAGGCAGAGCGGCGCGCCATAAAACTCGAATGCCATGGTCCACAGGCTGGAGTTGTACGTCGCATGTCCGGGCAGAACGGCGCCGATCAAGGCCTCGTGCAGGGCCGACAGGAAGTCGGCGGGCTGCTTGTAGAAATAGCCGAGCCATATCGATTTCGACGGCGGTGCCGCCGCCGGGTTGAACACGAGCCCTGACTTGATCACGAGATAGGCGAGCATCACCGAGGCAAAGGCGGGGATCATGAGGCGCGGAAACCTTTTGATCGCGCTGGTTTTCCATCTCGCCGGGTTGAGCGTGAGGACGTAGCCCGCGAAGCCGCCGTCAAAGAAAACATGCAGGACGGGCAGATTGTACGAAGGGAGGTCGGCGGCGGCGTGAACGTTGTCCGGGGTGCCGAAGGCGGCTGCCGGAAAGAAGGCGCCGATCGGATGGCCGGCCATCACCGCCATCGCTCCCGCGCCGCGCAAGCCCTTGAGGAAATCAATTTTTCCTTTGCGTGGTGTTGGCATGAGGTTCGAGCGTGCCGCGAAAAGAGCTAGAAATTTAACTGACAACGGCGCGCTGAACGCGGTTTCATGGAGCCGCCTTCGGGCCGCCGCTTCGCTGACGGGGTGCCATGGGAAGCGATCTCGCATCGAGCGCGGCCAGGCGCGAGTCCCGCGCGACGCGGCCGGTGGCAACGCGAATCGAAGCGTGCCGATCGACGTGATGCCCAACCGCGCGGCCGGCTCGCCTATCATCGGTGCGGGACATCGCGAGCCGCGCCTTCGGCGGTCGGGTAGCGCGATGCCGATCGACCCATGACAGGAGCAGACAGGCAATGAAGGTCACCATCTACGGCGCCGGCGCGATCGGCGGCTGGATCGGCGCGCGGCTCGCGCTGGCGGGCCACGCGGTCTCGGTGGTCGCGCGCGGCGCCGCGCTCGACGTGCTGCGTCGCGACGGGCTCACGCTGATCGAGCAGGGCACCACGCAGGCGGTGTCCGTCACCGCCAGCGACGACCCGGCCGCGCTCGGCCCCCAGGAGCTGGTCGTGATCGCGGTGAAGGCGCCGGCGATGGCCGACGTGGCCGCGCGCGTCGGCCCGCTGATCGGCGAGCACACGGCGGTGCTGACGGCGATGAACGGCGTGCCGTGGTGGTTCTGCGCCGGGCTCGGCGCCGCGCTGGCCGACACGCGGCTCGAATCGGTCGATCGCTCGGGCGCGATCGCGGCCGCGATTCCCGCCGCGAACACGATCGGCTGCGTGGTGCATGCGAGCTGCCAGCAGCCGGCGCCGGGCGTGGTGCGTCACCATCAGGGCCGGCGCCTGATCGTGGGCGAGGCGGCCGGCGAGCCGCGCGAGCGCACGCGGCGCATCGCCCGCGCGCTGACCGCGGCCGGCTTCGAGGTCGAGCTGTCGCCGCGCATTCAACGCGACATCTGGTTCAAGCTGTGGGGCAACATGACGATGAACCCGATCAGCGCGCTGACGGGCGCCACCACCGATCGCGTGCTCGACGACGAACTCGTGCGCGGCTTCGCGACCCGCGTGATGAACGAGGCCGCCGCGATCGGCCGCGAGATCGGCATTCCGATCGAGCAGGATCCGCAGGAGCGCCACGCCGTCACCGCGAAGCTCGGCGCGATGCGCACCTCGATGCTGCAGGACGTGGAGGCGGGCAAGCCGGTGGAGATCGACGCGCTGGTGGCGAGCGTGCGCGAGCTGGGCGTGATCGTGCAGGTGCCGACGCCGTTCACCGACGCGCTGCTTGGGTTGATCCGCCTGCGGGCGCGGGTGCTGGGCTTGTATTGACGATGGCTCGCGCGGGGCGCGGCGGCCCGCGATCAGCCCGCCAGCGTGCTACACGTTGAACTGCCGCCCCACGTAATCGATATGCACGAACATCGCCTGCTGCGCCGCGTCCGGATCGCGGTCGCGGATCGCGCGATAGATGCCCTCGTGCTGGTGCAGGCGGTCGCGCGCCTGGATCGCGGCGTTCGCGTTGTTGACGGTGGCGTCGTAGGTATTGCTCGCGATGTGCTCGCGCAGCATCGTGATCACGCTCGCGTAGAACTGGTCGAGCAGGCGGTTGTGCGAGGCGGCCGTGAGCGTGGCGTGGAATTCGCCGTCGGTGGCGGCTTCTTCGTCCACGTCGGCGTCGCGCACGGCGGCGTGCATGCGCTCGAGGATCGCCTCGAACTTCTCCAGCTCGCGCTGCGACGAGCGCTGCGCCGCGAAGCGCGCCGCCGCGCATTCGAACACGAGCCGGAATTCCAGCGTCTCCGTGCGTAGCGGCGGCGTCTCGCTGATCAGCTGCAGCCACGGCGCGGCGAGCGCGGCCGGCTTCGCGCCGAGCAGGTAGACGCCGCTGCCGCGCCGCGTCTCCAGCAGCCCCTTGCTCGCGAGCCGCGCGATCGCCTCGCGGATGGTCGCGCGCGACACGCCGAACGCCTCGGCCAGCGCGCGCTCCGACGGCAGCCGCTCGTTGGCGCGCCAGCGTCCCTCCGTGATGCCCGTCTCGATGCGCCTGACCGTGCTGGCCAGCGCGCCGGTGTTTCTCGTCCGACTATCCACCGTCTGCTCTCTTCCCGGCCCGCCCGAAAAAGTGGCCTGACCAATTTGCGCCCGGCTTCGCGCCGGTCGCATGATGCGTGTGCCCGGCAAGCGCAAGCAAGGAACCATACGACTGGCGCGGCCCGGCAGCCCGACCCTACATACAGAGGAACCGAGATGAGCCAAGCCACGCTCGCCATCAAGCTGCACGACAACGACGACGTCCTGATCGCCCGCGGCGCGATTGCCGCCGGAACGATTCTCGCCGAATTCGGCGATCTTGTCGCCGCCGCCGAGATCCCGCCCGCCCACAAGATCGCCTGCCGCGACGTCGCGCAGGGCGGGCCGGTGCGCCGCTACGGCCAGATCATCGGCTTCGCCACGCAGCCGATCCGCGCGGGCGAACACGTCCACGTCCACAACCTGTCGATCGGCGAGTTCAATCGCGACTACGCGTTCGGCGAGGACCGCCGCGAGGTGGTGCCGGCCGCGGCGCCGCTCGCGTTCAACGGCTTTCGCCGCGCCGACGGCCGCGTGGCGACGCGCAACTACATCGGCGTGATCAGCACGGTGAACTGCTCGGCCACGGTCACCAAGCTGGTCTCGCAGCACTTCAGCGCGCCGGGCGCGCTCGACGCGTTTCCGAACGTGGACGGCATCGTGCCGATCACGCACAGCTTCGGCTGCTGCATCGATCACAACGGCGAAGGCATCCAGCAGCTGCGCCGCACGATCGGCGGCTACGTCAGGCATCCGAACTTCGCCGGCGTGGTGATCATCGGCCTCGGCTGCGAGGCGAACCAGATGGGCGCGATGTTCGTGGCCGAAGGCGTGGAGCCGGGCCCGCTGCTGGTGCCGCTCGTGATGCAGGAGCAGGGCGGCACGCAGAAGACGGTGGACGCGGCGATCGCGGCCGTGCAGGCGATGCTGCCGATCGCGAACCAGGCGGTGCGCGAGCCGCTGCCGGTCTCGCACATCAGCATCGCGCTGCAGTGCGGCGGCTCGGACGGCTACTCGGGCATCACGGCCAACCCGGCGCTCGGCGCGGCGGTGGACCTGCTGGTGCGTCACGGCGGCACCGCGATCCTGACCGAGACGCCCGAGATCTACGGCGCCGAGCACCTGCTCACGCGCCGCGCGGTGAGTCGTGAAGTGGGCGAGAAGATCGTCGAGCGGATCCACTGGTGGGAAGCCTACGCCGAGCGCGAGAAGGGCAGCATCGACAACAATCCGACGCCCGGCAACAAGGCGGGCGGCCTCACCACGATCCTCGAGAAATCGCTCGGCGCGGTGGCCAAGAGCGGTTCGTCGCCGCTGATGGGCGTGTACCGCTACGCGGAGCCGGTCGACACGAACGGCCTGGTGTTCATGGACGCGCCGGGCTACGACCCGATGGGCGCGACCGGCCAGATCGCGAGCGGCGCGAACCTGGTGGTGTTCACCACCGGCCGCGGCTCGTGCTTCGGCGCGAAGCCGGCGCCGTCGATCAAGGTCGCGACCAACTCGACGATGTACGCACGCATGGTGGACGACATGGACATCAACTGCGGCGAGATCATGGAAGGCACGGCGACGGTCGAGCAGAAGGGCGAGGAGATCTTCCGCATGATCGTGGAGGTGGCCTCGGGCGGCAAGAGCAAGAGCGAGGCGCTCGGCGTGGGCAACGAGGAATTCGTGCCCTGGATGATCGGCGCGCAGATGTGACGGCGGCGGCGCGCGGCGGTGCCCGCGCGCCGCGCGTCGCCACGCGTGTCGAATCCGCGTCGCGCGTGTCGCGCGCGGCGTGGTGGCGGCTCGCCGGTGCCCGGCCCGGGCAGCGACGGCGGATCGACCACATATCGGTGCGCCCGGCACGCGTCCGGGCGGCAACCCAGGCGGCAATACCAATACCGGCGAGGCGCGCCACGCGCCCGATCCGGCAGGAGACTCGACATGAACATCAAGAAGGCCATCGAACGCTTCCCCGGCGGCATGATGGTGATCCCCCTGCTCTGGGGCAGCATCCTCAATACGTTCGCGCCGCAGGTGCTCGGCATCGGCAGTTTCTCGACGCAGCTCGCGCACGGCGCGCTGCCGATCCTCGCGGTGTTCTTCGTCTGCATGGGCGCCGAGATCCAGCTGCGCACGGCGCCGCGCGCGCTGCGCAACGGCGCGGCGATCACGCTGGCCAAGCTGGCGAGCGGCGTGCTGATCGGCCTGCTGGTCAGCAAGCTGTGCGGCCCGCAGGGCTTCCTCGGGCTGTCGGGGATGGCCGTCATCGCGGCCGTCACGAACGCCAACATGGGCCTCTACGCGGCGCTCACGCGCCAGTTCGGCGACGAGGTCGATCGCGGCGCGCTGGCGGTGCTGTCGATCCTCGAAGGCCCGTTCGTGACGATGGTCGCGCTCGGGCTGTCCGGCCTCGCGCGGATCCCGGTGCTGGATCTGGTGGCCACCGTGCTGCCGATCGTGATCGGCATGGTGCTCGGCAACCTCGACGAGGACATGCGCAAGTTCCTCAAGTCGGGCGGCGACCTGCTGATCCCGTTCTTCGCGTTCGGCCTGGGCGCGCAGATCAACCTGCACGCGATCCTCGGCGCGGGGCTGTCGGGCATCGTGCTCGGCATCATCACGCTGGTCGCCGGTGCCTGCTTCAACGTGCTGGCCTCGCGGCTCGCGGGCGGCACCGGGGTGGGCGGCATGGCGGCCGCGACCACGGCCGGCAACGCCGTGGCCACGCCGACCGCGATCGCGGCCGTCGATCCGCGCCTCGGCTCGCTGGTGGCGGTGGCCACGCCGCAGATCGCGGCCTCGACGATCGTCACCTCGCTGCTCGCGCCGCTCGTGACGGCCGCCTATGCGCGCTGGCGGATGCGCCGGGTGCCGCGTCCGGCGGCGCGCGAGGCGGCCGTGGGCACGGCACGCGCCGCGGGGCACGGCGGCGCGCCGCCTCGCGAGGCGGCGCCGGCCGACGTCGGCGGCTGACACGCGGCATGCGCCCGTTCGTGACGGATGAGCGACATTCGCGTGAATCGTCACGGACTTCCGTTCAGCCGCCTGCACTTTTTGCATGCCTTGTCAGAACCGCCCACGCCGGCGCAGCGACCTGCAAGCGTGCAGCCGGCCCGCGCGGGCTTCGCGCCGGCGGCGTCGAGAACGGGCGCGGCCGGCCGTGGCGGGCGGCGGCGCGGTCGGGCGGCGCGCCTGCCGCCGCCCATCCACACGCCGCGCGCGGTCGCGGCACGGCGCTTGCGGATCGTGGTGTCCCAGTCACTCCACGGAGCTTCCTCATGACGCTACCCGTTCGCCTCATCGCCGCCACGGCCGCCGCCTCGATCACGCTGTTCGCCGCGCCCGGCACGACCGCGTCCGCGCAGACGCCGCCGTCGACGCCGCCCGACATGGCCCAGCAGGCGCGCGCCACGACCGCGCCGGGCGCGCGCGGCGAGGATCCGCACTATCCGAACAAGACCGACATGTCGGCGGGCCGCACCGGCGGCGCGATGCAGCAGGTGCCGATGCAGCCGCCGATGCATCGCAACGACGCCGCCGGCCCGAACGGCGCGCGCGGCAGCGGCATGAACGGCGGCGGCTGACGCGCCCGCCGCCGCCGGGCGTCGCCCTCGCCGGGCGGCCCGGCGCCATCGCGGTCCGCTCGCCGGCGCGCGCGATGCCTGTCCCGGCGGCGCGCGCGTGCCGCCGCGGTTATCTCCCGGCCTGATATCCCTATCCGGATCTTTCGTTTGTCGTATCCGGCGTTCAGTGCGAACGTGACGGAAACGGCTGCAGGAGACGAAAGGCAATGGATCAACCCACGATCGTTCAACGCATCGGCGAATTCGCCCATGCCGCGCGCGCCGAGCATCTGTCGCCCGAGGCGCGCACGCGGTTCAGGCGCAACATCCTCGACAGCCTCGGCTGCGCGACGGCGGCGCTGCCGGGCCCGCCGTTCGCCGCGCTGCGCGAGCAGTTCGACGAGTATCGCGGCACCGGCGGCAGCTGCACGCTGATCGGCGGCGGCCGCGCCTCGCCCGATCAGGCGGCGCTCTACAACTCGGGCCTGGTGCGCTACGTCGATCTGCTGGACAGCTACATGTCGCCGGGCGGCCTCTGTCATCCGAGCGACAACCTCGGCACGGTGCTGGCCGCGGCCGAGCATGCCGGCGCGAGCGGCGACGCGTTCATGCTCGCGCTCGCGGTGGCTTACGAGATCCAGGCGCGCATCACGGCCGTGGTGCCGGTGATGGAGCAGGGCTTCAATCATGCGATCCAGCTGGCGATCTCGGCGGCGGCGGGCGCGGGCAAGCTGCTTGGCCTGACGGCGCAGCAACTCGCGCATGCGATCGCGATCGCCGCGGTCGACAACGTCTCGCTCGCCTGCGTCCACGCCGAGCCGGTTTCGCAATGGAAGGGCTTCTCGCCCGGCATCACCGGCATGCGCGCGGTCTATGCCGCCTCGCTCGCGAAGCGCGGCTTCACGGGGCCGCTGCGCCTGTTCGAGGGGCCGAACGGCCTCGAGCGCATGTTCGCGCAGCCGGTCGAGGTGGACTGGGCCGAGCCGCGGCTCGACGTCGTCCACCAGACCGTGATGAAGAAATACTGCGCGCTGATCCACGGGCAGCCGGTGCTGGAAGCCACGCTGGCGCTGCGGCGCGCCCACGCGATCCGCGCCGACGAAGTGGAGGCGGTGGAATGCGACATCTTCCAGAGCGGCTACGACATCGCGGGCGGCGGCGGGTTCGGCGCGAAGGACCAGCCGCGCACCAAGGAGCAGGCCGACTACAACCTCAAGTACCTGATCGCCGTGGCGCTGCTCGACGGCCGCGTGGGACCGGCGCAGCTCGAACCCGAACGGATTCGCGCCGACGACGCGCAGCGCCTGCTCGCGCGCGTCACGGTACGGCCCGACGCGACCTTCAGCGCCCAGTATCCACAGGCGCTCAACACGCGCGTGACGATCCGCTGCCGCGACGGCCGCACGCTGTCGAAGCAGCACGTCGGCTTCGAGGGCGGGCTCGACAATCCGCTTAGCTGGGCGCGCACCGTGGAGAAATTTCACTGGCTCGCCGAGCCCCATGCCGGGCCCGCCCTGCGCGACGAGATCATCGGCGTGGTGGACGATCTCGAACGCCGTCCGATCGCCGGACTGATGCGGCTCATGGCGCGCGTGCATCGCGAGCCGACCTACCCGGCCACCCATCCCGGGATCCAGTGACGCCGTCGGGCGTCGTTCATTCATCAGGATTGCAAACCAGTCAGGAGACGATCATGGCCCTCATCTCGTGCGACATGCGCACCGGCCGCACCGACGAGCAGAAACGCAAGCTCGCGCAGGGGTTGATGCGCGCGGTCAGCGCGGCAACCGGCGAAACCCGCAACGATATCTTTCTGGTGATCCGCGAAGGCCGCGGCATCAATTTCGTCGAACACGGCGAGCATCTGCCCGATTACGTCGAAGGCGCGGGCAACGATCGCGCGCTGCTCGAACGGCTCGAATGAAGCTTGATGCCGGCGCCATCATTCAAGGAAATCCGACCATGCCTTTCATCGAATGCCATATCAAGCAGGGCCTGACGCGCGAGCGCCGCGAGCAATTGCTGCGCGAAATCATCGAAGTGACGCATGACGCGATCGGCTCGGACCCGAAGATCATCAACGTGATCATCCACGAGCATCCGGCCGGGAACATCAGCGTATCGAGCCGCATCGACGGCGCGCGATACGGCGGGGAAGCCGGCACGCCATCCGGTGCGGAGCCGGCATGAAGGGTGGCGGCCGGGTGGCCCGGCATCGTCGGGGGCACCCCGGCGGGCGGGCCGCCGAGCGCGCGGGCGCACGGCGTCAGCCGCGCTCGAAGCCGCGCAGCAGCTCCCAGTCGGTCACGCGCCGGTCGTATTCGAGCTGCTCCCAGCGCGCGGCGTGGACGTAGTGATCCACCACCTCGTGGCCCAGCGCCTCGCGCAGCCATGTCGAATTCGCGCTGACCTCGGCCGCCGCGCGCAGCGTCTTCGGGATCTCGGGCAGTTCGCCGTCGCGATAGGCGTCGCCGACGAACGGCGCGGGCAGCGGCAGCTGCTCGTCGATGCCGGCGAGGCCGGCCGCGATCAGCCCGGCGAACGCCAGATACGGGTTGAGGTCGGCGCCGCCGATCCGGCATTCCAGCCGCACGGCATCCGAGCCCTCGCCGCACAGGCGGAAGCCGGCCGTGCGGTTGTCGCGGCTCCAGGCGGCCGTGGTCGGCGCGAAGGTACCGGCCTGGAAGCGCTTGTACGAATTCACGTTCGGCGCGAGCAGCAGCGTGATGTCGCGCGAATACTTGAGCTGGCCGGCCACGTAGTGGCGCATCAGCGCCGACATGCCGTGCGGCTCGCGCGCGTCATGGAACAGCGAGCGCCCGTCGGCCGACCACAGCGAGGCGTGGATGTGGCTCGACGAGCCGGCCAGCTCGTAGCGCCACTTGGCCATGAACGTGATCGCCTTGCCGTGCTGCGCGGCGATCTCCTTGCTGGCGTGCTTGATCAGCGTGTGCTGGTCGGCCATCGCGAGCGGATCGGCGTAGCGCACGTTGATCTCGCCCTGGCCCGCGCTGCCTTCGCCCTTGGTGCATTCCACCGCGACGCCGGCGCCGTGCAGGCCGTTGCGGATCGGCCGCATCACCGCTTCCTGGCGCGTGGTGGAGAGCAGGTGATAGTCCTGGTTGTAGGTGCCGGCCAGGCGCGGCTCGCGGTATTGACGCTGCGCGATCGCCTCGTAGCTTTCATCGAACAGGTAGAACTCCAGCTCGGAGGCGAACGCGGCGCGCATGCCGCGCTCGGTCAGGCGCCGCAGCTGCTTCTGCAGGATCTGCCGCGGCGAATGCGCGACCGGCCGGCCGTGCGGATCGAACACGTCGCAGATCACCAGCGCCGTCGCCTCCAGCCACGGCAGCCGCCGCAACGTGGCGAGATCGGGCTTGAGCAGAAAGTCGCCATAGCCGTCGGCCCAGCTCGCGCTCGCGTAGCCGGGCACCGGCTGCATCTCGATGTCGTCGGCCAGCAGATAGTTGCAGGCGTGCGTCTCCGCGTGGCCGTGGCGCACGAAATAGTCGGCGTGGCAGCGCTTGCCCATCAGCCGCCCCTGCATGTCCACCAGGCAGACGAGCACCGTGTCGATGGTGCCGGCGGCCACCGCCCGCTTCAGTTCGTCGAAATCCATGCTCATCCCGGGTATCCGTCGGTCGAGTGAAAGTGGTGCCGCGCGCTCAGCGGTCCAGGCCGATGCGGCTCGGGTCGGCCGGCGTGGTCTGGAAGATCTGGCCGATCCAGTTGCCGAACAGCAGGTGCGCGTGGCTGCGCCACTGGTTGCGCGGCGGCAGCGTCTCGCTGTCGTCGGGGAAGTAGTGGCGCGGCAGGCCGATCGCGCGGCCCAGCGCGCGGTCGCGGAAGTATTCGTCGGCCAGCGTGTGCGAGTCGTACTCGATATGGTTGAAGATGTGCAGCGCGTGGTGGCGCGGATCGTCGAGCAGGCACAGGCCGGTGTCGGGCGAATCGATCAGCACCGACACGCCGCTGTCGGGCGGAATGTCGGTGTCGCGCATCTCGGTCCAGCGCGACACGGGGATCGCGAAATCGTCGGCGAAGCCCTTCAGGTACGGCGAATCCTGCTTGAGGCTGCGATGCCGGAACACGCCGAACGCCTTCTCGCGCAGCACGTGCTTCGGCATGCCGTGGAAGTGATGCATGGCCGCCTGCGCGCCCCAGCAGATGTTCAGGCTGTGGTGGACGTGGGTCTGGGTCCACGCGAAGATGCTGACGAGTTCGTCCCAGTAGCTGACGTCCTCGAACGGAATCGTCTCGACCGGCGCGCCGGTGATCACGAAGCCGTCGAACTTCTGCCCCTTCACGTCCATCCAGTCGTGATAGAACGACACGAGGTGATCGACCGGCGTGTGCTTCGGCGCATGGTTGGTGATCTTCACCAGCGTCAGCTCGACCTGCAGCGGCGTGGCGCCGAGCAGGCGCGCGATCTGCAGCTCGGTGTCGAGCTTGTTCGGCATCAGGTTCAGCAGGCCGACGCGCAGCGGCCGGTGGTAGCGGCCGACCGGGCTCTCGTCGTCCACCACCATGACGCCTTCCATCGCCAGCGCCGGCACCGCCGGCAGGCCTTTGGGAATCTTGATCGGCATGGGCTTGCAGCCTCCGTTGTGAATCACGCCTGCGCCGGCGGCGCCGCGATGCGTGGCGCCGCCGGCGCGCGGCGGCACCGCGTCAGTGGGTGGCGGCCTCGCCGCCGTGGCCGGCGAACGCGCCGGCCCTCGCCTCGGTGATGATCAGGTCCGCCGCCTTCTCGCCGACCATCATCACGGTCGCGTTGATGTTGACCGACACCATCGCCGGGAACACGGACGCATCGCAGACGCGCAGGCCCGTCACGCCCTTGACCTTGAGGTCGGGCGTGAGCACCGCGAGCGGATCGCTCGCGGCGCCGGCGCGGCAGGTGCCCGAGGCGTGGTAGTAGGTCTGGCAGTGCTCGCGGATGTAGGCGCGCAGCGCGGCCTCGTCGGCTACGTCCGGCCCCGGCGACAGCTCGCGCCGCAGCAGCCCGCCGAAGCTCGCGGTCTGGCCGAGCCGGCGGCAGAACCGCACGCTTTCGAGCAGCACCGATTCGTCGTAGCCGTCGGGGTCGGACAGGTAGTTCAGATCGATGACGGGTGCCACGCCGATGTCGGGCGAGCTGATCCGCACGCTACCCTCGCTGCGGCTGCGCGCGACGTTCGGTTCGAGCGCGATCACCGAGCGCTGCTTCGGGGCGGCCGGATCGTATTCGTCGCCGAAGCGGCCGTTGACCCAGCCCGAGGTCAGGCCGAGTTGCACCTGGCTCTCGGCCGCGCTCGCGCCCGCGCGGGTGGTCAGCATGGCGATCGCCTCGTAGGGCGTGACGTCCCAGTCGGCCACCGGCTCGGCCGTCTCGAACACCACCGGCACCGAGTAATGGTCGATCAGGTGGCGGCCCACCCCGGGGCTGTCGTGGATCACGCCGATGCCGAGCGCGCGAAGTTCGTCGGCCGCGCCGATGCCCGAGGTCAGCAGCAGCTGCGGCGACTGGATGCTGCCCGCGCTGACGATGATCTCGCGACGCGCGGCGATGCGCCCGCGGCTCGTCAGGCAGGCGGTGGCCACGCGATCGTGGAACTCGAGGCGGCTCACCAGCGTGTCGGTGAAGATCGTCAGGTTGGGCGGCAGCGCGTCGAGCGGATGCAGGTAGGCGACCGACGACGAGCTGCGCAGGCGCCCGCGCGCGTTCAGCGTCAGCATGCCGATGCCGGGCTCGACGCCGCGGCTGAAATCGACCTTCGGCAGGCCCAGCTCGACGCCGCCGGCAAGGAACGCGCGCGAGACGGGGTGCTGCTCGGGGCGCGGCTCGACCGTCACGCGTTCGCGCAGCCGCTCGAAATAAGGCGCTACGTCCGCGCCCGACCAGCCCGCGGCGCCGAGCTCGCGCCAGCTGTCGAAATCCTCGGCCGGCGGCACCAGGTAGGCGCAGTCGTTGTGGTTGCCGCAGCCGCCCAGCATCCGCGCGCGCGAGTAGGTGAGCCGGCGGCTGGTGGCACGCGTGGGGCTCGCGAGGAAACCCCAGTCGGTGCTGGCGTCGAGTTCGAACAGGCGCGAGATGTCCATCATCGCGGGCACGCCCTCGTCGGGCCGGCCCGCCTCGACCAGCAGCACCGTGCCGATGTTCGCGTCGGCCAGGCGCCGCGCGATGATCGCGCCCGCGCTGCCGCCGCCGACGATGACGTAGTCGAAGACCAGATTGCTCATGGGGTGGGTTCCGTGGATTGAATGGCCGTGGGATGGGTGAGCGGGAGCCGGCGCGGCGTCTAGGGCAGCAGCACCAGCCCCAGCGCGACCAGCGCGTAGATCACGCCGGTGATGCGGTTCAGCGCCGCCTTGTTGTCGAAGGCCGTGCGCGCCTTGTGCGCGAGGAACATGTAGCCGCCGTAGATCGACAGCGAGATGATCACGGCCGCGACGCCGAGCGCCAGCGCCTGCCGCGAGTACGACGCGTTCGGGCTGATGAAGCTCGGATAGGTGAGCAGGCTCGCGAGCCAGCCCTTCGGATTGGTCAGCGAGACCAGCAGCGAATCGGTGAACATCTTGCGCGGGCTCGCGCTGCCGGCCTGCGCCTCGGCGCGCCCGGCCTTCGCGAAGAACGCGCCGAACGCGAGCCAGGCGAGATAGATCGCGCCGACCCAGCGCAGGTAGACGAGGATCCACGGATGCGCGTGGATCACGAAGCCGACGCCCGACAGCACCACGATGGCGTGGACGGCGGTGGCGAGGCCGAAGCCGAACGCGCCCGGGATCGCCGTGCGGATGCCGTGCCGGATCGCCTGCGCGACCGCGAACGCGACGTTCGGGCCGGGCACGGCAACGGCCGAGAAGAATGCCACCGAGAACAACGCCAGCAAGTGAAAATCCATGGAGTCCGCCACAAGTGATCCGGTGATCCGTCAGTCGGCATGAAGGCAGGGCGCGGGCGTTCAGCGGTGCCGCCGCCGGTAGGCGTCGCAGGCCCGGCCGAACGCCGCGAACAGCCGCTGGCTGGTGGCGTCGCTGGCCGCATGCCATTCCGGATGCCATTGCACGGCGAACTGGAACGCGGCCGGGTCCGGGTCCGGGTACGACAGCGCCTCGATCACGCCGTCCTCGGCGCGCGCTTCCACGCGGATGCCGGGCGCCGGCTCGGCGATGCCCTGGTTGTGCAGCGAGTTCACGCGCAGCTCGCCGGTGCCGACGATCGACGCGAGCAGGCCGCCCGGCACGACGCGCGCCGCATGGACCGGCAGGTATTGCTGGTCGCGCGGCAGCGTCGCGTTCTCGCTGTGGACCACGGCCCGGCTCACTTCGGCGAGGTCGTCGTGCAGCGTGCCGTGGCGGTACACGTTCATCTCCTGCAGGCCGCGGCAGATGCCGAGCACCGGCAGGCCGAGCGCGGTGGCGGCGCTCAGCGCGGCCAGCGAGAGCCGGTCGCGCGGGCGGTCGCGGCAGCCCGGGATCACGTCGTCGGCCGCGCGCGGCCAGGCCCGCCGGCTCTCGTCGAAGATCGCCGGATCGAGATTCGATTCGTCGCCGGTCAGCACCAGGCCGTCGAGGCGCAGCACCACCTCGCGGAACTTCGCGAGCGTCGCCTCCCACGGCAGCTCGCCGTCGATCGTCGGCAGGATCACGCACTCGACGCCGGCGTGACGGTCCAGCGCCTCCAGATAGCGCCGCCGCAGCCATTCGCGGTGGACGCCGTCGTCGAGCAGCCGGTTCGCGGTGACGCCCACCACCGCGCGGCCCGCGGCGCGCGGCGCGGTCATTGCGGCTCCCGCGCGGCGTGCGGCGCGGCGGCGCTCTGGCCGGCCTGTCGTGCCTCGTAGAGGCGGCGGTTGCGTTCGAGCAGCTGGCCGATCACGCTCGGCTGCCCCTGCGGGCCGCGCACGAACAGGCCGCCCCACGACGCGGCGAGCTTCGCGTAGTCGGGGTCGCGCAGGCGGATCTGCTGCGCGCGCCTGAGCAGCCAGAACGGCACGCCCGGCGAGAGGTGATGCTCGAGGTGGTATTCGTCGAGATTGACACCCACCAGCAGCCGCTCGATCAGGTTGCCCTTGCGGTTGCGCGTGAGATGGACGTTGTCGACCTCGGTCTCGCACATCGGCGAATGCTCGGCGATCTCGATGAACCAGCCGAGGATCTGGAAGGTGGTGAGGTAAGGCACGATCCAGAACAGCAGCAGCAGGTGCAGCGCGTGGGCCGCCGCGAAGCCGGCGATCACCACCACCCAGAACGCCACGAAGCCGTAGGTGTCGATCACCGCGCCGCGCCGGTCGATCTCCTTGTTGTCGCGATCGGCGATCAGGAAGCGGTTGTGCCAGAGGTACTTCAGGTAGCGCAGCGTGGCGCCGCCGAGGATCGCCTTCCAGACGATCGCGGCGGCGTACTCGCGCGGCTCGCGCACCTGGTAGACGCCCGACGAGAGGAAGAACTTCAGGTCGGGATCCTTCTCGGGGTCGCCCAGATGCGGATGGTGCAGGTGGACGTGCGAGACGCGGTAGGCCCAGTGGCGCTGGAACAGCGGATAGGCCGCGAACGTGATGCCGAGGAAGTGGTTCCAGCGCGTGTTGCGCGCGAGGATGCGGTGCGCGGCGTCGTGCGAGACGGTGGTCAGCCCGCGCTGGTGCGCGCCGATGATCAGCACGGCGAGCGGATAGAGCCACCACGACAGATGCACCGTGGCGAACGCGCAGGCCAGCATGACCAGGTAGTCCTTCAGCACGTAGAGCGCGCCGGTGAGGTTGTCGGGCCGCAGTTCGGCCAGCTCGCGCGTGATGTCGCGCGAGAACGGGAAGGTGTCGAAGCGCCGGTTGCGCAGCGGCCAGTTCCGGGAGGTGTTCATGGTCGAGGGTTCCTTGGCGGGTGGGGCGTCAGACGGCGGCGAGCCCGCGCTGCAGGTCGGCGATCACGTCGTCGACGTGCTCGATGCCGACGCAGAGGCGGATCGAGCCGTCGAAGATGCCGGCCGCCTCGCGCTTGTCGCGCGGCACGGTGGTGTGCGTGGTCGAGACCGGATGCGTGACGAGCGTGCGCGCGTCGCCGACGTTCGAGACGTGGTACAGCAGCTCGATGTTCTGGATGAAGGCGCGGCCGGCGGCCTCGTTGTCGAGTTCGAACATGATCATCGCGCCGTGGCCGACGCGCCGGTCCACCAGTTCGTCGACGATCTCGCGTTCGCGTCCGGTGGCCAGGCCCGGGTACGACACGCGCCGCACCTTCGGATGTTTCGCGAGGAACGCGGCCACCGCGGCGGCGTTCTCGCAGTGCCGCTGCATGCGCAGGTGCAGCGTTTCGAGGCTCTGGATCAGCTGGAAGCTCGCGAACGGGCTGATCGCGGCGCCCGTGTCGCGCAGCCAGGTCATGCGCGCCTTCAGCAGGTAGGCGCTCGCGCCGAGGTCGCCGAGCCCGGCCAGCGCGTCGCGCCAGACGATGTCGCCGTGCGCCTCGTCCGGCCCGTTGAACAGCGGGAAGCGCGCGGCATCGTCGAAGCCGGCGTGGCCGTTGTCGACGATCAGGCCGCCGAGCGTGGTGCCGTGGCCGCACAGGTACTTGGTGGCCGAGTAGGTGGTGATGGCCGCGCCGAGCGCGCCGGGGCGCGTCACCAGCGGCGTGGTGGTGTTGTCGACCACCAGCGGCACGCCGTGGCGCCGGCCGATCTCGGCCAGCTGCGGGACCGGCAGCGGAATCAGGCACGGGTTCGAGAACGTCTCGCCGAACAGCGCGATGGTGCGCCCGTCGATCTGCGATTCGAACGACGAGGGCTCGCGCGGGTCGGCCGAACGCGCCTCGATGCCGAGTCGCTTGAAGGTGTTGAACAGCAGGTTCCACGAGTTGCCGTACAGATATTTGGACGCCACCACGTTGTCGCCGGGCCGGCCGCTCGACAGGTTGGCCAGCGCGAGGAAGGTGGCGGCCTGGCCCGAGGCCACGGCGAGCGAGTCGCCGGCGCCGTCCACGGCCGCGTAGCGCTTCTCCAGCACGCGCGTGGTGGGGTTGATGATGCGCGTGTAGGTGAAGCCGTCTTCCTTCACGTTGTAGATGTCGGCGATCTTCGCCAGATCACCGTCGAGTTCGTAGGCCGTGGACTGGTAGATCGGCACCGACACGGCCTTGGTGACGGGATCGTGCCGGTAGCCGGCGTGCAGGAGCGCGGTATCTCGCGACAGTTCGGCGTGCTGGGGAATGCGTGACATGTCACAGGGCCTCTTTGACGAATTCGGCTTCGGGATGAAGGCGCGCTTTCCGCGCGGGCTCGGCCGCGGCGAAGAAGTCGCGAAACGCGGTGGACAGCAGCTGGATCCAGGCCGGCCGGATCGAGCCGATGCAGCCGATCCGGAAGCTGCGCGTGGGCAGGTGCAGCTTCGAGTAGATGTAGAGGTTGTAATTGGCCAGGTGCGCGTAGAGCGCGTCGAAATCCTGCTGCGTGTCGATCACGCCCTCGGCCCTGAGCGTCAGGCATACCGGCGAGCGCACCTGCGCGTCGAGCAGCGGCGTGGCGTAGCGTTCGGTGGCGCGCACGATCTCGTCGCGCACCGCCGCATAGCGTTCGCCGCGCCGCTGCACGCCCTCGCGGGCCAGCACTTCGAGTGCCTTCGCGCAGGCCTGGATCACATGGGTGGGCGGCGTGGAGCGCCACTCGTCGGTCTGCTCGAAGCTGCGCCACTGGTCGCGCACGTCGAGCACGAACGAATTCACCGGCTCGGCGCGGCGCGTCAGCAGCTCGCGCGAGGCGAACACGAAGGCCACGCCGGGCGGCCCCTCGATGCACTTGTTGCTCGAGGTCACCAGCACGTCGAACGCGGTGCGCCGCGCGCTGATGTCGGTGGCGCCGAACGAACTCATCGCGTCGACGATGCTGAGCACGCCGTGCCGGCGGGCCAGCGCCACCAGCGCGTCGAGCGGATTGAGCACGCCGGTGGTGGTTTCGCAATGCACGAAGCAGAGGTGGGTGATCGCGGGATCCTTCACGAGCTGCGCGGCGACGTCGGCGACCGACAGCGGCTGGTCGCTCGGCGTGGTCATGCTCACGGCCTGCACGCCGCGCAGCCGCAGGATCTTCAGGATGCGCTCGCCGTAGATGCCGTTGATGCAGACGAGCGGCCGGTCGCCGGCCGCGACGAACGAGGCGAGCGCGGCCTCCATGCCGTAGGAGCCGCTGCCCTGGATCGGCACCACCGAATGGGTGCCGGTGCCGTCGATCAGGTCGAGCAGCCGCTCGCGCACCGATGCCGTGATGTGCTTGAAACTGGCGTCGCGCGAGCCCATGTCGAACTGCATCTGCGCCTTGACTTCGTCGCTCAGGGCCAGCGGGCCCGGGGTCATAAGAAAATGATGCTGTCCCGACATATCACACTCCGTGATTGAGACGTTGACATGCAGATGCGCGGTGCCCGCCGGCGTGAATGCCGTGCCGGGGGAAGGCGGTTTTGCGAGGCACGGGGCGGATTATAGGGGCGTCCGATTCAGTCGATTTAGTATCAATTCAGGAATACAAATGAGAACCGTGAAATCGAAAAATAACAAAATGAATGGCGGTTTGGAATGGCGGTTGGTGGGCCGCCTGGCCTTGCGTGGCAAGGGTTTGGGCCGATTGGTTGCGATGGCGGTCGAGTTTCGGAATATCTGCTGCAACGTACTGCTTCAGATAATTCCGGGGTTGGCGGGATTTGAAAATCGTGAAATCGATTGTTCAATGAATCATTGGCTTCGGTGTCCGGCGTTTCAATACGAATCCATCATGCCGGCGATGCGGCGAGGCACGGAATCCCGGGCGCGGGAAGGCAGTCGATGCGTGTCGGGGCGCGCTCGCGCCGAACCGCGGCTCTCGTATCGTAGGGAATCCAGATCAAATGGAAGCCGGCGGCTCGAGGCACGGTGAACGCGGCGCGTGCGCGGAACCCGACGCCGCCCGCGATGCACGAACGTGATCACGCTCCCGACGCGGCCGATCGATTTCACGGACCCATCGCACGGTTCGTCCTTGCAACGGTCCTGCCGAAATTTCCGGCCGGGCCGCCGCACATCCATTCCCGGGAGAACCCCATGCGAAATCCATTGCAGCACGACCACCACGGCGCCGCGGCGCCGCGCGCCGACAGGGAGGTGTGAACCATGAGCCAGGACGCACTCGATCCACTGCTGCGGCAGTTCGCGGAGAAGCGGCTGGGACGGCCGCTCGAAGCGAGCGAGGAAAAAGCGCTGCTCGAGCGGCTGCCCGGCCGCGGCGCCGCCGCGGCCGCGCCGGCCGCCGCCGCGAACCCGCCGCTGCCGCGCTTGAAAACGCGGCGGGAAGCGCGCGAGCAGGTCAGGCATTTCCTGCAGCTGAACCAGCAGAAGGCCTACGAGAAGATGCGCGGCATCCTGCAGACGATCGACACGCAGAACGAGACGACGCTCGACATGCTGGCATCGGAGCAGCAGAAGGTGGCCGGCGTGCTCGACGCGCAGGAGTCGGCCGAAGACGCCGGGGCCGCCGGCGCGGCCGAGATCCAGGACAGCACGCGCCAGGCGCTGACCTTGATCGGCGAACAGCTGACGGGCCTGATCCGGCAGGAAATCGAAGCCTGCTTCCGGCAGTACTTCGATTCGCTCGCGGCGCGGCTCGACGCGCTGGACGCGCGGCTGCACAGCTTCGGCGTGGTCCTGACCGAGTTGCCGGCGGTGATCGAGGCGGCCGACGTGATCGCCGCGACCGAAGTGATCGCCGCGACCGACGCGGCCGAAGCATCCGGAGCGGCCGAAGCATCCGGAGCGGGCGCATCGACCAAGGCGAGCGCATCGCATGCGGCCGCCGACGTTCACGACGCCCCCGATGCCGCGTCCATGGATTAGCACGCGGGTCATGCGGCCGACGCCAGATCGCGGAACCCGGCCGGCCCCGACGTGCGACTTCTCAACAACGTGAAGCAAGGAGCTACAAATGACTGATACGTGCCAAGTGTGCCAGGTCAATCCCGCGATTACCGATGCGGTCACGCAGGTCAACGTCAAGGTGGTCGGGGAAGCGCCGGCAATGGCGATGGGCTCGCTGTACCAGGCCCAGAGCCATTCGCTGAGCATCCTGTTCGAGAACGCGGTGCAGCAGCAATCGCAGGCCGCGATCCAGTCGCAGACGTCGACGAACGTGGGGACGATGCAGCTCTACACGATCGGGCCGGAAAGCGCGGGCGCGGCGGCCACCGAAATCGGCGCGAACGGGATCATCTCCGTGCTGGCCGACGTGATCGCGCTCGGCAAGGCGATGACCAACGGCTAAGGCGTCACCGCATGGCCGCCGGCACCTGACGAGAGGGGCCGTGCGGCGTTCCGGAGCAACCGACAGGACGTGCCGCGCCGCTTCGATACGGCGCCCGTCCGCGAACCAGGAGAAACACCATGGGCGATACGACCACCCCCACGCCGACCCCCTGCAACTGCAAGGCATGCGGGGTCAACGCCGCGATCACCGACGCGGTCACGCAGACCAACGTCAAGGTGGTCGGCGAAGCGCCGGCGATGGCGACGGGCTCGCTGTACCAGGCCCAGAGCCATTCGCTGAGCGTGCTGTTCGAGAACGCGGTGCAGCAGCAGTCGCAGTCGGCGGTGCAGCTGCCGACCTCGACCAACGTCGGCACGATGCAGCTCTACACGCTCGGGTCGGCCAGCGCCGGCGCCGCCGCGACGGAGATCGGCTCGAGCGGCGTGCTGTCCGTGCTGGCCGACGTGCTCGCGCTCGGCAAGGCGCTTGTCTGACGCTTGACCCGGCGCCGACGCCGGGCGGCGGCCCCGATCCCGGCGGCCGCCCGGTGCCCGGCGCCGTGCCGATGCGCGCGGCGGCGAGCGCCCGCGACGCATCGACGGCGCCGCGCGTCGCGCGCCGCCAACCGCCCCATTCACGCTTTCGCCGCGCCCCTGCCGCGACGGCGACCCAATCAGGAGCAACCACATGCCGGAACACGTCTCTGCCGCGATCACCGATGCCGTCACGCAGGCCAACGTCAAGGTGGTGGGCGAAGCGCCCGCCGTGGCGCTGGGCACGCTCATGCAGTCGAACAGCCATGCGTCGTCGATCATGCTGCACAACGCGGTGCAGATGCAGGCGAATCAGGCGATGTCCAACCTCGCGGCCACGACCGTCGGCGTCATGCAGCTCTACGCCGGCTCGCCGGTGGGCGCGGCCAGCGCGGCACGCGCATCGAGCGACAACGTTTCATCGCAGCTGGCCGCCGTCGCGCAGCTGGTGAGCGCGATCAGCCGCTGGCGCGGCTGAGCTTCACCGCGCGCCGCCGCGTCGGCGCGCCGTTCCCCCGTGCTGCCGCACGACTCACGTGCGGGCGGGCGCGTCAATTGGCATCGACGATGTACCGGAGCAGATCCGGCTTCTCGATCGTCACGCCGTGGTCGTGAAGCCGGATCAGCCCGTCGCGCTGCATCTTCTGCAGGCTGCTGTTCAAGCGCGGCCGGCTGGCGTTGAGCATCGCGGCGAGGATGCTCTGGTTCTCCGGCAGCGGCACCTCGAGATCTCCCTCCTGCACGCGGTTCAACAGATGGCGCGCGACCCTGGCGTCGAGCCGGTACAGGCACGCCGATTCGACGAAGTCGCTCAGTTGCTGGATGTGCCGGCACAGCTGCTCGTGGATGCGCGCCATCAGGTCCGCGTTGGCGCGCAGCGGCGCGAAATGCTGGCGATGCAGCAGCGAAATGCGGCAGTCGGGGCTCAGCTGGGCCGTGAAGCTGCGCCGGTGCGCGTGAATCAGCGCGCTCTCGTCGACGAGTTCGCCCGGCATCGAGTGGCCGAGGATGATTTCGCGCCCGCCCGGCTCATGCAAGGTCTTGTAGATGCGGCCGCGATGCACGAACGCGATGAAGTCGCCGGGGTCGCCCTTGAAGAAAAGCAAACGGTTGCCGTGCTCGGGCCAGTGCGTGGCATGCCGCTCGATATGGATGAGCAGGCTTTCGGGAAGTCCGTGGAGTATCGATATGTCACGCAGCGTTTGAACGTCAGCGGGGGCAGGCATGTTTTCCGTGCGAGGTTGTTTGACGGTGCAGCCACCTAGCGAAAAACGCTGCCTTTGGCACGGTGTGAAAAATGAATGAGGAAAATGGCGAACCAGCCGGCGAGCAGGCCGCGCCTGGCGGCACTGCCCGGGCAACCTGGGCCGCAGCGCGCCGGCGCGCGAACGCCTCGCGGCGGCAGTCGTTCTCGTTCATCGCAAGGCCGTGGTTCACGTCCGGCGGCGCGCCTGGAAACGGCGAACGGGTTATGCCGGAATTAAAAAGTTATGTAATGGTAATCAACAAAATTTACACAAAACGAATATCGAAATGAGCTTGTTACGCCGGTGACAGCCGATTTGCGGCGTCGAATCGATTCTGTGTTTCCCAATAAAAACGGAACGCACGGGATGACCACTTCGAACCAGCACGCTGCTCCGCCGCCCGAGACCCCGGCCCAGCAGCTTGATCGCACCTGGCGGGAAATGCAGGGGAAATTGCGGCGTCGCGCGCGCCTGTTGTGCAAGGGTGACATTCACCGTGCCGACGAGCTGCTGTCCGACACCGCACTGAAGGTCCACATCTATCTGCAGCGTACGCCCGAACGCGTCCGGAACCTGTCCGGCTTTCTCTTCCTGGCGCTGAACCACGCGTTCCTCGACGGCGCGCGACGCCGCCTGCGCGAGAACGGCCTGCTCGAATTCGACCCGGGCTGGGACGACGATCACGCCGTCGAGCTGGCCGGCCATACGCCGTCGGCGGAACAGCAGTTGTTGCTCAGGCAGCAGCTGCTGCGTCTCGAGCAGGCGCTGTCCGCGCTGCCGCCGCATCAGCAGCAGCTGTTCACGCTGAAGTTCGAGGAGGAGCGGCCCTATCTGCACATCGCGGCGACGCTCGGCATCAACGAGCCGCTTGCCAGAAAACGCGTCGAGCTGCTGCGCAAGAAGTTGCGCGACGAACTTGCCTGAGCGCGTTCACGAACACCGGCAGGCCGCGTTCCTAACGGCATACGCGGCGTCGCTCGGCCTGCCGGCCCGCCCGCTTCTTCCATCGCATGTCGGAGCCGAGATCTCAGGAGGCCTCGTGGCAGACAAAGTCAATGAGCAGGTAACCGATGCGGTGACGCAGACCAACGTCAACGTCGTCGCGGGATCCCCGGCCCAGGCATTGGGCACGCTTTACCAGATGTTCAGCCAGGCAGTCGGCATTTCGGCGCAGAACATGACGCAGCAGCAGGCGGCGTTGAACCAGATTTCCAACGCCGTGGTGTCGAAGGCGGTGGCCATGATCCTGTCGGTCGAGGCGTCGCCGAAGGGCGCATCGGGCGGCACGCCGCCCACCGGGAAGGACGGCAAGTAGACGGGTTCCACGCACCCGCACGCGATGACTCTGGGGATATCTGAACCATGAACATGAAAGGTCTTTTGGGCGGACGCACCGATGGCGCGCCGCCGACGCCGCCGAAAGCGGCAAGCCCGGCAAACGCCGCAACCGATGCCGCCCAGGCCGTGACGCCGGCCGAGGTCGTGCCGCCCGCCGCGGCGCAGAAGGGCAGCGGGCGCGGCTGGCCGGCGAACCGGCTGCGCAGGTTCACCGATGCGCTGAAGGCGCCCTCGATGACGGCGCCGGCCGGCGGCGGCGGTTCCGCGCTGCAGACCGTGCAGGCGATCAACGCGGAGGCGGCGTCCTACGCGACGACGCAGATCGCCGTCGGCCCGAACATGATGATCTCGCAGGCGGGGGGCGTGGTCGCGCAGGCGGCGGCCAACTACTTCGAGGCCACCACCTCGCTGGCGATCGCGGGCAAGAGCGTGCTGATGAAGGATCTCGCGCAGAAGACCGTCGACGAGGACGTGCCCGGCATGGCGATGGACGCGGTGGGGCTGCTGTTGACGGACCTGTTCGTCGCGACCGCGGCGATCGTCGCCGGCGCCGCCGAGGCGATCGAAGGCGAGGCCGCCGGCATCGCGCTCGACAAGATCGACGAGAGCCTGCAGAAGTACCAGGCGCTGCTGGACAAGAAGGGCACGTAGCGCACGCGGCGCACGGCGCCGATTCCCCAGCACGATGGCCGGAGAAATAATGAGTACAACTATCGATATCGCCACCTACACCGTATGCTTCAGCGGGACCGCATGCACGCGCGACGAGGGGGAGGTGACCCGCATCGGCAGCGACAGGCGGATCTACTGTCCCGAGACCGGCTACATCCCGGTGCGGCTCCACAACGAGATATCGGGCGACCTGTTCAGCACCGCGTCGAGCGTCGTCGTGCGCGGCGTCGGCAACAACGACTGGGCGCAGCTGCGCAGCTTCTGCGAGCCGCTGCGGGTCGACGGGCCGCTCGAGGTGCCGGACGACCTGCTGCGCGAAGCGCGCAAGTACGCGTCGGTGGACAACCAGCATTCCTACATCGAGGCGGCGCATGCGTGGAGCGCGACCGCGCTCGCGCTGCACGGCGCCAATCTCGCCGTCGACAGCGGCGCGCGACGCTTCAACTTCATCGGCCATAGCCGCGGTGCCGTCGAATCGATCATGGCCGCGTGGTTTCTCTACGCGTATGGCCCTCGCGAGATACCCGTCAATATCTTCGCGATCGATCCGGTTCCGGGGCCGGGCAACTGGTACGGGATCCTGACCCAGCTGCCGCCCAACGTCGAGCACTACGTGGGCGTCTATGCATGGGACCACCTGGACAAGGGGTTCACGGCGCTGGTGCCGCGCCCGAACGGCCCGATGACGGGCCGCGCCGATGCGGTGCATCTGGGCAAGAAATGGGACACGCTGGCGGACGGCTACCAGCTTCGCGACCCGCTGGAAGCCGACACCGAGACGGCGCAACCGGAGCGATACAAGCTGTACGCGTGCCGCGGGCGGCACAGCACGGTCGCCGGCAATACCACCGGCGACGGCCAGTACGATCCGGCCAGGCTCGGCCGGCACGTCGCGCCGGTGCCGAAGCTCGTCTACAAGATGGCGCGCGCCTATCTGGCCGAGTGGGGGACGCGGTTCCTGGCCGGCAGCGAGGTGGGCGAGCGCGTCGAAGCACTGCGCCGGCAGATCCACACCGACCACACGGAATTCGACGCGATGGGCGGCGGCGCGATTCGCACCCATCGCGGGCGGCTGGTGTCGGCCAGCAGCGGCAGGGCATTCTGGAAAACCTCCTACTTCGAGGACGTGGTCGGTGATCCGCCTTACACGCTCTCCTATCCGGTCACGCCGGAACGCACCGGCGCCGGCTGGGTGAACTGGACGTTCCTGTAGCCCGGTGCCGCCGCGCCGCGCGGCGGCACCGACCCGGCCAACCCCTTCCCTCGACGAGATCGCCACGATGAGCAAGATCGACGACGTGCAGAACCAGATCACGCAGCAGCGCCCCGGGTACTTCAGCCACATCAGCGAGCCGAACTACGTGAGGATCCTCGATACGCCCGGCACCTGGGGCAGGGCGTTCGGCCCGGAGGTCATGCCGCGCGCGCACGAGCGGCAGGCGGACTTCGAACGCGCCATCAACGAGATCGTCCAGAAGTCGCGCTATCGCTGCGACCTGGCATCGTTGAACAGCCCGGACCCCGACTGGAGCCGCGTGGTGCTCGGCGCGATGGATACGGCGCTGAGCCAGCGCATGGGGCGCACCCGGCCGATCCAGTTCCGCTTCCTGTTCGGGCAGACGCCGCTCCATACGGTCTCGCTGCCGCCCGTCTATACGGCGTTCAGGGCCGGGCTGCTGCGGCTGGTGCGAAGCCGCAAGGCGAGCTGGGAACAGATGCCGGAAATCTGGCTCGGGCGTTTTTACCGGCTCAGGGCGGGTGTCGTGTCGTCGCTGAAGGCGCAGCTGTTCCCGCCGGAATTCATCTCGGACGACGATACGAAGATGACCTGGAATCACGCGAAGATCATCGCGATGGACGGCAGCGAGGCGCTGGTGGGCGGACACAACCTGAACATGGACCTGTTCCGCAGCTATCCGCCGGTTCACGACGTGTCGGTGATCGTGCATGGCGCCGCGGCGGAGGGGGCGCAGCGGTTCCTGAACGAGATGTGGGCGTGCGGCAAGGACCTGCTGACGTGCGAGACGCTCGACGTCACGGCCATGACGTGGCAGCGCGACGACGACGATCGTCGCAAACAGCCCGATCCGCTTGACGAGGCCGACGCCAAGGCCTACATCAAGGAGCGCCAGGAAGCGCTGATCAGTCTGCACGAGTCCGGCGAGCAGGGCGGCCCCGCCGCCGCGCCGCCGGCGGACGGGGGCGGCGCCGGCAGCGGCGACCAGCAGACGCTGATCGATCTCGCCAGGCCGGTGTTTCCCGAGCGCGTCGTCGATACGGGCTATGCCGGGTTTCACGAATACCGGCGCTCGACCCGCATGCTCGCGGTCGGCAAGTACTGGACGGGACCGAACATGAAGAGCGAATACAAGGACGCGTCCGAGATCATGAAGAGGACGCTGATCGAGGGCGCCGAACGCACGATCCTGATGTCGCAGATGGACCTGATCAGCGCGTGGAAGAAGAAGTGGTCGGACCACGTCGTGTGCCGATGGCTGATGGCCGCGCTGCTCGCGAAGCCGGAGCTGCAGGTGCGGGTGGTGGTGTCGCCGCAGGACGGCGGCGCCGGAGAGGAGGGCGATCAGTATTCGTTCGGCTCCGGCGCGCGGCGCACGTTCGACCTGATCGAGTACTACATGACACACTGCGCCGAGACCGACCGCCTGCTGCCCGATCCGGACCTCGCGCGCGCGAGGGCGGCGTTGAAGAGGCTGCACGTCGCGCCGTTCTACTACACGGACCGCGTACTGGAGACGCAGACGGCCGAGGGCCTGACCTATGCATGGCCCGACCTGTCGCCGGAAGGCTATACCGCCACGCTGAAGCGGCCGCCGCTGGCCGACAGCCCGCCGAGCCAGGGCATCATCGGCAGCGCCGCGTTCTCCGTGTTCAATGCGAGCGGTTACTACTATGACAAAGTCGCGTCGGCGCCCGGCAATCACGCGAAGATCATGATCGTCGACGACGAGATCTACGTGGTCGGCTCCGACAACCTGTATCCGGGCTCGCTGTCGGAGTTCAACTACCTGATCGAGGGCGAGGCGGCCGTGCGCGAGATGCTCGGATCGTACTGGGACAAGCTGTGGCAGTACTCCGGCCCGCACGCGGTCAGCACACTGGTCGTGCCGCACGACGCGATCGCGGGCAGGACGGCAGGCGCGGGCGGCGGTACGGCACGCGGCGGCAGGCATTGAATCGATGCCGGCGTCGCTGTTGCGCGCGGCAGCTTCGCCCGGCGGCTCGATTCGGCCCCGCGCGCGGTCACCCGGCACGCATCGACACGACCCGCCGGCCCGCCGGGCCGGATGGGGGCGGTGAGCGGCGGGGCCCGCCGGTTCGTTTTCCCGAACACGTCGCGCCCGCCAACGGCAGTCCCATCGAATCACGCGAGGAAACCATGGCCTATGTCATCACGAAAGTAGAAGGTGCCGCGCCGCTGACGGTCAGCGAGCGCAGGTGGGGAGATGCCACGCAAATCGATTTCGGCGCGATGACGAGCTGCATCTCGCTCGTCGAGCAGACGCCGGGCAAGCCGAACCTGGTGCGCGCCATCCATCTGTCGATCGTCGACGAGCACGGCGACCCGATCTTCAAGGACGAGACGAAAGTGCTCGAGCAGATCCGCACGATCATGGCGCCGAAAGGCAACCTGCGCGCCTGCATCGGGTGCATCGCCGTCTGGGAGAGCAACGGGCAGGAGTTGAAAAACTTCTTCCTCGAGCTGATGGCCACCCTTGGCATCAAGACACAGGTGCGGCTGGACGACAGCAGGTTGCAGGTGCGGCTCGAGAACGGCGGGATCCAGTACCGGCAGGACGGCGGCAACTGGATCAAGGTGGGCTGACGCGCAGGCGGCACGACCGGCCGGCACCGGCGCTCGCCGCATCCGCGGGCGCCGGCGCGGTACCGGGTGACGGTTGCCCGGGTTCGCCCGGTCGCGTCGACCGATCCTTTTCCTTGAAACGACATGGCGGTTCCGGGGGGGCGCCGGCATGTCACCGGCAGGCCGCGCCACGGCCGAAGCCGGTTCCCCCACCGCCGACACATGACGTTCGCGCCGCGCGCCCGGTAGCGGCCGGCAACACTAAACGAAAATAATTATTTTGCCAACGTCATATGGTTGTCTTGCTTGATGAGTCATTCCGTTATCGCCGACGACCGGCAGATTCGCATTCCGGCTTGACGGGGCCATATTACACTTCGAATTGGCGCCGGTAAATCGTTTGCGCCCTCGAATGAAATCCATGCGAAGGCGGCCGGAAAACCGGCGCCGCCGCGAGTGGGAAAATCAATCCGACCGGCCTGCGCGCCGCCGCGGCGCGCCCGTCCCGGCGGCGCGGCAGCGGCCTGCCGCCCCGGCTGTCCGGCCCGCCAGTCTTGGCATGGCGCCGTTTCAGCCGGTCCGGCAACGCCGCCGTTGCCGTCGTAAACCCGCGGTCTCGGCAAAAGTCGCATGCCACCCCTCAAGTTGCCTCGCGGAATACCGTTAATACCACTTCGACCGGATACCGGAGCGGATGCCGTATTAAACGCGCGTATACCTATGGTACCGAATTGACGGGATGGACTTTTCAATCGGATTGATTTACATATCCACCTTCATATTTCCAAACATTTCTTCACGAAACTTCTTTTCACGTCGGGAAATACTAATTACGATTATGCCGCGCAGGATGCTCGGCGCCGTGCGAACGGCGGCTGTCAACGGGGAGCACCGGAAGCGCGCAGGCGGGCCTGATCGGACCCGACCTGGCCGTATCGACAGGGATGTGCAGCCGTACCGCCCGACAATAAACGGCCCCGCCGCGACGTCCGCCCAGCGCACGCCGCCGGAGGCCAATCGACCAGCTTCGGAGTGCGTATGAACCAGAGTTCCCGTCTCAACATGCTCGGCTCGTCCGACGCCATGGAGGCGGTCAGACGCCAGATCGAGAAGATCGCGGGCGTCGACGTGCCGGTAACCGTGCTCGGCGAGACCGGCACGGGCAAGGAGCTCGCGGTGCGGGCCATCCATTACCTCAGCGAGCGCCGGCAGGCGCCGTTCGTTCCCGTCAATTGCGGCGCGCTGCCGGAAGCGCTCGTCGAAAGCGAGCTGTTCGGCCATGAGCGCGGCGCGTTCACCGACGCCAAGCTCGTCAGCGACGGCCTGATCGGCGAGGCCGAGGGCGGCACGCTGTTCCTCGACGAAATCGATGCGCTCGGCCTGAAGGCGCAGGCCGCGCTGCTGCGCTTCATGCAGGACGGCAGCTACCGGCGCGTGGGCGGCACCCGGATTCGCTTCGCGGACGTGCGCGTGGTGGTGGCCACCAACGCCGATCTCGCCGCGCTGGCCGAGACGCGGCAGTTCCGGCGCGACCTGCTGTACCGCCTCGACGTGGTGATGCTGCGGATTCCGCCCGTGCGCGAGCGCGGCGGCGACGTGGTCGAGCTGGCCGAGGCGTTCCTCGACCGGCTGCGCACGCGCTACGCGAAACCCGCGATGCGCCTTCACGAAACCTCGTACCCGCATCTGCGCGGCCACGCGTGGCCGGGCAACGTGCGCGAACTCGAGAACGCCGTGCATCGCGCCTTCCTGTTGAGCGAGGATAGTTTCGTGCGGCTCGGCGGCGCGGCCTGCGAGCCCGACGCGGACAGCGCCGCGTCCGCCGGCGCGCGCCCGTTCAAGACCGAGCGCGCGGCGGCGATCGCCAGCTTCGAGGTCGATTACCTGCGGCGGCTGCTGGCCGAGGCGAACGGCAATCTCTCGCAGGCCGCGCGGCTCGCGGGCGAGGAGCGCAGCGCGTTCGGCAAGCTGGTGCGCAAGCACGGCCTCGTGCGCGATCGCTCGAACTGAGCCGGGCGTGGCGATTGAGGTAAGCTTTTGGCTTTACGAATTCTCGACGGCAAGGTGCGCTTCATGAACGACGCGTTGATCCAGCACGTCGCCGCCCAAATCGCGCAGTATCTGCAGATGAATCCCGCCGCGGCCGACACGGTCGAAGGCATTCACCATTTCTGGGTCGGCGCGCAAACCGCGCAGCAGTCGCTCGAGCTCACGCAGGCGGCGCTCGATTACCTGCTCGCGCGCGGCGAGGTGGCCCGCGTGCCGATCGGCAACCGCATGCTGTGGCGCGCGCCGCGCGACGGCGCGTGACGAGGCGCGGCGGCCCGCGCCGGGCCGCCCCGTGGGGCTCAGCGCCGGAAACGCCCCTGCAGCGGGTGGGCGTGCTGCCAGCCCGCTTCGCCGTAGCTGTCGACGAAGCAGACCTTGAGCTGCGCCATGCCGAGGCTCGTGAAGTACAGCCATACATCCGCCTCCTGCTTGTCGCGCGTGATGAACCAGCGCGCGTCGCCATGCGCGAGCCCCCAGCTGCCGACGCGGTGGACGAGCAGGTCGGCGGTGCCGCGGTCGGACAGGTTGACGCGAAAATGCGCCTCGCCCATGTTGTTGGTCTGGTAGATGCGTGCCATCGGTGACGTGCTCCGGGCCGGACGAGGCCGGTTGAAGAAGTGGGTTGCCCAGGTGCCGCGCGAGCGGCGGGAGGCGGCGTCGGCCGCCGTGTGTCGCGCGGGCCGCCCGCGCGTTCGAACCTTGACGGGGCCGTGATGCGAAAAGACAAGCCATTCTCACCCACGTTGCGCCTGCGTGGCGACGCGCAGCGCGTCGAGGTGATCGTGCCGGACGGCACGACGCGCCCCGTGCTCGGCACGCGCGCGCCCGGCGACGACGACCGGCGTGCCGCCACCATCGAGCATGCCGGCGGCGCGGGCCGCTCGCCGCGCCAGCAGCCGCTCGCCTCGATCGAACTCGAACTGCCGCGCCGCGCGCAGACCATCCTCACGCAACGGCTGCCGCGCGAGGTGCGCGAGCGGCTGGACGGCGACGGCGCGGGGCGCAACGCGTCGGCGCGCAACGGCGACGGCGGCGACTCCGGCAGCGAGACGCTGATCGTGCCGGAGCCGGGCGAGGGCGGCTGACGACCTGCCCGACGCGCCCGGCGCCGGCCGCGCCACGCTTGCCCGCCGTGCGGCCTACTCGTAGAGATGGGGGCGGTTGCTCTTGTAGAACTCGTGCTCCGGCGTACCCGGCGTCTCGGCGGCGTGCAGATGGACGGCGACGCCCCGCAGCGGCGTGGCGAGCACGCCGAGCGTGGCCGCGGCCAGCGCGCGCGGGTCGAGGTTCCAGGCGGCGTGGCCGGCGCTGCGCATGAATCCCGCCGTCTCCGCGAAGGTGGCCGCCGTGGTGCTGGACATGCGCCTTTGCGCCACCGCATCCATCGCGTCCTTCATGGCTTCGCTCGCGATCGGCGCGAGCGGCACCCTCGTCCTCAGCAGCCCGTCGTTCGCGGTCTTCACGGCGTCCCCGTACGGCGAATCGTGATGCGCGATCTGCCTGCCGAACTCGGTGCGCTGCGTTTCGGCATCGGGATGGTTGAAGGCGGACAGGAGGAAGCCGCCGATCGGCGGGCCAAACACCATTGCCTTGCGTCGAAAGCCCATGCGATATCTCCTTGTGTGGGCGTGGGTGAAACGTGATGAAGCGGGATGAAGCGCGATGCCGCGCGCGGCGTCGCCGGGGCGATGACCCCGGCGCCGGATGCGCGGCGGCCCGGGCGCTCAGGGTTTGTGGGCCGCCACGTATTGCGCCCGCAGCGCCTTCGTTTCGTCGTGGGTCAACGTGGTGACATCCGTGCCCGCCCGGGCAGTCCAGAACGGCGTGGTGGAGGCGGTGCCGCCGCGGATCGCGTCCAGTTCCGCCTTGAACGCATCCTTGCTCGCCCATTTCTGCTGCACCTCGGCCAGCTCCGCGGCGTGGCCGGATTTCGTCAGCTTGGCGGCGACGTAGGCGCGCTTCAGCTGCTGGTGTTCCAGCGGGTCGCTTGCCTTGTCGACGGTGCTCCAGTCGGTCCCGCTCGTGTGCCGGGCGTCCCACCACTTGCCCGCCTCCTGCGGTGTCGCGGCGCCGGTGCGGATCTGCTCGAGTTTGCCCGCGAACGCCGCGCTCGCCATGTCCGGCGGCGCGAGATAGTGCGCGATGGCGTGCCGCTCCAGCTTGCGCGCGACGTACTCGTCGCGCAGCTGCTCGCGTGCCTGCGCGTGCTCGGGGTCGCCCAGCGGATCCAGCGCGACGCCCTTGCCCTGCCACCAGCCGCCCTGTTCGACGGCGGTGCGGGTGCGGTCGTGGATGGCCTTCAGCTTGGTGTCGAAGCGCAGGCCCGCCTCGCGCAGCGCCCTGGCATGCGCTTGATAGATGCTGCCGCGCATTCCCAGGTGCTTGTCGCGCACCGCCTCGGCGCCGGCGCCGCCGGCGTCGAGCTTGTCGCGCAGGACGCTCGCGCCCAGCTTCGGGCTCATTTTGGTGTTGCCCAGCTGCGGATACGCATCCAGCATGTCGCTGCCGAAATTGGGAATCGAGGGCGCGCCGACGTTTTGCATGTGCCACTTGCCGGCCATCGTCGTCGCGCGCATGCCCGAACCCACCAGCCCGAGGCCGAGACCGCGCGCGCCGGTGATGTCCTCCACGAACGACCCCATCGTCAGTCCGCCGAAGTATTTCGCCTGGCTGGCTTCGCTGTTCCGGGCCGTCGCGCGCGTGGGTACGTAGGTATCCTCCGCGAGATACTTCATCGCGTTGCCTTCGATGGTGGCGCGCTCCAGCGAGAGGGTGGCCGGAATCGCCTTGCTGCGCTTGTCCTTGTCGAAGTACGACGTTTCGCCCATCGGCTGCAGCATGCCCTGCACCCATGACTTGGTGGGTTTGCTGGCGTCGTAGGTCTTGTTGCTCGGCTTGTTCGACTGCTGCACCGAAGTCGAATAGGTGCCGTGGATGTCGACAACGTGATGGGTGCCGCCGATCGCATACGGGACGTTCAACTGCGTATACACGCTCTCGGTGCGGGTGCCGGTGGCCAGTGCCTGGATCCCGTCGGTAAACGAGGCGCCACGCTGCTGCGGCGGCAGGGGCGGCGGCGGCGCGGGGTCGTGGGTCGGCTCGTAGAAGACTTTCTTGACCGGCGGCATCATGCCGGTGAACGGATTGGTTCGTTTCATCGCTGCACCTCCGGCAACGGGATGGGCATGCGCGGGGCCGGCGGCCGTCGCGCGATCCGGGCGCGCGCGCTCACGAGGCGCTGCTCGCGAGCGGCACCGCGGCCCGCACGTCCAGTTCGAGCCGGTCGGTCAGCGCGTGCAGCTCGCTCGCGATGCGCGCCGGCGCGTCCGGCTCCCCGATCCGGTAGAACAGCTGGTTGCCGTTGGGCGGCACGGCGCGGATGCCGGTATCGACGAAGCCGATCTTCTCCAGCGCCCGGCGCGACGCGGCGTTGGTGTCGTAGACCGTGGCGTAGCAGGTGCGCATGCCGGCGTGCCGGTGCGCGGCGGCCAGCAGCAGCGCCGCCGCGCCGGAGCCGAAGCCGTGGCCCTGGAAATCGCGGCCGATCCAGTAGTAGAAGAACCCCATGTCGCGGTATTGCGTGAGGCCGACGTTGCCGATGAAGCCCCACGAGCGGTGCATCACGGCGAACTGCCGGTCGCCCTGCGCGTAGCTGGCGTCGAGCCAGCGGTGCCACGCGGCGTCGTCGTCGAAGCGCGGCAGGCAGCACCATTCGGCGATCGCGGGATCGTAGTACTGCCAGCGGAAATCGGCGAGGTGCTGGTGGCCGAGCGGCTCGAGGTAGAGCGGCTCGTCGTCGTGCGCGATGCCGTGCATCGGCAGCGAGCCGCGGCGCCAGTCGCGCCAGGCGAGCAGGTCGCGATAGGTGGCCGCGTGATCGTGCCGGCCCGGGTCGGCGAACTGCATCGTCACGGCGAAGTCGAGCGCCGCGTCGATGTCGCCGGCCAGGTGGCAGGCGCGGCCGAGCGGCGCGAGCACGGCGGGGTCGCGCCGCTGGTCCGGCGTGAGCGACGCGCCCACCGCGAGCGCGAGCGGCCAGCAGGCCCAGGCGGCGGCCAGCGTCAGCAGGGCCCGCTTCGCCGCCGCGTCGAACGCCTCGTGATGCTGCTCCCAGCAGCGGCGCAGCCCGATCAGCCAGCTCACGCGGTCCGGCGGGGCGAGCGTCGCCGCGTGCCCGGGCAGCGAGGGCAGCCACGCGAGCAGGGCCGAGGCGTGCCAGTCGGCTTCGGTCAGTGCGTGCAGCGCGGCGTCGAGCGTGGTGACGGCGGCCGTGTCCGCCGGCGGTTGGCGGAGCGCGCCGGCCGCCGGCGCATGGCTTGGCATCATCGCGATTCCTCCTGCGCCGCCGGCCGGCGACGCGTTCTCGATTGATCCGGTCAGGTCAGCGACTTGCCCGGTCGCGTCACCGGCAGGTCGGCGAAGTTGTAGAGCTTGGCGTACTCCAGCTTGACCTTCCGTTCCGGCCAATCGAGGATCGCATGGTGTGGTTCGCTGGCCTGGTCCGAGGCGCGGCGCTGCGACGCGACGGCATCGAGTTCCCCCTGGATCAGCGAGTCGCCCAGCAGGACGCCCCGATTGGCGTCGTAGGCGTGCCGGCCTTCGTGCGCGAGATCCCCGGCCGGATGGGGGCTCGACGTCTTGACGGTGAGCGAGTGGCCCTGCGGCGAGTAGAGGTTGCGGTTGCCCAACTCGACGTGCAGCTCGGGCCGCTCGGGATGCAACTGCTCGTGGGCCTCGATGCCGGACCAGATCGCATGCACCTCGGGCACCCGTGAGCGCAGGTCGTCGACGTGCTGCCGCACGGCCGGCGTCGCATAGCTGATGTCGCGCCGTTGAAACTGGACGAGCGCACTCAGCTGCGCCGTCGACTGCGAGAGGCGGGAGGCATTGCCGAGCTGCTGGGAGAGGATCTTGCTGCCCTGTCTGAAGAGGAAAACCATGCGTATCTCCTGTGCCGGAACGGGTCCGGCGAACGGTTGAGCCGGCCCGGTGGTGCGGGCCGGCCGGATGTCGTGTCAGGACGGGTTGTTCGGCTGCGCGTTCTCGATCCCCACCATCTCGAAGATGTTGAGTTGCCCGCCCAGCCGCAGGAACAGCTCCTGATACAGCTCGGCCGTGTTCATGCGGCCCCACAGCGTGGCGCGCCGCACCAGATACGGCACGGGGCTGTGCGGCTCCATGCGGATCAGGAATTCGGCGATTTCCTCCAGCCGCGCATAGGCATCGGCGCGATCGCGGATCGCGGCGGCCAGGGCCGGCGCCTCGGCCATGCCGTGCGCGGCCGGGGCGGCCGCCGCGGGCGTCGCACCGGTTTCCTCGCCGGCCGCCCCGGCGTCTGCCGCGGGCGATGCCTCCACCGCCGGCGGCTCGATCTGCACGCCCTGCTTGTGCAGCTCGCCGTCGACGAGCGAGCGGATCGACTCGAGCAGCTCCACCGTCTTGTGCAGGCTCGGCGCGTCGCCCTCGAAGCGCGGCTCGAGCGCCGCGCTCGTTTCCGCGAGCGCCTGCAGCGCATCGGACAGGCGCGCGCGCAGTTCGAGGAAGTCGGCGGCCGAGGTGGCGCGCAGCGCCTCCTGCAGCTGCGCGAGCGTGGCGCCCTCGGCCGGCAGGTCGGTGCGGCCGCCGGCGCGCGCGCGCTCGTGATAGTGCGCGCGCTCCCAGTCGGCCCAGCAGTAGACCTTGCCCTCCTCGAGCCGGATCAGCGGCGCGAGCCGCAGCGCCGCCAGGTTCTTGTCGGAAATCGAGCGGATGATGTTGGCGCGATGCTCGTAGTCGCCCTGGCTCGGGAACGGATGGATGTGATCCCAGTAGCGCGAGACCATCTCGCGCAGCAGCACCAGCGTGGGCGCGATGCCGGCGATGCCGTACTGCTTGAGCTGCGCCTCGTAGAGCCAGGCCAGCAGCTGCATGTCCTTGCTCTCATGCGCCAGCATGTCGGCGATCAGGTGGCTGACCTTGAGCCAGTCGGCGCGCTTCAGGTCGCGCTGCCAGGCGCCCATCGGCAGGGTGGGGTCGTCGTGGCGCCGCTCGTAGACGATCTGCGCGTAGCTGCGGCTTTCCCGCGCCGGCCGCCCGCACGGGTCGTGCCCGTCGAGCGGCGCGAGCAGCGCGTCGAAATCGATGCGCAGGGTCTCCTGGAAATGTCGGCGGGCATCGGCGAGCAGCGAGGGATGGGTCGTCATGGCGTTCATTGGGGTGCGGAAATCGGGAATGCCACCGGCAGTTTCAGCGGCGTGGGGGTTTTCGCGTTCACGTTCGACACGCGAATGCCGAGGAACACGTGCGCGGTGTCGGTGACGGGGCTGCCGGCCGGCTTCGCCTGCAGCACCGGGACGTCGAACTGCAGCAGCGCGCGCGACGCGTCGCGCGGATCGGTGGCCGGCTCCGAATCGGGGCGATGGCGCTCGATCATGCGCAGCAGCGCCCAGTTGCCGGTGGCCGCGAACGACGCGGTATTGCCGTCCACCTGCAGGTCGGGCGCGGTGACGGCCAGCGACGGCCGCCACAGCGACAGGCCGGCCCACGACAGGTCGAGCACCAGCGGCTGCCCGAACTGCCAGTCCATGGCGCTGCCGCCGTTCGGGAACGACACGCCCTTGGCGCCCGACACCAGGTTCATTTCGCTGATCTGGTTGCTGCCGTTCGCGCCGGGCTTCAGCGCGCGGAAGTTCACGTTCAGGCTGACGAGCGGGGCGGCGTCGCCGGTGGTGTTCGCGCTGCCCGCGCCGGCCGCGTCGCCCGGCGCGGACGCCGGCACCACGTTGCCCTGCAGGAACGCGTCCACCTGGTCGAGCTGCGCCAGGAACTGCCGCACGTTCTTCCAGTACGGATCCTTGAGGCCCGCCACCTGCTTCTCGAGCGCGGCGCGCCGGCTCTCGTAGTCGGTGAAGAAGCTCTTCACGGCGTTCAGGCCCGCGTCGTCGGCGTCGAGCGTGCCGAACGGATAGCGGCCGGCCAGCTCGCGGTTGAAGCGGCTCGCCACCGGTTGGTAGGCGTTCTGCGCCTGCGCGTAGCGCTCGCCCTTGCAGCGCATCTGCACGCTCTGCATCAGCTGGCCGCGATGGTTCGAGAACAGGTCGTTGCCGAGGGCGGGCGACGAGTACGCGGCCAGCTGCTCGCCGCAGTTGCTGTTCTGCAGCGCCGGCAGCACCTTCAGGAACAGGTTGTCGAGCACGGCCGGCTGCGAGTTCGGATCCTTGCCCTGCGTGTAGCGCTTGATCTCGCTCCCGGTGTTGTTCCAGTAGGCCGCGTTCGCGGTGTTGGGGCTCGTGCTCGAGGCCGCCGGCCCGGCCTGCCCGAGATAGTCGAGGAACGGCTGCGCGTAGCCCACCAGCACCTGCACGCGGCTGACCTGGCGCGCCAGCATGTCGGTCACCACCGGCGTGCTGCCGAGGTCGAAGAAGTACGCGTCCGGATCCTGCGAGGCGGGCAGGTAGGCCGGCTGGTAGAGCTGGCTCTGGTCGGCCAGCAGCGAGATGCGGCCGAGCTGGCTGTTGGCGTACTGGTGCGCGCACTGCGTGAGCTGGGTGGCGCTGCCGTCCATGCCGAGCGCGCGGAACTGCTTCTCGACGTTCAGCACCAGCGGCGAGATCGTCGCGAAGTTGCCGCTGTCGGCGCTCTGCTGGGCCTCGGTGCTGGTGTCGGTGCCGCTCGTGGCGAGGCCGGCGGCGGCCTGCGCCTGCGCGAGGTCGTTGTTCATCGCCAGCTCGAGCTGGTAGCGGGCCAGCTGGCGATAGAGCGCGTCGGGCTGGCCGCCCTTCAGCGCCGGCTGGGCGAGGAACGTCTGGTAGTCGGCCGCGTACTGGTTCGCGTCCTTCAGCAGGCCCGGGCTCCAGTTGGCGAGGTTGCCGGTGCAGCTGAACGCGGTGAGCGGGTTGATCGACATGTAGCCGAGGCTGCTCAACGCGTTCAGGCCGGTCAGCTCGCCCTGCATCGACGGGTTCAGCGCGATCCGGCCGTCGAGGTTGACGAACAGCGGGCCGTAGCCGGGCAGCGACAGGCTGTTGAGCGTCTGCATCGCGAGCGGATACTGATGCGCGGCGTCGAACTGCGCGCCGACCTGCGCCTGCAGATAGGACGGATAGCCGAAATCGGTGACGAGCGGCTTGAGGCTCGCCACCAGCTGGTTCTGCACGGTCAGGATCGGGTTGTCGGTGGCGCTGGAGCCGAGCCACGCGGTGCGGATCCAGTTCAGCCAGTGCGTGAACTGCCGCACGTGCGGCAGGATCGGCTGCTTCTTCGCCTGCAACTGATCGAGCAGCGGCAGGCCGGCCTGCAGCTCCGACTGCAGCAGGCTGCCCGCCTGCGCGGCCAGCGCGGCGATGTGGTTGCCGACGTTCTGCTTCAGCTGCGGCGGGGTGGCGATGGCACCGCTGAAATCCTGGTCGGTGAGGGCCGCGAGCGTGGCCGGCAGCAGGCCGGGGCGGCTGCGCACGTAGGGCGGCACCGGCGTGCGGTAGGCGTATTCGACCAGATCGAAGAAGCCCGGCAGCGGCGCGCGGTCCTTCGCGTAGGGGGTCTTGCCGAGCAGGCGCTGGAAGCGGCTCGCGTTGCGTTCGTACTGGTCCACGCGCTGCACGAAGCCGTTCAGCTGGCCGAGTGCCTGCGTGTAGTCGAGCCCGGCGATGATGCCGCGGGTGGCCTCGGCGCCCAGTTCGCCGGCGCGCTGCGAGAGCTGGCAGGCGAGACCCGGCAGGATCACCTTGCGGAACGCGGTGTCGATCACGCGCCGCGCGCTCTGGCTGCTCAGGCGCGAGTCGACCAGCGACACCGGCAGCAGCCAGCTGCTCGCGTCGGCGTCGATCTGCGCGACCTGCTCGACCAGCTGGTAGACGGGCGCCTGCGCGATGCAGCCGGCGCCGGGCACGGGCGCCTGCAACTGCTGCATCCGTTCGAGCGCCTGCACCACGCGGTCGATCTGCGCGTCGATCATCCAGACCCGCACCGCGAACGCGATCAGCAGCAGCGAGAAGCCGATCACGCCGAACCACTGCACGCGGCGGATCAGCAGGTTGCGCGACCAGACGCCGGCCCGCGTCGGGCGGGCCAGGTGTTTCTCGGCGAGCACCTTGTCGATCATCAGGTCGCGCACGAACGCCACGTCGCGGCGCGGGCCGTCGCGATGCTCGACCTGGTCGCCGTGGTCCGCCACGGTGCCGGTGAAATAGACGCCGCGCAGGAAGAACGTGGTCTCCCAGGCCGAGACCTGGAACACCGTGGCGAGCCACTGCTCGAACGGCGCCTGCAGCTGCGCGAAGCGCAGCGGGTAGAGGAACATCGGATCGGCGTCGTGCTCGGCGATCCGCTCGCAATGCGCGGCGGTTTCCACCTGCAGCGCCTGCAGCTGCGCGCCGATCGCTTCGAACACGGTGGCGCCCCACTGCGCGGGCGGCGTTTCGAGCGACTGGCTTGGCGCCGACCAGCCCACCATCTCGGCGTGCCGCTGCGGCGCCTGCGAGCGCCAGAACGCGCTGAAGCCCTCGACGTGATCGCAGGCGGTCACCACCACGTAGACGGGCAGCGCGAATTCGAGCCGCTCCTCGATGGTGCGCAGCTGCTGGCGCGCGTTCTGCGCGACCGCCATCAGCCGGGCCGGATCGCGCTGCAGGAAGGTGGTGGCAGAGACCGCCAGCACGATGCCGTCGAGCGCGCGCTCGGGGCGCAGCGCGTCGAGCTGGTCGAGGAATTTCTGCCAGCGGCGCAGGTCCGCGTCGTCGGCGGTGCCGTCGCCGAGCGCCACGGTGGCGGCCGACTCGGGCCACTTGCCGTCGGGATCGAGCACCAGGCCCTGGTCGAGCGCATACCAGCTGGCGCCCTCGAGTTCGAGCTGCTTCTGGCGCTCGTCGAGCGGCTGGGTGTGCTGCGGGCCCACCGATTCGAGCAGGCTGGTCTTGCCGGCGCCGGCCTGGCCGAGCATCAGCAGCCACGGCGTGCCGTAGCGCCATTCGCGGCCGGTGCGCAGGTAGTCGACGGCCAGCGTGGCGCGCTCGATCCAGCCCTTCACGCGGTTGCCGGCGGCCGGTTCGCAGCCGCACAGCGGCGGCACGGCCGGCGCCTTGACGAGCGGCTTGAGCCGGGCCCACAGCTTGCCGGCCAGCTTCAGCAGCACCAGCAGCGCCAGCACGGCGGCGGCCGCCATCAGCACGAGCTTGAGCGTGCCGGGCTCGGGAGCCCAGCCGGTCTGCGCCTTCAGCCAGGCGGTCGATTTCTGTAATGCGTCCACGAATTGCGCTCCTGCCTGACTCTGCTAGCTATTCAAGTAATGTTCGAACGGGTGCATCAGGACGAACCACGTCACCACCGACAGCAGCAGGTAGCCGATCAGCCCGTAGAGCCCGAGATTGCGCCACGGCGTGAGCGGCGCGAGCCGCTCGTCGCGGCGGCCCGTGAGCGGATACGCGTAGGCTTCGGCGAAGGCCGGCTGGTCGTCGTCGAGCTTGCCGGCGGCGGCGAACACGACCTGGTAGAGCTGGCCGCGGATCTTCTCCAGATGCGGCTGCGCCTGGCGCGCGCGATAGCGGCCCTTGAAGCCGAGCTCCATCGCGAGCAGGAACACCGAGGCGAGTTCGGCCTGCAGCGGCGTGCGCGGCGTCTCATGCACGAGCTGCTCGGCCATCGTGAAGAAGCGCGAGCCGGCGTTGCTGGAATCGAACATCGATTGCTCGAGCAGCACCGACAGCCACGCATCGCGGCCCGGCCAGTCGAGTTCGAAGATCAGCACCTCGTCGGCCAGCGCGGCCATCAGGTAGCGGGCCTGACGCTCGGCCTGACCGGCCGCGGTGCCGGTGTCGTCGGCGTAGCGGCGCGCCTGGCGCTGCAGCGACGCGAGCAGCCGCGCGTTGACGCGCCTGGCGAACTCGCTGCCGGTGACCGGTTGGGGCGAGTCGTCGCCGGCCAGGTAGGCGGCCAGCCAGCCGCCCGCCTGGGCCGCCTTGATCGCCGCCAGCTCCTGATAGAAGTCGGCGAAGCGCGCCACCAGATCGGGATGATCGCGGCCCGGCTGCGGCCAGCTCGGGGCGTCACGCATTGCCGTCTCCCGGGGTGGCCGGCGGCGCCGGGCGTGTCGGCGGCGCATATTGGCCGGACGAGGCGCCCGGCGCGGCAGGCGCGGTCGGCGCCACCGGCACCACCGGCGTGACCGCGATCGTCGACACCACGGCGGCCGGCGTGAACGGCGTCATCGGCGCCACCGGCGTCAGCGATGCCGCCGGCGCGGCCGGCTCCACGGCAAGCTCGACCACCGGCTGCGGCGGCTGATTCGGCTGGACCGGCGGCTGGACCGGCGGCTGGACCGGCGGCTGGGCCGGCTGGGCCGGCGCGACCGATGCCGTCGCGCCGCGCGCGCCGTGCTTCTGCTTCTGGCGATAGAGCGTGATCGAGGCGGGCAGCGCGTCGTTCTTGCGGCCCACGACCTGCAGCAGCGCGCCGTCGCCGAACGCGTGCCGGGCGCCCTGGTCGTCGAGTTCGAGCGGCTGGTTCTTCACGGCGAACAGGCAGGCCTGCGAGCGCAGCTTCTCGCGCTCGATCTCGTGCGGCTGCAGCGCGCGCACCGAGGCGCCGGCCACGCGCGCGCGGCGCAGCAGCGGCATCACCGAGGCGTCGGCGATCACCGCCTCGTCGAGCCAGGCCAGCACTTGCGCGGCGGTCTGGCCTTCGCGCGGCTCGACCTCGATGATCAGTTCGTGGCCCATGCCGCCCGGCACGCGGCGCTCGAAGCAGGCGTCGACGAGGCCCGGGTCGTGCTGGTCGGTGCGCAGGAACGGCAGCGTCTCGTAGCGCGTGTCGACGGTGTCGATGCGGCTCTGCACGAAATCCATCGCCTGCTGGAATTGCGGCAGGCAGTCGTCGTGCTGGTACGGCTTCATCAGCAGCGGCAGCGGATTGGCGCCGATCGCCGACACCGAGCCGACGATGCGCGCGAGCGCCTGGTACAGCGCCTCCGGATGCGTGCGGCCGTCCAGCAGCGTCGAGAACGGCGGCAGGCAGGCGCCGATCGCGCGCGCGGCCGACAGGTGCTGGCGCCGTTCGTTGCCGGCGCCGTCGTCGACGTCGCCGCCCTTGCCGGGCTCGCCGAGCTGCGCGAGCTTGTCCCACAGGCGGTCGTGGAAGTCGTGCAGGCCGCGCCAGAGGTTCGCGGCGCCGAGGCAGTCGGCGGTGCCGACGTGCAGCATCGGCGGGTGATAGGGGGTGATCTGCAGCTGCTGGTTCTCGCCGCGCACGAATTCGAGCAGCGGCACCGCGCTGTGCGGCGCGGGCGAGGTCACGCCGAGGTAGAGGTGGAAGCGCACCTGCAGGCGCGGCAGCGTGAGCGCGCTGTCGCCGGTGTTCTCGTCCACGCTCGGCTCGTCGAGCACCGAGTTGTAGCGGCGCTCCTGGCTGTCCTGCACGGCCGCGTGCGAGCCGCGCGGATTGACCCAGCACCAGACCTTCACGGGCGCCTGGCCGCTCTTGCAGGCGGCGCCGACGTCGATCTCGACGTTGCCGGGCGGGTTGCGCGGCAGGCCGCCGGGGAATGCCACCAGCAGCCCGTCGGGCAGGATGCATTCGAGTTCGCCGATGCTGAGGATTTCCTTGACCATCTCGAAGCGCAGCTTCAGCACGCCCCAGAAATGCGGCGCCACGGCCTGCAGGCGATGGCGCAGGTGGGCGTGCCAGTAGCGGTCGTTCTGCTGCAGATGCTGGGGCGAGAGCATCATGCCTTCCGACCACTGGACGGCGTCGGGGAGGGGGGCGGTCTGTGTCATGGCCTGATCGTTCCGGGGCTCGTGTCTGGGCTGGCTGGCGTCACTGCGACTGGTAGGTGACCGTGGTCGGCGTGAGCCAGATCGTTACGTTCTTGTAGGGCGTGATGTTGCCCTTGGGCTGGCCCGCGGCGGTCAGGTAGTTGGCGTAGACGTAGACGCCGATCGCCTTGCCGTGGCGCTTGGGCAGCTTCGCCGTGGCCAGCGTGGCGGGCGGCACCTGCAGGCTGACCACGTCGATCGCGGTGGCGAGCCCGGCGGTCAGCGCGTCCTTCTTCTGGAACCAGTCGGGGCCGGTGGCGGGCAGCAGCCCGGTGACGTTGCTGTCGTAGACGAACACCACGTCGAGTTGGGTGGCGGCGTTCTGGTTGGCGTTGACCTCGGCCACCACCTTGATCTGCGAGACCGCGGCGGACTTCGAGAAGCCGAGCCAGCTGCAGGCGGCCAGCAGGCAGCAGGCGCCGAGCACGGCGAGGCGCGCGGGCGCGCGGGCGCCGTGCGGGAGGAGGGAGCGGAATGGGCGGGTCATGGTCAGGCCAGCAGGAGGACGCGGAATTGCGCCGGCACGATCGACATGCCGACGGTGTTGAACGGCATGCCGTTCATGCCGACCAGCGAGGTCATGTGGGTCGCGAAGGCGGGACCGAACATCACCTTGAGGCTGCCGGTCAGGTAGGTGTCGGGGCCCATGAACACGTTCGAGACGATGCCGCCCAGCACGCCGGGCTCGTCGCCGATGCTGATGGTGCCTTCGGTCAGCAGGTTCTCCGCGAAGCCGGTGCCGATCATCACGTTGAACACCGACGGGATGTGCATCGACGAGTAGGTGATGTTGACGTAGGGAATCGGGACCGGCACGAGAGCCGGCGTCTTGCAGACGTCGGGAACCGTCGACATCGACATCGCGTCAAGGCTGTTGGTGGCGAACATGAGGGCTCCGGTATAGGGGCTGGCGGGTTGGGGCGCGCGGCGCGTCAGCCCATGCTGATGCGTTCGCCGTCCACCTTGACGTCTTCCTCGGCGGTGACGATGGCCTGCTGGCCGTGCAGGCGCAGCAGCTCGCTCACTTCCAGCAGGTAGCGATCGGCGCGGCCGACGAACTGCCCGACGTTCTCGACGAGGCTGTCCTGCGCGGTGGTGAACAGGTTGCGCGCGGCGAGGTTCAGCGTGCCGGTGGCGGCGCTGATCTCGACGTCGGCCAGCGAATCGAGCGCGATCGATTCGGTGGCGGCCAGCTCGATGCGGGCCTGCTCCACGCGCAGCGTCTCGGCGCCGGGCACGCTCAGCTGCACCTGTTTCGCGTCGGCGCGGTGCAGCACGTGCAGGATGTAGCTCGCGTCGTTCGGGCAGGTGGCCACGAGCACGTGGTCGCCCACCTCGGGGCGGATCAGGCAGCTGAGCGCCTGGTAGGCCACGCGGCCGTCGTCGAGCAGGTAGGCGTGCTGCTCCAGCGCCACGATCACCCTGGCCTCGACCAGATGCAGCGGCAGCGGGGGCGGAAGTTTGCTGGTGGTCCGGGGGGAACCCATCATTCGTTCTCCAGGGCAAGGGTACGGGCTTCGAGCGCGAGGCGCGCGGGATTGGTGCGGCCGACCTGATGCAGGCTGGCGCCGCGGAACCGCGCGTCGGCGAGCGTCGCGTTGTGCAACTGGGCGTGGTCGAGATTGGCGTCGGAAAAATCGACCTGGCCGCCGGTGACGTGTTCGAGCCGCGCGTGGGCGAGATCGGCGCCGTGGAACGACACGTTGCGGTGGCGGCTCTTGTTCCAGACGCTCATCTTCAGATGCGCGCCGTCGAGCCGGCAATCCTCGAGCCGCGCCTGCTGGAAGATCGCGCCGTCGAGTTTCGCGTCGGACAGGTCCACCGATTCGAGCCGCGCCTGATAGAGCATCGCGTGCGGCGCCTCGACGTTGCTGAGGTTGGCCTGCGCGAGATGCGCCTGATAGAAGTTCGAGCGCGTGAGGTCGGCGCCGGCCAGGTCGACCTGCACCAGCTCGGCGGCCGTCAGCGTGCAGCGCCGCAGCCGCAGCCCGCTCATCACCTGGCCGTGGAAGTTCGCGTTCGAGAACGTCACGCCGTCGGCGCTCAGCCCGCGCAGTTCCACCTCGCGCCAGTCGGCCGGGCTGATCACGCACTGCTCGAGCTTCGCGTCGGCCACGCTGGCGCCGTCGAAGCGGTCGTTGATCAGCGTGCAGCGCGTGAGCGTGCCGGCGTCGAAGCGCGCGCCGTGCAGCGTGCAGTTCACGAGCGAGCTGACCTGCAGCCGCGCGTGCGACCAGTCGCTGTCGGTGAGGTCGCAATCGACCCAGCACGCGTGCGCCATGTTGCGGCCGTTCAGGCGCGCCCGCGTGAGGTCGCACTTGATGAAGTTCACGTGGTCGAGGTCGGCGTTGCCGAAATCGGCGCCGCGCAGATCGCAGTTGATGAACTTCGCGCGCGCGAGGCCGGCCTCGGCGAACGAGGCGTTCGAGAAGTCGACTTCGCTGAACGTCGCTCGGCCCAGTTCGCGGCGGCGCGCGTCGAGCCCATGCAGCTCGCGCCGCGCGACGGGCTTGTCCAGTTCGATCGCGAGCGCGATGTCGTCCCAGAGGGTGGTCATGCGGGGCTCCCGTTGGCGATGCCTTCCGGCGGAATCGAGCCGGTGCGCTCGCACTGCACGAACGCGGCGTCGCCGAGCCGCGCGCCGGTGAAATCGGCCTTGCGGCACTGGCACTGGAAAAACTCGGCGCGCGCCGCCTCGGTCATGCGCAGCTGGCTGGCGTGGAAGCCGCAACGCGAGAACAGGCTCGCCACCAGGCGCGCGGCGCGCAGGTCGGCCTGCCCGAAGTCGCAGCGCAGGAAGCGGGCCGCCTCCATGTCGACGTGCGAGAGATCGGCGCCGTGGAAGCCGCAGTTGCGCGCCGTCGCGCCGGTCAGCGCGGCGTCGCGCCAGTTGGTCTTGCCGCCGGCCTGCACGCTGTCGAGCCGGGCGCGATCCCAGCGGCTCGCCTGCAGGTCGCTCAGGTTGAAGACGGCCTTCGTCAGCGTCGCGCGCGCGAAGCTCGCGCGCTGCAGCCGCGCGCGCATGAACACCGTCTTCTCGAGCGTCGCGTCCTCCCAGCGGCTGTCGCCGGCCTCGATGTCGAACAGCGTGGCCTTGCTCGCGTCGGCGCCGTCGAACACCGCGCCGGGGCAGGCGAGCCGCAGGCCCAGCAGGCGGCGCAGGCGGGTGCGGCGCAGGTTGGCCCGCGGCCACTGCGCGTCGAGCGCCTGCGCGTGGGCCAGCTGCGCGCCCTCGAACGAGATCGCGCGGCCGCTGCTCGCGCAGAGATTCGCGCGCGTGAGGTCGGCGCCCGAGAAATCGGCGCGATCGAGGCGCGCGCCCACCAGCACCGCGCCCTGCAGGTTGGCGCCGATGAATTTCGCGTCGCTCAGGTCGGCGCCGTCGAACATCGTCTCGCGCAGGTCCGCGCCCGAGAAGTCGACGCCGGCCAGATCGGCGCCGGCCAGGTCGCGCCCGGCGAGCGGCACGCCCGCCGCGTGCCATTGCCGGACCCGCTCGCCGAGCGCGCGCGCGGTCTCGGGCGGATAAGGCAGCGCCGCTACCGTGACCTTCGGCGCCGAGCGGCGCGCCTGGCGGCGCAGCGACGGGATCTTCACGATCGCGGCGCGTGACCTTGCGTGGCGTGCCTGCTGTTTCGGATCGGCGTCGGCGGGCGGCACCGGCAGCTTGGCCAGCATGGCCTCGACCTGCGGATCGCGGCCGGTCTCGCCCGGCGGCAGCAGGTCATAGGCCGGCAGGGCCGCGCGTTCGAGCGCGTCGGCCAGCTGCTTCGCGGCATCGGCCGGCGCCGGCGTGCGGGCCGGCAGGCGTGCCAGCGCTTCCTTGCCGCGTTGCTCGGCCTCGGCCACCAGCGCCTTGGCGCGCGTCATGACCTCGGTCAGGTCGAAGTCGCCCTCGGCCACGGTCTGCGAGGTCATGATGCCGAGCGCCGGCAGTCTGGCGCGGGCGACCTGGTGGCCGGCCGGCGGCGGCGTGCCGCGCCGCGCCCAGTGCTGCGCGTCGAGCAGGTCGAGGCGGCGCTGGCTGCGCGCGAGCACGGCCTGTTCGGCGCGTTCCTGCTCGGCCGCGCGGCGTGCCTGGTCGGCCGCCGAGCGCTCGGGCGCGAGCTGGCTGTCGTTGAACACGTGCATGCGGCCCGCTTCCGGATCGAGGCGCAGCTGCATCACGTCGCGATAGTGGCCGACGCTCTTCGGGCTGTCGCGGTATTCGTAGCCGACCATCAGCGTGCCGACGTCGAGCGCGTCGCTGTCGTCGATCCCGATCGTGCCGTGGTGGATCACGATGCCGAGATCGTGGTCGGGCACGAACCAGACCGTGTCCATCGCGAGCGGCACCTCGCGCATCGCCTCGGGCGTCTCGCCGAACTTCGTCACGAACGCGCGCACGGCCAGCTCCGGCAGCGTACCCGTCAGCTCGGCGTGCCGCGGGTGCAGGTTGCGCAGCAGGTAGCGTTCGCCGCCGCGCAGCGGCGCCTTCAGCCACTGGTCGGCCGGCGCCATGTTGAAGACGCTCCAGTCGAGATCGCGCGCGAAGCCGGGCGCGTCGTGGCGGCGCCAGCCGCGGCCGTAGCTGCCGAGCTTGTCGCGCCGCGCCCGGTTGGCGAGCGGGATCGGGCCGAAGCCGGCCGGCACGCCGGCACGCCAGCCGGCGTCGGCGGTGCCCGCCGCGTAGGCCACGTTCGGCATCGGGCCGCGGCTCTTGCCGAACCACGATTCGCGGCTGCCGCAGCCGGCCGGGTTGACGGGATTGCGCGGGCCGCCGAACGCGCGCGCATAGGTGATCGGCATGGCGAGGAACGGCTTGGGCCGGCCGACGCGGCGCCCGCCCAGCGCGCCGATGCGCCATTCGCGCTCGCCGCACACGGTCAGGCACTTGCCGATGGCGGGCTGGCCGGCGGCGTCGTCCACGCGCAGCAGCACGTCCACGCCGGTGGCCGCCTGCTTGCCGGGCGCGTGCGCCGAGCCGAGCAGCAGCACCTCGGCGCCCTGGCGCGGCATCACTTCATCGAGCGGCTGCCCGGCCGGCAGGCTCGCGACCACGTGCGGCCATTGCGTGCTTTCGGCGAGGAAGCGTTCGTTCGGCGCGCCGAGCCGGAAGAAGCCGAGCACCGCCACCGACAGCCGATGCTGGCCGAGATGGGTGTAGGGCTTGTGGAGCACGCCGAGCGATTGGGGTTTGATGATTTTCATCGCGGCTCACATGAAGATGATGGTGGCTTCGATCATGTAGACGCGCGTGACGATGTTGTCGACGTGCGGGGTTTCGTCGTTGTTCGACACGCGCGCGCCGGGGCCGGCCGTCTGCACCTCGGTGAGTTCGGCGTTGGTGACGATGTTCGAGGTCGCGCCGGACGTCTCGATGAGGGTGGCGTTGCCGAGCATCGAGGTGAGGGTGGATTCCCCGCGCGTGATCACTTCCGTGATCTCGCCGTCCACCGTCATGGTGGTGACGTCGCCGCGCGTCGTCTCCTCGGTGACCGTGCCGGTGATGGTGGTGCGCTCGACGCTGCCCTGCTCGATGGATTCGACGAGATTCCCGGAGATCGAATTGCGGACCGTGTTGCCGACGGTGTTGTTCTCGGTGACGTCGCCCGTGGTCGAGACGCGGATCGTGTCGCCGACGGTGTTCGTCTCGTCGACGTTACCCGAGACCGAGATGCGGACCGTATTGCCGACGGTGCTGGTTTCGGTGATGTCGCCCGTGGTCGAGACGCGCGTGACGTTGCCCGACACGCTGTTCTCGATCAGGTTGCCGCTCTGGCTGGTGCGCGTGGTGTTGAGGCTCGTGATGTTTTCCACCGCATCGCCGGTCACGCTCTTCGTGAACACCTGGCCCGTGTATGAAATGGTGGTCGACACGCCGATGTTGCTGTTGGTGGTGGACGCGCCGATATTGGTGTTGGTGGTGGACGCGCCGATCGTGGTGGTCGAGGTGTTGGTCAGGTTGATGCTGACCGCGGTGGCGTTGTCGATCTGCGAATAGTTGTGGCTGATGCTGCCAACCTGGCGGCTGTAGGTCGAGCCGAGCGACTCCGAGGCGCTCAGGATGTCGTCGGCCACCACGCCGCCGTACAGTTCGACGGAACTCGAGCTCGCGCCGACGGCCCGCGAATTGGCGACGTTGAAGCTGTAGCTGGAGCCCTGCGTGAAGCTCACGTTGTCGAAGCGGTCGGTGTTGTAGGCGTCCGAGACGATCTGGGTGGACTGGCTCAGGTCCGGGGTCGAGTTCGTGCCGTAGCCGATGCTCTGGTTGTCGCCGTAGCTGGTCGAATAGTTGTTGCCGACGTGCGTGTTCGACAGCCAGTCTCCCTTCACCACCAGCTCGCTGCCGTTGGTCTGGATCACGTTCTGGATTTCCGGCAGCTCCGACTCGTCCTGCGCGCGCCCGACCACCACCACCGAGCCGACGGTGGGCGCCGTCTGCATCGACGCCGAGAGCTTGACCCAGACGGGCGCGGCGTCGGGTGCCGCGGTCGAGAAGCGCACGTATACGCCGACCTGCTCGTACGAGGCGTTGTTCAGCGCGTCGCCGAAGCTGCTCTGTCCGGTGCGGAACGAGTCCCGCGAGCCGAAATCGACCGCGCCGGCCGCATCGGGCGGCTCGCCCGCCACCACCTTGGCCAGCACGCTGCCCTGCTGGGTCGCCTGGATCGAGTAGGGCGTGATCAGGTACGACGCGTCGCCGGCCTGGAACTGGTTGCGGTAGGTGCCGTCGGCGCTCGCCTGATGCTGGATCGCGGTCAGCACGAACGCGCCGTTGTCGAGAAACGGCTCGTGCGGGTTGGTGGGCCCGTCGCCGCTCGTCAGCGTGAAGCGATGCCCGACGCGGAACGTGGCGCAGTTGCTGGCGCCCGACAGCTCGTTGCGGCTGCCGTCGAGCGTGCTGCGCGTCTTGGCCGACAGATGCTGCACCTCTTCCTTGCTGCCGCCGTACTGGTAGCTCTTGTAGAGATTGAACGGCAGCGGGTTGGCGTCCTGCAGGTCGTTGGCATAGAACGAATTGAACTCGACCACCGGGTTGCCGAGCCAGGCGCCGTCCTGCTGCGTGAGCACGCCCTGCACGCCGGTGCTGCCCATCGACTTCTTCATGCTGAACTCGGTGACCACGTCCTCCTGCTCCAGGCCGAGCGAGGTCGCGTCGGAGTAGGTGTAGCGCAGCGGCCGGCCGCCCGGCACGGCCTCCGGATAGTGGGCCAGGTTCGAGAACACCAGCGCGTGGCCGTTGCCGGTGTGGACGAAGTAGAAATACAGCAGCGCCTTGCCCATCAGCCGCTTGAGGAATTCCAGGTCGGTCTCGCCGGCCTGCATCCAGTCCTGGCGGCGGATCACGGCGAGGTTGTGCTGGGCGTGCTGGAACGGCAGGTAGGCGATGTGGTGCGCGTCGAGCAGTTGCGCGATCATCTCCCACACGGTGCGGCGGTGGAACACGCGATAGTTGTTGGTCAGGCTCAGGCGGTGCAGCGCCGGCTTCATCGTGATCGCGTAGCTGCCGCGGTTCTTCACCGCGAAGCTGGTGACGATGCCGTTGAACAGCGAGAGCCGCGCGCCCGGCACCGGGTTGCCCTCGATCGCGGCGCGGAACTCCATGGCGCTCGCGCCGGGCTCGCTGCGCTTGCCGATGCCCACCGTGATGGCGCGGCCGATCAGTTCGTCGAAGCGGAACGTGACGGGGGCGGGGCTGCGGCCGTCCGAATTGGCGACCAGCTCGAGCTGGAATTCGAACGGCTCGGACACGTTTTCCTGGCCCTGGAAGCTCTCGAGGCGGAACGTCTCGGCACCGAGGATCGTGTCGCGGGTGACGAACACGGCGCAGTGCAGGTAGACGTCGGGCTCGGGGGCGCCGAGCGGGTTGACGGAAAACGCGCGGGTCGTGCCGGTATCGAGGATGTCGCTCATGCGGCGCCTCCGGAATGGCGCGTCGTGATCAGGAAGCTGACCGGACGCGTGGCATGGCGATGCGCGGGCGTGCCCGCGAGCCAGGCGCTCTGGCCGAGCCGCATCGAACTGGTGTCGGCGCCGCGCGCGGGCTGCGGCAGCGGGGTGGGCGGCACGCTCGGGTCCGCCACGTGCAGCACGATCTCGACGTCGGCGAGGCGATCGACGAGCAGCTTCACGAGGCCGCTCAGCATCGCGTAGCCGGGCTGGGGCGGGGGCAGCGTGACGGGCGCGGCGGGCGAGCCCGCCGCGGCGAGCGCGCCGATCGCGCCGAGCGAGTCCAGCGGCACGGCGCCCGCGCCGGCGGCCGGCACCGGTGCCGGCGGCAGCAGCCGGCACATCGCCGCGTAATCGACCACGCCGATCTCGAGGCGCAGGCGCGCCTGCTGGTCCCACACGCGGCGGCCCACCACGCAGGTCTGGCCGAGCCGATGGTTGTTGCGGCCGAGCGCGCAGCGATCGCGTTCGTCCAGCTCGTGCCAGGCGCCGACGTTCTCGGTCAGCCTGACGTTCGCGCCGAGCGCGAGCCCGAGCACCTCCACCAGCGTGGAAGCCTGCTTGCGGCGGTTGGCGAGCAGCCCGGCGATGCCGAGCCAGGCGCGCTTGGGCAGCGGCACCTGGGCCGCCAGCTTCGCGTCGTCGAGGCCGACCAGCGCCGCGAGCCGCTGCGCCATCGCGGTCTGCCCCGGCGGCGCGTCGTCGAGGCCCGGCGTCAGCTCGCGCTTGAGCTGGAAGCGCAGCACGTTGGCGCGCTGGTTGAAGATGTCGAAGAAGTCGGCCATCGCCGTGGCGCGCAGCGCGGCCAGCTCGCGCGCCCACTCGGTGAACGGCTCGGGCAGCGGCCCCGTCACGCTCGCCACGCAGAAGTTCGCGGTGCTGATCTCGAAGCCCTGCTCGCGGGCCTCGGCGGGCGCGGCGTCGTTCGCCGGACCGTTCGCCGGTTCGTCCACCAGGGCCGGCAGCGGCGTGACGCTCGCGAACTCGCTGGCCGGGAACGCGGCCGACAGGTCGGCGCGGAACCGCAGGCGCCGGCCGATCGGCAGGCGCCGGTTGGTATCGCGCAGCATCAGGCGCATCAACTGGAATACGTTGAAGTCCTCGTGCTGCCGGAGCATGTACTCCCTTACAGTGCGATAGCGGTGCCGGCCAATGCTAGCCATTGCTTCGGGCTCCCTTTGAGGTTACGCGTTTCGAGCGCGACTTCGACCAGATGATTGACGCTCGCGTAGCCGCGCAGGAACTGGCGCAGCACCGAGCAGAACAGCACCACGCTGCCCGCGCCGATGTCGATCGGCTCCATCACCACCGTCAGCTCCGAGCCGCGCACGAAGCCGCGCCAGCCGTCGCGGCCGACGTGGCGCATGATGCTGCGGCTGCGCAGCTCGGTGATCGCGTCGATCTGCTTCCAGCCGCTCTCGCGGTGCGGGCCGACGTGCAGCCGCAGGATGTCCTTCAGCGCGCCGAGCGCGAGCGTGCCGCCGTCGAGCGAGAGATGGTTCAGCGACAGCTGCGAGATCAGCGACCACGGGCGATGGCCGATCTGCGCGGGCGTGTGATGCGGCGTGGGCTTGGTCAGCGCGGTGATCCGCTTGACCGGGCCGCCGCCTTCCAGATGCAGCGGGCTGCCCGACATGAGCCGCTCGGGCAGGCGCCGGTTGGTGCACAGCGCGGTGCCGCCCACCACCTCGTCGTTCGGGTGCTCCAGGTTGAACTGCTCGTCGAGGAACGACACGTAGGTTTCGCTGCCCGCCACGTTGGGCGCGGTGGCCGGCAGGCGGCGGCACAGGTAGAAATAGTCCTGGCCGTCGAGCTGGCCGAAGTTGTCCATCGCGAAGTACGGCGCGATGGTGCGCGGCTTGCCTTCGCTCGAGATCGATTCGAGCTCGCGAATCGAATGGATCTCGCAGTAGCGATGGTTCTTGAGGTCGCCCGTCACGCGGTATTCGTATTCGTTGTGGCCGAGCGCGATCGGCTCGATGCGCTGCGTGAACAGGTTGATCAGCGGCACGCAGTTCATCAGCAGCGAATCGGCCGAGAAATGCAGCTTGGGCTCGAACGGCATGTCGAGCACCAGCAGCAGGTCGAAATAGTCACCGACGCCCTCGAAGTCGAGCTCGTCGAGCCGACCGACTTCGAAGAAGCCGAACTTCTCCGGAAACGCGAAATATTCCTGCAGCAGCCGGTAGCCCGGATGCGTATGCGGGTTGGCGTTGAGCACCGCCTCGTCGGGCTCCATGCCGAGCCAGCGCAGCGCCTCGGGCGGCAGCTGGCGGGGCCGCTGCGAAGCGGCGGGCGGCAGCACGTAGATGCCTTCGAGGTGCAGCGCGATCATCTCGTAGAGCGCCACCGCGTCGGGCTGCGCGTCGTTGATGTAGAAGCGCAGGCGCGCCGGGCCGCGGCCCTTGGCCTGCAGCGTGCCGACGCCGTCGGGGCGCACGCGGATGCGCAGCACCGAGCGCGACGACGAGGTGCTGCCGAGGAACGCGTATTCGAGCGCCGATTCGAGCGCGACCGTGTCGAGCCGCAGCGGTAGCAGCGGGGTGTCGTAGCAGGTCTGGAAGCGACACTCGGTGTTCTGCCCGAGATGGTTGGTGGTCAGCGCGGTGACCGTGCGCCCGCGCGGCAGCAGTTGCTCCTTCGAGAAATCGGTGCCGTCCGGCTTGACGTCGATCCGGGCGATCAGCATCGACGGGATCGGGGCTTCCAGGTGCGGATACAGGAACGCGAGCATCGTGTCGGGCAGGCGCGTCTTGTCCTGTTCGACCTGATGGCGCAGGCGCCCGGTGAGGAACGCGAACGACTGCAGCAGCAGCTCGACCTGCGGGTCGCTCGCCTCGCGCGCGTTGAGCCCGAGCGTGCGGGCCAGCTCGCGATGCTTCTCGCTGAACTGGACCGACTCGGTGCGCAGCGCGGCCAGTTCCTCGCGGAAGCAGTCGCTGAGCGTGACGGTGGCAGGTTGCATCCGGACCTCAGTGGGAGGGCAGCTCGAAGTGGAACACGTCCACTCCGTTGCTTTGATCGAGCGTGCCGTAGATCGCCAGGCGATACGGCCGCAGCGTCTCGCTGCTCGCCTCGATCCGCACCCTGGGCGACTTCAGGCGCGGTTCGTAGCGGGCAACGAGGCGGGCAAGGCGTTGCGCGTACAGCTCGAGTTGAGGCTTGCTGTCCAGTGCGATGTCGACCACGCTCGGCGAGCCGAAGTCGAGCAGGTCCAGGTCACCGCCCACGCGCGTGGTGCGCGCGCTGACGAGACGCTGGATCTGCGCGGCGACGGCGGCGCGCAGATCGAATGTCTGCGAGCCGTCGAACGACGGCGGTTCCGCGAGGCGCTCGAACAGGAACTGCATGCCTTCTCCTTGCCGGTTCGGCGATGGATGGCCGATGAGTACGCGCGACGCGCGGCGTCAGACGAGCGACGAGAACGAACCGCCGATCGGCATGTTCTTCGCGAGGCTCCACCCGGTGGTCTTCACGCCCTTCGCCGTCATGTTGTTCAGCTGCTGCGTGTAGGTCCAGATCACTTCGGTGAAGTTGAGCTTGAACTGCTCGGTCGGCATGTCGTTCGGATGCGTCTGCAACTGGATCTCGCTGATGATGGCGTCCTTCAGCTGGATCTTGATGATGTTCATCGTCTTGCCGCCCGATTCGCGCGCGATGTAGATGGTGCTCGGCGCGCCCGCGCCGCTGCCCAGCAGCTTGGCGCCGAGGCAGTAGTCGTAGAGCTTCACCGAGGTCTGGTCGACGTACTTGACCAGCGTGAACTCGGTGATGATGGGCCGGCCCGAGGTCCGCGCGTTGTTGCTGACGTCGGTGGTGACCTGCTGCTTCATGCCCTGGTGGAGCGACACGATTTCGATGCACAGCCCGGTCGGGCCGTCGGCCATCCAGGCCGAATTGTCGATCTCGCTGCCCTCCTGGTTCATGATGCTTTGATCACCCGGCTGGAAGAGAATCAGATCCATGACCAACTCCTAGAAATAGTGAAAGATGGGAAAGGTTATTTCGGCAGGTTGGCCACGAGCCGGATCGAGGTGGTCAGCTCTTCGAGCTGGAAGTGCGGCTTGAGCAGCACGGTGGCGCGGTACGAGCCCGGCTCGCCCGGCACTTCCGTGACGATCACCTTCGCCTCGCGCAGCGGGTAGGCCGCCTTGGCGTCCTGCGAGGCGTTGTCGTCGAGCAGCACGTAGTTCGAGATCCACGAATTGAGGAAGTCCTCGACGTTGCCGCGCGTCATGAAGCTGCCGATCTTCTCGCGCATGATCACCTTGATGTAGTGCGCGAAACGCGAGGCGGCCAGCATGTACGGCAGCAGCGCGGAGATGCGGGCATTGGCGTTGGCCGAGTCCGAGAAGTACTTCTTCGGCTGGTTGGTGGTCTGGCCGCCGAAGAAGGCCGCCTTGCCGGTGCCCTTGCAGTGGCAGAGCGTGATGAAGCCGAGGTCGTTCAGTTCCTTCTCGCGACGGTCGGTGATCGACACTTCGGTCGGGCAGAGCAGCTCGACGCTGCCGTGTTCCGAGGTGAACGTGTAGATCGGCAGGTTCTCGACCAGGCCGCCGCCTTCCACGCCGCGGATCGCCGCGGTCCAGCTGTACAGCGCGAACGCGTTGGTGATGCGCTCGGCCAGCAGGTAGGCCGGGTTGCCCCACAGGAAGTGCTTCGGTTCCGGTTCGGGGTAGCTCTGGATCTCGTTGGTCTTCTTGACGTAGAACGTCTCGTCGACGCCGGCCGGGCCGACGTGCTCGTCGAAGTTCAGGCCGTCGCAGGGCGTGGTGTTGCGCTTGGTCGGCGTGCCGTAGGGCAGGCGCAGCAGCGCGCGCGGCAGGGCCAGCGTGACGTAGCGCGAATCCTCGAGTTCGCGGAACTCGCGCCATTTCTCGGCGGTCACGCCCTCGAAGATCTTCTTCAGATCGCGCGGCTTGTCGAGCTGGTCGAAGCCGCTCAGGCCGAACAGGTCGGCCGAGGCCTGCGCGAGGAACGGCGCGTGCGCGGCGGCCGCGACTTCGGCCATCTTGGTCAGGAAGTCGATGTCGGCGTCGACGTTGCCGATCGCGTAGTCGCCCACCAGCAGGCTGTACGGATTGCCGCCGAAGGTGCCGTACTCGGCTTCGTAGATCATCTTGAAGAGGGCGCTCTGGTCGAACTCGACCGCCTTCATCATGTCGTCGCAGAGTTCCTTCTTGGTGGCGTTGAACACGCGCAGCTTCAGCATCGTGCTGGTCTCGGTGTTCATCACGAGATGGTTCAGGCCGCGCCAGGTGGCTTCCATCCTCGTGAACGAGTCGCAGTGCATGATGCTCGACAGCGCGCTGCTCAGCTGCTCGTCGATCAGCGAGACCAGCGTGTCGATCACCGCGATCGCGCCGCGCGCGCGCACGCTCTCGATCTGGTCGGCGGAGGTGCGCGGGCCCTGCCGCACGAGCGGGGCGGGCGGCGCGGCCGGATCGACCGTGGTCGGCGCGAGGTCACCGACGTAGTAGAGGTTGAACTGCTCGACGAACACGTCGAACATCTCGCCGTTCGACGGCCGGGTCACGGTCGAGGTCTTGTCGTCCTTGGGATCGAGCGCGACCAGCGCGGCCCGGGCCTTGACGACCGTGTCGGCGTCGGCCTTCAGCGACGGCACGGCGTCCTGCGCCGCCGTCTTGCCGTCGGCCGAGGCGGCCACGGCGGCCTTGCCCGGCTTGATGTCGCTGCCCGAGATCACCGAGGTGAGCGGGTCGCCGATCGAGCCCGACGCTTCCGCGCGCGCCTGCAGGTCGCGGATCTTGCCGCGCTTGTCGTAGATGTCCTTCAGCGCCGGCAGCGCCTTGATCACCTGCAGCGGCTCGAACGCCTCGATCTTCGAGAACACCAGTTCGTTGTTGCCGTCGGCCTTGAGCAGGCTGGCGATCGCCTCGTCGTCCTTCTTCAGCGCGTCGAAGGTCGTGCGCGGCGCGATCTTCGCCATCACGTCGTTGAAGTTGTCGCGGTCGATCTCGACCATCGAGCGCTCCTTGAGCGCCGGATAGTTCGCCGCGTCGACGCGTTCGCCCTGCAGGTCGGCCAGGATGCCGACGATGAACGGCAGCTCCTTCTTCTCCATGGCACCGCCGGTTTCCACGTCATACGTGATCTTGACCCGGGGGGGGCGAATACGCAGGAGCTTCTTCTGCACGCTTTCACTCATGATCTCACCTCGCGTTGTTGACTCTTATGAAACGTTCGATTGGTCCGGCGATGAGCAGGCTCAGCGCGCCGTGATTGCACGACACCGCCCCGGCGCCCCGCATGACTTCGCGTGGCGCCGGGGACGGCGATCGATTCGATTGTTCGCGGCGGCCCGGCTTCCCCGTGCATCTAGGCCGGGCGAGGGCGAACCGTTTCGCGACCTGGATAACGCAATGGCCGTGCCATGTGGGGGCGTCGCGGGCAAGGCCATGATTTGGCGGAAGGTTTTGTTTTCGGGCGCCGCAGCGATGGGTGCGAACGCACCCGGCCGGAATGCGCGCGGGGCGGGGCGCCGGGGCATGCCGGGCCTGGGCGCGCGGCAGATGCGGGTGGGGTGGGGCGCGGCGGCGCGGGTGGGTGGCGCGATACCCAGGGCGCGGTACACGTGCCCGTTGTGATCGCCGCGAACCCTGCGTAAGATCGGCCCGCGTCATCGCGCAACCGAGCCGATCTCCCGGTGCGAGCCGTCTCCGTTTTCGAAAGGAAATTCAGGTGAACTTGCCAAAAAAGTCGAACACGGGCGGGGCCTCGTCGTCGTCCCCTGCTTCATCGACGCCGCCGCCGTCTCCCCCGTTCGCGGCGCCGCCGTCACCGCCATCGACGCCGCCGTCGACGGTGCTGAGCCCGCAGCTGCCGGTCACGCCGCCCACCACGCCGCCGCTGTCGCCCGTCATGAACCGGAACCGCCTGGGGCTGCGGCCGCAGGATGCCTCGCTGCAGGCGTTCCGGGATTCGCACCGCGGGGTCGCGCCGCACAGCGGAGCGATGTTCCAGGATCAGTACCGGAAGCGGCCGGTGAGCGGCTATCCGGGGCAGAGCTTCGCGCACGATGCGTTGCGCGAGTCGGCCAGCTCGTTCGCGGCGCAGTCCACCGACACGGCGCCGATCACCGATCTCGAAGCCGCGATGCACATGACGGCCGCGCAGCTGCACGTCACGGCCCCGGGCCCCGAGCTGCGGGCTGGCCTGACGCACGGCTATTCGATCCTGGACGGCATCGGCAGCCTGAAGAACGACAGCGAGAGACTCGTGTTCTCGGACAACCTTCACGAGCGTCGCGAGCAGGTCAAGGCCAACCTCGATGCCGCGGCCGATCACCTGCCCGCGCGCAGCCGCAAGCGCATGGCGACGGCGTCGCCGCAGCGGGAGACCCTGGCGCGCGGCGGCGACTACCTGAGCCCGCCGACCAGCCCGGGGCGGCCCTCGTTCGACACGACCGACGGTGCTTCCGGCCCGTTGTCGCCGACCGGACAGCGCAACCTCGCACGGCGCATCCTGACGCCGCTGATGGAGCCGTCGTGGACGCCCGAGGCGCGCGCCGCCGGCGCGGCGCCGACGCCGTTTTACGGCAGCGACATTCGCGAGGTGAGGGATCTGTTCACCGCGCAGGCCGACCATACGCCCGAGATCGGCCATGCGGCGACGGCACGGTACGAGGCGGGATCGGGCAGCCTGCCCACCGACAGGCAGGTGCGCGTGGACGCCGAGCCGTCCGATGCGTTTTTCGGCACCAAGAAAAGGCGGCTCGGGGCCGGCGCGCACGAGGTCGTGCCGACCGACCGGCTCGAGGACATCGCCGACCTGCCCGATCATGCGAGACCGGCCATGGCGCACGCGCAGGCCGACGTGCGCACCAACACGTCCCTGACGATGTTCCGAAGCACGACGCCGGCGGCGTCGTCATCGTCGTCGAGCGCGGCGGCCGCGGCGTCGAGTTCCGTCGCGGGGCCGCCGTCGGGCGGATCGGGTTCGGGCTCGGGGCACTGACGGCGCGCGCGGCGTCATCGGCGTCGCCGTCGTGATCGTGGATGCCGTTTCGCCGGGCGCGGGTTTCGCGCGGACGGCAACCACGGGTCGCGCGCCGCGCGCGCGGCCACGCACGACGCGATGACCGGCCGGGCCGGCCGGCGGCGCCGGCGAGCCGTGCCGGCCCGGCGTCGAGCGCGACGCGTGCCTCCCCGGCACGCAACACCTCAGGCGTCGAGCGCCCGCCCGACCGCGTCCACCACGTCGTCCCAACGGCCGGCTTCGGTCTGCCGGAACAGCCGCGCCGTGGGATACCACGGGCTGTCCGCGCGCTCGCGCAACCAGCGCGACTCGGCCGGCCGCGGCAGCAGCACCCACACCGGCCGCCCCAGCGCGCCGGCGAGATGCGCGACGGCCGAATCCATCGTGATCACGAGATCGAGCGAGGGCAGCAGCGCGGCCAGATCGGCGAGCGAGATCAAGTCGTCGTCGACGCGCCGCAGCGGCGTGGCGGCCAGCGCGGCCTCGTCTTCCTTCTCGTGCTTCTCGTCCTTTTCGTCCGGTACTTGCAGCGCGATCCACTCGATATCGCGCGTGAACCACGGCTGCAGCCGCGCCGGCGCGATGGCGCGCGCGCCGGCGTCGTGATGGCCGGGGTTGCCGCGCCAGGCCAGGCCGACGCGGCGCCGCGCCGGCGCGCCGAGCCGCGTGGCCCACTGCCGCGCGCGCGCCGGATCGGCGTGCAGGTAGGGCGTTTCGCCGGGGATCGTCGCCAGCTCGGTGCGCAGCGCGCGCGGCAGGCTCGGCAGCGGGCAGTGGCAGTCGAAGTCGGGCAGCACGTCGCCACGCGCCACCACCTGCGCGACACCGGCCAGCGACCCCATCAGTTCGCGCAGCGGCGGCGGCACTTCCAGCACCACGCGCGCGCCGCGTGCCGCGACGAGCGGCGCGTAGCGGCACAGCTGCAGCGTTTCGTCGGGATCGAGTTCGGCATGCAGCAGGATCGTGCGGCCGTCGAGTGCCGTGTCGCCGTGCCAGGCCGGCTGCGTGAACACCCGCGCCTCGCGCGCGCGGCGCGGGTCGTCGAGGCGCCATTCGTAGTCGGCCCAGCCGCGCGTGAAGTCGCCGTCGGCCAGCAGCAGCGCCGCGCGCGCCAGATGCGCGTCGGCCTGCACGGGGTTCAGGCGCAGCGCGTGGTCGTAGGCGGCGAGCGCGTCGACGGTGCGCCCCAGCTCCTGGCGCAGGCGGCCCAGTTCGAGCCAGCCCGCGGCCTGTTCGGGCCGCAGCGCCACCACGCGCTCGGCCGCGGCGAGCGCCTCGTCGTGACGGCCCAGCTCGCGCAGCACGCCGGCGCGACCGGCCCAGGCGTCGACGTACCTTGCGTCGCGCGCGTGGATGGCGTCGCAGACGGCCAGCGCCTCGTCGCGGCGGCCCAGCGCGCGCAGCGCGGCGGCGCGGTTGCAGAGGATGTCGAGCGCGTCGGGTTCGATCGCGAGCGCCGCGTCGTAGCCGGCCAGCGCCTCGGCGTGGCGCCCGGCGCGCAGCAGCGCGTTGGCGCGGCCGGCGAGCGCCGGCGGGTGCGCGGGATCGACGGCGAGCACGCGTTCGCAGCGCGCGAGCGCCTCGTCGTGGCGGCCCAGCGCCTCGAGCGCGGCGGCGCTGCCGGACAGCGCGTCGAGCCGCGACGGGTCCGCCGCGATCGCCTCGTTCAGCGCCGCGAGCGCCTCGCCCGGGCGGTCCAGGGCGAGCAGCGCGTGGCCGCGCATCGCGAGGATCACGGCCACGCCGGGGCGCAGCTCGCCCGCGCGCTCGAAGGCCTGCAGCGCTTCGCCGTGGCGGGCGAGGTCGCGCAGCGCGAGGCCGCGGTTGAACCAGGCCTCGCAGGAATTCGGGTCGACCATCAGCGCGCGGTCGTAGGTGTCGAGCGCCTCGTCGTGGCGGCGCAGCGCACGCAGCGCGCCGCCGCGATTGCAGAGCGCGTCGATCGCGAGCGGCGAGACCGCCAGCGCGCGGTCGTAGGCGGCCAGCGCGGCGGCGTGGCGGCGCAGTTCGAGCAGCGTGTTGGCCTGGCGCACCAGCGTCACCAGGTCGTCCGGATCGAGGCGCAGGGCCGCCGCGAAATGTTCGAGCGCTTCCTCGAGGCGGCCTTGCGCGCCGATCACGCCGCCGAGGTCGGATCGCGCGCGCACCTGCGAGGGCAGCACCGTCAGCGCCTGCCGCAGCAGCGCCTCGGCCTCGGCCGCGTCGCCGCGCTGGAACTGCAGCACGCCGAACAGGTGGAGCGCCTCCGGATGCGCCGGGTCCTGGTCGAGCACGGCGCGGTAGTCGCGCGCGGCATCGCCGAAGCGGCCCGTTTCATGCGCGTTCCTGGCCCGCTTCAGGTCCGTCGCCACCGTCGACGGCGCCGTGGTGCGCGCCTCCGATGCCTGCCCCGCCATGTTGTTCCCCGATTCGCCCGACACATGCCCTCCCGTTGACCGATATCCGCTTGCCGTCGCGGCGCGCGAGGCGGCCGGCCATTGCCGTGCCGTCGGGCTGCGTGCCCGCGCCGCTCGCTCGCTCGCTTGCCCGCCCGCGATCGGGACGAGCGTAGCGGAGCGCCCGTAACGGCGCCGTGACGAAAGCTACGGACCATTTGCGCCGCTGCGCGTGCGGCCGAGCTTCGCGGTTGCCCTCGCGGCAGTGGGGCGCGCCGCACGCGGCCGGCCGCGCTGGTGCCGTCGCCGGTTCGTCGCCGGCCCGTCACTGGCCGATCGGGATGGTCCGCGAGTATTCGACCGGCGGCGAGCCGACCGTCACCGTGAAGCGCAGGCCGCGCGGCAGCGGCGCGCCGAGCGTCGCGAGGCTGCCGATGCCGTGCTGCGCGAGAAAGTGCGCGTAGACGTCCTCGACCGCGACCTGGCTGCCGGTCCAGCCGGCGGGCGGCACCCACACCGACAGCTGCATCGAGCGCGCATCCTGCGTGACCACCACGCCGGCGTACTTGTCCATCTCGCGCAGCGTCGCGTCGAGTTCGGTCAGCGAGGCGAGCGGCTGCGAGGCGCTGCGCATCAGCGCGTGGCCCTTCAGCTGGTAGCGCACCACCTGCACCGAGGTCGGCCCGCTACCGATCCCGACGTGGCGCACCAGCACCAGCTCGTTCGGCTTGATCCGCAGCGGCGGCCCGAACACCTCGTCGGCCGTCGCCAGGTTGAGCAGGTCGAACTGCAGCTGCGAGAAGTAGCGGCCGAGCAGGCGCGTCTGGGACAGGTTCGCGGCGATCGTGTCGCGGCCGCGGATCGTCGCGTCGAGCCCGCGCCACGACAGCAGCGCGATCACGGCGATCAGCGCGATCGCCACCAGCATCTCGATCAGCGTGAAGCCGCGCGCGCGCGGCCGGCCGGGGCGCCCGGCGCGCCGCTCAGTTGCCGCGCGCTTCATTCTGGACCACGGAGACGACCTCCGCGAGCACGTTGCGGCTCGAATCCGAGGCATAGACGCTGACCGACACCTGCCGCAGACGCGGCATCGCGAGCGCCACCACCGTCTGGCGGCAGACGAATGCGTAGGGACCTTGCGGACAGGCGAAGCGGGTGCGGCCGACAGGCGGCCAGGCGGCGCCGATCTTCAACGAGCCGAGCGCGTTGTCGGCGCTCCAGAGCGCGAGCAGGCGCATGCGCGCCGCGTCGGTGTCGGTCGCGAGCGAACCGATCGCGCGCATCACCGCGCCGAGCGCGATCGCGACGATCGCCAGCGCGATCAGCACCTCGATCAGCGTGAAACCCCGTGGCGCCGGTCGCGTGGCGCGTCTGTCGTCGGCTCGAAGGCTCATCCCGGACATCGTTGGTTGGTCGGGCGCGGCCGGCGTTGCCGCCGTGCCACGTCCCGGGTATCGAAATGACGCCGCGTGTGCCGCAGCGGGCCGCAGCCGGCCGGAACGCGAGGCATGAGACGGGACACGGCGGCGGGGCCGCCCCATGCGCTTGCACCTTAAGCAGGCGGCATGGCAGCCGCGTGTCGAAAGCTACGAACCTTTTCGGCGCGGCACGCGGCTCGGGCCAACCCGGGGTGCGAGCCGGAACGGCCGCCGGGCACGGGCAACCGGCGCCGGCACCGGCCGTGCGGGGCGTGCCGGCGCGGCCCGGTCAAATGTTCCGTAACTTTCGTCATACCGGTGTTACGGGTCGTCCGCTAGCCTCATCGGCGCGGCGCTCGGCGTTGCGCGCGTTCGCCGGACGCGCCGGTCGGTCCGGCCGCGAACGAAAAATCCGCGAAGCGGGCACGGCATGGCTCGCCGCCGCCGCCGCGCGCGCGTCCGACACGCCGGGCAACCAGACATATCGCAGAGAGAACAGGGGCCACACGATGATATCGAAGGGGGAAGGGACCACGTTCGCCAGCCCGGCCGGCGGGCCGGGCCAGACCGGACTCGGTCCGCCCGATGACGCCGTGCTCGAACGGCTGCTCGCGCGCGCGCGCCGCGCGCACCACGAGGGCGCGCTCCAGCAGGCGGAACAGGCTTACCAGGAACTGCTCGCGCTCGACGCCGGACATCCCGAGGCGCTGCATCTGCTGGGCGCGGTGCGTTTCCAGCAAGGGCGGCTCGACGAGGCCGAGCCGCTGATGCGGCGCTCGGTGGAGCGCCGGCCGGTGGCGCTTGCGCTCGCCAACTATTCGGCGGTGCTGGCCGGGCTCGGCCGTGAAGCGGAGGCGCTGAGCCGCCTGGACGAGGCGCTCGCGCTGCAGCCGGGCCACCAGCGCGCGCTGTTCCAGCGCGCCGGGCTGCTGGCCCGGCTTGGCCGGCATGACGATGCCTGCGAGAACTACGACCGCCTGCTCGAACAGGTGCCGAACTTCGCCGACGGCTACGTGCGGCGCGGCGAGGCGCGCCAGGCGCTCGGCCGGCTCGAGGAAGCGCTGCGCGACTGCGATCGCGCGCTGCAGCTGGCCGGCCGCACCTTCGACGCGCAGCGTGCGCGCGGGCTGGTGCTGCGTTCGCTGGGGCGCTTCCGCGACGCGGTGGACAGCTACGGCCACGCGCTCGCGCTGGCGCCGGGCCATGTCGAGACGCTGTTCCTGCGCGGGGTCGCCTGGCTCGACTTGCAGGAGCCGGCGCGCGCGCTCGCCGATTTCAACTCGGCGGTGGCCGCCCATCCCGGTTTCGTGGACGCGCTGTTCAACAGCACCATCGCGCTCGGCCAGCTCGGCCGCCACGCCGAGGTGCTGGCGCGCTGCGACCGCGTGCTCGAACTCGATCCGCGCCATGCGCTGGCGCTCGCGCAGCGCGGCAACGCCGCGGCGCAGCTCGGGCGGATCGCCGACGCGCTCGACAGCTATGCGCGCGCGCTCGAGGTCGCGCCGGATGCGGTGGGCGTGCTTTGCAACCAGGCCAGCGCGCTGACCGCCGTGGGCCGCCACGACGAGGCGCGCGCCGCCTGCGACCGCGCGCTGGCGATCGACGCCGGCCACCTGCCGGCGCGCTTCGTGCGCGGCCGCGCGCTGCTCGAGGCGCACCATTACGACCTCGCGCTCGACGATCTCGACGCGGTGATCGCCGCCACGCCCGACGACAAGCTCGCGCATTTCCACCGCGGCAACGCGCTGCGCGCGCTGCGTCGCCACGACGAGGCGCGCCGGGCCTATGCCGACGCGATCGCGATCGATCCCGGCTTCGTGCAGGCACAAACCACGCGCTCGTTCCTGTGCCTCGCGACCGGCGATTTCGAAACCGGCTGGGACGCCTACGAATGGCGCTGGCGCGACACCCAGCTCGACCCGAGCCGCCGCACGTTCGCGCAGCCGCGCTGGAAGCACGGCATGCCGCTCGACGGCCGGACCATCCTGCTCTACGCGGAGCAGGGCCTCGGCGACACGCTGCAGTTCTGCCGCTACGCGCCGCTCGTGAAGGCGCTCGGCGCGCGCGTCGTGCTCGAGGTGCAGCCCGAACTGGTGGCGCTGCTCGGCTCGCTCGACGGCGTCGACGCGCTGGTCGCGAGGGATGCGCCGCTGCCGCCGTTCGACCTGCATTGCCCGCTGATGAGCCTGCCGCTCGAGTTCCGCACCGATCTCGACTCGATCCCGGCGGCGCCGTCCTACCTGCGCGCCGATCCGCTGCTCGCGGCGCGCTGGCGCGAGCGTTTCGGCGGCGCGGCGAAACCGCGAATCGGCGTGGTCTGGTCCGGCAACCCGCTGCACCTGAACGACCGCAACCGTTCGATCCGGCTCGCCGACCTGCTGCCGCTGGTGGACGACCGCCACACCTGGGTCAGCCTGCAGAAGATGGTGCGCGACGAGGACCGCGCGGCGCTCGACGCGAGCGCGATCCACTTCGTCGGCGACGAGCTGGCCGATTTCGCCGAGACCGCCGCGCTGATCGAGACGATGGACTGCGTGATCAGCGTGGACACCTCGGTGGCCCACCTGGCGGGCGCGCTCGGCCGGCCGCTGGTGGTGCTGCTGCCGTACACGCCCGACTTCCGCTGGCTGCTCGATCGCGACGACAGCCCGTGGTATCCGGGCGCGCGCCTGATCCGGCAGTCGGCCGGCGGCCAGTGGGCGAGCGTGATCGAGCGGCTCGCGGCGGCGCTGCCGGCCATCGCGCGCGGGAGCGGGCGGTGAGCCGGACGGTCCCGCAGGCGGCGCCCGCCGGCGTGTCCGCGCCGCTGCGCGCGGCGCTCGACGATGCGCTGCGCAACGCGCGCGGCTGTGTCGAGCGGCGCGACTTCGCGGGCGCGAGGCGCCTCTACGAAGGCGTGCTCGCGATGGCGCCGGACCACGTCGAGGCAATGCACCTGCTCGGCGTCGTGCTGCTGCAACTGCACGACCCGGCGCGCGCGGAGCCGCTGCTGGCGCGCTCGCTGCAGCTCGGCCTGAGCCTGCCGTGGGCCGTCGCGAACCACGCGGCGGCGCTGGCCGGGATTGGCCGCCACGACGAGGCGCTCGCGCTCGCCGGGCGCGCGCTGGCCGGGGAGCCGGCCAATCCGGTCGCGCACGCCGCGCGCGGCGACGCGCTGGCCGGACTCGCGCGCTACCTGGATGCCGCCGCCGCCTACGAGCGCACGCTCGCGCGCGAGCCCGGCAACGCGCGCGCCTGGCAGCGCCGCGCCGACGCGCTGCGGCGCGGCGGCCGGCCCGCCGATGCGCTGATCAGCATCGGGCAGGCGCTGCAGCTGATGCCGAACGACGCGACCGCCCATGTGATCCGCGGCGACGCGCTGCGCGCGCTCGGCCGGCCCGCCGAGGCGCTGCACAGCTACCAGCTCGCGGTGGTGGTGCGTGGCAAGACCCCGGATCTGGTCCATGCCTGCGGGATGGCGATGATCGAGAGCGGCCGTCCCGCCGAAGCGCTCGTCTGGTTCGACGAGGGGCTCGCGCGCGCGCCGGACGACGCGATGCTGCTGTTCGCGAGCTGCATCGCGCTCGACCTGATGCATGCCCACGCGGACCTGCTCGCGCGCTGCGACCGGCTGCTCGCGCTGAGCCGCGACAGCGGGCCGGCCTGGCTCGGCCGCGGCAACGCGCTGCTCGGGCTCGAACGCCACGAGGAGGCCGAGCAGGCCTATGCCGAGGCGCTGGCGCGGCTGCCCGACAGCGTCGACGCGCTGCGCAACCGCGCGGCCGCGCTGCGCGCGCTGGGCCGTCCCGCCGAGGCGCTCGATCATTTCGATCGCGCGCTCGCGCTGGCCGGCCCGCAGCCCGAGCTGCTGTACCAGCGCGCGCTGACGCTGCAGCTGCTCGGCCGCTACGACGACGCGCTCGCGAGCCACGCGGCCGGCGCCGAGGCCCCGGCCGACACCGCGCGCGCGCTGTTCACGCGCGCGCTGACGCGGCAGCACATGGGCCGCCACGACGCCGCGCTGGCCGACCTGCTGCTCGCGCGCGAGCGCGACCCCTACCTCGGCGAGGCGTTGCGCACCGAGGCGTTCTGCCGGCTGCTGACGGGCGACTACGCGCTCGGCTGGGCGCGCCACGAGGCGCGCTGGCAAGCCGCCGACACGCTGCGCGACCGGCGCTACGCCGAGCGGCCGGCCTGGACCGGCGAGGCATCGCTCGCGGGCCGCAGCATCCTGCTGCATGCCGAGCAGGGCTATGGCGACGTGCTGCAGTTCTGCCGCTACGCCAGCGTCGTGAGCGAGCTGGGCGCCACCGTCTACGTCGAGGTGCCGGCGCCGCTCGTCGAGCTGCTCGGCACGCTGCGCGGCGTGAGCCGCGTGGTCGACGACGGCCAGAGCCTGCCGGGCTTCGATTTCCAGTGCCCGCTGATGAGCCTGCCCTACGCGTTTCGCACCACCATCGAAACCGTGCCGGCCGCCGTGCCGTACCTGCGGGCCGATCCCGCGCGGCGCGCGGCGTGGGCGGCGCGGCTCGATGCCGTGGCCGCGCCGGGCCGGCCGCGCGTGGGCCTCGCGTGGTCGGGCAATCCGCGCCATGCCAACGACCTGAACCGCTCGATTCCGTTCGCGATGCTCGCGCCCTGGATCGCCGCGTCGGGCGCCAGCGTCGTGAGCCTGCAGCAGGCGGTGCGCCCGCGCGACGCCGAGGCGTTCGCGGCCAGCGGCGTCGCGTCGTTCGGCGAGGCGCTCGAGAGCTTCGCCGACACCGCCGCGCTGGTCGAGGCGCTCGATCTCGTGATCAGCGTCGACACCTCGATCGCGCACCTGGCCGGCGCGCTCGGCCGGCCGCTCTGGGTGCTGCTGCCGCGCGTGCCCGACTGGCGCTGGCTGCTCGATCGCGACGACAGCCCGTGGTATCCGGGCGCGACGCTGTTCCGGCAGGACCGGCCCGGCGACTGGCCGGCCGTGATCGAGCGCGTCGCCGCGGCGCTGGCGCGCCGTGCGTGGCCGGTGGCGGGCGCCGTCTGAGTGGCGCGGCGAGGCGGCGGGCGGCCTCGCGCGATGGATGGAGGCGCCGGGAAAGGGGGGGAACGCGAATTCCCTCCCCGAAGAAAGGGCAAAAACAAGACGGAAGCGGAGCGCGAACCCGCGACCATGACAAAAGCTACGGACCTTTTCCGCCCGCCCGGAATGGTCCGTAGGACCCGCCATGTCGGCGCCATGCGCGCTACGTATCGTCGTTCGATTCCGGTCTTGCGCCCGCGGGGGCGCGGACAGGCCGGTCAGGACCGGCGCCTCGCGCGCCACGCACAAAATTTACCGGGTTCGGGGTGAGGTATGGCAGCAAACGCACGCGCAGCACGACAACACGACCGGACGGATTCGCGTGCCGTCCTCAAATCGGACCTGCGTCCGGTGTGCCGCGCCGTCGCGCTGCTGGTGGCCGCGGGCGTCACGGCCAGCGCGCATGCCGCCGGCATCGTCAACCTCGGCGCGGCCACGCCGCGCGCCTCGGGCAGCGCGGCCGGCCTGGCCGGCATCGGCGCCACCACCAACCTCGGGATCACGCCGGCCGCGGCGCTGCAGGCCAGCCAGCCCTCGATCCGCAACCTCGGCAATACCGCGCAGGCCATCGCCGCGCAGATCGCCGCCCAGAACGCGGCGGCCGCCGCCGCCGCGAATACGCTGTCGAACGTGCCGAACGGCTTGGCCGCGGGCGGCCTGCAGGTCGCGCCGGGTGCCTCGTCCGGCACCGGCAACCCGCTGCTGTGGGTCAACGCGAACGCGCCGACGCAGAGCGTGGACGGCAGCGGCCACGTGACGGTGGACGTCCGGCAGACCGCGCAGAACGCCGTGCTGACCTGGCAGACCATGAACGTCGGCCGCCAGACCACGCTGAACTTCGACCAGTCGGGCGGCACCCAGGGCAACGGCGCGAACAACTGGGCCGTGCTGAACCGCGTCGTCGACCCGAGCGGCGCGCCGAGCCAGATCCTCGGCAGCATCACCGCGCAGGGCGCGGTCTACGTCATCAACCGCAACGGCATCCTGTTCGGCGCCGGTTCGCAGATCAACGTCCACTCGCTGGTGGCGTCGTCGCTCGATCTGCTGAACCTGAACGACTACAACCAGACGGTGCTGAACGGCAAGACCGTGGTGGCCGACAGCACGCTCGGCCAGGACGCGGCCGGGATCGTCGCCAGCAACCTGCAGTTCCTCGGCTCGGCGGCCGGCACCACCGGCGGCCTCGCGCCGGGCGAGGCGGGCAGCACCGGCAACACCACCGGCGCCACCAACCTGCCGACGGAAGTGCTGGGCCTCGGCAACCAGATCAACCTGACCTCGGCCAGCCAGTACCGGTCGTCGGGCGACGTGACGATCCAGCCGGGCGCCTCGATCACCACGCATACCAACGGCACGGCCGGCGACGGCGGCTTCGTGATGATCGCCGCGCCGAACGTGACCAACGCCGGCAGCATCACCGCCACCGACGGCCAGGTGGTGCTGGCCGCCGGCGCGGGCGTGAGCCTGCGGCCGAACCCGAACGCGCCGCAGATCCTGCTGCCGGAGCTGAGCGGCGCGATCTCGCTGATCGACCCAAGCACCGGCGCCGCCTCCGACATCACGCCGGTCGGCTTGCTGGTCAATACCGGCATCGTGCAGGCTTCGCGCGGCAACGTCACGCTGCTGGGCGGCACGGTCAACCAGAACGGCGTGGTGGGAGTGACGACGAGCGTGAACACGCCCGGCACGATCACGATCTCGACGGTCGACGAATATGCGGCCAACAACGCGCTCGGCGCGGCCTACCAGGGGCAGAACCAGATCACGATCGGCACCACCGGCGCCCCCGGCGACATCACGCATCGCGCCGGGCTGCTGACGTTCGGCCCCGATTCCGTCACCACCGTGCTGGCCGACACCAACGGCCAGACGGCCACCTCGGCGCCGGGCACGACGTTCACGCCGGGCAGCATCACGATGACGGCGGGCTCGGCCTGGTTCCAGGGCGGCTCGCTGATCGAGGCGCCGGGCTCGACCGTGTCGGTGGCGGCGCTGGTGCCGCAGGTGACGGGCTACAACGCGAGCCTGGCCGACGTCGCCGTGCCGGGACGGATCTACCTCGACAACAACGCGACGATCGACGTATCGGGCCTCGCCAACGTCGAGCTGCCGATCTCGAGCATCCTGCTGACGATCCCGCGGATCGGCCAGAACGAGCTGGCCGATTCGCCGCTGCTGCGCGACGGCTTCCTGTTCGGGCAGACCAACGTCGTGGTGGACGGCACGCTGACCGGCACGCGCGGCGACGGCGTGCAGTGGATCGGCAGCCCGATCCTGAACCTGGCCGGCTACGCGAGCCTGATCCCGCGCACCGTCAGCCAGCTGCTGACCAACGGCGGCACCATCGTGCTGTCGGGCAACGAGGTGATGACGGCGGCCGGCTCGTCGCTGAACCTGAACGGCGGCTACGTGCATTACGACGGCGGCATCGTCAACACGACGCGGCTGGTGGACGCGAACGGCGCGATCGTGCCGATCGGGCAGGCGAACCCGAACGACATCTACGTCGGGATCGCCGGCGAGTTCACCGAAAGCCATCCGCGCTGGGGCGTGACCAAGACCTGGTACAACACGCTGCAGTCGGGCGGCGGCGTCTACGAGCCGGACTTCATCGTGGGCGGCAACGCGGGCACGCTCGACGTCTATGCCGCGTCGGCCGCGGTGCTCGACGGCGGCGTCAGCGCGCAGGCGTTCGGCGGCGCGAAGCAGACCCTGGGCGACAGCCTGCCGGATGGCGGCACGTTCAACCTGGGCGCCGATGCGGCACTGAGCCAGTCGATCATCGGCCGCGCCTGGAACAACCTGCCGATCGCCGGATCGGGCATGTTCGGCCTCGTGATCCTGCAGGACCAGGCGCCCCGGCTCGATGCGCTCTCGCCGAACTTCTCGGCCTCCACCGCGCTCGATTCGACCGCGCTGGGCGCCCTGTCGAGCACCGACCCCAACAACGTGCTCGCCACCACGGTGGTGCCGACCGCGACGCTGACCAGCGGCGGCTTCTCGAAACTGGACGTGACCGAGGACAAGAATGCCGGGAAGGGTTTCGTCGTGGCGGAGGGTTCGCAGCTGAAGCTGCAGCCGGGCGGCTCGATCACGCTGAACAATCCGACGATGACCGGCGGCGCCAGCGTGCTCGGCGACCTGATCGTGCCGGGCGGTTCGATCTCGATCACGACCGGCGGCGACATCGTCGTCGGGCCGCAGGCGACGCTCGGCGTCGCCGGCCAGTGGGTCAACAACGACGTGCAGGCCTCGCCCGCCACGGCGACCGGCAGCAGCGAGACCATCAACGGCGGCAGCATCACGCTGACGTCGATTGAAAGCTCCGCCCTCGATGGCTCGGGGCAGGTCGTCGATACCTCGGGATCGATCGTGCTGAAGCCGGGCAGCGTGCTCGACCTGTCGGGCGGCGGGATGATGCAGGGGAACGGGCAGCTGTTGATGCAAAACGGCGTGGCCGAGGGACAGGGCGGCAGCCTGGCCTTGCGAACCTACTATCAGCCGTTGAATCAGCAGTTCGGCCAGAACGGGAGCTCGGTCTCGGGCGCGGCGTTGCCGAGCAGCCAGCCCACGGCCGGCCGCATCGAGATGAACGGCACGATCCTGAGCGAGGGCTTCTCGGGCGGCGGCACGCTGACCCTGCAGGGGCTCGGCTTCCAGATCGGCGGCGATCCCGCCGCGGCCCCGGCCTGGAGCCTCTATCTGCCGGCGAATTTCTTCGCGCGGCAGGGCTTCGGCAAGTACGTGCTGAACGCGTTCTATGACAGCACGATCGCGCCCGGCACGACGCTCGCGCTGACCCAGCGGAACCTGATCCCGGACGCCGCCGCGCTGCAGTCCGCGGCCAGCGGCGCCGATCTGCTGGCCGGCGGCCTGACCCGTTCGGGCGTGCTGGATGCCTATCACCGTCAGCCGACCGACCTGGTGCTGACGGCCGGCAACGACACCGCCTGGCAAACCAGCGGCCTCAGCCCCACGATCCCGTCCTACGCCGGCGTCACGGGCGCCGTGACCGTCTCGGCGGGCGCCTCGATCGTCGCCGATGCCGGCGCGAGCGTCGGGCTCGGCTCGCCGAGGCAGGTAACGGTGCTCGGCTCGATCGTGGCGCCGGGCGGCTCGATCACGCTGAGTGCGGATACCAACGCGACCGGCTCGTTCGCCCAGACCGGCGAGCTCGTCGGCGGCGGGGTGCCGGGCAACGGCCGCTCGGTCTGGCTCGGCCCGGATGCCGTGCTCGACGTGTCGGGCGCGGCGCTTGCCAACCCGCTCGCGGCGCCGGCCAGGGTCGGTTCGGCCACGATCCAGCCCGACACCGGCAAGGTGCTGCCGGGCGGTTCCGTGACGCTGTCGAGCGACCACGGCTACGTCGTCGCGCAGGCCGGATCGATCATCGACGTGTCGGGGGCCGCCGCGCCATTCGACGAGCCGCAGGCGGGCGGCGGTTACGCGTCGCAGAACGTCTGGAGCAACGCGGGCTCGATCACGCTCGGTGCCGGCTACGGCCTGTTCGCCGACGCCACGCTGAGCGCTCGCGGCGGCGCCGCGCAGGCGGCCGGCGGCACGCTGACGATCCTGCCTCAGCAGAGCAACAATGCGGCCAGCGCCACCGCGCTCGTGATTCGCCAGAGCGGCGAGCTGACGCCGGTCGGGCTCGCCGCGGGGCAAAGCTTCGCGACGGCGATCGATCCGACCACCGGCCTGCCGATCGGCAGCACGCCGAACGGCGTGATCCAGTTCGCCGCGGACCGCCTCGACGGTTCGGGCATCGCGAATCTGGTGCTGGGCAACGGCGCGGCATCGTCGGTGACCGCGCCGGTGCCGCCGATCGTGTTCGCCGGCGACGTGACGCTGTCGCTGCCGGGGTCCGTCACGCTGAACACGGATCGCATCGCCGCGCTCAACATGGGGCAGCTCTCGACGCTGCTCTCGACGCCGGCGCTGCCGCCCGGCGGCAGCACCGTGCTGACCACGATGCTTGGCCAGTCGACGCGGACGCCGATCGGCACCACGGTCGAGATCAATGCGCCGTACGTGGCGTTGATGGGGCCGCCCGCGAATACGAACGCGCCTCCGTTCACGCCGGTCGCCGCGCTGTCCGATGCCACGCTGAACGTCAACGCCGCGTTCATCGACCTGTCCAACCAGGTCCAGCTGAACAATTTCGGCCAGGCGAATTTCACCAGCAGCGGCGACATCCGGCTCAGCTCGACGAAGGTGTCCGGCAGCAGCGGCGGCAACGGCCTGGCCCCGGGCGTGCTCTATTCGCCGGGCAACCTGACCTTCACGGCCGCGGATCTCTATCCGGCCACCGGCGGCACCTACATCATCGATGCGACCGGGCCGACCGATGCGTCTACCGGCCAGCCGGTGCCCACCACCGTCACGTTCGCCTCGAACGGCGCGTCGGGCACGCCGCTGTCGGCGGGCGGCTCGCTGCTCGTCGATGCGACCGACATCGTGCAGGGCGGTACCGTGCGCGTGCCGTCGGGCACGCTGGTGCTCGGCGTCGGCGATCCGACCGACGGCGCGACCCAGACGCTGTTCGGCGGACTCGCGAAGCTGGTGGCGACCGACTCGGTCCGGCTCACCAACGGCAGCGTGACCTCGGTGTCCAACGACGGCCTGGTGATTCCCTACGGCACCACGGTCGACGGCGTGGAGTACCAGTTCAACCCGGTGGCCGGCGTGACCGGGCCCGACCTGGCCGCGCCGCCGGCGAAGTACATCGGCATCAACGCCAGCAACGTCTCGCTCGAGCCGGGCGCGAAGATCGACCTGTCGGGCGGCGGCGACCTGCGGGCGGTCGAGTGGGTGCCGGGCACCGGCGGCACGCGCGACGTGCTCTCGCAGTACTCCATCAGCTACGCGAACGCGTCGACGGGCACGGCGGTGCCGGTCAACGTCGGCGGCACCAACGTCTACGCGATCGTGCCGGGCACGCAGGCGCCGGTGGCCACCTACGATCCCGTCTACGCGCAATCGACCCAGCCGACGGTCAACGGCAACGGGACCGCGGGCATCACCACCGCCTCGCTCGGCGTCGGCCAGGCGGGCACCGGCGACGTGGCCGGCAAGTCGGTCTACCTGTCCGGCGTGCCCGGTCTGCCGGCCGGCTACTACACGCTGCTGCCAGCCAGGTACGCGACGCTGCCGGGCGCGTTCCGCGTGACGGTGTCGAGTGCCTCGGGCACCGCGATTCCGGGCGCGACGCAGACGCTGGCCGACGGCACCGTGGTCACCACCGGCTATTTCGCCAACTCGGTGACGGGCAGCCGGAGCGCCACGCCGACCGTGTTCAACGTGCAGTCGAACGCGACCTGGGAACAGTATTCGCAATACACGCTGACGGGCGCGAACAGCTTCTTCGCCTCGCAGGCGGCCAGCAAGGGCGGCGTCACGCCGCCGTCGCCGGTCGACGGCGGCCAGCTGGTGCTGGCGGCCACCAGGACGCTCGCGCTCGGTGCCGCGCTGAACGCGGCAGCCGGGCCCGGCGGCGCGCCGGCCGAGGTCGACATCGCCTCGCGGGACATCCAGATCACCGGCAACGGCGGCGGCGGGCTGGCCGGCTACCTGCAGATCGACGCCAACGCGCTCGATTCGCTGACGGCGGGCAGCCTGCTGATCGGCGGCACGCGCACCGCCACCACCAGCGGCGTGACGATCACGCCGCTGGCGAACAGCGTGGTGGTGTCGAACGACGCCGCGTCGTCGCTGACCGGCCCGGAAATCCTGCTCGTCACGAAGGCGGACGCGAGCGGCACCGATCCGAACGCGGCCAACGGCTTGCAGATCGATGCGGGAGCATCGATCGTCGCATCGGGCGGCTATCCGGCCGCCAAGGACGTGCCGATCGCGATCGCCGGCGACGGCGCGCTGCTGCGCGTGTCGAACGGCGCGTCGGTACCGCTGAGCCGCACCGGCCTGACCGGTTCGGGCCTGCTCACGGTGGGCGCGGGCGCGACGCTGGCCGGTGGCCAGGCGCTGCTGATCGATTCGTCGGGCAACCTGAAGATCGATCCGACCGCGGCGCTGTCGGGCCGCGCGATCACCGTCGACGGCTCGGCGATCACGTTCACCAACGGCACCGGCAGCGCGATCGCCGACCTGCCGGGCTTCGTGATCAGCCCGGCCGGCCTCGCGCAGTTCGCGAACGCCGACCAGGTGACGCTGCGCAGCTACGGCGCGATGGCATTCCTCGGCGACGTCGACGCCACCTTCGGCAACGGCGTGGACCTGAGCGCCGGCACCTTCACGAGCGACGGCGGCAACGTCACGCTGAACGCGCCGCGGATCGCGTTCACGAACGAGGCCGGCACGCCGATCGCCAACCCGACGTCCGGCAGCGGCACGCTGACGGTCAACGCCGGCGAGATCGATCTCGGCACGGGCACCAGGACGCAGAGCGGCTTCGGCGCCATCAACATGACGGCGACCCATGGCATCGTCGGGCAGAACACCGGCACCTTCGATCTCGGCGCGGCGGCCGTCACGTTGAACGCGCCGGTGTACCTGGCCGATACCAGCTCGAACGCCACGCTCAAGACCACCGGCACGCTGACGCTGAACCCCAGCGCCGGCACGGCGCTCACGCGCACGGCGCTCGGCGGCGCGATCGACTTCATCGGCGGCACGCTGAACGACAACGGCGCGCTGATCTCGGCGCCGGCCGGCAACGTGAGCCTGGAGGCCACCACCGGCAACCTGACGATCGGCAGCGGCTCGACGGTCAGCGCGGCCGGCCTGTCGAAGACCTTCTTCGACGTGACGGCCTACGTGCCGGCCGGCAACCTCTCGCTGGTGGCCGACGCCGGCACGGTGGACGTGCAGCGCGGCTCGACGCTCGACTTCTCGGGCGCGAGCGGCGGCGGTGCCGCCGGCTCGCTGACGCTGTCGGCGCCGGACCAGGTCGTGAACCTGAACGGCACGCTCAAGGGCGGCGCGGCGGCCGGCTACGCCGGCGGATCGCTGTCGCTGAACAGCGGCGGCGCGGTGAACCTCGACGCGCTCGCCACCACGCTGGCCGCGAGCGGCATCAACGATGCGGTCACGGTTCGCACCAACACGGGCAACCTGCAACTGTCGGCGGGCAACACGCTGACGGCGAACTTCGTGTCGCTGAACGCCGATGGCGGCGCGGGCAACGGATCGGACGCGAACAACGGCAACGTCACCATCTCCGGCACGATCGACGCGTCGGGCGCCGCGGGCGGCGAGATCGACCTGTTTGGGCACAGCGGCGTGGACCTGGAGGGCAAGCTGGTTGCGCGCGCCACGGATCCGACCCAGCGCGGCGGCACGGTGGTGATCGGCACCAACGGCGTGTTCAATCCGAATGCGGCCGCGCCGTACAACGCGACCTACGGCTACGAGAACCTCGACCCGTCGCAGGCCGGCGTGATCACGGTGGGCGCCAAGGCGAATATCGACGTATCGGGCGGCCTGTCCGACGGTACGGTCACGTTCCGTGCGCCGCTGCTGTCGAACGGCACGGTCAACCTGACGGTGGCGCCGGGCGGCTTCGACGTGGCCGGCGGCGCGGGCATCCACGGATCGCGTTCAACCTCGCTCGAGGCCTATGCGGTGTGGAGCACGACCGACGCGACCACGGGCGCCCGGCATTTCGACGGCATCGTCGATCCGGCCGGCTGGTACAACGCGCAGGGCAACCTGCTTGCCGGGACGTTCACGGCGCAGAACGCCAGCGGCACGAAATTCAGCTTCACCCCGGATGCGACCGGCAGCGGTGGCGGCACGGTGAAGAACCTGAGCACCGGGGTCTCGACGGCGATCGACAGGTACGAGGTGCAGAACGGCGACGCGGCGATCGGCTTCGCCGGCTTGTCGGGCATGTACTTCGCGCCGGCCAACGCGAACACCGCGCACGAGACGTTCTACGGCTACCAGAACGGCAATGCGACGGCCGCCGCCGCCGGTACCCTGATGGGTTTCGTCGAGCACGGGCTGGACAACGTCGTGAACCCGCTCGTCGCGGCGGGCGTCGCCAACGCCAGCATGGCTCCCGGCATCGAACTGGACAACCCGGGCGCGGGCATCAATGGCGGCAAGATCGCGGTGCTGACGAACTGGAACCTCGGGGCGGGCACGTCGCAATCCGATCCCGCGTTCCGATTCCAGGGCCAGGCGCCGGTGATCACGCTGCGGGCCGACAAGGAAGTCGACGTCAACGCGAGCCTGTCGGACGGGTTCTATCAGATCGGCAATCCGCTGGGCGGGGGCAATATCGCGGTTCCGGCGCTGTCGTCGTTGGGGGCGGTGACGACTGTCTTCAACAAGGCTTATGGCGCCAATGCAGTCTACGGAGCCAGGTTCAGCTCGCTGGCCTACTGGGCCACACAAGGGCTCGCGGCGGCACCTGGACAGCCTTCGGGGGGCACGCCCGACGAGATCGCCGAGTACTATGCGCTGTATTCCGCTTACGAAAGCTATCTGATTTCCACGCCGGCGGCCCAGCTCGGCCAGATTACATCGCTCAAGTCGAATACCGACGTAGTCGAACTCATCTTCGACATCGGTATGGGGCCGGTCAAGGCGGGACAACCGACGGCGCCTGTCGCGCCTGCTGCACCGACGTCTCAACAATTGGCCGCCGATCCGAATTATTACCTCCGTTCGTATCTGACTTATCTGCACGACTACCAGGATTATCTGGCAGCGGCGGTGAATTTCTACGTCGCGCAGAAGGGCGCGGCGTTTTCAATTACTCCGGTTGCCGCGCCGTTGGCCATGCCGGTTCCTGTTTTCGGTTCGTCGTCGATTCCGCTGCCCGCTGTCATCGACAACACGCCTTCGCCGACAGCCACCGCCGCCAATCCGCTGCCGATGCTGTCCGCCTCGCTGGTTAGCGGAAACAGCAGCACGTTCCGCGTGGTGGCGGGCGCCGATACGACCAGTGCCAATCCGCTCGCGTTGCAGGCCAGCGCGCCGAATCAGTCCAACGTCGTTGTCAGCGACTACACGAGCTACACCGATTCCAACGGGCGACAGTTGCTGGCACCGACGATGATTCGCACCGGCACCGGCGCGATCGACGTCGCCGCGTCGGGCGACATCATGTTGTACGACCCGACGCTGCCGCCCAACGGGGATGCTGTCTCGCCGATCCTCGTGCCGGGCGTCATCTATACGGCGGGAACTCCGGCGGCGGATTCTCCTGCGCAGGGCAACACGGTCTCGATCGCACATCCGACGTCGCCCTCGCTGGCCTATCCGGACCTGCTGGTGACGCCGGCCGTCAATCCCGACTCCGCTGGCGACATCACGCTGCAGGCACAGGGCAACATCGTGGGCGCCGAGCAACTGACCGACACCAACGGCACCGTGACGGGCAAGGCCGGCACCGACATCAGCCAGTTCTGGTGGCAGTGGATGCAGACCGGCAATCCGGCCGGAACGGTCGGCGCGACCACGCCGGTCAAGCAGACCATCCAGACGTCGATCAATTTCGGTGCGTTCGACCAGGGCGTGATGAGCGTCGGCGGCAACGTCTCGGTGACGGCGGGCGGCAACATCTCGAACCTGTCGGTCTCGCTGCCCACCACCTGGTGGCTGACCAATGCGAATACCGATAATCCGACCGTCAACACGGTGGGCGGCGGCAACCTGGCCGTGAAGGCCGGTGGCGATATCCTGAGCGGCACGTATTTCGTGTCGAAGGGCACGGGGACGATCAGCGCGGGCGGCCGGATCGGGGCGGATTTCTCCGTGCCGTCGTTGTCGACGCCAGTGGGGGTGTCGGCCATTCTTGCCTTGCAGGACGCCACGCTCGACGTGGCGGCGCGGCAGGGGGCGAACATCGGCCAGATCGTTGATCCGTCCTATATCCAGGGCCGGCAAAAGTCCGCCTACGGCTTTCAGGTGGATGCGCAAGGATACTCGACCGATTCGAGCGTCAGCGTGAGTTCGACCACGGGAGAGGTCGCGATCGGGACCATGACGAACCTGTCGTTCATCGGCGCAGGCCTGACCGGCCTGACGCCTGGCAGCAATGATCTGTCGTTCGTACTGCCGGCCACGGTGAACCTCACCGCCTTCAATGGCGGAATCACCGTGGCGTCGAGCGGTGAACTGTTCCCGTCGCCGACGGGGAGCCTCAACCTGCTCGCGGATCAATCGGTTTCGTTCTCCAGCATCAATCCGGTCCACAGTGCGATCCAGGGTGATGGTGGCAGCTATTTCGGCTTGCTCGACAACGATCCGGCGTCGATGCCGTCTCCCGTGAACCCGCTGGCCAGCGTGCCGACGTTGAACGACACGAGTCTGGCCGCGCATGTTTCCGGTGCGCTGCACGCGGACGACACGGTTCCAGCGCGCATTTACAGCCTGAACGGCTCGATCGTCGATGGTCTGCCCATTGCCGGAAGTGGCGTGCAGCTCTACCAGAATCTGCTCACGGTCGGCATCGACAAGCCGGCGCTGATCCAGGCTGGAGAGGACATCGTCAACCTGTCGTTCCTGGGCCAGAATCTGCGCACCTCCGACATCACGCGCATCGTGGCGGGCCGGGATATCTACGACACGCCGTTGCCGTCCAATCAGGCGTCCGCCATCTTGCCGGCGATTTCGCTGGGTGGGCCGGGTACGCTGGACATCGAGGCCGGCCGCAACATCGGTCCGCTTGCGAACATCAACCAGGCCGTGTCGGTGAGTTCGTACAACGGATCGAACGGCGCCGGGATCGAGACGGTCGGCAACGCCAACAACCCGTACCTGCCGCACGAAGGGGCGGCCATCAACGTGCTGTTCGGCGTCGGTCCCGGCGTCGATCTCGCGACGTTCTCGGCCACCTACATCGATCCGGCCAGCGCGGCCGCGGTCAACGCCGGCACGACCTCCGCGCTGATCGCGTTCGTCGGCCGGTACGAGGCCGGGCAGATGGTCGACACCGGGCTGGTCAAGGATCAGCCCAAGCCGAAATCAATGACGGCGGACCAGGCATGGGCCACCTTCAAGACGCTGCCCACCTACGTGCAGCAATTGTTCGCGGAGCAGGTGCTGTTCGGCGTGCTGACGAACGTCGGCGCGGGCTACAACGATCCGGCCAGCCCGTTCTACCAGAAGTACGCGGCCGGTTTCGACGCGATCAACACGCTGTTCCCGGCCTCGTTCGGCTATACGGCCAACAACCTGACGGGCGGCACCAACGGTTCGAACCAGCTGATCAGCACCGGCGATCTCGACATCCGCAACACGACGATCCAGACCCAGCAGGGCGGCGGCGTGTCGATCCTCGGGCCGGGCGGGCAGGCGCTGGTCGGCAGCACGATCGCGCCGCCGGAACTGGTGAACAGCCAGGGCCAGGTCATCGCGGGCCCCGGCTCGGCGGGTATCCTGACGCTCGAGCAGGGCAACGTGGACATCTTCATCGACCGCAACCTGCTGCTCGCGCAGAGCCGGATCTTCACCGAGCAGGGCGGCGACATGACGATCTGGAGCTCGAACGGCGACATCAACGCCGGCAAGGGCTCGAAATCGTCGGCCGACGTGCCGGCGCCGCAATACGTCTGCGATGCGAACCACTATTGCACGGTGGACGCGCGCGGCGAGGTGACGGGCGCCGGTATCGCCACGCTGCAGAGCATCCCGGGCGTGCCGCTCGGCACCATCAACCTGGTCGCGCCGCGCGGTACCGTCGATGCCGGCGACGCGGGGATCCGCGCCGGCAACATCAACGTGGCCGCGCTGCACGTGCTGAACGCCGACAACATCCAGGTGAGCGGCAAGTCCACCGGCATCCCGGTATCGCAGACGGTGAACACCGGCGCGCTGAGCGCGGCCAGTTCGGCCGCCTCGGCCGCGAGCCAGATGGCGCAGGATCTCGCCAAGGGCAACGCCTCGGGCGGCGCCGCGCGGCGCTGGACGATCTCGGTGCAGGTGGAGGGCTTCGGCGATTCGGACGAGGACCAGAAGAAGCGCAAGCGCGGCAGCCAGGTCGGCTACGATCCGTCGAATTCGGTGTCGGTGGTCGGCTTCGGGCAGGGCGGTCCGGCCCGGCGCGCGGCCTTGACCGACGACGAGCGTGCGCGCCTCGGCAAGATCTGAGCGCGTGCGATTCGGGCGAGCCCGCCGGCGATGTGTCGGCGGGTTTTTTTATGGTGGTGGCGGTTGCCGACGCTGGCGAGACAACGCGCCGGAGCGTCAGCGCCCGACCACCGAACCCGTGCAGACGTTGCCGTTGTTGATGTTCAGGTTGAACCCGTCGTTGTGCAACAGGAAGTCGATCCGGATTTCGGTCGGGTAAGCCGACGGCATGCTGTCGAAGCCGTCGACGTGAACAACCGAGGCATGGCCCGGGTTCGTGTCGTGCGAGGCGAGAAATATCGCCATGGCCAGTGCGGCATTCGGGGCTTGGTGGCACCGACCGAAGATGATCGGGGGCGCGCCTGAAATCGGGTAGCCGGCCGTTGGGTCGCCGGAAGCCGGTTCAGCGGGTGGGTGGCTGCCCGACCGGACCGCGCATCTGCCGTGCCCGGCGCCATCGCGGCATTCGTGTAGTTCGGTGCGTGGTACCGGCCGCCCATCGTGGTCACGAGGCTGGCAACCGGCGGTTGATACGAGCCGTACGACGTCGCGACCTGACTGGCTGGCGCCAGGAACATGGTCGTCCATGCCTGGCTCATGGTGGCAACCATCGCGCCGTTGGCGTGTGTCACCGCGATACGCGCACCGCCTTCGCCGTCTGCGCCGACGAGATTCGACGGGACTCTGCCACCGGACGAATCGGCGAATGTCGGAGAGTCGACGAACGATACGTTCGAGTTGCCGGTCGCGCCAGCCGGGGTGATCGACGGTCACCACGATTTCCAAAACCAAAACCGCGCCACGGGTTGCCCGGGGCGCGGTGCGTACTACCGCATCAGACGTCGATGCCTGCTATCGACTGTCTTAGCGACCAGCGACCGAACCCGTGCAGACGTTGCCGTTGCCGATGTTCAGGTTGAGGCTGTTGCCCGAACCCAGGAAGTCGCTCTGGATCGCGGACAGGTAGGACGACGGCACCGTATCGAAACCGTTGCCATGGATGATCGCGGCGAAGCCCGAGTTCGTGTAGTGCGTGCTCAGGAAGATCGACACGGCGCTCGTCACGTTCGGATCCTTGTAGCACTGGCTGACGATGATCTGGCTCGTGCCCGCGACCGGGTAACCCGACGTCGGGTTGCCGGCAGCCGGAACCCAGTTCAGCGGGTTGGTGGCTTGTTGGCCGGCCGGCGCGGCGACCGTGCCGATGGCCGTCGTCGCGTTCTGATAGGTCGGTGCGTAGTACACGCCGTCTTGCGCGTTCACCAGGCTGGCCACTTGCAGCTGGGCAGCGCCGGCCGACGTCGTGACCGAGCTGGACGGGGCCAGGAACGTGTTCGTGTAGTCCGGGCTCAGGTAGGCAACCGTCGCGCCGCTGGCGTTCGTGATCGCCGCACGCACGCCGCCGCTGCCGCTCGCGCCGGTGAAGTTCGACGGCAGGGCTGCACCGTGGAACGAATCCGTGAACGTCAGCGAGTCGACGAACGACACGTTCGAGTTGCCGCCCGTGCCGGTCGAGCACACTTGCGACAGGTGGCGGGTCAGCAGTTCGGTCGTGCCGCTGCCGTCGGTGCGATAGACCACCGTGATCGGGGCGCTGGTCGAGTAGGCCGAGCCCGTTTCCGGATTCGTCACCTGGTTCCAGTTCGTCAGCTTGCCCGAGAACACGCCGCACAGGTCGTTGTCGTTCAGCGCGATGCTGTGCGACTGGCCCGGCGTCGTTTGCGGGGTGGTCGTGCTGGTGATCGTTTGGCCGTTGTTGACGACCGGGATCGTGATGGCCGTGACGATGTACGGGATCTGGATCAGCGGGCCGCTCGAGCCGGCGAGCGTGTAGCCCGACACTTGCGAGGCCAGCAGGGCGGCATCGCTGTTCGCGAAGTCGACCGTGCCCGTCACGCCGGCGCCGAAGAACGTCGGCTGGTTGTTCAGGAAGGCATTTTGACCTGCGCCCGAACCGACCGAGAAGTACGTGAATGCGCCGACCGACGTGCTGAAGTTGGCGATTTCGGCCTGGATCGTCGGAGCGACGAGCGACGAGCCGCCACCTTGCACGACCGGACCGGCAGCCATGGCGGCCGTTGCACCGAGACCCGTGACGACGAGGGCCAAAACTTGACAGATCTTGCGCTTGCTGGACTTCATTCGAATTCCCCTGACGAAGATAAATGGATGCTGCTCGCTGTTGCTTGCGGCCAGACGTTGGTGCCGCGAAAGCACTGTAGTGTGAAATCCGGAAAACGAGTGTGAATTTTTAATAGCAGAAGGTACGTAACATTTGTACCCGGTATTTCAATTCGGGAGGCGGGCGAAATTCATGTTCGGCCCGTGTGACGAAAATCCGAACGGCATCCTGCCCAGGCCACGCGCCGCCGCGGGCCGGACCGCGAGGATCGCTTAAAACCCAATGCCAGAAAGGCTTAACGCGTTCCTAACCGATCGACAAGTCAATCGTATGGCGGAAGTTGCCCATCATTTTCAACGCCCTCCAGGCGCCCCGCATTCACCTCTTCAATTGTCATCCGGCACGACGCGGCGTAAATCGGGATGCGTAAAGAAATGCACCGGCAATATCGATGTGTTTATTCGTCGTGAATTTTTTTTTTACTTGATGAAGGCCAATATCGATATCGCGCGCCATTGCTTCCGGAGTGAACATGACGCGCCAAAAGGTAGCCCAACATTCGTCACGAATTTGCGCCGGTTCGCTGCTTAGTCTTGCCTGGCGTTTCCGCTGACGGGCCACCTGGTGCTGGCCACGCTGCATACGAACGACGCGGCCTCGGCCGTCACGCGCCTGACCGACATGGGCGTGGAGCCGTACCTGCTCGCCTCGTCGCTGCTCGGCGTGCTCGCGCAGCGGCTGGTGCGCCAGCTGTGCCCCGCCTGCAAGGCGCCGCGCGAGGAAGAAGGACGCACCATCTACCACCCGGTCGGCTGCGAGAAGTGCGGCCATTCCGGCTACACGGGCCGGCGCGGCGTGTACGAACTGCTGGTGGTGGACGACGCGATCCGCACGCAGATCCACAACAACGCGCCCGACTCGGAAATCCTGCGCGCGGGCCGCGCGAACGGCATGCGCACGCTGCGCGACGACGCCGAGCGCTGGCTCGCGGCCGGCAGCACCTCGCTGGAAGAAGTGATGCGCGTTACCGGAGGACACTGACATGTCGGCATTCCGTTACGAAGCGATCGATCAATCGGGCCGCACGCTCAAGGGCGTGCTGGAAGCGGACAGCGCGCGCGCCGGGCGCGGCCAGCTGCGCGGCCAGGGCCTCACGCCGCTGGTGGTCGAGCCGGCGGCGCGGCGCCGCGACGGCCGGCGCCGCCAGCGCCTCGCGCTGGGCCGCAAGCTCTCCCAGCGCGAACAGGCGATCCTCACGCGCCAGCTCGCCAGCCTGCTGATCGCGGGGCTGCCGCTCAGCGAATCGCTGTCGGTGCTGAGCGAGCAGGCCGAGCGCGAATACGTGCGCGAGCTGATGGCGTCGATTCGCGGCGAGGTGGTGGGCGGCCATACCTTCGCGAACGCGCTCACGCAGCATCCGGCCGACTTCCCGGAGATCTACCGCGCGCTGGTGGCCGCGGGCGAGCACACCGGCAAGCTCGGCATCGTGCTGTCGCGTCTGGCCGACTACATCGAGCAGAGCAACGCGCTGAAGCAGAAGATCGTGCTGGCCTTCACCTACCCGGCGGTCGTCACGATGATCGCGTTCGGCATCGTCACGTTCCTGCTCAGCTATGTGGTGCCGCAGGTCGCGAACGTGTTTACCAGCACCAAGCAGGCGCTGCCGACGCTGACGATCGTGATGCTCGCGCTGTCGAACTTCGTGCGGCACTGGTGGTGGGCCACGCTCGCGGCGATCGCGTTGGTGGTGTTCCTGGCCGGCAGGATCCTGGCGCGGCCGAAGCCGCGGCTCGCGTTCGACGCGTGGTCGCTGCGCGCGCCGCTGATGGGCAAGATCGTGCGCGGCTACAACACGGTGCGCTTCGCCAGCACGCTCGGCATCCTGAGCGCGGCCGGCGTGCCGATCCTGCGCGCGCTGCAGGCGGCCGGCGAGACGCTGTCGAACCGCGCGATGCGCGCCAACATCGACGACGCGATCGTGCGCGTGCGCGAGGGCAGCTCGCTGTCGCGCGCGCTGAACCACGTGAAGACGTTCCCGCCGGTGCTGATCCACCTGATCCGTTCCGGCGAGGCCACCGGCGACGTGACCACCATGCTCGACCGCGCGGCCGAAGGCGAATCGCGCGAACTCGAACGCAAGACGATGTTCCTGACGAGCCTGCTGGAGCCGCTGCTGATCCTGGCGATGGGCGGCGTGGTGCTGGTGATCGTGCTGGCGGTGATGATGCCGATCATCGAGCTGAACAACATGGTGCAGTGATGCGCGGCGGCTCGGGTGGCGCTAGCGGGAGCCGCGCGCGGATGAACGCGCCGCTCAGCGCACGAAGGCGTTCGGGTTGGTCGCGGCGGGCAGCGCGATCTCGCGCCGCAGGCCGTCGCGGTCGATCACGATCGAGCGCGCGCGCACCGCGACGAGCTTGCCGGCCTGGCCGAGCGCGCCGCCGATGCGCACGACGCGCGGCGGCTCGCCGCCGATGCCGACGATCGCGGCGCCGTGGCTGCCGTCGAACGACAGGACGCCGAGCAGCAGCGGCGCGCGCATCGCGTCGTCGCCGGCCTTCGAGCCGAACAGCTGCGAGCCGGCCGCGGTGTCGAACGGCGCGGGCTGGGCGGGCGCCGCGGGTGCCGGCGGCTCGGGCGCGCGCAGCACGCGCGCGGACCACAGCGCGATCGCGGCGAACGCGGTGGCGGCGGCCAGCGTCGCGACGGCCGGGCCGAGCGCCCGCAGCGTGGCGGGTGTGACGCATTGTTGAGCATGACGAAGCAATTCGGCGGCTTTCATGGTGATCGTGGCAGGCGCTGGCGCGGCTGCGATTGAAGTTGGACTACCTCCATTCTTTGACACGAGAGTGAACGGATGATGACGAGATCGACCCGCAAGGCAAGACGGCAACAGCGCGGCTTCACGCTGATCGAAATCATGGTGGTGATCGCGATCCTCGGCATTCTCGCCGCGCTGATCGTCCCGAAGATCATGAGCCGCCCCGACGAGGCGCGCCGCGTGGCGGCCAGGCAGGACATCGGCTCGATCATGCAGTCGCTGAACCTGTACCGGCTCGACAACGGCCGCTACCCGACCCAGGAGCAGGGGCTCGATGCGCTGGTGCGGAAGCCGACCGTGGACCCGCAGCCGAACAACTGGAAGGACGGCGGCTATCTGGAGCGGCTGCCGAACGACCCGTGGGGCAACGCCTATCAATATCTGACGCCGGGCACGCACGGCGCGATCGACGTGTTCAGCTACGGCGCGGACGGCAAGGCGGGTGGGGAGGGCAACGATGCCGACATCGGCTCCTGGCAGTAAGCGCGCCGCCGCCGCGCCGCCGGCCGTCACGACGTCGAGCACGACGTCGATCACGGCTTCGCCGGCCGGCGGCGCCCCGGCCGCCCCGGCCGCCCCGCCGCCGGCCGGCCGCCCACGGCCGCCGCGCGCGCGCCGCCGTGCCCCGCGTCCGCCGCGCGTCGCGCGCCGCGAGCGGGCGTTCACGCTGATCGAGATGCTGGTGGTGCTGCTGATCGCGGGCCTGCTGATCGCGGCCGTCACGCTCGCGCCGTCGCGCAACCGCCGCACCGAACTCTCGGAGGAGGCGCAGCGGCTCGCGAGCCTGCTGGAGTCGGCCGGCGACGAGGCGCAGGTGCGCTCGCTGCCGATCGCCTGGCAGCCGGTGAACGGCGGCTACCGCTTCATGCAGCGCGCCGAGAGCGGCGACTGGCGCACGCTCGGCGACGATCTGTTCCGGCCGCGTCGCTGGGGTGCCGAGGTGACGGACGTGGCGATCCGCTACAGCGACGGCGGCAAGCCGCTGTCGCGCGTGGTGATCGGCGACGAGAGCATCGACGCGCCGGTCACGATCACGCTGTCGTCCGGATCGACCCGGCTCGAGGTCGTCTCGACCGGCATCGGCAATTTTATCGTGCGGCGGCCATGACGCGCCGTCCGCCCATCCTGTTCATGCACCACGGACATTCCGGAAGCCTGCGATGTCGAGCCTGATCGTCCTGTTGCCGCCGCTCGATGCCCTCGACGCCGCGAGCTGGCGCGACGCGCCCTTGCCCTATGCGCGCTTCGACCGCCACGGGCGCCTCGAACGCGCGGGCGTGGCCGCCGCCGGCGCCTGGCCCGCGGCCGGCGCGACGGTGCTGGTGCTGGCCGCGCGCGACACGCTGCTGCTCGACGTGACGCTGCCGCCCGTGACCGGCGCGAAGCTGCGACGCCTCCTGCCGAACGTGGTCGAGGAACACCTGATCGACGATCCGCAGCGCTGCCACGTGGCGGTCGGCCCGGCGCTGGCCGGGCAGACGCAGCGGCAGGTCGCGGTGGTCGATCGCGAGCGCTTCGGCGCGCTGCTCGACGCGTTCGCGGCGGGCGGCCATCGGCGCCTGCGCGCGGTGCCGCTGATCCACTGCATGCCGCCGGGCGCGGCGGCCGAACCGGCGCTGGCGCCGCCCGGTGACGCGACGCGCAGCGAGCCCTGCCTGAGCGACGCGACGCCGGCCGCCGCGGATGCCAATTCGGTACCCCCGGCGGTCGCGGTCGATGATGCAACTAACTGTCCACCCGAAACGCCCCCGCCGGTGGCCGACGTGCTGATCGTCTCGCGCGTGCCGCGCGGCGGCGCGGCCGCCGACGGCGAGCAGGACGAGGCCGGCCCGGGCTGGCTCGACGTGGCGGTGAAGCAGGGCCGTTCGGGCTTCGGCTTCGCGACGCACGCGTCGGCGCTCGACGGCTCGATCGCGAGCCTCGCGAGCCGCCAGCGCGTCACGGTCCATGCGCTGGCCGTGACGCCGGTCGCTGAGCCGGTCGATGCGCTGGCCGTGACGCCGGCCGATGAGCCGGCCGATGAGCCGGCCGGCGCCGCCGTGGTGGCGACCGTCGCTGCGACCACGGCCACCGCCATGGCGGCCGCGGCCGTGGTGACCGTGGGCGACGCGGCACCCGAGACCGTCGCGAGCGCGCCGGCCACCGCCGCCGCGCCGCTCGCCAGCGCGTTTCCGCTCGCGGCCCGCACGATGCCGTGGGAGACGCTCGCGCGCGGCGCGCTCGGCTGCCCGTTCGATCTGTGCCAGTTCGAGTTCGCGCCGGGCGCGCGCGGCGGCGGCGCCTCGGCGGCCGGCCTGCGGCCGTGGCGGTTCGCGATCGGTGTCGCGGCGGCGGCGCTGGCGCTCGCGCTGGTGACGGTCAACCTCGACTGGTACCGGCTGCGCGCGCGCGAGGCCGCGCTGACCGCGCAGATGTCGGACCTGCTGCGCGCCGCGTTGCCCGGCACCCACACCGTGCTCGATCCGCCGGCCCAGCTGCACGCCGGCGTCGAGCGCCTGCGCGCCGAGGCCGGCGAGCCGCGCGCCGACGATTTCGCGGTGCTGGCCGCCGCGCTCGCGCGCGCGCTCGGCCCGGTGCCGTCCGATGCGATCGCCACGCTCGACTACCGTGACGGCGGGCTCGAACTGACGTTCAAGCCCGGCACGCCGCTCGACGCCGACGGCCTGCGCCGTCGCCTGCAGGCCCAGGGCCTGTCCATCCAGGAGGACAACGCGAAATGGACCCTCGGTTCGGCGCGGCACGCGAAGCCGTAAGTACCTGGTGGGAGGCACGCACGCCGCGCGAGCGCACGCTGCTGCTGGCGGTCGGCTCGGTGGCGGCCGTCGCCTTGATCCACTCGGCGCTCTGGGAGCCGGCCGACACCGGCCGCGCGCGCGTGGCGGCGCGGCTGCCGGCGCTGCGGACGCAGTGGGTCGCGATGCGCGCGGAAGCCGACGCGGCGCGCCGCCTGCGCGCGGCCACCGCCGCGCACGCGCCCACCGGCGGCGCGCTGCGCGACGCGCTGTCGGCCTCGCTCACGCAGGCGGGCCTGGCCGGCGCGCAGCTGATGGTGGCCGGCAACGCGATCCAGGTCGACATCAAGGGCGTGCCGTTCGGCGCCTGGATGGACTGGCTCGAACGCGCGCGCCGCGAGCAGCACGTGCGGGTGGCCGCCGCCCACGCGAGCGCCGGCGGCAAGCCCGGCATCGCGACGGTGTCGGCCACGCTGCAGCCGGCGGCGGCGCCGTAGGCATGCGGTAGATATGGCATGCGGCACGACGATTGCTTCGAAACATGGCATGGGTCACCGGACTGTCACACGGCCCGATCACAATCGGTCGTTCGATCGACGCGAGGCCGATCCGCGTTCTCGCGGCATGGCGGCGGCCGCGCCATGCCTCATCCGGCCGGGGTTTCATGACACGTTTTCGGCCGCCTGCCGGCTTGTTCGCGCTGCTCGCCTGCCTGTGGCTGCTGGCGTGGCCGGCGTGCCGCGCGGCGGCGCAGACGGTGTCGGCGCCGTCCGACGCCGGGCCGCCCGCGGCCGGCACCGCGCGCTTCGACCTGCCGGCCCAGCCGCTCGCCCGTGCGCTGCAGAGCTTCGCCCGCGTCACGGAGCTGGTGGTGCTGGCACCGGCGCCGCTGCTGGAAGGCCGCATGAGCGCGCCGCTGGAGGGAGATTACGCGCCGCGCGACGCGCTGCGGCGCGTGCTGGTCGGAACCGGTCTGCGGGCCGATTTCACGCAGCCGGACGAAGCGATCATCGTCGCCGATCCGGCATCGAGGGGGCTGGCCGCGACGCCGACGGACAACGGATCCGACGGCGCGCTGCCGGTCGACGGCATCGAGGGATCCGCCGAGCGCCGCGCGTTCGCCGGAACGCTGCAGGAACGCATGATCGAGGCGCTTTGCGCGCAGCCGGCCGCCGTGCCGGGCAGCTATCGATTCGTGGCGCAGCTGCGCATGGATGAAAAGGGGGCAGTCGTGGCGGTGAACAAGGTGACATCGAGCGGTCAGGCCGTGCGAGACGCGGCGATCCTGCGTGCGCTGCGCGCGTTGCAGCTCGACACCGCACCGCCGGCAGGCCTGCCGCAGCCGGTGACGATCCTGCTGCGCCCGACCGGCAACGGCGTCCATTTCCGCTGCCCGTCGGCGGCGGGCGGGAACTGAGCGGCCATGTCCGATACTTCCCGCGCGGGCCTGAGGAAACTCATCGCGTCGCGCTATTTGCACCTCGTGCGGCGCCTCGAGCGCGCGACCGGCTCGAAGGACAACGCCGCCGACGCGCTGCACGAGACGTGGCTGCGGCTCGAGAACGCCAACGTCTCGACCCAGATCGGCAACGCCGACGCGTATATTCTCGGCATGGCGAGCAACGTCGCGATCGACCAGCATCGCCGCGAACGGCGCCATCTGCACGAGGACGACATCGAGGCCGTGCTCGAGTTGCCCGACGAACTGGCCGATCCCGAGCGGATCGTGGCCGCGCGCCGCAAGGTGGACGCGCTCAAGGACGTGCTGCAGGGGCTCACGCCGCGGCGCCGCGCGATCCTGGTGGCCGCGCGCGTGGACGGCCTGCTCAACCGCGAGATCGCGGAGCAGTTCGGCATTTCGCTGCGCCTCGTCGAGAGCGAGCTGAGCGCCGCCATGAAGCATTGCCTGCAGCGCATGCAGGAAGACGACGATACGTATCCGGGTTCGCGTGGCGGACCCCGCAAATTTTGATTTGAGCAACCCGACGATGACGAATGCCGAGCTCGACCCCGCCGACGACGCGCACGATACCGCCAGCGCGTGGCTGCTGCGGCTGCGCTCCGGCGAAGCGGGGCCGGCCGACGTCGACGCGTTCGAACGCTGGTGCGCCGAGCACCCGGCCCGCGCCGGGCGCCTGCGCGAAACCTGGAGCCTGCTGCGTACCGCGGCCGGCGAGTTGGCACGCGACGAACGCGCGGGCGGCGTGGCCTGGACCGGCGTCGCGAAGCGCGAGCGCGCGATGCGCACCGGGCGGCGCGCGTTCATCGGCTTCGCGGTGGCGGCGGGCGCGTCATGGCTGGCGGTCCGGCCGCCGCTCGGGCTGTGGCCGTCGCTCGGCGACCTGGCCGCCAACTATCGCACCGGCACCGGCGAGCAGCGGCAGATCGTGCTGTCCTCGCGCGTGACGGTGGAGATGAACACCCAGACCCGGCTCGACATGATCGGCTCGCAGGATGCGCAGGGCTTCGAGCTCGTCGCCGGCGAGACCGAGATCGACGCCGCCGCGCCGGTGCCGGGTCGCGCCGATCCGGTGCGGCCGGTGACCGTGGTGGCCGGGCGCGGCCGCATCGACGCCGCGGTGGCGCGCTTCAACGTGCGCCGCATGGACGGGCAGGTCTGCGTGACCTGCATGTCGGGCAGCCTCACGCTCGACCATCCGGGCGGGCGGCGCACGCTCGTCGCGGCCGAGCAGGTGGTCTACGACGACCGGCGCGTCGATCCGGTCACGCGCGTCGACACCGGGCCGGTCACGGCGTGGCGGCGCGGCGTGCTGGTGTTCAACGACGTGCCGCTGTCCGACGTGGTCGAGCAGATCAACCGCTACCGGCCCGGCAAGGTGATCCTGCGCAACGCCTCGCTCGGCGAGAACCGCATGCAGGCGCAGTTTCCGATCGCGCGCGTCGACAGCGTGATCGACCTGCTCGGGCGGCTCTACGGCGCGCACATCACGCGGCTGCCCGGCAACATCGTGCTGGTGACCTGAAGCACCGCGCCGCCGTTTCAGTCGCCGTCGGTCCGGTGCATTCCGTATTCCCGTTGCCTCTGGTTCGCGACTCGCCACGCCATCAGGCGGTGCTCGCGCCCGCCTGAATCTTCGCGTCCCTTCCTTCGCCCGCAGCCGGCGGCGCGCGCCGCGATGTTTCGTTCTCCATCTCGTTTCCGCCTGCCCGGCAATCCGGTTCGCGATGCAGCTTCATCGGTTTTACCGGGCTTTTCGCACTTTCGCGCTGCGGGTTCGATGCACCTTGAAGCGACTATGTCCATGAGAGGCGCCGTCGCGCGGCCGTGGATTCGCGGCCCGGCGACGTACCGCTGCATCCGGTGCGGGAGGGGAGGCCGCGCGCGCCGGAACGACGGCGGGCGGACGAGACGGCGGAGATTGAACTGCGAGGGACGGCAGCATGACGAGCGTGTCGGAGGCTGAGGGGCGGGACGGCGCGGTGCCGATGACCGAGGAGGTCATTCAGGAGGGCGCGATTCGCTGGCTGCTGTGGCTGCGCGTGGACGACGGCGCCGAGCGAGGGTTCGCCGCGTGCGAGCGCTGGTGCGCGCAGAGCGTCGCGCACGCGGATGCGATGCATGACGTGCTGTGGTTGTGGGCGGCGTTGCGGATGCTCGGCGTGAACGATCTGCACTGAGCCATCTGCACCGAGCGCGCCGCACCGGGCAAGCCGCGGCGCGACGGCCGGCGCCGCGCGTGGATCGGGATGAAGGGGGAGGGGGCGACTGGCGGGCCGACGCGTTGGCGGCGGCCCGCGCGGGGGGATTCAGCGCAGATCGTCGGGCGTGAGCGTGACGCGTTCGCCATGCGACGCGTTGGTGATGCGCTGCTCGATCGCGCGCATCAGGCGCTGCTTGCCCAGTTCGAACGCGAGCAGCAGTTGCTGCGGGCTGGCATCGGCGGCGCCGAGGCGCTGGCGCAGCGTTTCGGCCGACAGCGCGTAGGCGGTGTAGCCCCAGCCGGGCGCATAGGCGGAGAACCGGATCGAGTCGCTATCGGTAACAACCGGAGCGGTCAGGCGGAGGGAGTTCGGCGTCATCGCAGGGATCCGTTCGTTGATACGGAGGCGATTGTGGCATACGACATCGTACCTGCCTACCCGTCACGGAAAGAATCGTGCCGCGGCGGCCGATCGCGGCCGGCCCGGGCGAGGTGGAAAAGAAAATCTGCGGGTTAGGCGAGCCCGCGGCGACCTAGTAAACGAGGGCCGTGCAGCGGCGAACGGATGCCCGGTCGAGGGCGGCAGCCGGATCGTCGCGCGTGGCAGTGGCCGACGACATCGGGGGACAACGTGACATCGATGCGGTCAGTTCGGCACCGGGCCGTCGTCGCGGGCGTGAGCGCGCGCGGCGGCCCAGGTGGCGTCGAGCGGGTCGTCGACGCTGCGATACGGTTCGAGCAGAAACGGAAAACGTTCGACGAACGGAGCAGACGCCTGCAGCGCCACGATATGGTCGATCATCCAATGCATCAAATCGCCGCCGGTGCGGACCTGCCCGGGCAGCCACTCGGGCATGGCCGCGAACAGCGCGGCGAAGGCCTGCCAGCGCGACGGCCGGTCGTTGTCGCCGGGCCGGAAGTAGGTGGCGAGGCCGACGTCGTCGTGATCGGTCAGCGCGCCGACGAACAGGCCGCGCGGGGTCGGCACGGCCAGCTGCCGCCAGTGCTCGGCGCGCGCCAGCCCGCGGATCACGCGGGCCAGCACGAACGCGATGCGCGTCTCGTGCTCGATCTCCGTCAACGCCATCGCGCCGTTGCGCTGCATGCAGCGCGCGACCGCGTGCGGCCGGATCGCGGTGGTCGCGAAACTGCGCAGCACCAGGTCGGGCACCGTCAGGTGCAGCTCGAACTCGCGCAGGCCGTGCTCGGCGCTCATCGTCGCGAAATTGACGAACAGGCCCTCGCGGCCGCCGAGCGGGCCGACGTAGGGTTCGAGCCCGAGCCGCGCGAGACGCGGCGCGATCTGGCGGGACAGCAGGCGCATCAGGTTGCGGCGGTTGCGCTCGCCGGCGAAGGTGTCGAGCGCGCGCGTGATCACGTCGCTGATCTCCCAGCGCCGCGCCTCCGCGACGAGTCGCGGCGAACCACTCAGGTCGAATCGTGCGCGGCCGTGGGCCACGCGGGGGTCTACGTACATGCGGGGGCCTCGTGCGCCATCGGTGTGCGGTGCCGCGCGGCGTCGCGAACCGTCGCGATGCACCCGATGCTCATGCGCCAATTGCGGCGCGTCAAGTTCGACGGCCCGCGCGCGCCGGAGGTTCCGCGCCGCGCGGCGCCCCAACCCCCTTCAACCCAGAGGTGACCAGGTGATACGCACGGTGTTGGAACGCTTTGTCGAGCACAGCCCGATGGCGATCATGGCGCGGCTCGTGATGCAGTGCGCGATCGACGACCAGTGGCTCGAGGCCGCCGAAATCGATGACGACGCGGACCGCGAGCCGCTGCGCGAGGCGCTGATCGCCTGCGTGGCCGACGCGGTGGTGGCGATCGGCGAGGCCCTGCGCCCCGGCGCATCGACGGGGGCCGCGACCGGCGCCGTGATGGGCGCCGGCTTCGCGCCGGCCGTGACCGCGCTGCACGACCGCATGAGCCGGCTGCGCGCCGGCTGGGGCCGCGCGCTCGTGAAGGACGGCACGGCGCTGCTGCTGCCGCTCGCCACGCGCCGCGCCAACGACTGGGCCGACGCGGCCGGCGGCCTGCGGGTGCGCGTGCTCGACGGCGGCGCGCTGCCGTCGGGGCTCGCCTGCACGCCGGGGCCGGACGGCTGCGTGGTGTTCGATCCCGACGAGACCGGCGGCCTGCCGCCGGGCCTGCTGCCGGTCTACGATCCCGAGCACGGCATGGTGGTGGATCTGGTGCCCTACGAGCGCGGTCGCGTCCATGAGCGCGCGTTCGTCGGCTCGCTGCTCGAATCGGTGCAGCCCGGCGAGCTGTGGGTGATCGACGGCCGCTTCAGCACCGCCGCGATCCTGGCCGGCTGGCCGCGCGGCAGCGGCGTGTTCGTGCTGCGCGAGCACGGCTGCGCGCCGGTCTGGCATCCGCACGGCGAGGCGCGCGAGATCGGCGAGTTCGACGGCGGCCGCGTGTTCGAGCAGCCGGTGGCGATGATCGGCGACGCGCCGGGCGAGGCCGCCACGGTGTTCCGCCGCGTCGAATGGCGCCCGGACGAGCCGGGCCGCGACCGCGTCGGCGTGCTGACCAACGCGCCGGCCTCGCTGATCGACGCGCCGCGGGTGATGCGCCTCGCGCGCGCGCGATGGCGCCAGACGCTGCCGCTGCGCGTCGATCCGGTGTTCGACGGCGCGCTGACCGCCGACGTGGCCGCGCGCGCGCTGCCGCTCGCGCGCGGCATCGTGGCGACCGCCTACAACGTGTTCAGCGTGATGGCGAGCGCGGTGACGGGCGAGCTCGCGCTCGACGCGCGCGACGCCGAACGCCTGCCCGCGCATGTCGCCGGCGGCGTGCGCGGCGCCTACATCGGCATGATGATCGCGCTGCCGCCGGCCTGGTGGCAGCGCTACGACCTGCTGTCGATCGGCACGCTCGGCACGCTGCTGCGGCTGCTCGCGCATCACGTCGATCCGCGCAGCGAACGGCGCAAGCGCCGCGAGCACCGGCTCTCGGCCAAGTCGCAGACGCTGCTGCGCGCCGCCACGCTCGACCGCCTGCTGCACGACGACAACGACGACCTGACCTCGAACGTGTTCAGCCTGCGCACCATCGCGATGGCCACGCGCGACTTCAGCAGCAATCCGTCGAAGGCGCTGCGCCATGCGAGCGAGGCGCTCGTGATGGTGACCAAGTACAACCGTCCGATCGCGCTGCTGGTGTCGATCGAGGACTGGAACCGGCTGCTCGGCGAGGTGCGCGAGACCAGCGTGAGCCGCCTGTCGCTCGACGGCGGCGGCCCGGTGCAGCGCGTGCCGGCCGTGAGCGCCGCGGCGGGCCTCGGCGAGGCGCCGCTCAACTGACGCGAACCGGCGCGGCGCGCGAGGTGGGGCGGCCGGCTTCGATCCGCTTCGTCGAGTCCGCCACCCCGGCGAGCGGCTCCCCGGTTTCATGCCGTCTTGCGGCTTCCCGCGCGCCGGGCCGTCATGGCCGGCGCGCGACGTCGTTTGCGCGGGGGATTGAGGGATGGCGCGTCCGGCCGCTCAGGTCGTCACGCGATGGACCCAGAGCACCTCGGTCCACGAAAACAGACCGGTGCCGTAGCGCGCGATCAGCGTATCGACGCGCAGGTTCAGCCGCGCCGAATGGATCCGGCAGTGGGCCAGGAAAAAGCTGCTGTCGACGCCGGCGAGCGAGCCGTCGGGCAGGCTCGGCGTGCCGGTCTGCACCGGCAGCAGGTAGGCCGCCACCTCGCCCGTGTTGACGAAATAGGCGGTGTTGCGCCGCTCGGCGAGCCGGTGCGCCTGGCTGCGCGACAGGCTCGGGATCGCGGCCACCAGCACCGGCTCGGCGGCGGTGTTCACGTTCACCGTGGTCAGGTCGGGCAGCAGCGTGACGTAGGGCGCCAGCGCCTCGACCGTCTTCGCGCTGTAGCCGGGGATGCGCGTCAGGTCGTCGGCGGTGACGAGCTGCAGCGGCCAGCCGCCCGGGCCCGGCGTCGGGCGCAGCGAGTTCAGCATGGCGTCGGCGGTGCGTTGCGCGAGTTCGGGATCGAGCGAGAGCTCGCCGAGCAGCCGCCGGTAGGCCAGCACGCCCTCGCCGTTGGCCTGCCACGGGCGCCCGGCGCCGGGGCGCGAGACCAGGTTGCCGAGGTTGAAGCGCGATTGCGCGTCCTCGACGTGGCCGGAGATCCAGGCATGCGCGAGATCGGCGTTGACGGCCAGCGCGTCGGGCGGCAGGAAGTCGGCCAGCTGCACGTCGGCCACCGGCGCCGACCAGGGCTGGCCGAGGAACGTGACGTTCGAGGTCTGCATCTGCGCGTGCAGCTGCGCGCGCGCCCATTCCACCGCCGCGCGCTCGGCCCATAGCGCCTGCGTGGCGAGCCGCTGGTTCTCGACGTCGCGCGTGGCGACCTGCTCGCGCCAGACGATGCCGGCGGCGAGCGTCGCCGCGAGCGCGACGACCAGCAGCACCGTGACGATCGCGATGCCGCGCTGGCGGCCGGCGGTGGATGCCCGCATGGTGGATTTCGCTCCGGGGATGCCCGCGCCGATGCGTGGGGCGGTACGCGCGACGCGGCGCCGGTGATGCGACGGCGCCCGGGTCGTGCCGTCATCATGGCGCCGCTTCATGTCATTCATCGAACGCGAGCCACGCGTGCAGCAGGCTCGCGTGCAGCGACGAGGCGATGCCGAAGCCGCCCACCAGCAGCACGATGCGCGCGGCGAACGCGATGCCGCCGGCGCCGTCCGCCGCCACGCTCAGCAGGCCGATCAGTTCCTCGCTCGAATGCGAGGCCCAGAGCAGCAGCGCGAACAGGCCGCAGGCCACGGCGAGCCCGATCACGAACAGGTTCGCGGCCGCCGGGCGGCGCGCCGTGAACGGCGCCTGATGATGCCGCTGGTTGGTGGCGACGATCGCGATGCCGTTGGCGACCGGCACGATCGCCATCGCGGCGGCCCAGAAGAACGGCTGGTCGCTGTCCGGATTGATCAGCAGCAGCGTGCCGATCGCCCAGAACGGCGGCGCCAGCAGGCTCGTCAGCAGCCACGACAGCAGTTGCCACGGCAGCCACGGCGCGCGCCAGCGCAGCGGCCGGGCGAACGGCGCGCGCGTGCCGCGGCTCGCGCGGCCGCCGCGCGCAGCGACGCCCGCCGTCTGCGCGGCGGCCAGGCGGGCGGCGAGCCAGCGCCGGACTATCGTGGCGATCGACATGCTCTCACCGTTGGGGTTCTCCATGCCTCGTGAAGGCGGGGGTCGTGGGCGAACGCCATGCCATCGGGCCGGCATCCCCCCGGTACCGTTTTTCGTACCGTCAATTGTCAAGACGGATCGGCGCGCGCGGACCCGCAAATGGTTTGCAAACGATGTCATCGGGGCGCGCCGGTTTGGCCGCGCGCGTTCGCGGGTGAGCGACGGCATCGTGGCGATGAAGGCGTCGAATCGGGTTTCGTTTCCGCGCGTCGCGAATTCGCGCGAGGTGTCACAAAAATTGACCGGTTGTGGTCCGACGATAGGCGCGCGGTTCACGTTGGATGCGGGCCGCACGGCGGCCGGGCGCGCGAGAGAGGGCGCGCAGGCGACGGACAGGGCGGCGGCACGCGCGGATTTCGCGCCGCGCCGGTGCGTCGCCGGGTACGGGCGGCCGGAACAGGAATACAGACGTCGGTGACGACGCGATGCGCGACCGGCGGGCCAGGCCGGCGCGATGCTCCCGCACCGATGTGGACGGCGGATCGCACCACCCCGCCGACCGCTTCATTTCCTCTCTCGACCGGATGCGCCGCCAACGCGGCGCGGCACGCGGCCATGCGCGCGATCGGGGCCGATCGTCGTCCGGCGGGCGCATGCCGCCGCGGGCATCACGAAACGACGACGCCTGAAAAAAGCCTGCGGCAAATCACGCGTCGTTCCGTCTAGTAGCTGTGAGCCGCTTCGAGTCCGGCCGCGCCGATGCGGCGCGCCGGCGAAGCGCGGATCGACCGCGAGCCGGCGCATGCCATGCCGGCCGCGCGACAACGGATGGATGGGGAGCCAGTGGAACAGATCGGTAGCGCGGCATCGCCGGCCGCGACGCGGGACGGCGCGGCGCCGGGGCTCGCGACGGCGCGGCCGGCCGGGGCCGGCGGGGACGAGGCACGGGACGCCGCGCGGGACGAGGCGGCGCCGACCATCAACCTGCGCGACACCGGGCGTTTCGTCGAGGTGCTCTCGCGGCTCGGCTGTTCGCTCGCGATCAGCCGGCGCCCGTCGGGCGTGGCGATCCTCGGCGTCGACAACGGCGTGCCGACGCTGTCGGCCTGCCCGCTGCCGCGCTCGATGGGCATGGCGGTGTCGAACCAGCGGCTCGCCGTGGCGACGGTCAACGAGCTGATGATCTTCGCCAACGTGTCGACGCTCGCGCCGCACTACCCGCCGCGCACCGATTACTACGACGCGATGTTCGTGCCGCGCCAGACCTACTGCACGGGCGACCTCGACCTGCACGACATGGTGTTCGACAAGCAGGTGGTGCTCGCGGTCAACACGCGGTTCTCGTGCATCTGCGTGATCGACGGTTTCTTCAACTTCACGCCGATCTGGCAGCCGCCGTTCGTCACGGCGCTGCAGGCGGACGACCGCTGCCACCTGAACGGCATGGCGTTCCACGAGGGCAAGGTTCGCTTCGCCACGGCGCTCGCGCGCAGCGACGCGCCGTTCGGCTGGCGCGAGCAGATGGCGCACGGCGGCATCCTGATGGAGGTGCCGTCGGGGCACGTGCTGGCCTCGGGGCTGTCGATGCCGCATTCGCCGCGCGTGATCGGCGACCGCCTGCACGTGCTCGAGGGCGGGCGCGGGCGCGTGCTGCAGATCGATCCCGCCACCGGCGCGCAGCGCGTGCTGGCGACGCTGCCCGGATTTACCCATGGGCTCTGCGAATACGGCGGCGTGCTGTTCGTCGGGCTGTCGCGACTGCGCGAGCGGCGCGGGCCGCAGGGCCTGCCGATCGAGGCGCGGGCGGGCGGCCTGGTGGCCGGCGTGGCGGCGCTCGACGCGGCCGGCGGCGAGGTGCTCGGCATTCTGCAGTTCTTCAACGGCGTGGACGAGGTGTTCGACGTGCAGGTGATGCCGGAGGTGCGCCGCGCCGAAATCCTGAGCCCGCAGCAATGGCTCGACACGCCCTCGATCGTGACGATGCACGGCGGCTTCTGGCAGCTGAGGCCGCGCGAGGACGACGAGGACGCGGCGCGCGCGGCGTCGTGAACGAAGATGGAGACGAAAGTTTGCGGGTTGGCGGTTTCCGCTTCGTCTTTACCGATAAGCAGCCCGAATCGCGATGAGCCGACGGCGGGCGCGCGCACCGAAGCCGGTGCCGGGACGGCCGCGCGCGGTGATCGGCGAGCCGTATCGCGAGGTGTACGTCGACACCGCGCTCGGCGTGTGCGAGGCGCGCGAGCCGAAAGGGCCGCACGCCCGGACGCGGCGCGGCGCGCCGCCGGGATTCACGGGACCGAAGCGCCGTATGAACCGCCGCGCGCGCCGGACCTGGTGCTCGATACCTGCGCGAGCGAGCGCGACGTTCGTATCGACGCGCTGCCGCGGTTCACGCTCGAGGCCCGCGCGGTGCGGCCCGCGGGCGGCGCGCGGCAGCGGCCGCACGGGCCACGGGAACGGATGCGGGACTGAACGGATCGTGCGCCACGGGGCACGACGCACGTCGATCGATCGGGATGACTAAGTATTTGTCATCAAGCTGCAACACGGGTTGGATAGCGCGGGTCGCACGAGCCCGCGCGACTGGCAGGATCCGAGACAAAAAGGGGAAGGGCGCATGCCGCCGAGAGTAGACCACCAACCGCACGAACCGAGGCGAGTGCGCCGCCGTTGCCTGGCCGGCGTCGCCCTGGTCGGAGGCCTGAGCCTCGCGTCCGGCGCCCGGGCGCAGGACGCCGATGCCGGAGCAAGACCGGCGCCGGCGGGCGCCGCGCCGGCCGCGCCGCGCAGGTTCGACGTCAACGAGTTCATCGTGCGCGGCAACACCATGCTGCAGCCGCTCGACATCGAGAAGGCGGTGTATCCGTATGAAGGGCCGGGCCGCACGCTCGACGACGTCAACGCGGCGCGCGACGCCCTGCAGAAGGTGTACCAGGACCGCGGCTACCAGTCGGTCGTGGTCGAGCTGCCGCAGCAGCAGGTGAAGGACGGCGTGATCCTGCTGCAGGTGACCGAGGCGAGGATCGGCCGGCTGCGCGTGGAAGGCGCGCAATACAACTCGCCGCAGAACATCCGCGACGCGGTGCCCGCGCTCGCCGAGGGCAAGGTGCCCGATTTCACCGAGGCGCAGGCGCAGCTGTCGGACCTGAACCGCTCGGCGGACCGCCAGGTGGTGCCGGTGCTCAAGCCCGGCGTGATGCCGCAGACGGTGGACGTCGACCTGAAGGTGGATGATCACAGCCCGCTGCACGGCTCGCTCGAACTGAACAACGACAACAGCCCCGGCACCTCGCTGCTGCGCACCACGGCCACGCTCAGCTATACGAACCTCTGGCAGCTCGGGCACATCATCTCGGGCACCTACGTGGTGGCGCCGCAGCATCCGACCGATGCGCGCGTCTACGCGTTCTCGTATCTCGCGCCGATCCAGGACACGCACTGGAGCTTTCTCGCCACGATCGTCCACTCGGACAGCAACGTCGCGTCGGTGGGCGGCAGCAACGTGCTCGGCAAGGGCACCACCTACGGCTTCACCGCGATCTACGCGCTGCCGTCGTCGGACACCTATTCGCAGAACCTGAGCGTGGAGATCGACCACAAGCATTACGACGAGGACGTCAACCTGGTCGGGCAGACCTCGGCGGCGCCGCTCACGTACCTGCCGGTCACGATCTCGTACACCAGCCAGCTGAACCTGAAGCAGTCGTCGACCTCGTTCTCGGCGGCGCTCGTCACCAACATCCGCGGCATCGGCAGCAGCGCCAACGACTGGGACAACAAGCGCTTCAACGCGACGCCGGACTTCCTCTACGGCAAGTTCGACATCAATCACACGCAGCGCTTCAAGAACGACACGCAGGCCAGCGCGCACGTCAGCGCGCAGATCGCGAACTCGCCGCTGGTCTCGAGCGAGCAGTTCTCGGCGGGCGGCATGAACAGCGTGCGCGGCTACCTGCAGGCCGAGGACACGGCCGACAGCGGCGTGATCGGCTCGCTCGAACTGCGCAGCCCGTCGCTCGCGAACCGGCTCGGCAGCCGCGTGGACGAGCTGCGCTTCCACGCGTTCGTCGATGCCGCGCACCTGTGGCTGCTGAGCCCGCTGGTGGAGCAGACCTCGAGCTTCAACCTGCTCAGCGTCGGCTTCGGCATGCGCGCGACCTTGTTCAAGTACGCGAGCGCGGATTTCGAGGCCGGCTGGCCGTTGAAGGCGGGTGTCTACACGCGGCAGTACAGCCCCCGGTTCGATTTCTATGTACGACTGGGTTTCTGACCAAGCTGGATTCTGAATTTTTTTGATCGTGCCGGGCCGAGAGTCGGAAGGCGCAAACGGGGAGTGGATCGTGAAGCGAGTGATGGTGTTCATGATGGCGGCGCTGCTGGGCGCGCTGCCGGGAATCGCGAATGCGTGGTGGCAAAACGACTGGTCGTATCGCAAGGCGATCACGATCGACGCGAGCCCCAAGGGCGCGAACCTGACCGAGTCGGCCGGCCGCGTGCCGCTGCTGATCCGCCTGCATTCGGGCAATTTCCAGTTCGACGGCCTGGCCGACAACGGCGCCGACATCCGCTTCGTCTCGTCCGACGACAAGACGCCGCTCAACTACCACATCGACCAGTACGACGCGGTGCTCGGCGTCGCGCTGATCTGGGTGGACGTGCCGAAGATGCCGGCCGGCGCGACCGAGTCGATCTGGATGTACTACGGCAACAAGAACGCGCCCGACGCCGGCAGGCCGGCCGAGACGTTCGATGCCGACACCACGCTCGTCTATCACTTCAACGGTGCTTCGGGCGCGCCGCCGAAGGACGCCACCGCCTACGCGAACAACGCGCAGGCCGCGACGGTGCGCACCGTCGAGGACGGCATCATCGGCAAGGGCGCGGGCTTCGACGGCAACAGTTCGCTGACGCTGCCGGCCAGCCCCTCGCTGAACCTGGCCGCCGGCGGCAGCTTCACGTTCAGCGCCTGGGTCAAGCCCTCGGCGCTCGCGCCGAACGTGCTGCTCTACAGCCGCCGCGACGGCGCCAAGGCACTGCTGATCGGCCTCGACAACGGCGTGCCGTTCGCCGAGATCGACAACGGCGCCACGCTTCGCACGCCGGCCGCCTCGCCGGTGGTCGCCAACCAGTGGACCCACATCGCGGTGACCGGGGACGGCCACAACCTGACCGTCTACGCGAACGGCAAGCAGGTCGCGCAGGTCGCGGGCGCGCTGCCGGCGCTGAACACGCCGGCCGTGATCGGCGCCGACGCGCCGGGCGCGCCGGCCGGGTTCGCCGCCTACAGCGGCGCGCTCGACGAACTGCGCCTGTCGCGCGTGGCGCGCTCGCCGCTCGCGATCGGCGTCGACGTGCTCTCGCAGGGCTCGGAATCGAAGCTGGTCGTCTACGGCGCCGACGAGAAGCAGTCCGGCTTCGGCTTCGGCTACTTCGGCGTGATCGTCCACTCGGTGACGATCGACGCGTGGGTCGTGATCGGCATCCTGATGGTGATGGCGCTGATCTCGTGGGTGGTGATGTATGCCAAGGCGCGCTACGTGAGCACCGTGGACGGCGCGAACGCGTTCTTCGTGCAGCGCTTCCGCGAAGTGGCCGGCCGCCATCTGGTGGGCCTCGCGCACGTCGACGAGCAGAGCGACGAAGGCCGGCGCCTCTACAAGTCGTCGCTGTACCGCCTCTACCGCGCCGGCGTGCATGAAATCCACAGCCGCGTGAACGACCAGGGCCGCACCGTGATCACCAACGAATCGATCGAGGCGATCCGTGCCTCGATGGACGCGACGCTGGTGCGCGAGAACCAGCGCCTGTCGAAGTCGATGGTGCTGCTGACCATCGCGATCTCGGGCGGCCCGTTCCTCGGCCTGCTCGGTACCGTGGTGGGCGTGATGATCACGTTCGCTGCGATCGCCGCGGCCGGCGACGTCAACGTCAACGCGATCGCGCCGGGCATCGCCGCCGCGCTGCTGGCGACCGTCACCGGCCTGTTCGTCGCGATTCCGGCGCTGTTCGGCTACAACTACCTGCTGATCCGCAACAAGAACGTGACCGCCAACATGCAGGTGTTCGTCGACGAATTCGTCACGCGCCTGGCCGAGGCCCATCGCTCGCCGGATCACGCGGTGCTTGCCGACTGACCGGCGCGGGAGAACAGCATGCAGGTTCAGGACGACGACAAGCCCTACGACGACATCAACATCACGCCGATGCTGGATCTGGCGTATGTGCTGCTGATCATTTTCATCATCATGACGACCGCGTCGGTGCAGGGCATCAAGGTCGATCTGCCGAAGGCGAGCTCGTCCGCGAGCCTCGCCAAGCCGAAGACGAAGGCCATCACGGTGGCCGACTCGGGGCAGATCTACCTCGACGCGTACCCCGTCACGATGGACGAGCTCGAGAGCCGGCTGCGCACCGAGAAGGCCGGCAATCCGGAGTTCCCGATCGTGCTGAAGGGCGACGCGGCCGTGCAGTACCAGCGCGTGATGGACGTGCTCGACCTGCTGCGCCGGCTCGATCTCTCGCAGGTCGGTCTGGTGACCGGCCGCGCGAAGCAGGGCGGCTAGGGACCGGCGATGGAGATGACCTACAACGGCGGCCCGCCCGACAAGGGGCCGCGCCGCTTCGTGAAGCCGGTGGTGATCGCCCTGGTGGTGGCCGGCCTGGCCGCGCTGGTCTGGCATTTCGCCGGCGACACGGCCGGCGTCAAGCGCGCGGCCGCGCCGCAGGTGACCACGGTGATCCCGTTGCCGCCGCCGCCGCCCCCGCCGCCGCAGAAGCCGCCGCCCGAAAAGGTGAAGGAGGAGGTGAAGACGCCGGTGGACAAGCCGACCGTCGCGCCGAAGCCGGCCGAGGCGCCCAAGCCGTCCGACAACACCCCGAAGCCGATGACGATGAACGCGCCGGCGCAGGCCGGCACCGACAGCTTCGGCATCGGCGCGGGCGACGGCAGCGGGATGGGCGGCGGCAACGGCACCGGCAACGGTTTCGGCAACGCCAGCTACGCGCAGTACATGGTCTACACGCTGCAGCACGCGATCGAATCCGACAAGGGCGTGCAGGACGCGGGCGGCACGCAGTTCGCGGGCAGCCTGCATCTGTGGATGGACCCGTCGGGCCGCATCACGAAGGTGACGATCGCGCAATCGACCGGCGACGCGAGGATCGATTCGGCCGTGATCGCGGCCGTCGAGAAGCTGGGCAAGGTGGATCAGGGACCACCGCCGTCGACCAGCTTTCCGGTCACGGTGAAGTTGCAGGGGCGCAAGCCGGCCTAGCCGCGCGCGGAAGAAAACGTAGGGCAGGCCCGCGCCGCGGGCGCTGCCGGACAGGAACAGTCAGTGTTCGGAGCACTTTGATGATTCAAAACAGGCAGGTACGGGGTGGGGGGCGTTCGCGGGGGGCGATGCCGGTACGCATGTCGTGCATCGGCGCGGCCGCGCTGACGCTCGGGTTCGCGGGGGCGGGCGATGCGCGAGCGCAGTCGCTGGAGGCCCAGGCGGCGGCCGGCAATGCCGCGCCGACCGAGAGCGTGGTGATCAACCTGATCAACCTGCTCGTGAAGCGCGGGGTGCTGACGCAGCAGAACGCGAGCGAGCTGATCAGCGAGGCACGGACCGAGGCGGTGCAGGCCAGGGCCGGGCGCGGCCCGGTGGTGGCCGGCGTGGCGGGTGCCACCGTCGTCAACGGGCCGACGCGCCCGGGCGACGTCGCGGTGCCGTATGTGCCGCAGGTCGTGCGCGACCAGATCCGCGACCAGGTCAAGCAGGAGGTGATCGCGCAGGCCAGGGAGGAGAACTGGGCGCAGCCGAACACGTTCCCGGACTGGGTCTCGCGCATCAAGCTCGACGGCGACCTGCGCGTGCGTGACGAGTATCACTTCTACGGCAGCCGCAATACCAACAACGTCACGAACTTCCAGGCGATCAACGCGTCGGGCACCGGTTTCGACATCAACCAGAACACCAACCCGGCGCAGCTGCCGACCCAGAACACCACGCAGAACCGCAACAACCTGCTGCGCTACCGCGCGCGGCTCGGCGTGACGGCGACGCTGTCCGACGAGTTCATGGCCGGCATCCAGCTCGCGAGCGGCAACGACAACGGGCCGGTGTCGACCACCGCGACCGCGGGCGGCGGCTTCGCGAAGAAGAACATCTGGCTGAACAAGGCGTTCTTCGGCTACAAGCCCACGCCGTGGCTCAACGTGGTGGCGGGCCGGTTCGACAACCCGTTCTTCAAGTCGGACCTGCTGTTCGCCGACGATCTGGAAATGGACGGCATCGCGGCGAACTTCCGCCGCGCGCTGCCCGGCAACGACAACGTCACGCTGTTCGGTACCTTCGGCCTGTTCCCGATCCAGTACACCAGCGAGAACTTCCCGTCGAACAGCACCGACAAGGTCGGCAGCGACACCAAGTGGATGGTGGGCGCGCAGTTCGGCGCGGAGTGGAAGATCAACGAGCAGAACCGCCTGAAGGGCGCGGTCGCCTACTACGACTACCAGAACATGCGCGGCACGCTGTCCTCGCCATGCGCGCTCTCCCTCGGCACGACCAGCTGCAACACCGACAACGAGGCACCGGCCTTCGTGCAGGGCGGCAACACGCTGGTGGCGCTGCGCAACATCGTGCAGGACCCGACCAAGGTGCCGGGCATGACGCCCGAGCCGCAGCTGTTCGGGCTCGCCTACAACTACCGCCTGCTGGACCTGAAGGCGCAGTGGGACACGGTGATCGCCAACCGCTACAAGCTGCGGCTCGACGGCGAGTTCGTGCGCAACCTCGCCTACAACTCCAACAAGGCGTTCTCGGCGGCCACGCTGCCCGTCAACAACTACGAGTCGACCTCGATCCACGCGGCGCAGAGTGATTATCACAGCGGTCCGAACGGCTTCATGGCGAAGGCGACGTTCGGCGAGCCGGAGCCGCATGACAAGGGCCAGTGGAACTTCTCGGTCGGCTACAAGTACCTGCAGCCGGACGCGACGCTCGACGCGTTCACCGACCCCGACTTCCACCTGGGTGGCACCAACGCGCGCGGTTACGTGCTCGGCGCCGCCTACGCCGTCGCGCGCGACACCTGGGTGTCGGCGCGTTACCTGAGCGCGCGCGAAGTGTACGGGCCGCCCGTCACGATCGACGTGCTGCAGCTCGAACTCAACGCGCGCTTCTGACGGAGACCCGGATGAGATCCCCCCGACACGCGCACGCCCACGCCGCGCTCGCCGCCGGCCTGGCCGCCGCGCTGCTGGCGGCGGCCCCGGCCGCCGACGCGCAGGGCATCGAGGACAAGCTGCGCAGCCAGCTGCGCCTGACCACCCAGGAGCTGCACCAACTGCAGGACGGCCAGGCACAGCTGACGGCCGACAAGGCCGCCGCCGAACAGGCGCGCGACAAGGCGCTGGCGGACCTGAAGGACGCCCGGGCGCAGCTCGCCGCGGCAAAGGGCGAATCGAGCGGCGAGGCCGCCGCGAAGCGCTCGCTCGCCGAGGAGCGTGCCGCCCACGCGCAGGACACCCAGGCGCTCGCGAAACTGAAGTCCTCGTATGAGGCGCTGGAGGCCAGCGTGCATGCCGGCGAGACGCAACGCACCAAATTGCAGGCAGATATCACGTCGCGTGACACGCAACTGCAAACCTGCCAGGCCCAGAATACCGATCTGTATCGCGTCGGCCACGAGATTCTCGATGCCTACGAGCACGTCGGCTTCGGCACGCTGCTGTCGTCGCGCCAGCCGTTCGCCGAATCGGCGCGCGTGAAGTACGACGAGATCGGGCAGCGCTACGGCGATGCGCTCTACGCCGGCAAGTACGACCCGGCTCGCCGGCCGGCCGCCGCGGCTCCGGCCGCCGCCTCCGGCGCGAAGTGAGGAAAGAGGTAGCGGGCGGCGGGGCACCACGTTGCGCGTGCAACGGTGCCGCGGCCGCCCGTCGATTGGCAACACCCAGGCCCCAAGGAAAGGCAAACATGGCTGAGATTCATCAAGACAACGAGACGGAGCGCGCGGCGCACGACACGGCGATCGAATCGATCGGCGCCGAGCAACTGGCCGAGGTGCTGCGCCGCGCGGGCTACCGCGTGACGGCGGCGGAACACAACGGCACGGTGCAACTGATGAGCGCGAGCCAGGGCGTCGGCTTCGCGGTGCGCTTCGGCAACCCGGTGGTCGGCGCGACGCCGGAGAGCGGCGCGGCCGAGGCGCGTTTCCTCGACTACACGATGAGCTGCGTGCTGCAGGTGCAGGGCGAGCTGCCGGCCGAACTGACGGCCGCCTGGAACCGCACCAAGCGCTTCGCGCGGCTCGCGAGCCACGGCGCGTTCCTCGCGCTGGAGATGGACGTGATCGTGGCGGGCGGCGTGTCGGAGCGCCACCTGCGCTCGACGATCGAGCTGTGGGACCGCCTCGTGCAGGAATTCCTGCTGCATCTGCGCAGCCGGCCCGCGCTGGCCGAGCAGGAAGCGGCGGCCCGCGCGGCCGCCGAAACCGCGCGGCAGACCAGCGGAACGGCCGCCGACGCATGAGCGCCGTCGCGCGGCTGGTCGGCTCGCTCGGCGCGCGCGTCACGCAACTCGCGCGCGGGCGGCGGCCGGACGAGCCCGCGCAGCCGGTGGCGTTCGACGCGGCGCCCGGGCGCTGGCGCGACTACGCGCATCGCGTCTCGCGCTGCCTGCGCGAGGTGCTGGACGGGCCGGACGCGGCGGCGGCGCGCTCGCGCGCCGCGATCGACGGCCATGCAAACGCGCGCGCGCTGGCCGGCGACGCCGTGCCGGTGCTGCGGCTGCGGATCTGGCTCGACGCGGCGGGCGCCATCGCGCGCGTGGCCGCCGGGCCGGAGCACGAGGGCACCGACGCGGACGCGCGGAATCAGGCGGACGGAACCGGGGAGGGCGCCGCGGCTGACGGCGCCGCCGGTGCCGCGATCGACGCGGCGCTGGCCGCCGCGCTGGTCGGGCGCGAGATCGGCGCCGTGCCGCCCAGGGGCATGCCGCAACCGGTGGTGGTGCGGCTGAGGTTCGCCGGCGAGGCCTGAAGCGGGGCCGCGCCGCGAACGGGCCGTGGTGATCCACGAACACGCAATCACGAACACGCAATCGCAAGCAGGAATCATGGACATGAAGAAACTGGTCATCTGGTTGGGCGTCGCCGCCGCGGGCATGCCGCTCGCCGCGTTCGCACAGGGCGACGTGATCGTCAGCGCCTCGCAGACCTCGGTCACGCAGGCCGATCTCGCACCGATGCTGAAGGCGGTCGGCCCCGAAGGCCGCACGCGGCTCGCCGCCGATCCGGGCGCGCTCGACCAGCTCGTGCGTTCGACGCTCGCGCAGAAGGTGGTGCTCGCCGAAGCCAGGGCGAAGGGCTGGGACAAGCAGGCCGACGTGGAGACGGCCATCGAGCAGGCGCGCCGCGAGATCATCGCGCGCAGCTATCTGGGTTCGGTCAGCGCGCCGCCCGCCGGCTATCCGTCCGATGCCGACATCTCGGCCGCCTACGACAGGAACCAGGCCGCCTTCATGGCGCCGCGCGCGCTGCACGTCGCGCAGATCTACATCGCCACGCCGCCGAACGCCGACGCCGCCGCCATCGACGCCGCGCGCAAGAAGGCGGCCGATCTCGCGATGCGCGCCCGCAACGGCGATTTCGCGGCGCTCGCCAAGGCCAACTCGCAGGACAAGCCGAGCGCCGCCAACGGCGGCGACATGGGCTTCGTGCCCGAGACGCTGCTGATGCCGCCGGTGCGCCAGGCCGCCGACGCGCTGAAGCCGGGCCAGGTGTCGGCCCCGATCCAGACCGCCACGGGCTTCCACGTGGTGAAGCTGATCGAAGTGCGTGCCGCCGCGCAGCGTCCGCTCGCCGACGTGAAGGAGCAGATCCGCGCGGCGCTGCGTGCGCAGCAGACCCAGCAGAACGCGCAGGCCTACATCGCGAAGATCGCCGGTAGCGCGCCGATCGACGAGGATGCGCTGCGTCGCGCGCTGTCCGCCGCCCAATAAAAACAACGAGAGCCATAAGGATCGACATGACGCTGCAACGTCTCGCGCCGGGTGACGTGCCGGCGGCCGATGGCGCGCCGAAGGCACCCGCCGCGCCGCGCGAGCGCGGCAGCGCGGCGAATCCGTGGCCGGGGCCGGCCGGCACGTTTCCGACCCGCTGCCCGCTGTGCGGCGGCGCGCTCGAAGCGATGCCCGGCATGGAAGGGCGCGCGCGCCACCGCAGCACGCGCAACTCGGCGCGCTGCGCGCTGACCACGCGCCGCTACCAACCCGACGACCTGATCGTGCGCGGCCCCGGCGACCGCGCGATCGCCGGGCGCAACCGGCGCCGCTTCCTCGAGCACTGGGACGTCCACTTCACGATCGCGCGGCGCGTCTGGCCCGGCCTCGTGCTCGCGCGCTTCATGAACCTGCTCGCGCTCGCCGACGTCCTCGACCTCTGGTCGTACCCGGCGCTGCGCGACGAGGACCTGCCGGCCGTGCTGCTCGTGATGGCCGGCTTCCTGCGCGTGCCGCAGGCGGGCGGCGCGGCCGCCGCCGACGGCGAGCCGCGCTGGGGCCGCTTCTGGTTCGAGGCGTCGGTGCGTGACGCGAGCGATCTCTGGCGCACCGCCGAGCCGGCGCCGAACCTGTTTCTCGTGCATTACCGCGAGCCGGTGGTGACGCCGTTCCCGACTGGCGCGCAGGTCTGCGGCTGGCATCGCGTGGACGGCATGCGCGAGGCGTGGCGCGAGGCGCTCGAGGCGCCCGCGCCGCGCGTGGTCGATCATGAGCGCGCGGTGTTCCGGCGCTTCATCGGCGCGCGCGCCGGAGGCGTCTGAGATGCGCCGCGCGGACCGGCACGACACGATGGCGGCGCGCTGGCGCGTCGCGCTGCTGGCCGGCTGGCTCGCGGCGGGCGCGGCACCGGCGCAGACGCCGCTGCCTGCCGCTCCAGCCGTGCAGCCTGAACAGGCTCGACAGGACGCCGGCGCGAAGGATCCGCGCAGCGTCTGCGTCGAGGCCGAGGTGGACGGCGTGCGCGCGCTGTCGTATGACTGCCTGAGCCGGCAGCTGCAGCCGCCGGCCGCGCCGGCCGCGGGCGCCTCGCAGCCCGCGTCGAGCCAGCTGGCGACGCAGCCGTCGAACCGGGTCGGCACGTTCAACCTGTCGGCCGAACGCAACCGGTTCGGCAACACCTGGGGGAAGTCCGTCACGCCGCAGCGCCCGGGCGTGCCGATCGTCGTGCCGCCGCGCTGACGGCGCCGCGCGCGACGGCCTTCGCGGCGAATCCAGAGCACACTCACGAGCGGGAGCATCGAGATGCAGGCGAACCTCACCACCGGGCCGGCGCACCGGCCCGGCAGCGACGAAGAAGCCGCGCAGCGCGCGGCGCGGTGCCTGCTCAGGGGCGCGAGCGGCTGGATCGACTGGGACGACGTGCGCGACCGGCCCGACTGGTGCCGCGGCGCCATCACGCTCGACGGGCGCTTCACCATCGACGAACTGCGTGCGTTGATCCTGTTCGCCGGCCATGGCAGCTGAGCGCGCGGTCGGGCGGCGGCGGCGTGCCGGCATGGCGGCGGTGGCGGCGGTGGCGGCGGGCCGGAGCGCCGCCGCGATGCGGCGCGGCATGAGGCAACTCATGGAGCCAATCACGGAGAGCATCATGGGAAGCTGCGCGCGGCAAGGCGCTCGCGTGCTGGCGGTGATGTGGCTCGCCTCGGCGGGCTTCGTCGCCAACGGCCGCGCGGCCGAGACGCCGGCCGCTCCGGGCGGTGCGTGTGCGATGCAGCCGGGCGCGCTGCCGAACTTCGCCGCGATGGCCAGGCGCTACGGGCCGGCCGTCGTCAACATCAGCGTCACGCGCGAGGTCACCCAGGTCGGCATCCAGCTGCCGCCCGGCATCTCGCCCGACAATCCGCTCGCGCCGTTCTTCGCGCGGCGCGTGATCGGCAACCGCGAGGAGGTGAGCCTCGGCTCGGGCTTCATCGTCGACGCCGACGGCATCATCCTGACCAATCGCCACGTGGTCGGCGACGCAGCCACGGTCGACGTCAAGCTGACCGACAAGCGCCAGTTCAAGGGCCGCGTGGTGGGCAGCGATCCGCTCTCGGACGTGGCGGTGATCCGCATCGACGCGCACGACCTGCCGAGCGTGGCCACCGGCGACCCGGCGCGCACCGAGGTGGGCGACTGGGTGATGGCGATCGGCTCGCCCTACGGGTTCGCCAACACCGTCACGCAGGGCATCGTCAGCGCCAAGGCGCGCTCGCTGCCGGGCGAGAGCTACATCCCGTTCATCCAGACCGACGTGCCGATCAATCCCGGCAATTCCGGCGGCCCGCTGTTCGATCTGGGCGGGCGCGTGATCGCCATCAATTCGATGATCGTCTCGAAGACGGGCGGCTATCAGGGGCTCGCGTTCGCGATTCCGATCGACATCGCGCTCGACGTGAAGAACCAGCTGCTGCGCAACGGCAAGGTCACGCGCGGGCACCTCGGCGTCGCGCTGCAGGAACTCGACGAGGCGCTCGCGCGCTCGTTCGGCCTGACCGGCGCCGACGGCGCGCTCGTCACGGTGGTGGCGGCGGGCGGCCCCGGCGCGCGCGCCGGGCTGCAGGCAGGCGACGTGGTGCTGGCCGTGGACGGGCGCGCGGTCGGCGATTCGGCCGACCTGCTCGGCACCATCGCGCATATTCGGCCCGGCCGGCAGGCCGACCTGCTGATCTGGCGCGGCGGCCATGCGCAGCATCTGCCGGTGGTGGTCGGCGCGCTCGACAGCGGCACCGCGCCGGCCGCCGAGGTGCCGGTGCTGGCGCGGCTCGGGCTCGTGCTGAGGCCGCCCGCGGCTCCGGGCGTTGCGGGTGCGCCGGGTGCCCCTGCAGCGGCCCGGCCGCCCGGGCTGGTGGTCGAGAGCACCAGCGGCGAGGCCGCGCGCGCCGGGCTCAAGGCCGGCGACGTGGTGCTGTCGGTGAACGGCGTGCCGGTCGCGAGCGTGAGCGCGCTGGTGGCCGGCCTCAATGCCTCGCGCGGCAGCGTCGCGCTGCTGGTCCAGCGTGGCGACACGCGCATGTATGTGCCGCTCGATCTCGGCTGAGGCCGGGTTCGATGATGGCGAAGCAAAACGGAGAGAGGAAACGCATGAAGTTCGAATCAGGCCGGCGCGGGGTGCCGGGGCGCCGGCAGCGCGCGCGGTTCGCGGCGAGCCGCGGTATGGCGGTTGCGGCATGGCTGGCGGTGGCGGGCCTGCTGGCGTCGGTCGCGCCCGTGGTGGCTCACGCGCAGCAGACGGCGGCGCCGGCCGCGTGGGTCAGCTATGCGCAGCAGGTGGGGCAGCAGTTCCAGACCGCGCTCGCGACCGGTGGCGACACCGCCGCGCGCATCGAGCAGACGCTCGGCGACCGCGTGGGCACCGCCTCGGGCACGGACGCCGCCGCCGCGCTGCCCGCCGTGGCGTTGCGGGCCTGGATCGGCGACGACGGTGCGGTCACGCGCCTCGAATTCGAATCGCTCGGCGACGCGCAGGCCGATGCCTCGCTGCGCCGGCTGCTGACGGGCGTGCGGCTGGCGCCGCCGCCCGCCGGCATGCTGCAGCCGCTGCGCGTGCGGCTGCAGCTGGTGCCGAATCCGGACGCGGCGGGGGACGGTGCGTCGGCGCTGCAGACCGCGCAGTGAGATTGCATGGCAGGGCTGCGAGGGCTCGGATTGTTTGGGCGGGGTGTCGTCGCGAGCCCTGGTCTGCTATGTCGACGACGGCGGCTCGTTGCGGCCATCCCCGGCGAGCGAAAGCATGCGGCATGCAGGTTCATGCGAGTGCCGCGGTGCTCCAAGCGTCGCCAACACGGCCTGTAGATGACGCGGCGGACAGCATCGTTGGGTGGTCGAACGCACTCATGCCTGGCTTCATAGTTTTCGCCGCCTACGCACTCGCTTCGAGCGACGGGCTGACGTTCACGAAGCATTCCTGAAACTCGGTTGCTCGCTCGTCTGTTGGGACATCTTCAGGCGTATCGAGCCGCCTTTTTGAACTGGCCTCTTACGATGAAACCCCGAACAACCGAGCGACCACCCCACGCAGCCAGCGATTCCCCGCCTCCTGGTGATATCGCGCATGCCAGTGCTGTCGCACGGTGAAGCCATCTACGGGAACCGGGCACGAATGAACGGCGAGATCGCCCGCCTGCGCGAGCGTTTCGCCGATGTGACGTGGCAACGTCGCGACCAGATCGGTGGTCTGGACGATCGTTCCGAGGCCGAGGAACCCCGGCAGTTGCAGCACGACGTCACGCTCGATCCGCTCGCGCGCCAGCGCCTGTTCGAGCAGTTGCGCACCCGTGCCCGATTCGATGGCGACGTGCCCCTCGGAACGGTATTGCTTCAAACCGAGACGCCCGCGAACGCGCGGGTGATGCCGGTTGGTCAAGCACACCCAGTCCTGCTGATAGAGCTGCTGCTGATAAATGCCGCCGCCGAGCCACGGCACATAGCCGATCGCGAGGTCGGCTTCGCCCGACTCCAGCGCGCGCTCCGTGTTGCCATCGATTCCCGCAGCCTCGAGCCGGATCCCGGGCGCCTGCGCGCGCACGTGCGCGAGCAGGCGCGGCAGCAGCGTGATGTGGCTCGCGTCAGTCATGCAGATGCGAAAGCGCCGCTGCGCCGTCGCCGGATCAAAAGCGATCTCCCACGCGACGAAGCGCCGGAGCGATTCGAGAATTTCGCGGCAAGGCCCGATCAGCGCGTCGGCTTGCGGCGTCGGCGCCATGCCGCCAGGCGTGCGGACGAAAAGCGGGTCCTGCATCGTTTCGCGCAGCCGCCCGAGCCAGATGCTGATGGTCGGCTGGCTTTGCCCCAGTTGCTCCGCGACGCGCGTGACGCTGCGCGTGTCGTAGAGCAGGTCGAAGAGCTGTAGCAGCTTCAGATCGGGTAAATCGGGCGGCATCATGGCGTGGCGGGAATTATTGTCTGTCGCAATGACGTCATTGTAGTCATTGCATTGCCGATATGGGCGGCAACTCCTATCGTGTGCCTGAACGTCAAGGAGATGCCCAGTGAAGATTGCGATTCTCGGCGCCGGCGCACTAGGCTGCGCGATCGGTGCCACTTTCACGGAGGGCGGCCACGAAACCTGGCTGCTGGACCGTTCGCCCGTCCGTGTCGACATGATGCGTCGCGACGGTCTGCGGGTCGACGACGATGACGGCACGCGGCGCATCGCGGTGCGCGCGGCGACCCACGCGAGCGAAGTCGGCGTGGCCGACGTGGTCGTCGTGCTGGTCAAGTCATTCCACACCGACGCGGCGATGCGCGGCGCACTCGCGCTGATCGGACCCGAAACGCTCGTGCTTTCGCTGCAAAACGGACTCGGACACGAAGACGTGCTCGCCGATATCGTGGGCCGCGAGCGCGTGCTGGCAGGCAAGACGTATGTCGGAGGCGTGCTGCGCGGTCCGGGGCATATCCAGTCGGGCGTCACCGGCAAGGTGACCTATATCGGCGAAGTCGATGGCCAGATCACGCCTCGCGTGCAGGCGATTGCCGACGCGTTCACCGCCGCCGGGCTGATGACCACGGTCAGCGGCAACATCATGGGCACGATGTGGGACAAGCTGCTCGTCAACGTCGCCACGGGCGCGATCACGGGCATCACGCGGCTCACCTACGGTCAGCTTTATGACGAGCCGTTGTTGAAGGCGACGGCGCTCGCGGCCATCGGCGAAGCCATGGCGGCTGCGCGGGCGGCCGGCATCGCGCTGTCGATGACGGACCCCGAGCAAGCCTGGACACTCGCAGCCGCTGGCCTCTCTCCCGCGTTCAAGACGTCGATGCTGCAGAGCCTCGAAAAAGGCTCGGTCACGGAGATCGATTTCATCAACGGCTCGGTGGTGCGCTGGGGACAACGGCTCGGCGTGCCGACGCCCGTCAACGCGACGCTGGTGGCGTGCATCAAGGGCATCGAGCGCGCAATGGCCGACCAGCAGCGCAAGGAGGCGACGGCATGAGCGGCTCGAAGGCTTATCTGGAGCATGTCGCCATCTGGGTGAAGGACATCCGGTGGCATATCCGCTTCTTCGAAGACGTGCTGGGCATGAGCATGCGCGAAGTCGACGGCACCATCGACGCGCCGCGCCAGTACTGGACGCTCGGCGGCCTGCAGTTCATCCATGCGCCGCAATACGAAGGTCCCGAAGGGCGCCTCGCGCATCTTGGCGTCATGTGTGAAGACCTGGAAGCGGCATTGGCCGCGGCCAAGGCCCATGGCGCAAGCGAAATGCCGCAAGGGCGCAACTGGCTGCGTCTGCCCGACGGCCTTGCCGTCGAACTGATTCAGGCGAGGCCCGCGTCGTGTGTCGCGCAGGCGCTGAGCATCAACCCACGCGTGGAGGCGTGAGCATGACGATCATCGACAAGTACTGGGACGACGCCCGCGAAGGCGACGAGTGCGTGAGCCCGAGCTACACCGTGACGAAGGAGCGCATTCTCGCGTACGCCGACCTCACGGGCGACCACACGCCCGTGCATGTGGACGAAGCGTATGCCAACGCGAGCCACTTCGGCTGCCTCGTCGCGCATGGGCTGTTCGGGCTCTCGATTGCGGACGGCCTCAAGACCCGGAGCGACTACCGTTTTGTTCCCGGCATGTCGCTCGGCTGGACGTGGGATTTTCTGCAACCTATCAAGGTCGACGATGTGCTGCACGTGAAGTTTCGCATCGGTGCCATGCGACCCAGTAACAGCCGTCCGGGCTGGGGCATCGTCGTGCTTCCGTCGGAATTGATCAATCAGGATGGCAAGGTAGTGCAACGCGGCGAGCATCGTCTGATGGTGCCGCGCCGGCCGGGAGCGTTCTGATGCAGGCTCGTCCCCTCGAAGGCATACGCGTTGTCGACTACAGCCACTTCCTCGCCGGTCCCTACGTGGGCCGCTGCCTCGCGGCGCTCGGCGCTGAAGTCATCAAGGTCGAACGCCCGGGAAGCGGCGACGCGGGACGCCAGCACGCCACCGTGCTCGACGACCAGCAAAGCGGCTATTTCCTGCAACTGAACATGGGCAAGCGCGGCGTCAGCGTCAACATGAAGGACGCGCGCGGCAAGGAGTTCATGCACCGCCTGTGCGACTCCGCCGATGTGTTCGTCGAAAACTACCGCCCGGGCGCGCTGGATAAACTGGGGTTGGGCTATGAGGCGCTTTCCGGGCGCAATCCGGGTCTCGTCTACTGCTCGATATCGGCGTATGGCCACACGGGGCCGGACGCGCATCGTGCGGGCTTTGGCCTGATCGCGGAGGCAAGGAGCGGCATCATGCAGATGGTGGGCACGCCGGGCGAACCGCCGCCGCTGCTGCGCATTTCGCTCGGCGACATGTACACCGGCATTCACGCGGTGGCGGCGATCAACGCGGCGCTGCTTGGACGCGTGAAGAGCGGCCGCGGCCAGCACATCGACATGGCGCTGTACGACACGCTCGTTTCGATGCACGAGTACGCGGTGCAGTGCTACACGCTGCGAGGCGTGCTGCCGGAGCAAACCGGCCACGACATGCCTACCTCGACGCTTTACGGCGTGTTTCGGGCCGCGGACGGCGACCTCGTGATCGCGGCGCAAGTGGACGACGCATGGAAACGTCTCGCCGCGCTGATCGAAACACATGGCGGACCAGCCGGATTCGGCAGCGATTCACGCTTTCACGACAGCGGTGGCCGCAACACGCATCGGCAGGCGATTCTCTCCGTCGTGCAGCCGTGGGTCGCCGCACGGCCCGTCGCACAAGTGCTGGAACTACTGGATGGCATCGATGTGCCTTGCGCGAAGGTGCAGCGCATCGACGAAGTGCTCGACGATCCGCAGATCCAGGCGCGCGGCATGGTGGTCGAGCAGCAGCATCCGCGTTATGGAAAGCTGCGTTTGCCCAACCTGCCATTCCGCTTTTCTCATTGCGACACGACCATCCGCGACGTCGCGCCCGATCTCGGGCAGCACAACGCGGAGGTCGCGCAATCGCTCGGCTTCTCCGCCGCCGAAATCGACGCGATGCAAAGTGAAGGCGTTCTCTATTCGAAGTGAGACACCATGACTGACCAGTATGCGGTGATCGGCAATCCGATCGGACACACGAAATCTCCGTTGATTCACGGCCTGTTCGCCGAAGCGACACAACAGGCGATGTCGTACGTCGCGATCGAAGGTCCGCTAGACCCCGATGACGGATTCGCAAGGGTGGTGCGCCAGTTCGCCGACGAAGGCGGCAAGGGCTTGAACGTCACCGCGCCGTTCAAGCTGAAGGCCTTCGCGCTCGCCGATGAGCGCGGCGAACGCGCGGCGCTGGCGGGCGCGGCCAATGCGCTCAAGTTCGAGAACGGCCGGATCATTGCCGAGAATTTCGATGGCATAGGCCTGTTGCTCGACATCGAGGTCAATCTCGGCGTCCCGCTCGCTGGCAGACGCGTATTGATGCTCGGTGCAGGCGGCGCGGCGCGTGGCGCGCTGCTGCCGTTTCTCGCTGCCGGTCCCGCCGAACTGGTCATCGCCAACCGCGACGTGTCCAAAGGCGAGGCATTGGTGGCCCAGGTCGGTTCGCGTGACGCCGCACTGCGTGCTTGCCGTTATGGAGATCTGGCGGCGATGGGCCGCTTCGATCTCGTGGTCAACGCGACCTCGGCAAGCCTGGCTGGCGAACTGCCACCCGTCCCGCCGAGCGTATTCATGCCTGGTGGCACCGCCTACGAACTGGCGTACGGCAAGCGGCTCACGCCGTTCCTGCGGCTCGCGCGCAATGCAGGCGTGCATGGCATCGCCGACGGCGTCGGCATGCTCGTCGAGCAGGCCGCCGAAGCGTTTGCATGGTGGCGTGGCGTGCGTCCGCAAACGGCCGCCGTTATCGACCGTCTCGCGGTGCCGCTCGACTAGCGGAGCAAAGGAGAACCCGGCGAAAATGTGCTGATGCTTCAGGGCATCAATCACAACATGCTCGGCAAGCGCGACCCCGCGCGGTACGGAACGGTGACGCTCGCCGATATCGACGCCAGGGTGCAGGCGCAGGGCGAACAACGGGGCGTGCGGGTCGAATCGTTCCGCACGAACAGCGAGGCGGCGATGTACGAGCGCATCCATCATGCTTGCGAAGCGGGCAAGGATGCCGTGCTGATCAACGTTGGCGCGTGGCCGCATTACAGCTACCGCATTCGCGATGCGCTTGCGATCCTGACCTGTCCGGTCGTCGAACTCCACATGTCGAACCTCATGCGAGGGAACCGTTCCGGCACCGCCCGGTATTCGCCGGGCGCTATCACATTAGCGGAGTATGTTCACAAGGAGCGCCAGCGCGATCTGCCGGTTTCATGCGGCAGACGGATTGCGGGTGGCCCCGGTCAAGTCATGCCACGTCGAGAAGCGTACGGCAAGGTGTTTGCGATAAAGCCAAGCACGCAGCAGATGCCGCTTCAGGGCGAAGTGCTGGCGGATCAGCCCGAAGCGCTCGAGGAAAGCCTGAGTGCACGCCGGGTCGCGAATCCCCGCATGCGTCGCTCGCGTTCGCGGGTCGGCTGACGGCTGTTCTCGGCGCGGTTGTTCACGCGGGCAGCGGCCTTCACGAACACATGCTTGACGTTGGCGAGTTCGGGAATATCGGCCATGGCCGCCGGGTAGCTGCGTAACCGGTCGATAACGATCCCGCTCGGCACCGTGTTCGTCGACCGCACGCCACGGCAGCCAGGGCTCGCCACGCAGATTCACGAACATTTCGTCCAGATGCCAGGTGCGGCCCGGCTTTCGTCGCGCGGCCTTGACCCGCCGGGCAAAGGTCGCACCGAATTTTTCGCACCATCGGCGGATCGTCTCGTAGCTGACGATCACGCCGCGCTCGAACAGCAGCTCATCAATGTCGCGTAGGCTCAGTTGGAAACGGAAATACCAGCGAACCGCCTGGCTGATGATCGCTGCGGGGAATCGATGGCCGTGAGAGCGATTTTGGTTTCATTGGCTCATCTTACGCGACCATACCCGCCAACGTGACAGCGCCCACGTCACCGACTCAATTCACCCGGGATGCAAGTAAGATGCAATGCCTGATGAAAAGGGTCGCTTACTCATCGACCAGGGCTTTAACCGGGTCTAGACGAGCCGCCTTGAATGCGGGATACGAGCCGAAGACAATACCCGCCGCGCTAGATACGATAAAGGCGATCACAACCGAGTTCATGGAAAAGATCATGCTCAGTTGAGGGACACTGGCGGTAAGGCGGTTGGCGCCATACGCGAGTGCCAGTCCAACGATGCCTCCGCAAAGACAGACGAAAATGGCCTCAAATAGAAACTGCAACTGAATTTCCAGGCGGCGCGCCCCGATCGCCACTCGCACGCCGATTTCACTCGTTCGTTCGGATACGGAAGTCAACATCATGTTCATCACGCCGACTCCCGCAATCACGAGCGTGATTGCCGACATCGCGACTATCAATCCTTTGAGTTTGTCGTCGGTGGATAGGATCGTCGCGCGAATCGTATCCGTATCAAAAATCCGGAAATCTAAAGCCTGATGACGCCGGATCAACATCGTGGTGAGTGAGGCCACCAACCCCGATACGCTAGCGCCCGAGGCGGGACGCACAGCGATGCTGTCCAAATCGGCGGTAGGATTGACGCGTTCCAGATAGGCAGTGTCGGCTATCCACATAGTCGGCGACGAATTCGCGGCCACTCCCGGCCCTTGCTTGGCTACGCCGACGACCAGAAATTGCGTCGCTCCTGCAAGCACGCTATGACCGACCGCCTGCTTGCGCCCAAACAGCATGGTACGGGCCGCAGTATCGAGAACGGCTTCCGGTACGGCACGTTGAAGTGCCACCGTGCTGAAAAAACGGCCCTCCAGCATGGAGAGCCGATTCACGGCGGCGTAGGTGCTATCCACACCGTCCAGCGTTCCGTTGACCGTCCCCAAGTCGGATCGAAGCAATTGCGCACTGGTCAACACCGGCGTGGCGCCCTCCACACCATCTTGGGCGGTGACGGCGGCGAGATCCGCCATCGTAATCGGACGCACCAGTTGTTGCGCAGCAGGATTGAGGAAGCGCTCGGGGTAGAGCTCGATCGTGTTCGGGGTAACGTTCTGAAGCGAGCGCATGATTCGTTGACGTGACGCCTCGCCGATTGCATTAGCACATACCACTGCCGCAATGCCGATCGAAATGCCCAGTATCGAAAGGAACAGATTCATTCTGCGGCGGACGACCGATGTCAGAGCGAAGCGCACGATGGGCAATATGGCGACACGCGATCGCTGTAGGGCGACGGATGCGAACGCGTTGTCTCGGCCCGATGCGCTGCTGGATGAAACTCCGGGCTTGAACGCCAGGGCATCATTTTCCGTGTGTTGGGCACGAGGCGCATGGAGAACGTCCGATACCAATTTCCCGTCTTCGATCGTTATAACGCGCGTTGCATGGCGCGCCACGGCGGGATCGTGAGTCGCGAAAATGATGGTGTGTCCAGCGGCGTTCAGTTCCGAAAGCGCTTGCATGAGCCGGTCGCCATTCTTCCGATCCAGTGCCCCGGTTGGCTCGTCGGCCAGTATGACCCGGCCCCCATTCATGAGAGATCGCGCAATGCTGACGCGCTGCTGCTGCCCGCCAGAGAGTTCGGCTGGACGATGCGAGAGCCGGTGACCGATCCCGAAGCGGTCGGCCAGTGCGGCGACGCGATCTCGGCGCACAATGTCCGATTCGCCGGCGTAAATGGCCGGCAGCTCGATGTTCTCGTACGCGGTTAGGTCTGCGAGCAGATGATATCTCTGGAAAATGAAACCAAAGTAACGGCGCCGAATGACGGCGATATCGTCGTGGCCGAAATCGGAGATTTCAAGGCCCTCTATAGCATATGATCCGGTCGTCGGCCGATCGAGGCATCCGATGATATTCAACAGCGTACTCTTGCCAGAACCAGAACTCCCGATGATCGCAACCATCTCACCGGCCGTGACATGTAGCGATACGTCGTCGAGCGCGCGCAGCGCCTTGCCGTCCTTTACATATTCCCGCGATATATGTTCGAGCTTGAGTATTGGATTTGCCGAGCCGCGCAGGTTAGGCATCATTTTGACTGATTTTCGTAGTAGAGGATCCTGCAGCGGGATGGATCTTCGTGACGACAAGCGCACCCGGCTGGAGGCCATCAAGAATTTGGACTACTGCACCGTTATCTATCCCGATCGTTACCTGCCGGAGTAACGGTTTGCCGTTCTCCAAAACCTGTACGAAGCCTTTGCGTCCTCCCGGGAGTACGTTGACCAGTTCTGATGGCAGTAGGATTGCATGCGACGCGGATGCCACGATCATGCGCACCTTGGCCGTTGTGCCGAGCCTCAACTGCTTGTCTGGATCATCAACATCGATGACCACGTCGAACATGATTGCACTTTGCGGCTTCTCCGACTTGATGGTATTGGGACTATCGAAGTCGTGGGGGGCGGGGGAAATTGAACGAACTGTGCCGTGGTATTCGCGGCTACCACCCAACAGAGAGATAGAGGCTTTCTGCTGAAGCTTGACCTTACCGATATCAATTTCAGACACCGATGTCCGTATGATGAGTTTTTCGGGGTCCGCCAGCATGACAATATTTGGCGTTATCTGATTCGCGTTGACCGTTTGTCCTTGAACCGCGAGCACGGCGACAACCACGCCATCGCCAGGTGCTTGGATTTTGGTGTAAGCCAACGCTACCTGGGCGGTGCTCACCGCGATCCTGGCCGCGGTATGTTGTGCTTGAAGAGAATGGAGATTCCCCAACGCCGCCCTGTAAACAAGTCGGGCATTGTCCATGTCCTGCTGCGAGCCAGCGTCGCTTTCAGCCAATCTACGCATTCGATCGAATGCGATGCGATCCTGTTCCACCGTCGCGCTTGCCGATTCGATCTGCCCATCTATGGACGAGAGTGTGGCTCGTGCGGTATTCAGTGCATTGACCTGCGTGGCGCTATCGATTTCGGCGATCATCTGTCCTTTCGTGACGTGATCGCCGAGTGATACATACATGCTCTTGATTTCTCCCGACACTTGTGCACCAACGTTCACCACCGTTGACGAATCCAAGGTGCCAGTTGCGAGCACTACATCGGAGATCGGGCCTCGTGCCACCCGAATGGTGTCGTAGCGTGGTAAAGAGCTTGGAGCCGGATGTGAAAAGTAGGCATAGCCGATTAGGGCTGAAGTTATTGCGATCAAGAATGCGATCGCGAAGCGACGGTCGTGATTAATGAACACTTGAGACGTTTGGGTTTTGTAATAAATCCGTCAACCGCCGGCAGATTGATGAGCCAGGTGCTGGTTGCTTCGTTCTTGCACAACGTGAAGCTAATTGATTTCGCGGCAATCGTCAAACATTGGTGTATTTTTGCTTGGAATTAGTGGAAAATTTCCGGAAAACATGGTTCTTGCTCATTGCGAGGAAATTCATTCCTCGGTTCAGGTTTTATTTGAAATATCAATTCATTGCTTGCGCCAGATATCTGGCCTTTGTACGATCGCCTAATCTGTAGGCGCGAAGATACACCTGTTGCGAATGCGGGACTGCCAGCCCGTCGACTGAGCACAATAAAACATATCGGCTATGGCTTTCATGAAAACAGGTATATCGGGCAATGGAAATTTCATTGGTATTTTTTTATTGGCTGGCTTGGCCTTGTCTCTGGTTGGATGCGATTCCATCCAGCGATCAGCCTACGAACGCCCGGAATTATCAATTTTGCCCAACTGGCATGGCCCGACGTCTGATGTGGGTTGTATTTATCCATCCTCCTGGTGGACCACTTTCCATGATCCCGTGCTGGATCGCCTTATCGAGAAGGCAATCACGACGAACTGGGATCTGGCCACTGCTGTTTTGAATTTGCGTCAAGCACGCCTGCAGGTCGTGATAGCAAGAGAGCAGGGTTATCCATTGATTTCGTCAGGAATCAGCCTCTCTGCTTCACATGGTTTCAAGGTGCCTACGGGGACGACCAAATTGGCTGCAACGTCACTGTCAGCTTCGTGGCAACTCGATCTTTGGGGAAATATTGCCGATCAGGTTGATGCTGCCGAATGGGAGGCCCGGGCGAGCGAGCAAGACAGATCGGCGGTCGCTATGTCTGTGACTTCGCAGGTGGCTGACTATTACTGGCAGCTTGCGCTCCTCGAAGACCAGATCGATCGGAATCAAGAAGCCATCCAGTACGAAGAGAAAACGGTGCAATTGGTTCAAACTCGCCATGACATTGGCGTTGCCACGGCAATCGATTTGGCCATGGCGAAGCAGGCACTCAATAGCGCGGAACAATATCGACTCTCTCTTGTTGATCAGCGTACCCAAGTCGAAAACTCGCTTTCAATAATGATCGGAGATTCTGTGGGGACGCGCTACGCTGTTAGCGCCGGGGCTTTGCGTGACCTGCCGCCAGCTATCCCGGCGGGTGTGCCCGCGGACATTTTGGCGCGTAGGCCCGACGTAAAGGCTGCAGAACTTCGGCTTATTGAGGCCATGCGACAGATCGACATAGTGCGAACTAGCTTTTATCCGACCTTTGGTTTGACTGCCGCAGGTGGGACATCCAGCGTCACGCTTCGCAACTTGTTAGAAAACCCCGTTGGTTCTATCGCCGCGTCTATGGCCTTTCCATTTCTGAATGCGTGGAGAGTGAAATCGCAGACTAAATCTGTCAAGATAACGTATGAACAACATGTGGTGGAGTTCAAGAAAATATTTTACCAAGCGTTGGTTGACGTCGAAAATGCGCTATCGTCGGTTGACAACTATAAGCAGCAGGTAGTCAAACTTCAGCAAGCGGCAGCATATGCCCATGAAGAAGAACGCGCCTATGCAATTCAATATAAGATTGGAACCGGGCCATTGCAGGCGCTTCTCGACGCCAACGAGGCCGTCCGAAGTGCGGAATTGTCATTGTCGCTTGCGAATTATGACGCGCTGGTAAGTGAGGTCGCGTTGTTTGCAGCACTCGGCGGCGGAGTCGAGTTGCCACAGTAGCAAATATGTCGTGGCTGGGGAATTCAGCGAGGAAGTAAGTCCAGCATGGCATCGATTTACGTACCGTTAAGTCATGCTTCTACTCTCGCTTGCTGGAGTGCTATGTAAGAAACGGTTTCATAAAGACCGGTGAGTTCGCTGCAAGGTGTTCCAGCAGATCGAGCAGCAGCCGAGTTTGAGGAACGCGCCGCGAATATCGGCACGGCGCTCGAAACGAATACGGAGGGGGCGGAAGTGATGGAGCCAGGCGTGCGTACGTTCGACCACCCATCGATACCTGCCCAGACGGCGCTGTCACGTTAGCGGAGTATGTTCACAACGGGCGCAAGCTTGACCCGCATGTTTCATGCGGCAGACGGATTCTGGGTGACCTCGGTCAATTCACGCCACGTCGAGAAGCGTACGGCAAGGTGTTTGCGATAAAGCGAAGCACGCAGCCGATGCCGCTTCAGGGCGAAGTGCCGACGGATCAGCCCGAAGCGCTCGAGGAAAGCCTGAGTGCGTGTCGGGTCGCGAAATCCCCGCATGCGTCGCTCGCGTTCGCGGCTCGGCTGATGACTGTTCTCGGCGCGGTTGTTCACGCGGGCAGCGGCCTTCACGAACACGTGCTTGACGTGGGCGAGTTCGGGAATATCGGCCATGGCCGCCGGGTAACTGCGCGATTGGCGGGTGGCGATCTTTTGCGGTACCGGGCCTTGAAATATTGCTCGCCACGCGAGTTTCTCCAGCACGCAAATCCTCCAACCTCAGCGTGACCAAGTGTCCGGTCATGCAGCGGCAAGTCCACGACTGAAAATCACGCGCGCACACCTTACGAAATGTCGGATTTAATTAAGCATAGGATTTCAAATTCCTCATAAAATCAGAACTGGATTTTCAGTCCAGGCCTTGGTTTCGAAAAAATAGAACATTTTCATGGAGCGCCTCCGAAATGGCGTGATTTAAGTCGGAGCGTGGCATATGATCAAACTGGGTACGCGATGCATCTTCTACCCGAAAATACAAACAATTATCGAAAGAAAAGGATTTCAAAATGAAATTCCAGACGGGGCCGGCTTACCTCATGGGCGCATCATCATTTTTAAGATGGATCGCCGCCTTGATTTTTACATTTTACAACCTGGCAAGCGTCAGCGCCGCCGACACTACAAACCAAGCCGCTTCCGAAAGAGACGCCAAAATTGCGCCGGCTCCTCCAATTGTTGCGTCTCATGCGGAAGTTAATGGGATGAAGGTTGTAAGAGAGTTTGATGCAGAGGGGGGATTAACTGGTTTTGTTTTATCAAATCGACCCGGAAATAACGTCCTGGCATTTTCCCCGAAAGGCAATCAAGATGTACTGCTGATCGGCACCCTGCTGGACAGGAGTGGGATTAGCCTTAACGAAAAATATATTGAAAAATATGGAACAAAGTTGGATCTTGATAAATTCAAGGACGCGCTGGAGCGCGCGCCTTCGGTATTCGAGGGTGCGGACGGAGGCTCGGCAAAATCAAAAATATATGTGTTTCTGGATCCAAACTGTATCTTTTGTCATTTGCTATGGAAAGCGCTTCAGCCATATGAGAAGGCCGGCTTGCAAGTTCAATGGATTCCGATTGGATTCCTGAAGAATGACTCCGCAGGGAAGGCGGCGGCACTTCTTGATTCAAAAGAAAAATCCCAGGCTCTTTACGCTATGGAGAGTAATTTTTCTGAAAAAAACGAGTCGGGAGGGATAGAGCCGGAGGAAGTAATTTCACCAGCCACTCAATCCGAGCTCGATGAAAATCGAAAGCTTTTCTCTGCCATGGGGTTTCAGGGAACGCCTGCAGTCGTTTTCTTCGACAGCACGAAACGTATCCGGGCGAAACAGGGGATGCCCAGGATGTCACTTTTGCCATACATGCTGTCGATGGCGCCTCAGGAAATGAACGATGCCGCGCTTCAAAGGTTTAAGTGAAAATACCCTCGAGCACTGAAATTATTCCAAGCCAAATCTTGATTAATTAAAAGGAGTATTTGAAATGTTCAAGGCAATTTTTTTTCGCTTTATCGCGATGTTATCGATCATGCTTACCTTCTGGGCGACCCCTGCGTTCTCGCAACAGTGCGGGGACCAGGGCGGAGGCGCAGTCTGCGATAATAATTTGTGTTGCAGTCAGTACGGCTACTGCGGGCTGGGCGGGGACTACTGCGGCGCGCAGTGTCAATCAGGGCCGTGCGATGATTCTTCCGGTGGCAATGGCGGTACGAGTGGTGGTGTGGTGGCATGTCATGCGACATGCGCTGCTCTCGGCGGGGCGGTATGTGCTGCTGTCGGCACGTCCTGCGTGGTAGGAAGCACCGTGACCGTCGGCTCGCTGGCGATCCCATGCACTGCTTTGATCATCGGTGCATGTGGCGCTTCCGCTGGAGTCGCGTCGGTATGCATCGACGCATGTTCCTAATGCGAAGGGCCGGCGTTCCGTTTTGGTTTCTTTCAATTCGCTGAAGTCGGCATTGCGACGACGCGCAGCGAATGAAAGCGGAGCTAGCAATTATTCCGACCCGATGCTCAAGAGGCAAGCGAGCAGTCCAGGACATCCAATCGAATTGCGAATGCCGGACCATGCAACCCTATTATACGAGGCAAAGATGAGTATACATAATCACTCCAACGAGAAGGAAGGCGCGCCCAAGAGCCGGCGTATTTCCCTGGTATTCGCTTATTTTGTGATAATTGCATGCTATTCCACTTTTCGTCTTCTCGGCCGGCATTCTTCGGAAGGCGCCGTGGCATCTATTGCGTCGATCACGGCGGTGTTCGCGTTGGCATTTATCCTTCTCGAGGTTTTTATAAAATTCAAGTCTAATCGGCCACCCGATTGAAGTCGTCAATACGAAATTGACATCCCCTACCAAATCAGCAGTGCTGTCGCACTGCCGCTTTGGTGGGAGCGTCCGCCTTGGTACTACAGCCGTAGATTTGACGAATCGGGAGGTATGCAGCCGCGCCGTCGATAATGGTCGGCACAGCAGCCTGCGTATCTCTTGCACGCTGAGCGGTACCGAACCTTCAGGTGTTTTTTTGCCATGGACCCTCAGGGCCACGAGCACGGCATGGGCCAGCAAGGATAGCGTGATGTGGCGATACCAGCCATGCCATCGACGCACCTCATGTTGATCAAGCCCGCATTCGCCTTTGGTCGCCTCGAAACCGGTTTTAATTTCCCGACGCCCCCCCGGTTTTCAGTAACGCCCGGGTTCGGAATCCGGATTTGAAACGGATTGCCCGGGATCGAGATTTTTTTGGAAAATTATTTCAAAAATATCGATAGGTGAGTCGGTTGTGCGGAAGCGAGGAATATAAAAAATGACGAGAGGCATAGGGTAATACGCCGAAAACCCGATCGGCTTGCCTAAAAATTAATATTTTTCCTGCCTCGCTTCGTCCGTATTGCTTCAGGAATCGAAAATGTTGCCGTAACAATGCGCAGCAGCCACTACATTCGGGGAAGATCATGAAGAACCTCACCGTAGGTCAAAAGCTCGCTGGCGCATTTGGAATCATCATACTGATATCGCTGATCGGCAGCGGGATCTCCATCATCAATTTCCTGCGCTTGAATGATGCCAATGAATGGAATATCCATAGCTATCGTGTGCTTCGCGCGAACGACGAGATGTTGACCGGTATTGTCAACATGGGAAGTGCCGTGCGCGGATATGTGATTTCTGGAGACGAAGCCTTTCTCGATCGCTATGCGAGCGGCCAAGGGCAGTTCACCAGGTCGTACGAGGCCACACGCTCTCTCACGTCCGACAACACCGCTCAGCAGCAACGTCTAGGCGAGTTGGCGCAGCTGCGCAAGGAAGTGGGGGGCATCGACGAAAAGCTCATCGCGCTCAGGCGCGAGGTCGATGCAGGGGCTCAGGCGCAGAACGCTCCGGCCGACTACTTCAAGCAGGGCAAGGCTAAACAACTCATGGCCCGCATCCGCACGGTGTCTGCCGATATCGCCAGCGCCGAGCAGGCTCTGCTCGATCAGCGCGCCGGCCAGGTTGCCACGATGACCGCCTCCACCATGTTCACCTTGACGGCCGCCGGCCTGGTCACGATCACCCTTGCGATCGTGTTGGGCATCGTCATTACGCGCGGCATCTTCCGGTCGCTGGGCGGCGAGCCCGCCGCCGCCGCGAGCGTGGCCAGCCGCATCGCGCAGGGCGATCTCTCGGTGTCGGCACCGGTTCGCGACAAGGATCGAAGCAGCCTGATGGCGTCACTGGAGGCCATGCGGCAGCAGCTCAGGGGCATCGTCGCGGGCATCCAATCGTCCGCCGAATCGATCAAGTCGGCCGCGGGGGAAATCGCCCAAGGCAATCTGGACCTGTCCCAACGAACCGAGGAGCAAGCCGCGTCGCTGCAGGAAACCGCCGCGAGCATGGAGCAGTTGACGTCGACCGTCCGGCAGAACACCGACAGCGCGAAGCAGGCCAACATGCTCGCCACCAATGCGTGCGACGTGGCGGCGCGTGGTGGCACGGTCGTGGAGCAGGTCGTCGAATCGATGAAGTCGATCTCGGAAAGCTCCGGCAAGGTGTCGCAAATCATCACGGTGATCGAGGGCATCGCGTTCCAGACCAATATCCTCGCGCTCAACGCCGCGGTGGAAGCGGCGCGCGCGGGCGAACAGGGACGAGGGTTCGCCGTCGTGGCGGGCGAGGTGCGCACGCTCGCTCAGCGCAGCGCCAGCGCCGCCAAGGAAATCAAGGACCTCATCGAAAGCTCGGTCGATCGCGTGGCAACCGGCGGCGAGCAGGTCAATCGGGCGGGCGCCACCATGTCCGAGATCGTCAAGTCGGTCCGTCAGGTGACCGACATCATGGGCGAGATCGCCTCGGCGTCCGACGAGCAGGGCACGGGCATCGAGCAGGTCAACACGGCGGTCAGCCAGATGGACGCGGTGACCCAGCAAAACGCGGCGCTGGTGGAACAAGCCTCGGCCGCCGCACAGGCCATGGCCGAACAGGCCACCGCGCTGCGTGACGCGGTGGCCTTTTTCCGGATCGGGGCCGCCGATGGCAGAGGCGCCGCCTGGCAATGAGCCGGCGCCGCTCGACGCGGCCGGCGACGCCGGGTAGCCATTCGGCTTTCGGGAAGCGCGGCACGGCGACCGGCCGCTCTTACTCAGAGACGGGGTCGAGCCACGAACGGCGAACAAACCGCGCGGGCTTGTCTGATTAATGATCTTGCCGTGCGGGCCTAGCTTAAAACCTACAAGCGGATCTGCAGCCATGCGAAACAACCAGCCTGTGACACAACGTGAGTTCGAGTTTCCCGACAACGCGACGTTAATGTCGACCACGGACACCCGGAGCAATATCACCTATGCAAACGCAGCCTTCGTCGAAGTCAGTGGCTTCAGCCCTGAGGAAATCCACGGCCAGCCACACAACCTGGTACGGCACCCTGATATGCCTGAAGAGGCGTTCGCCGACATGTGGGCCACGCTCAAAGGCGGCGAACCTTGGACCGCGTTGGTGAAGAACCGGCGCAAGAATGGCGATCACTATTGGGTTCGCGCGAACGCGACACCCGTTGTCAGAAACGGTCAGGCGGTGGGCTATATGTCCGTGCGGACCAAAGCATCGCGCGAGGAAATTGCCGCCGCTGAGGCCCTTTACAAGGATCTCCGTGAAGGCAACGTTCGCCGCGTCTTTCACAGGGGGGTGATAGTTCGCAGCGGTCTGATGGGCTGGACATCGATCGTGCAGACCATGCCCGTGCGCTGGCGGATTCGTTCGGCGCTGCTGGTGCTGGCGCCGATACTTGTCATTGGTGCCGGGGCACTCGGTCTGGCGGGAAGCGCGCTTGGCGGCTTTGCCGGGGGGACTTCGATTGGCTTGTTGCTGGCCTCATGGTGGCTGGAAGCGCAGATTTCGCGACCGCTCGAACAGATGCGAGACCAGGCGTTGCGCGTGGCCTCGGGTGATAGCCAGAAGGCCGTGCACATGAATCGCGTCGATGAGATCGGCATGACGCTGCGTACGATCAGCCAGCTTGGCCTGATGTTTCGCTGGCTGATCGACGACGTCAGCGGTCAGGTGCGCAATATACAAACCGCGAGCAGCGAGATCGCACAGGGTAACCATGATCTTAGCGCGCGCACCGAGCAGGCCGCGACAAGCGTTCAGCAAACGGCTGCATCAATGACGCAGATGACCGCTACCGTGAAAAGCAACGCGGAAACGGCGACCCAAGCCAATCAGCTCTCGGGTTCTGCAAGCGATGCGGCGGCAAAGGGAGGCCAGGCAGTGTCAGAGGTGGTGACCACGATGAACGACATCACCGACAGCTCGAAGAGGATCGCCGACATCATCGGCGTGATCGACGGCATTGCGTTCCAGACCAACATACTGGCGCTCAATGCAGCGGTTGAGGCTGCGCGTGCCGGGGAGCAGGGACGTGGGTTTGCAGTCGTCGCTGCCGAGGTTCGCGCACTCGCACAGCGTAGCGCCAGCGCGGCCAAGGAGATCAAGGAGTTGATCGTCGCCAGTGTCGCGAAGGTCGAATCGGGCTCGAAGCTCGTCGATGACGCTGGCAAGACGATGGACGAAATTGTCGATCAGGTGAAACGCGTCTCGGACCTGATTGTCGAGATTAGCTCGGCTACCATCGAACAGAGTAGCGGGATCACGCAAGTCGGCCAGTCCGTCAGCGATCTCGACCACATCACACAACAAAACGCCGCGCTAGTAGAGCAAAGTGCGGCGGCGTCGGACAGCTTAAAACAGCAGGTAACCCGGTTGGTCAAGGCGGTGAGTGTTTTCCGCTGACCGCACGGTGGCAGCGTGCTCGAAGGGGATGCGTTCGCAAGCATACGATGCCCGACGGTGGCGCCGTGACCATCGCGGCCTCCATCGTCGAGGCTGACGCACCATTCACCGCGATGCTAGCGGCGGGCCGCTCCAGTATTGCCCGCCGTGGTGTCGAAAGCAGTGAGCGGCTCGGGCGGCATCGTTGGGTGTTCGAGCGCACGCACTCCTGGTTCTCTGGATCTGGAAAGCTGCGGATTCACTTCGAGCGTCGCCTCGAAATTCATATCGCCTTGCTCGTCCTGTCTGCCGCCATCATCTGCTCAAGATTCGTGGAAGACTTGTGTTGGCGGTTCTTGACAGCGTTGGCGCGGGCGGCGCGGCGAATCCCGGTATCATCGGGCCTTCGAAGATCCGGCCGGCAACCGATGCGCGACAGCAGGGCAGGCGGCAGGCGCCCGGGCAGCGCCTCCGGCGCCGCGCGCGCGCCGTCGTTCGCCATGCACGCGACGCCGCCGGACGCTTGCCCAACCCAGCAGCCGGAGACGCCGTCCCCGTATGAATCTGTCTCGCCTGTTCATCCATCGGCCGGTGGCGACCACGCTGCTCGCGCTCGGCATCGCGCTATCGGGGCTGTTCGCGTTCGCGAAGCTGCCGGTCTCGCCGCTGCCGCAGGTCGACTTCCCGACCATCTCGGTGTTCGCGGCGCTGCCCGGCGCCAGCCCCGAGACCATGGCCACCAGCGTGACGAGCCCGCTCGAACGGCACCTCGGCTCGATCGCGGGCGTCTCGCAGATGACCTCGACGAGTTCGCTCGGCAACGCGCTGATCAGCCTGCAGTTCGTGCTCGACCGCGACCTGAACGGCGCCGCGCGCGACGTGCAGGCCGCCATCAACGGCGCGCGCGCCGACCTGCCGGCCAGCCTCAAGAGCAACCCCACCTACCAGAAGGTCAATCTCGCCGATTCGCCGATCATGGTGCTGTCGGTCACGTCCGACACGGCCGCGCCGTCGCGCGTCTACGATGCGGCCTCCACCGTGCTGCAGCAGTCGCTCTCGCAGATCCAGGGCATCGGCGAGGTGGACGTGTTCGGCTCCGCGAATCCGGCGGTGCGCGTCGAGCTGGAGCCGCCCGCGCTGTTCCACTACGGCATCGGCCTCGAGGACGTGCGCGCCGCGCTGGCCTCGGCCAACGCCAACAGCCCGAAGGGCGCCATCGAGTTCGGCCCGCACCGCTTCCAGCTCTACACCAACGACCAGGCCTCGGCCGCCGCGCAGTACCGCGACCTGGTGGTGGCCTACCGCAACGGCGCGGCCGTGAGCCTGGCCGACGTCGGCAGCGTGATCGATTCGGTCGAGGACGTGCGCAACCTCGGCCGCGCCAACGGCAAGCGCGCCGTGCTGGTGATCCTCTACCGCGCGCCCGGCGCCAACATCATCGACGTGGTCGACCGCGTGCAGGCCGCGCTGCCGCGCCTGAAGGCCGCGATGCCGGCCGACGTGGACGTGGCGCCCGTGCTCGACCGCTCGCGCACGATCCGCGCCTCGCTGCACGACACCGAGCACACGCTGCTGATCGCCGTGGGCCTGGTGGTGATGGTGGTGTTCCTGTTCCTGCGCAACTGGCGCGCCACGCTGATCCCCAGCGTGGCCGTGCCGATCTCGATCATCGGCACGTTCGGCGCGATGTACCTGCTCGGCTTCTCGATCGACAACCTCTCGCTGATGGCGCTGATCGTGGCCACCGGCTTCGTGGTGGACGACGCGATCGTGGTGCTGGAAAACATCGCGCGCCACATCGAGAACGGCAAGCCGCGCATGCAGGCCGCGCTCGACGGCGCGCGCGAGGTCGGCTTCACGGTGCTGTCGATCAGCCTCTCGCTGATCGCCGTGTTCCTGCCGATCCTGCTGATGACGGGCCTCATCGGGCGGCTGTTCCGCGAGTTCGCGATGACGCTGTCGCTCGCGATCGGCGTGTCGCTGGTGGTATCGCTCACGCTCACGCCGATGATGTGTGCGCGCTTGCTGCCCGAGGCCGGCACGCATCGCGAGGAGGGCCGCTTCGCGCGCTGGCTCGAACGCGGCTTCGCGTGGCTGCAGCGCCGCTACGACCTGACGCTGGTGTGGGCGCTGCGCCATCCGCGCCTGATCCTGCTGTCGCTCGCGGCCACCATCGTGCTGAACGTGGTGCTCTACGCCAAGGTGCCGAAGGGCTTCTTCCCGCAGCAGGATACGAGCGTGCTGATCGGCGGCATCCAGGTCGACCAGTCCACCTCGTTCCAGGCGATGCAGGCCAAGTTCGCCGACATGATGCACATCATCCAGTCCGATCCGAACGTGGTCAGCATCGCCGGGTTCCGCAGCGGACGCACCACCAGCGCCGGCCTCATGTTCGTGACGCTGAAGGACAAGCGCGACCGCCGGCAGTCGGCCGACCAGGTGATCGCCACGTTGCGTCCGCAACTGGATCACGTGGCGGGCGCGCAGATCTTCCTGCAGGCCGCGCAGGATCTCGGCGGCGGGGGCGGCGCGCGGCAGAGCAACGCGCAATACCAGTTCTCGCTGTTCGGCGATTCGACCGCCGAACTCTACAAGTGGGGGCCGAAGCTGGTGGAAGCGTTGAAGCGCAAGCACCAGCTCGCCGACGTGAATTCCGACCAGCAGCAGGGTGGCCTGGAGGCGATGGTGACGATCGATCGCGCCAGCGCCGCGCGCCTGGGCATCCAGCCCGCCGAGATCGACAACACGCTCTACGACGCGTTCGGCCAGCGCCAGGTCTCGACCATCTACAACCCGCTGAACCAGTATCACGTGGTGATGGAGGTCGCGCCGAAATACTGGCAGGACCCCGAGATGCTGAAGCAGGTGTACATCAGCACCAGCGGCGGGCTCGCGAGCGGCTCGCAGAGCACCAACGCGGCGGCCGGCACGTTCGTGGCCGGCAGCGGCCGGCTCGGCACCTCGGGCGCCGGCACGCAGAGCGCGGCGGCGATCGCGAGCGACTCGGCGCGCAACGCCGCGCTCAACGCGATCGCCACCAACGGCCGGGCCGGCGCCTCGTCGGGCACCGCGGTCTCGACCTCGAAATCGACCATGGTGCCGCTCTCGGCGATCGCCACGTTCGGGCCCGGCACCACGCCGATCGCGATCAGCCATCAGGGGCCGTTCGTGGCCGTCACGATCTCGTTCAACCTGCCGCCCGGCGTGGCGCTGTCCGACGCGCGGCAGGTGATCTACGAGACGATGGCCGAGATCGGCATGCCGGCCTCGATCAGCGGCGCGTTCGCCGGCACCGCCGAGGAGTTCGAGAAGGCGCTGCGCGACCAGCTGCTGCTGATCGTCGCCGCGCTGGTCGCGCTCTACATCGTGCTCGGCGTGCTCTACGAGAGCTACGTCCATCCCGTCACGATCCTCTCGACGCTGCCGTCGGCCGGGGTGGGCGCGCTGCTCGCGCTGCTGCTGTTCAACACCGAGTTCGACATCATCGGGCTGATCGGCATCTTCCTGCTGATCGGCATCGTCAAGAAGAACGCGATCATGATGGTGGACTACGCGATCGTGGCGGCGCGGCGCGGGCTGTCGTCGTTCGACGCGATCCACGAGGCGTGCCGGCTACGCTTCCGGCCGATCCTGATGACCACGCTGGCCGCGCTGTTCGGCGTGCTGCCGCTGGTGTTCGGCAACGGCGACGGCGCCGAGCTGCGCGCGCCGCTCGGCATCACGCTGGTGGGCGGCCTGATCGCCTCGCAGATCCTGACGCTCTACACCACGCCGGTGGTGTATCTGTACATGGACCGCGTGCGGCTCGCGGCCGAGCGACGGCGCGCGCGCCGCGCCGGGCGCGCGGCGCTGCCGCCGGCGGGGTCGTGACGATGCGGGGACGGTGGGACAGCGGAGGTGCGGGCGGCTGAAAGGCAGGCTGGCGCCGCCCGATTTCGGGTGAAGTCGGGAACACCGACCCGCGGGACGCTCGAGAGCGTGCTCCGCGGGCCGGAGCCGCCGTCAGCCCTTCTTCTGCAGGCGGAAGCGATGCAGCAGCGGCTCGGTGTAGCCGCTCGGTTGCGCGCGGCCTTCGTAGATCAACGCGCTGGCGGCCTGGAACGCGAGCGACTTGTCGAAGTCGGGCGCCATCGGCTGGTAGTGCGGATCGCCGGCGTTCTGCTGGTCCACCACCTTCGCCATCCGCTTGAGTGTTTCGTCGACGAGTTCGCGCGTGACCACGCCGTGATGCAGCCAGTTCGCGATGTGCTGGCTCGAGATGCGCAGCGTGGCGCGATCCTCCATCAGCCCGACGTCATGGATGTCGGGCACCTTCGAGCAGCCCACGCCCTGATCGACCCAGCGCACCACGTAGCCGAGAATGCCCTGCGCGTTGTTCTCCACCTCGGCGCGGATCTCGTCCTCGCTCCAGTTCGCCTTCTCGACCACCGGCACCGACAGCAGCCCGTCGAGCAGCTCGTCGCGCGCGGCGGCCGGGTCGGTCGCCTCGAGCGCCTGCTGCACGGCCTGCACGTCGATCTGGTGATAGTGCAGCGCATGCAGCGTCGCGGCGGTGGGCGAGGGCACCCAGGCCGTGTTCGCGCCGGCCTTCGGATGCGCGATCTTCTGTTCGAGCATCGCATGCATCAGGTCCGGCATCGCCCACATGCCCTTGCCGATCTGCGCGCGGCCGCGCAACCCGGCGGCCAGGCCCACCAGCACGTTGCTGCGCTCGTAGGCGGCGATCCAGCGGCTCGACTTCATGTCGCCCTTGCGCATCATCGGGCCGGCTTCCATCGCGGTATGCATCTCGTCGCCGGTACGGTCGAGGAAGCCGGTGTTGATGAACGCCACGCGCGGCGCGGCCTCGGCGATGCAGGCGGCGAGGTTGACGCTGGTGCGGCGCTCCTCGTCCATGATGCCCATCTTGATGGTGTTGCGCGGCAGCGCGAGCAGGTCCTCGACGCGTCCGAACAGTTCGCTCGCGAACGCCACCTCGGCCGGGCCGTGCATCTTCGGCTTGACGATGTAGATCGAGCCGGTGCGCGAGTTGAGCTGGTTCTGGCGGTCGCGCAGCGCGCAGAGCGTGGTCATCACGCCGTCGAGGATGCCCTCGGGAATCTCGTGGCCGTCGCGATCGACCACCGCCGGGTTCGTCATCAGGTGGCCGACGTTGCGGATGAACAGCAGCGAGCGGCCATGCAGCCTGACCGGCGCGCCGTCGGCGCCGACGTATTCGCGATCGGCGTTGAGCCGGCGCGTGAAGGTCTTGCCGCCCTTGGTGACCGTCTCCGAGAGGTCGCCGTTCATCAGGCCGAGCCAGTTGCGGTAGAGATCGACCTTGTCGGCGGCGTCCACTGCCGCGACCGAATCCTCGCAGTCGATGATGGTGGAGACGGCCGCCTCGAGCACCAGGTCCTTCACGTGCGCGGCGTCGGTCCTGCCGATCGTGTCGTTCGCGTCGATCTGGATTTCCAGGTGCAGGCCGTGATGCTTGAGCAGCACCGCCGACGGCGCGGCCGCGTCGCCCTGGTGGCCGATGAACTGCGCCGGGTCCTTCAGCTGCGTGCTGCCGTTCGCGAGCGTGACCACCAGCTTGCCGCCCTCGACCGCGTAGCGCGTGGCGTCGGCGTGCGAGCCCTGCGCGAGCGGCGCGGCCTCGTCGAGCACGCGCCGCGCGAACGCCACCACCAGCGCGCCGCGCTTCGGGTTGTACGCCTTGCCGCGCTCGGCGCCGTCGGTGTCGGGGATCGCGTCGGTGCCGTACAGCGCGTCGTAGAGGCTGCCCCAGCGCGCGTTGGCCGCGTTCAGCGCGTAGCGCGGGTTCGACAGCGGCACCACCAGTTGCGGGCCGGCCTGCTCGGCGATCTCGCGGTCCACGTTCGCGGTGCTGGCCTTCACGTTCGACGGCGGCGGCACGATGTAGCCGATGCTTTCGAGGAACTGGCGATAGGCGCGCAGGTCGCCGACCGGGCCGGGGTGATCGCCGTGCCAGCGATTCAGTTCGTGTTGCAGACGCTCGCGCTCGGCGACGAGCTGGCGGTTCTTCGGCGCGAGGTCATGGACGATCGCGGAGAAACCGGCCCAGAACGCGTCGCCGTCGATACCGGTGCCGGGCAGAGCCTCGGTATCGACGAAGCGCGCAAGGCTCTCGGCTACGTTGAGTCCTTGACGCTGGATCATGGAATTCATCGACTGCTCCATCTTCTGATGCGGACCGGCCTGGGGAAGCCGGTCCTCGAGTTGCGAAAGTTGGCGGGTGATGCGGGTGCTTCGGACCGGGCGAATCAGCTTGCCTGGCTACTGCGGACCGCGGCGATGCGGCGGCCGGCGCGGGGGAGCGCGCGGGCGGCCGGCGCCGCGGGCAGCGTCAGCGCGCGGTCTGGTCGAGCGCGGCGATGCCGGCGCGGGCGATCAGCGTGTCCTCGGCCGGCTTCATGCCCGACACGCCGACGGCGCCCACCACATGGCCGTCGACGATCACCGGCACGCCGCCTTCGAGCGGCGTGACGATCGGCGCGCCGAGGAACGCGGTGCGCCCGCCGTTGATCATGTCCTCGTAGGCCTTCGACTCGCGGCGGCCGAGCGCTGCGGTGCGGGCCTTGCCGATCGAGATTTCCGAGCTGATCGGGCCGGCGCCGTCGAGCCGCAGCATGCCGAGCAGGTGGCCGCCGTCGTCGACCACCGCGACCGAGACGGTCCAGGCCTGCTTCTCGGCTTCGGCGCGCGCGGCGTCGAGGATGCGTGTCGTTTCGGCGATCGTCAGTACGGGTTTCGTCTGCATGGTGAAGTGTCCTCGCTGGGTGGGTTCGATGCAATCCGGTGAACCGGGGCCTGCCTGCATGCATGACCGGCCGGCGCGATCGGGAGCGACCGAAGAGAAAGGGAAACGGCGTGCCGGGATGGCCGGCGGATTGCGCGGGTCGAACGTGTGGCTCGGGAAGCCGGCGGTATGGGTTCCGCCGACGGTTCGGCTGCCGGGTTGATTTTACGCTGATGGGGTCGGGCGCAGACGGCTGGATACCGAGGGTAAAAGTACAAGGAGTTTTTACTTCGGTATGTCTGGTCGGGGCGGTGGTGGGGGGGGGGCGTGGCGCCCGGGCACGGGCCGTTTTCGGTGCCGCACGGCTGGAAACGCGGCCGATGCGGTAGCTGTTTTCCCAGTATGCGCTCAGATATTAACTTCAATGTCACATCATATTCGTTATACAAATAAAATATTTTAGTATGGCAAACGCAAAGCAAATTTTCCCGTGATATGGTTTCTTCGACTTACAAAACAATGGGTGGCGTCATGGGGGCGTCGGCAAAACGCAGCATGCAGATGCTGCGTGCGTCGAGTGAGGCGATGGCGTGTGACGCCGGAATAGCGTGGAGACCAGAAAATGAAAAAAGCATGGCTCGTGCCGTTCGTCGTCGTATTGACTTCCGGTTGCGCATCGGATACCTGGATTTATCCGGTATTCAATGCCAGCGACCAGCGTGCGCTCGTCAAGGACGGCGCCCAATCCGCGGCCGTTCCGCTGACCGTGGATGATTCACGCAATCTCGTGATCGGTCTGACCCAGAAGCTCGATTCGGCGAGCCGGCACCGCGACGACGGCAAACTGGTGCTTCGCGAATTGTTGTTCTACGGGACCCTGCTTGCCGCCGGCGGCGTGGCGGCCGGCAGCATCGCGGTGCGCAATATCGGCGGCGTCATCGCGGGCGGCAGCGTCACGCTGGACAGCCATTACCAGCCGAGCGTCCAGTCCAAGGCTTTCGCGAATGCGGCCATGATGATGCGCTGCGCCCAGGATCGGCTCGATCCGATCGATCCGGCGCTGGTCGACGTGCTGGGGCCGGCGTTGACGAATCATTTCACGCCGGAAGCGAGATCCGCCTACGCGGGCATTCCCCAGCAGGTGCGAGACTATGTGCAGAAAGTGAGTGTGAATCTTCAGATCGAGCTGGCTGCGATTCAGCTTGCCAAGCCATCCAGGCAGGAAATCCTGTCCGCCTTGAATGCTGCATCGGCAGCCGATGCCACTGCCGCGAGTTCGACTCAGAAGCTTGCTGCCACGGTTACGCAATCGGTCACGAGCAAGGGGCGGCGAGAGTTGCTGGCGGCCGAGAAGGCAAGAGAGGCGGCATTATCATCGCGGCAAGCCGCCGAGACTATCGAGAAATTGCGCGCGGGGGCGGATGTTGAGAAGCTGAGAGATTTCAACGAGATAGTTGGGACATTAAATAGCGAAATTTCCACAGCGGCTTCGGCTGCTACTGCGGCTTCCGATGTATTGGCCGAAGTGGTCGCAATACCGACAAAGGATGAATGCCTGTTTGATGGGAAAAAACTCGATCTGGTGAAGGCATCGGATCTCAATCCACCGGCCATGCGCCGATTTCGAGCCTGCCAGATCCAGGAGAAAACACCCGCCGAGCAGGGAGAAATGGCCGTGGCGTTCGTGGAGGCGACGACGAAGTTGTCGTCGGAGCTGGAATTCTGCGCGAAATCCATTCATTAGCAGCGGACGTCGGCGGCACCGGCCCGGCGGGCCGGAACGCGCGAGCGGCGCCGTAGGGGGACGAGGCGCCTGGCCTGCGTCGCCCCCGCGCGGCGTTCACCCCCCGAACGGCGCCTCCCCCAACGCCTCGCGCAGCTGCATCAGGCGTTGATAGGCCCGATTGCGATAAGCGGCCAGCGGCTTCGCCGCCTCCGGCGCGATGCCGAGAAAGCCGCCGCCGCTCTTGAGCCCGAGATCGCCGCTGTCGACGCGGGCCTTCAGTCCCGCCGGCACGGCAAAGCGCGGTCCGTACTGTTTTTCGAGCGACGCATACGACGCCGCATACACGTCGAGCCCCGCCATGTCGGCGATCGCGAACGGCCCGAACAGCGCGAGCCGGAAGCCGAACGAATTGCTGACGACCTTGTCGACGTCCTCGGGCGTGGCGAGCCCTTCCTCGACCACCGCCACGGCCTCCTTGAACAGCGCGAACTGCAGCCGGTTCGCGACGAACCCGGCCACGTCGGCGACGCGCGCGGTGACCTTGCCGGCCTCCCGCACGAGCGCCTCGGCCGCGGCCAGCATCGCCTCCGGCGTCGCTTCGCCGGGAATGATCTCGACGGCCGGCACGAACGGCGCCGGATTCATCCAGTGAACGCCGAACAGCCGCTCGGGCCGGGCGAGCGCCTTTGCCATCTCGCGGATCGGGATCGCCGAGGTGTTGCTCGCGATGATGCAGTCCGGGCCCACGGCGGCCTCGATGCGCTTCAACACCGACAGCTTCAGCTCGAGGTTCTCCGGCACCACCTCGGCCACGTAGTCGACCTGCCGGCCGATCGCCTCGATCGAATCGGCGGCGACCAGGTTGGCCTCCAGCGTCGCCGTGCTGCCGGCGGGAAACAGCGCCGCCTGTTCGAACGCGGCGCTTTCCTCCAGCAGCCGCGCGCGAGCCTGTTGCGCGCGCAACGGATCGGCATCGGTCAGGTAGACCGTGCGGCCGGTCAGCGCCAGGCATTGCGCGATGCCGCCGCCCATGTAGCCCGTCCCGACGACGGCAATGGTCCTGATGGGGCTTGTATTCATCGGTCAGTTCCGGTTATGAGGTGGGGAAATCACATGTCGAGGTGCGAGCGGTCCGGCATCAGGCGCAGCGCGATGGCCGCGACGATCGCGCCGAACAGCAGGTAGGTGGCCACCGCGTAGCCGCTGCCGGTCCAGGCCAGCAGCGCGGTGGCGACGAGCGGCGCCGGCCCGCCCGCCACCACCGAGGCGAGCTGGTAGCCGATGCCGGCGCCCGCGTAGCGGATGTTGGCGGGGAACTGCTCGGAAATCAGTGAAGCCTGCGCGCCGTACTGCAGTGAATGCGGCAGCATCGAGATCACGATCGCGACGAACACGAGCGCGTGGTTGCCGGTGTTGAGCAGCGCGAAATACGGGTAGGCGATCAGCGCGAGCGCCACGCAGCCGAGGAAATACATGCGGCGGCGGCCGACGCGGTCCGACAGGATCGAGAAATACGGCAGCAGGAACATGTCGATCACGGCCGCGACGACGGTCGACCACAGCACGAACTGGCGGTCCATACCGACCTGGCGCGTCGCGTAGTCGAGCGTGAACGCGGTGAACACGTAGAACGGCATCTGCTCCGACATGCGCAGGAACGCCGACAGCACGATCTCCTTCGGATACTTGCGGACCGCCTCGCGCACCGGGTTCGCGACCACGTTGCCGCTGCGCTGCTGCTTCGCGAACGACGGCGTTTCCGCCACCTTCATCCGCACCACGAGCCCGATCACGATCAGCACGAAGCTGGCCAGGAACGGGATGCGCCAGCCCCAGGCCAGGAACGCGTCGCCGGCCACGGCGCTGCCGGCGATCATCGCCACGGTGGACAGGATCAGGCCGACCGAGGTGCCCATCTGCGGCCACGCGCCGGACATGCCGCGCTTCTTCTGGTCGCCCCATTCGAGCGACAGCAGCGCCGAGCCGCCCCATTCGCCGCCCACGCCGATGCCCTGCAGCACGCGCAGGATCACCAGGGCGACCGGCCCGAACGCGCCGGCCTGCGCCGACGACGGCAGGCAGCCGACCAGAAACGTGGACAGCCCGGTGATCAGGAGCGTGATCACCAGCGTGCGCTTGCGGCCGATGCGGTCGCCGAAATGGCCGAAGATCGCACCGCCGATCGGCCGCACGATGAATGCCACCGCGTAGGACGCGAACGAGTAGAGCAGGCCGATCTGCGGGCTGACGTTCGGGAAGAACACGTGCGGAAACACCAGTGCCGCCGCGGCGCCGTAGATGTAGTACTCGTACCACTCGATCGAGGTGCCGATCAGGCTCGCCAGCGCGGCGTTGCGGCGATGCCGGGACAGGCTGTCCGGTGAGGATTCCTCAATATTCATGACGCTTGTCTCGCTCATGTGTCTCTCCAGGATGGAAGGGGCCGGCCCTCTCGCGGAGCCGTGCCGGGAAAACGTGGCGGCGGCGGCCGGGCTATCGCGCCCGGTGCGCCGCCGCCCGCGTCAGACCACGCTGGCCGGCAGCGCGGCCAGCGCGGTGATGCGTTCCTGCAGCGCCGCGCCGTCGTCGGGCTGCATGGTCTGCACGAGCCGCTGCGTCGCGCGGATCATGTGTTCGTGCATCGCGAGCCGGGCCGCGCGGCTGTCGCGCGCGACGATCGCCTCGAAGATCGGTACGTGATCGATATAGGCGACCTGCGCAGTGGTGGCGCGCGACAGGTTGCGGCCGATCCAGCTCAGCGTCAGCGAGCGGATGCCGCGCAGCACGTCGCGCAACACGGCGTTGTGGGCCGCTTCGGCGATCGCGAAGTGGAACGCGAGATCGGCCTCGCTGAACGCATCGGCGCTGGCCGCGTCGCGCATCGCGTCGAGCGCGGCGCGGATCGGCGCGAGATCGGCCTCGGTGCGGCGCTGCGCGGCCAGATCCACCAGCAGCATCTCGATGTGCCAGCGCGCCTCGACGAATTCGGTGATGTCCTTGGTGCCGAACAGCAGCGCCCATTCGACGGTCTTGAACAGCGCGCTCGGATCGTTGCCCTTGAAGTAGCAGCCGCTGCTCTGGCGCACGTCGAGCACGCCGCGCGACTCGAGCAGCTTCACCGCCTCGCGCACCGACGAGCGCGCGATGCCAAGCTGCGCGGACAGCCGCGTGACCGACGGAATCCGGTCGCCGGGCTCGACCGCGCCCGACAGCAGGAAATCGAGCAGGCGCTGGGCGATGCGCTCGACGGTCGATTCGGTGCGGACGGCGTCGAGTTTCGGCAGTTCGATGGTGGCGTTCTTCATCGGGCGTTCGTGCGGAGTTCGGGATTGGTTCAACCGGTCAACCGTTCGAACGGTTGACCGGTTTGCACAGAGTGTCATCGTGCCGCGTGCGGCACAAGTAAGGGATTACCAGCAGGGACGGGAGGGGCGGGCAGCTGCCCGGTGGGCATCCGGCGCGGTCAGGACACGACGGCCCGTGCCCGGTTGCGTCCCGGGCGGCGAGCGGGTGGCCCGCCACGGAGTGGAGACGGCGAGGAAAACGGCGGAGGAATCAGTCGGCCGGACCCAGCAGGACATCGATGGCGGCCTGTCCGGCGATCTCGGCCACCAGGTAGGCCCATCGCTCGGTGAAGGGGCCGTGGCGCAGCGGGATGCGGCCTCCGCGTGCGCCCACCACTTCGAGATTCGTGCCGCCTTTCACCTGGAAGGTCACATGGAAGGTGTCCGGGGTGGCTGGGGCCAATTCGATGTGGATCTCGAAGCCGCGGTACGTGATGACCCGATTCATGACAGTCTCCAGCAGGGTTCTGCAGGCTAACACGAACGGTCTGGCGCGGCTCGCCGGGCCTCGTCCCACGCCTCGAACGCCGCGACGCTGCCCGATCCAGGCGCCCTCGCGCGAGGGCGGCCTGGATGATGGTGCTCTATCGTACCGACTCGGAGCCCGATCACGTTGCACGATGCGTTCCATGGAACCCGCATCAGGACGAAAGTGGAATATCCGATCTACATCACGCGGCGCGGGATATCGCGCTACCGCGGCGCACTCCCTGATTTTCCGGCGGTGGAGGCGGAAGGCGGCTCCTACGCTGAACTGGACGCGAGCGCCTTACAGCAGATCGTCGCCCGCCACGACGGACAAGCGCGCCTCGTCCCGCCGCCCACCGTGGACATGTCGATCCTGCAGGCCTCGGGGCTCGACACCGGCCAGGGGATCTGGCGATTCATCGAAATCGACCTTGGCCGGATGTCGTCGACCATCCTGCTCGTGGCGTTGTCCCTGCCCAGGCAACTCGTGCGCGACATCGATCGCATGGCGAGCGAGCTGGGCATCACGCGTGACCTGACCGTGTCGCTGCTGTGCGAGCACGGGGCCGGCCATCCCGCGCGCGGCGCCGGGCCGGACCGGCTGGCGCCGGCCGCATTGCCCGAATTCCCCATCATGTGACGTACCGGACGCCGGGTGGCGCGCGCGATGCGGGCCGTCCGATCGTCACCGCCCCCAATCCGTTCGCGATGTCCGTCGCTTGCGCCGTGGCCGTAGCCGAGGCCGGGCGCGAGGGTCGGTCGCGAGCAAGGAGACGCCGTGTTGAGAGGTCATTTTGCAGGTGGCAAGGGTTCGCCCTGGGACAATACCCTGCCGATTCGCGAAGAATTCTTCGGCGAGGAGCGGCTGGCGCAGCATGCGGAGAGCCTCGCGCTCGCCCAACAGGTGGCGCCCCGTCGGGCGTTCGGCCCGTCCCTGGCCCGGCGCCTGAAGGACAACGCGGATCACCTGCTGAAGGCCTACCGGAACACGGCGGTGTCGGACGCGCTCGGCGAGCAGATCATGCCGGCCGCGGAGTGGCTGCTCGACAACTACTACGTGGTCGCGGAGCAGGTGCGCGAGGTTCGCGATGATCTCTCCCCGCGTTACTACCGGCAGCTGCCCAAACTCGGCGGCGGTCCGTTCGCCGGCTATCCGCGCGTGCTCGGCATAAGCTGGGCGTTCGTCGCGCATACCGACAGCCGCTTCGATCCAGACCTGCTGTGCCGCTTCATGCTGGCCTATCAGGCAGTGGAGCCGCTGACCATCGGCGAGCTGTGGGCGGTGGGCATCACCCTGCGGATCGTCCTGATCGAGAACCTGCGGCGGCTCGCGGACCAGATCACGGGCGAACGGCAGGCGCGGCTCGATGCCAATGCGCTGGCTGATCGTCTGCTCGGGGAAGGCGGACAGGCCCGGCAGCCGTCCGGCCCGCTGATGTCCCGTTACGAATACGCGGTGTCGCACGATGCGTTCGCGGTGCAGTTGATTCAGCGGCTGCACGATCACGACCCGGCCATCGCCCCCGTGCTGTCGTGGCTGCACCGGCAGCTGGCGGCGCGCGGGACGACGCCGGAGCTGATCGTGGCCGCCGTCAACCACGAGCAGGGCGCGGCCAGCCTGACCGTGCGCAACGTGATCACCAGCCTGCGCCTGATCTCGGACGTCGACTGGACCGAACTGTTCGAGCGCATCAGCCCGGTCGACCAGGTGCTGCGCAATCACCCGGGCTTCGTCCAGATGGATTTCCCGACCCGCAATCGGTATCGGGACGCGGTCGAGACGCTGGCGCGTGGTTCGCGGGTCAGCGAGCAGGAGATCGCGTGCCGGGTCGTGGCCGACGCGCAGGCGTGGGGGGCGCGCCGCGCGTCGGACGGCACGGGGGCGCCGATCCGTGAGGCGGATCCCGGCTATCACCTGCTGGCGGGCGGCCGCGCCGCGCTCGAGGCGTCGATCGGCTATCGTGCGCCGGTTGCGCTGTGGTGGCAGCGCCTGACGCGGCGCACCGGCCTCGGCGGCTATCTCGGCCGCATCGGGCTGTTTGCCGCGGTCTTGCTGGCGGCAATCCTGGCGTGGCTGGCGCGCGTGGGGACGCCCGGCCCCTGGCTGGTCGGGCTCGGCGTGGCCGGCCTGCTGCCGGTGCTCGACGTGGCGGTTGCACTGGTCAATCGCGGGGTGATGCGCGACATCGGCGCGAGCCCGCTGCCGGGCCTCGATCTGCTCGACGGCATTCCACCGGAATTGCGCACGATGGTCGCGGTGCCGATGCTGCTGAGTTCGGAGGCCGCGCTCGCCGAGCAGATCGAGCACCTGGAAATCCATCATCTCGCGAGCCCCGGCGGCGCGCTTCACTTCGCCTTGCTGTCCGACTGGGTGGACGCGCCGGTGCAGCGCCTCGCGCGCGACGACGCGCTGCTGGCCAGCGCCATGGCGGGAATCGATCGGCTGAACCAGCGCCATCCGGCGGCGCCGGGCGAGGCGCCGCGCTTCCTGCTGCTGCATCGCGAGCGCGTCTGGAACGCCGGCGAGCGATGCTGGATGGGCTGGGAGCGCAAGCGCGGCAAGCTCCACGAACTGAACCGCCTGCTGCGCGGCGCATCCGACACGTCATTCCTCGCCCGGCCAGGCCGGCCGCCGGTCGTGCCGGGCGAGGTGCGCTACGTGATCACGCTCGACGCCGATACGCGGCTGCTGCGCGACACCGTGCGCCGCCTGATCGGCAAGATGGCGCATCCGCTCAATCGTCCGGTGTTCGACCGGGCGAGCCAGCGCATCATCGAGGGCTACGGCGTGCTCCAGCCGCGCGTGAGCGCCTCCCTCGCCAGCGGGGACGAGGGCTCGCTGTTCCAGCGGGTGTCGTCGAGTGCGCACGGTATCGATCCCTACACGTCGGCCGTGTCGGACCTCTATCAGGATCTGTTCGACGAAGGCTCCTACGCCGGCAAGGGCATCTACGACATCGACGCGTTCGAGGCCGCGCTCGCCGGCCGCGTGCCCGACAACACGGTGCTCAGCCACGACCTGTTCGAGGGCATCTTCGCGCGGGCCGGCCTGGCCTCGGACATCGAGGTCGTGGAGGCGTTTCCGTCACGCTACGATGTGGCGGCCGCGCGTCTGCACCGGTGGGCGCGCGGCGACTGGCAACTGCTGCCGTGGCTGGTGTTCGGCCGTGGGCCGCTGCCGGCGGTCGGCCGCTGGAAAATGCTGGACAACCTGCGTCGCACGCTGACCGAGCCCGCGTGGCTGCTTGCCCTGCTGGTTGGCTGGCTGTTGCCCTCGACGCGCGCGTCGCTGGCGTGGAGCGCCTTCGTGCTGGCGACGATCGCCCTGCCGCTGTTGCTGCCCGCCCTGAGTGCGCTGCTGCCTAACTGGCGGCGCGCGCAAGTCAAGCTGACCGCCCGCAGCCTGTTCCGTGAATGGGCGGTGCAATGGGGCTTCGCCGGCTTGCGCTTCGGCCTGTCGCTCATCATGTTGCCGCAGAAGGCCTGGTCGATGGGCGACGCGATCGCGCGAACCCTGTTTCGCGTGGGGATCAGCCGGCGGCACCTGCTCGAATGGACCACCGCGGCCGAGGCGAGCGCACGCGAGCGGCCCACGCCCGGGTCCACCTACCTGCGGATGCGCGGCGGCGTGGCGCTGTCGCTGCTTGGCACGGCCGCGGTGCTGGCGGCGAGCTGGCGCCTCGATCGCCCGGCCGGCTGGCTGGTGGTGCCGTTCGCGGCGGCGTGGCTCGCGGCGCCGGCGCTTGCCTACTGGCTGAGCCGCGCGCCGAGGTCGGCCGGCGATCTGGCCGTCGCGCCCGACGACGCGCGCCAGCTGCGGCTCGATGCGCGCCGCACCTGGCGCTATTTCGAGCGCTTCGTGACGGCCGACGACCAGATGCTGCCGCCCGACAACTTCCAGGAGGATCCGAAGCCTGTCGTCGCCCACCGGACCTCGCCGACCAATCTCGGCCTGTACCTGTTGTCCACCGTCAGCGCCCGCGAGTTCGGCTGGCTCGGCACGCAGGCCGCGGTGTCGCGCCTGGAGGCGACGCTCGCGACCATGGAGCGACTGGCCCGTCATCGCGGCCATTTCTACAACTGGTACGACACGCGGAATCTGCAGCCGCTCGAACCGAGGTACGTGTCGAGCGTCGACAGCGGCAATCTCGCCGGCCATCTGATCGCGCTCGGCAACGGCTGCCGCGCGTGGGCGAATCAGGCGCATGGGGCGGGGCGGCAGGCGGTCTGTGCCGGGATCGGCGATACGCTCGCGCTGCTGCGCGAGGCGCTGGGCCGCGGCGGCGAGGTCCGCGGCATCCTGCGTGGCGAATTCGAGCAGGCCGCGGATGAACTGGCCGATGCGCTCGTCGTGGCCGGTGCGGCCGCGAACGGCGAGGAAGGCATGGCGGAGCTGCACGCTTCGCCGGCCTGGTCGACGATCCTGACGCGAGTCGCCGCCGTCGCGGACGTCGCCCGCGCGCTGATGGACGAGGCGGCGTGGATCGGCCGCGACGAAGTCGACGACGTGCTGTTCTGGGCGCAGGCGCTCGAGCACGCCGTGCAGGGCCACGACCGGGACGCGGCGAACACGCCCGGCGAGGCGGCCGCGCTCGCCGGGCGGCTGCATGCGCTGGCCGATGTCGCGCTGCGGATGGCCTATGCGATGGAGTTCGGCTTCCTGCTCGACCCGGTGCGCAAGCTGCTGTCGATCGGCTACGCGGTGGCCGACGGGCGGCTCGACCCCGGCAATTACGATCTGCTCGCCTCGGAGGCGCGGCTGGCGAGTTTCGTGGCGATCGCCAAGGGCGACGTGCCGGTCCGGCACTGGTTCCGGCTCGGCCGCCTGGCCACGCCGGTCGGGCAGGGCGCCGCGATGATCTCGTGGTCGGGCTCGATGTTCGAATACCTGATGCCGTCGCTGGTGATGCGGGCACCGGCCAGCAGCCTGATGGCCCGTACCAATCAGCTGGTGGTGCGCCGGCAGATCGCCTACGGCGACGGCCTGCGCCTGCCGTGGGGCATGTCCGAGTCGGCCTACAACGCGCGCGACATCGAGCTGACCTATCAATACTCGAGCTTCGGCGTGCCGGAGCTGGGACTCAAGCGCGATCTGGCCCAGCACCGGGTCGTCGCGCCCTATGCGAGCGCGCTCGCGGCGATGGTCGCGCCGCGGGCCGCCGCGCGCAATTTCGAGCGGCTGCGGGCCGCCGGCGCGGGCGGACGCTACGGCTTCTACGAAGCGCTCGACTACACGCCCTCGCGGGTGCCCGAAGGGCTGCCGCTCGCCGTGGTGTACGCGTTCATGGCGCATCACCAGGGCATGACGATCGTGTCGATCGCCAATGCCCTGCTGGCCGGCCGTATCCGGGCGTTCTTCCATGCCGAGCCGGCGGTCCGCGCCACCGAGCTGCTGCTGCAGGAGCGCGTGCCGAGCCGGGTCGCGGCGGTGCGGCCGCGCGTCGATGCGGGTTTCGCCGGCCGGGTTCGCGGCAGCGCCCGCACGGTCGCGCGACGCATGCAGTCGGCCGACGATCCCGCGCCCGTCACGCACCTGCTGTCGAACGGCCGCTACGCGGTGATGCTGACGTCGGCGGGTTCGGGCTACAGCCGCCGCGACGACCTTGCCGTGACGCGCTGGCACGAGGACGCGACGCGCGACGACTGGGGAAGCTACCTGTACCTGCGCGATCTCGACAGCGGCGCGGTCTGGTCGGCCGGCTGGCAGCCCACGGGGGCGGTGCCGGACAGCTACGACGTGAGCTTCACCGAGGATCGCGCGGAGTTCGTGCGCCGCGACGGCAGCCTGACGACCACGCTCGAGGTCGTGGTGTCGGCCGAGGACGACGCGGAGGTGCGGCGCATCTCGCTGGCCAATACGGGAACCCAGGCCCGCGTGGTCGAGATCACCTCCTACGCCGAGATCGTGCTGGCGCCGTCCGCCGCCGATCACGCGCATCCGGCGTTCTCGAAACTGTTCGTCGAGACCGAGTACCTGCCTGCCGTCGGCGCCATCCTGGCCACCCGCCGCCAGCGCTCGCCGAACGAGCCGCAGGTCTGGGCCGCGCACCTGACGGTGGGCGCCGGCGAGCCGCTTGGCGCGGGGCAGTTCGAGACCGACCGCATGCGCTTCATCGGCCGCGGCCGCAGCGTGCGCCAGCCGCTTGCGCTGGCTGAGCCGCGCGCGCTGGGCGGCACCGCCGGCACGGTGCTGGATGCCGTGTTTTCGTTGCGGCGGCGCTTGCGCATCGAGCCCGGCGCGAAGGCGAGCCTCGCGTACTGGACCCTGGTCGCGGATTCACGCGAACAGCTGCTGGACCTCATCGACAAATATCGGGACGGTGAGTCCTTCGCACGCGCGGCGATGCTCGCCTGGACCCAGGCCCAGGTACAACTGCGGCACAGCGCGGTGAGCCTCGACGAGGCGGCGCTGTTCCAGCAGCTGGCCGGATGCATGCTGTACAGCGACCCGCTGATGCGCCCGAATTCCGCCACGCTGCTGCGCCATGCGTCAGCGGCGGCGGCGGCCGGCGGGGTCGGCGCCGCGCCGCTCTGGGCGCACGGGGTGTCGGGCGATCTGCCGATCCTGCTGGTACGGATCGACGACATCGAGCACATCGCGATGGTGCGGCAGCTGATACGCGCGCACGAGTACTGGCACATCAAGCGGCTCGCGGTCGACCTGGTGATCATCAACGAACGCGCGGCCTCGTATGTGCAGGACCTGCAGGCCGCGCTGGAAGGCCTGGTGCGCAACCGGCCGTCGCCGGGCCAGGCCGGACGCGGCGCCGTGTTCGTGCTGCGTGCGGACCTGATGGCGGCAGCGGCGCGCTCGCAGTTCCCTGTCGTCGCGCGCGCGGTGTTCGCGGCACGCAACGGCAGGCTGGTGGACCAGCTGCGGCGCCTGACCGGCGCGCCGCTGCCGGGCCGCCCCGACCTCGCACGCGCGGCGGAGCCGCCGCGCGCGCAGCCGGCGCCCCGGGGCGCGCAGCCCGGCGCCGATCTCGAGTATTTCAACGGCATCGGCGGTTTCGCGCGCGACGGCCGTGAATACGCCGTGATCCTGCAGCCCGGCCAAAGCACGCCGATGCCATGGGTCAATGTCGTGGCGAACCCGGCCTGCGGTTTCCTGGTGTCGGCCGAGGGCGGCGGGCATACCTGGGTGACGAACAGCCGCGAGCACCCGTTGACGCCCTGGTCGAACGATCCGGTCACCGATCCGCCCGGCGAGGCCTTCTATGTCCGAGACGACGAGACCGGCATGCGCTGGGGGCCGCGGGCGAGCCCGATCCGCGACGACACGCCGGACGAGGCGCTCTACCTGGCGAACCACGGGCAGGGCTACAGCCGCTTCAGCCACGGCGCCGCCGGGATCGCCGTCGAATTGCTGCAGTTCGTGCCGCTTGCCGACCCCGTGAAGATTTCCCGGCTGAGCCTGCGAAACCTGTCGGGCCGGCCACGTCGGCTGTCGGTCGCGGCCTACGTGGAATGGGCGCTGGGAGCGTCGCGCGGTGCCGCGGCGCCGCACGTCGTGACCGAACTCGATGCGGTCACCGGCGCGGTGTTCGCGAGAAACGACTGGAGCCAGGCCTATCGCGGTCGCGTCGCCTTCGCCGATCTGGGCGGCCTGCAGACCTCGTGGACGGCGGACCGGCGCGAGTTCGTCGGCCGCAACGGCGCGCTGGGCGATCCCGCCGGCTTTCCCGGCAGCGCGGGCGCGGCGGCGCCGCTGTCGGGCCGCGTCGGGGCGGCGCTGGACCCGTGCGCCGCCTTGCTGACCACGATCGACCTCGCACCGGGCGAGACCGCCGAGATCGTGATGCTGCTCGGCGAGGGAAGCGACGTGGCGGCGGCGCGGCAACTGATCGGGCAGTATCGCCAGGCGGATCTCGATGCGGTGCTGGCCGAGGTGACGGCATTCTGGGACGAGACGCTCGGCGCGATCCGGATCGAGACGCCGGACCGCGCGATGGACCTGATGCTCAATCGCTGGCTGCTGTACCAGACGCTGTCGAGCCGGATCTGGGCGCGCGCCGGCTTTTACCAGGCCAGCGGCGCCTACGGCCTGCGCGACCAGCTGCAGGACGGCATGGCGCTGGCGGTGGCCCGCCCGGCGCTGACGCGCGAGCATCTGCTGCGGGCGGCCGCGCGCCAGTTTCCCGACGGCGACCTGCAGCACTGGTGGCTGCCGGAAAGCGGCAGCGGGGTGCGCACCCGGATCTCCGACGACCGCGTGTGGCTGGCCTACACGGCCGCGCACTATGTCGAGGTCAGCGGTGACCTGGCGGTACTCGACGTCGCGATCCCGTTTCTGGAAGGCAGGCCGCTGGCGGCCGGCGAATCCGATGCGTTCTTCATCCCCGGCGTCTCGGAAACGACCGCGTCGCTGTTCGAGCACTGCGCGCGCGCGCTGGAGCAAAGCCTGGCGCTGTTCGGCGCGCACGGGCTGCCGCTGATCGGCACCGGCGACTGGAACGACGGCATGAACCGGGTGGGCGAGGCGGGGCGCGGAGAAAGCGTCTGGCTCGGCTGGTTCCTGCACGCGACGCTGGGAGCCTTCGCGCCGCTCGCCGCGGCGCGCGGCGAGTCCGAGCGGGCGCGGCGCTGGGGCGCGCGCGCCGATGCGTTGCGCGAGGCGCTGGACGACGCGGGCTGGGATGGCGGGTGGTATCGGCGCGGCTACTTCGACGACGGCACGCCGCTCGGCTCGGCCGGCGCGGCCGGATGCGCGATCGATTCGATCGCGCAGTCGTGGAGCGTGCTGTCGGGCGCGGCGGATCCGGCGCGCGCCGCGCAGGCGATGGCGGCGCTGGACGCGCAGCTGATACGCGACGACGAGGGGCTGGCGCTGCTGTTCACGCCGCCGTTCGACCGGGCGCAGGTCGATCCGGGGTACATCCGCGGCTACCCGCCGGGCATACGTGAAAACGGCGGGCAATATACCCACGCGGCGAGCTGGTCGGTACTCGCGTTCGCGCGCCTGGGCGACGGCGAGCGCGCCGCCAGCCTGTTTGCCCTGCTCAATCCGGTCCATCGCAGCCGCACGCGCAGCGGCGCGAATCGCTACCGGGTCGAGCCGTATGTGGTCGCGGCCGATATCTATTCGGTGGCGCCGCATGTCGGCCGCGGCGGCTGGACCTGGTACACCGGCTCGGCAGGATGGCTGTATCGGGCCGGCATCGAGGGGCTGCTCGGGCTGCGCAAGCAGGGCGACATGCTGACCCTGCGCCCCTGCATCCCGCGATCCTGGCCGGGTTTCAGCGCCACCCTTCGTCACGGGGCGGCACACTATGACATCGTGATCGACAATTCGGCGTCGGTCGCCACGGGCGTGGCGCGCATCGTGGTGGACGGCGTGGCGCTCGAATCCGGCGTGACCACGCTGCGGATGGTGGACGACGGGCGGCGCCATCCGGTGCATGTGACCTTGGGCCACGCGCAGCCGGTGCTGCCGTGAGGCGGCGAACCGGCGCGCGCGAGCCTGCTTCGTCAGGCACGGCACGCTCGCTCGCGAGGCGCGCGCGTCGGCGTCACGGCAGGCCGGCGCGCCGGACTCGCCGGGCCGGGCCGTTCACTTGCCCTGCTGGTCAGGCGGCGAATAGCGCCACTTGACTGCGTTGGAATCGATGGCGGCGTCGTTGATGACGCGCTGTTCGGCCCGTTCGAGATCGGCGCGGGTCAACGCGTCTCGCTGCTTTTGCCGCGTTTCCCGATCGCGTTGATCGGGCGTGGTGGGTGAGTAGGGTTTCATGGTTCCTTCCTGGAGATGGCGCGCCGGGCTTCAAGGAGGCGCATCGAACCTCGATCGGTCGATGCGGCCCGGCTGCCGGGTGGGGCGCCCTGCCGCCGGTGACGGGGGCGGGCGCGAGTGGGGCGGGGTTGCGTGCGCGAACCTGGGTCGGCACGTCGTGGCGCGATTGCCTGTCGGTGGCGGCCACGTCTTCCACAGTATGAACGTTGCGCGGCGCGACGTCGGTACGCTGCCGCTCGGTGGTGCCTACAGACGATGCAGATCGGGCAGCAAACGGTCGAATTCGCGTTTGACCACGCCGTAGCATTCGCAGACGCGCTTCTCGAGCCCCGGCCGATCCAGGACCTCGATATGGCCGTAGTTGTAGCGGATCAGGCCGGCGTCCTGCAGCTTCAACGCCGCTTCCGTGACGCCCGACCGGCGCACGCCCAACATGTTGGCGATCAACTCCTGGGTCATCTTCAACTGGTTCGACGGCAGGCGATCGAGACTGAGCAGCAGCCAGCGGCACAGTTGCTGATCGATCGAGTGATGGCGGTTGCAGACGGCGGTCTGCGCCATCTGCGTGATCAGTGCCTGGGTATAGCGCAGCAACAGACGCTGCATTGCATTGCCGCGCCGGAACTCCGCCTTCAGGATACTCGCTTCGAGGCGATAGGCCTGCCCCGCGCTTTGCACGATGGCCTGGCTCGGCGTGGTTTCCCCGCCCATGAACAGCGACACGCCGATCATGCCCTCGTGGCCGACGATGGCGATCTCCGCGGAAGAGCCGTTTTCCATCACGTACAGCAGCGAAATGATCGAGGTGGTCGGGAAGTAGACGTGGTGAAGCAGGCCCCCCGATTCGTGGAGCACCTTGCCCAACGGCATGTCCACGAGCGTCAGGTGGGGCATGAGCTGGACGCGCTCGGATTCCGGCAGGGCGGCCAGCAGGTTGTTCTGGGCGTGAGGGAGGGGGAGATGCATGCGTCGCTCCTGAGCGTGTGCGTCTGGCTGACGATGAAGGAGCCGGTGGAGCCGAGGGTATCGGCGGCGTGAACCGCTCATCGTATCCGACTCGGCATCGGTGGGTGGCGAAGGCCGCGAGATCGGGCCATCCCGGCTTGAGCCGGACGGAACCGGATGCGAGCGAGGCTTCGAGGCGGAGGATGCCGAACGCGGTGCCGCAAGTTGCGCGCCCAGCCGCCGTGCGGCCTCAGGCAGTCCTCGGCCTGCCCGGTGCGGGGCGCCGACGCGGAGGATTTGCGCGAACCCTGTACGGGATCGGACGGACTTGCCCGCGCGCGTCCGGCAGGATGACATGGTTGGCGCTTGACGTCGGCCGGCGACAGGCACCATGCCCGAAGTTTCCGGCACAACGCATTACCCGTTTCCTGGATACGCTCAGATGACCCCTCTTTTCATTTTGATATGCATGGCATGTACGCTCGCGGCGTTCGATCTGCGGAACACGCTTCGACGCGGGCTCGTCCGGCCGCGGTTCCAGCCGGTCCCGCGCTAGACCGAACCGGCATTACCCGCGCCGGACGCCCACGCGTCCCGCCCGGCAGCCCCGTATCGAGTCACTCGAGCCGCCTGCGCATCGCGCGCATCCGCTTCGAATGCGGGGCGTTCCCGTGACGGCGGGATTCCATCCGTCTGGCAGCATCGAGGCATGGGAGAGAAATCATGAACAAGGACCAGCTCAAGGGCACGGCCAAGAAAGTGAAGGGCAAGGTCAACGAGGCGGTTGGCAAGGCCACCGGCAGTCCGAAGCGGGAGGTCAAGGGCGACGCCCAGCAGGCGGCGGGCGAGGCGCAAAAGGAACTCGGCAACGCCAAGGAGGCGCTCCGCAAGCCGGAGTGACCTTGCCCGGGCCGGTTCGCCTGCCGGCGGCCGGCCGTCTCTTGCCCGGACGAGGACGAGGCCGATGACGGCCAGGGCGTGAGCCCGACCGCCGCGCCAGACGGGCGCTCGGGGCGCTCGCGAGGGTGCGGCGCGCCCCGGCTCGAAACCCGCAGCCCGCCGGGCACGGCCGTCCTCCCCCGATCGATTCGCAACCGGGGAGGCGACGGGGCCGCCGGCCGACCGCGCACCTTTGCCGCCCACGCCGGCCATCGGCTTCAACGGGCGCGTGTTGCCCCCCTCTGCCTGGATCGGCGAAACGAAAATCCGGTGATCAGCACCATCCCGATCACGATGCCCCACATTGCGGTCGTCATCTACGCTCCTCGATTCCACCACGCCGTCCTCCACACCCTGCGCCAAGGCACGGCGCGCCGATTTCCGGTGTACCCGGGCCATTCTGCGTCCGCGCGCGAGACATGGCGGTACGCTGCCGGACGCTGTCGCCCCGATCCGCGAACGCGCGGCGCCATCTCCTCCGCACGGGCTCCGTTGCGAGGGTTTCGCCCGGGTTTCGCCCGTGCAGGCGCCCGCGCGGGCGCGACGCCGGGAAGGGTTCTTTTGACAAGCTCGCCCGGGAATTTTGTAAAGCCGGGACACGGGATCGCTCGGTGGCGGCAAGGGCATCGGATGGCGGCCCGGCGCGCGGCTCGTGCCCGCGACGTCCGGATGGCGGCGGGGCAGCGCGGATTCCGCTACGGCAATAAGGAAAGCGAACGATCCGGCGGCGCGGCGTCGGTGGCCCGCCATGCGCGCGGGGGCAGCGTCCGCGTGATGCGTGCGGAGGCACGATCTTTGCGGTGTCGATGCCGCGCATCGGTGCGCGGGGCCCCATGGTTCGGTGGATCGCCGACGACCGGGAGCCGGTGCGTGACCGCGCGGTGCCGGGCCATTGCATTCGCGTTCGAAGTCCGGCGGGTACGGAGCCGGTGCGGCACAGCCGGTTCGACGGTTGGCGGTGGCGGCACCGCAGGAGGAGAGGACGGGGGCGCTGCCGGCGCGGATCGCGCGGACGATTCCGCCCGGCCTCGCGCCCGTGCCGCGAAGCGCTCGTGCTTCGCGAACTCCGAATGCCGTGACGGAGGACCTGATCAAGTCGCCCGGAGAGCGCGTTGCTTATCTTGACCAAGGAGAAATGACATGTCGTTGGGACTGATTTTACTGATTGTTATCCTGCTGGTGCTGATCGGCGTGATCCCGACGTGGCCTCACAGCCGCGGTTGGGGTTACGGGCCGAGCGGCACGCTGGGCGTGATCCTGGTCGTGCTGATCATATTGGTCGTGTTGGGACGGATATAGTCGGGCCCGGCGCCGTCGGCTGCGTCCGCCGCCCGGCTGGCCGGAGCGCGGACGCCGGCCGGCGCGATCCGGTGCCGTCAGCCGGACTCGCGCTGCCGTCGCGCGCCGCGGCACGCGTCGACCGGCGGCGCCGCCGACACTGGCCTGCAGAATTTCGCGACCGGCGGCATCGGCTTCGATCGCCTCCCGTGTTGCACCGGAAACGCATCGGAATGGTTGGGAGACCCGAGCAATCCAGGTAGAGGTGACACCGCCCTTGTGCGCGGGTTGTCATTTTTGTTGCGTCACGACGATCCGCGGGCGAGGCCCGCAGTTCGTTGCCAGCTGGAGGCGGGGCAGGCGCTCGCGGTCGCGGCCCGGGCGCGACGGGTGCGCGTGATTGTGGGCGCTCGTGATTGACGCGCTTCGTCCCGGCGTCGTGCCAGGCGGCGCCCCACGGGACGGCAACGCATGAGGAGCGAAATGACATTATCGTTTTTCGAGCATGCGGAGGACGACATCGTCTGGTGGCGCTCCCCCGACACGATTCGATCTTCCCACGCGCGCATGCTGGTCGTCGATGACGATCGGGACGCCGCCGAGGCCTGGCAATTCCTGGCTCAGGCCATGGGCTTCGAATGCCTCGCGGTGACAAACGCACGGCAGGTGTGCGAGACGGTCCGGCGGTGGCAACCGTTCGCGGTGGTGCTCGATGTCGCAATGCCCGGCATCGACGGCTGCGAGCTGGCCCGGCGCCTGAGGGGCGGCGCCGATACGCGCTCCGCGATCCTGATCGCCTGGTCCGGATTCACGTCGGCTGCCGCGATGGCCAACGCCAGGGAAGCCGGATTCGATGCGCATTGCGCGAAGCCGCTGGCGCCGTCGCGGGTCCTTGCCGCGTTGAGGCGCGCGGTGGATCGCGATGCCGGCTTGCACGCACGATAGGGACGGCGCGCGCTTGTCTGACCCACGCCCGTGCCTGCGTTCGGCACGGAAGGCGCGGCGAGGGCGGCAGGGCGGGCACGAGGTGCCCGCCCTGCCGCAGGACTTTCTGCGCCGCGGCCACCAGGCCAACGTCCAGCACCGGACCCTTTTCGATCTCGTCGATCAATTCCTGGCCTTCCTCGATGAGGCCCTCCATCGCGACGCATTTCATGCGCTTGAGGCGCAGGCCGCATGTTTCGACCACCTGATCGATGCGCTCCACCTGGCCTTGTGTTTCCTCGAGATGGGCCTTGAAGGCGTCGCTGAGCGACGGCTCGGTCGCCGCGCGCGCGAATTTCGCCAACGCGCGCGTCAGTTGTTTCTCGGCGCTGTGGATATCCGACAGCATGTGGACGAACAGATCGTCCACCGTCTTGCGTTGCGCCATGACTGGCTCCTTTCGCTGTTGGGGGTGTCAGTCATGGCGCACGGCTCATGCCTGGCCGGGAACGGGGCCCTCGCGGCATCGAAGGATCGATCGCATCCCCGCCGGAGGCTGCTCGAGGCATCGTTGCGCGGTGCCGTGCCGGAGCGCGACCGCTACCCGGGAGGATGGGTCGTTTCTACGCGGGTGAGCCGCGGCGTCCCCGCGCGCGGGCGGTGCCCCGGCGACGCCGTCCGGTCGCGCGCGGTGGCCGGCCGCCTCGATCGATTCGCGCGCAGCCGGCCGCGGGCGCGACATTCGCGGCGCCCTTCAGGCGTAGCGCCGCATCAGCGGGGTCGCCGACATGCCGTGCAGCACGATCGACAGCGCGATGGTCGCCAGCACCCACGGGACCAGCGGCATCAACTGCGCGCGCGGCCCTTGTTCCAGGGCCAGCATCATGTAATACAGCGATCCCACGCCGCGAATTCCGAACCAGCCGATCAACCGGCGCTGGCGGTGCGACGAGCACGAACCGAGCAACGCCAGGCGGCAGGCGCCCGGCCGGATGACCAGCAGCAGCGCGGCGACGACGGCGGTGCAGGTCCAGGTCAGCATGTCGGCCCAATACCTGGAGACGAGGGCGCCGATCAGCAGGATCAGCACGGCCTCGGCGATGTGTTCCAGTTCGATCGTGAAGCCCATCACCGATTCCGCCACGAACGCATGGGCCTTGTCGGGGTCGGTGGAGGTGGCTTCGACATCCTCGCTGTCCACGATGCCGAGCGTCGCTTTCGACGTCTTGTGGCCGCTCGATCGATGCTCGACGCGACGCATCGCGACGCCGGCGGCGAACACGGCCAGAAACCCGTAGCCTTGAATCGAGACCGCCGTGCCGTACGATAGCCCGATCACGCCGAGGGCGAAGAATCCTTCGAGGCCGAGCGCCTGGCCGCGACGGCTGCGCAGGAACGCGACGAGCCGGGCCGTCGCGGAGCCGGCCAGCCCGCCGGCCGTCACGCCCGCGACGATGCCCCACGCGATGCCGGCGACGAAGCTCCAGTGAAGGCCCGAGGTCGATCCGGCGTTGCACAGGAGCAGGCCGAGCACCGCGCATGGATAAGCGGTGCCGTCGTTGATGCCGCCTTCGCCGGACAGGGAGAAGCGCACGACCTCGACATCGCCCGCGTCGCGCACGCCGACATCGTGAGCCAGCACGGGATCCGTCGGGGCGATGATCGCGCCCAGCAGTACCGCGACGCCGGGACTCAAATGGAGCAGGACCATACCGAGCGCGGCGATCGACGTGACGGTGAGGATCATCGCAACGACGCCCAACCGTATCGGAATCATCCAGCGCCGATCGACGAGCGGGACGCGTAGTCTCAGGCCGATGGCGAACAGCGAGATCAGCAGGCCAATTTCGGCGGCGATGCGCAAATGCGTGACGTCGTCCGGCAGTGTCAGCGACAGGGCGCCGATGCCGGATGGTCCGATCAGAAAGCCGATCAGGAGATAAACCATGGCCGCGCTCATCGGCAGGCCCTTCAGCGACGAGCCGATGAGGCCCATGAAAATCAGCAAGGCGCCAAAGATGAGATATCCGATCGTTTCGGCCACGTTGGGTACCTGGTTGTGTGACGGCTCGCTCGCCGTGCCTTGCGGAATGCAGCAGGCGGCGTCGCGCCATGCGGGTGGGATCCGATGCGGATCTTTCGATGCGTCCGTGAAGCGGGTGGGCCGCTGGCGATGCCCCGGCCGGACCAAGGTTGCAGCGAGCCGAGGCGGCGTCTGTCCGATGGCGGACAGACACGGATCGAAGTCCGCGCCGGATTGAGGTATCGCAACGCTCGGCTCGCGTCGCGGAGAGGGTTCGTCCGGCGGCGGGCGGTGAGGCGGTCGGCATGACACGATGCCGGCGGCGGGCGCCGGCACGATCGCGCCTCGGGCCGGGCAGGCTGGCGAGGCAATGATGCGGTCGCGTCGATACGCCGGGGCGATCGCGGCATGCGCGCCCGGGCGGCGTCAGGCCCGGCCTCGGACACGCGGTCTCCGGCGGGCTCTCGGCGATTCGTACGGCAACGTACCGACTTGCCGTGCCGGCGGCGAGTAGTTTGAGGCATGCGGCCCGCATGCCAAGGCGTCGCTTGACGAGCGACGCCTGGATGACGTCCCTGGCACGCGGGTAAACGGCTCGGCCACTGCGCGCCAGCGAGCGTGCCGCTGACGACGGCATGCCGGCGGCGCGTCTTGCCTGGTGGTTCGATTCCGTGGCCGCCCCGCGCATCCGCCCGCCCGGGCAACGCATCTGCGCCAGCCGAAAACGGCCCGGCATGCGGGTCCCGCCCGAGTCTCGATGCAGCGTACCGTCGTTCAACCTCTGCGCGCTCAAACAGAACGTGGAGCCGCCATGACAAGGCGGATGTCGAAGCCGGCGAAACGCCGGCCTTCGGCTTTGCCGGTCCCGGCGGTTCGTCCGGACCGGGGCCGCGCACGGTGGTGGATTCCCTCGCACGGGACCGGATCGATGCAACGACAGTCCGATATTCGCGCCGTCCCGATCACCATCCCCGCAGTGCGTCCGGCATCGTCCGTCGTGGCGAGCGCGTCGACGCACGGCACCGGTGACGGCGTGCCGCTTTCGCCGGTGTGGAGCGTCCATGCGCGGCCGCAACGTGCATGGCGCAGGTGTCGTTGCGTACCGCGCGTCGAGGTGCGCGTTCGAATCTGGCGTTTCCCGTGACGGGCCGGAATTCGCTTGCTTGTCGGTAACGGGGCGCGCAGGCTGGCCGGGCCGGGCCGGGCCGGGCCGTTCAAGGGCACGGCGCCGCCCTGGACACTCCCGCACAAACCGCAGTCCGATCAGGAGCCGATCATCACCATTCCCACCATCGATTACCGAGGTCACGAGCTTCGTGCCTATTCCCAGTGCCTGTTCCCGCCGTTCGGCGACCCGCATTCGCCCGGACCCAGGCGATTCGGCTCGATTGTCCGGATCGACACCATTCCACCCACGTCGGCGCCTGCCATGCGGTACCGGACGATCTTCGCGAACGGCGAGCCGTCGACCGAGGAGAGGGCACTTGATGATGCGATGCAATTCGGCAAGGACATCGTGGACGGCAAGATCACGCCCGTTCCGATCTGACCGGCCGGCGAATTCGTGGCGACCGGGGTAATGGTCGCCGAATGCGCGACCCGGGTCGCAGCCGCGACGCGACAGGGCATCGCGGCAGGCGATGCGAGATTTCCATGCAAGGAGCTAACCATGAGCAAGGCCCACGACACCAAAAAATCGGAGAAGAAAGTTGCTATCCGAACCCCTAAGGAAAAGAAAACCGCGAAAAAACTGAAGAAGGAGGCGTCGAAGCGGCAGTGACGCCGCCCTGCCGGATCGGCTTCGCCGCCCCGTGTCGCTTCTCGACATCGACGCGTGACGATGCCGGTCTTCGCCTTGACATGATGGACTGGTCCGGATAGACAACATGCTTCAATTCCCTAATCCAAGCCGTAGCTACGATGCAGCCCGACATTGCGTGTGTTTCTGGGGTTACGACAACTCGCGCGAAATCAGCTTCATGATCGACGATGCGGTACTCGGCGGCCTGCAGCCTGGCATGGAGTCCGACGAGCGCTCGGTGCTCGTCGTGTTTGACAAATTCCGCGAAAAGGTGCTCGAGATCGCGCAGAGCCAATATGCACCGGGGCCGCAGAACCGGTATCTGATCTCATGAACCCCGACCCGTCGCGAGGCTTTCCCGGGCGGATCAATCCCGAGCCTGACGCGTCGCCCGCGAGGTGCCGGAGTCCGGAGGCGACCCTGCGCGGCTTGCCGGCGAGCCGCCCGTCGCCGGCCTTGACCGGGCGCTCGACGGCGCCCTGCACCGGCAGGCCGGGGTGAACGCCGTCCCGGGCGGTCCGGCTGCTTGCCGCCGCGCCCGGGCGGACCGGGCCTGACAACCAGTCCGCCGCCTCGTTCAGCATGGCGAGCGGCGACCCCGTCAGCCAGGGCGAGCGAAGCGCCTCGGCGTAGTTCGGAAATTCGATCGATTCGACCGGCACGCCCCGCGACGCGAAATGCGCGGCCAGTGCCTCGCTACCGTCGTGCTGTCCGCCGTGCGCGCGCAACACCGCGCCGGCGCTGACGGCCACGGCGCTGGTCGGCACCGCGAACGGCAGCGACACGATTCTGGTGGTGATGCCGGCCGATCACGCGATGCCGGACCTGGTCGCGTTCCAGGCCGCGGTGCTGCGCGCCGTGCGCTACGCGGCGGACGGCGCGATCGCGGCCATCGGCGTGGTGCCGCGCCGCGTCGAACCCGGTTACGGTTACGTTCGCCCCGGCCCGCCGATCGGCGCGGGCGGCGGTTTCGTGATGGACCGTTTCGTCGAGAAGCCCCGTTGCGAGCTGGCGGAGCAGTACGTCCACTCCGGCGAGTACCTCTGGAACAGCGGCGTATTCGTGATGCGCGCCTCGGAGATGTCCATCCCCGAAGCCTCACGTCGAATCCCGGGCGGGTGTGAACACGGCCACGCTAACGTCGCTCGCTGCGGCACGAATCGATCAGCGCGCCCAGCCGGGCGATGTCCGCCGGCTTGACCAGATGCCGGTCGAAGCCGGCCTCGCGTGAGCGGCTCAGGTCCTCGGGGCGCCCGTATCCGCTCAGCGCGATCAGGATCGCGTCGGCCTGGTCGGGCATCGCCCGGATGCGGGCCGCCACTTCATAGCCGTCCATCCCCGGCAGGCCGATATCGAGCAATACGACCTCCGGACGGAACGTCGACATCTGCCGCAGGGCGGATGGCCCGTCGTGGCAGACGCGCGTTTGATGGCCGTCGATCCCGAGCATGATCGACGTGCTTTCGGCCGCGTCGGCATTGTCGTCGACGACCAGGATCCGGTAACGGGCCGAGGAGGGCACCACCGCGTCGTGGTCGTCCGGCTGCCCGCTCGCGGGATTCGCGTCCGGGGAGCGAGCCGGCAGCCTCACGACGAACCGGCTGCCCTTGCCGAGGCCGCCGCTGGATGCCTGTACGCTGCCGCGATGCAGCTCGACCAGGCGCCGCACCAGCGCGAGGCCGAGGCCGAGGCCCGCCGAACGCCGGTCGAGGGAGCGCTCGGCCTGGACGAACACGTGGAAGAGGGTCGGAATGAAGCTGGCCGTCATGCCAATGCCGTCGTCGTCGATACTCAGCATTGCGTCGTTGCCGTCCCGCTCGACCGAGAGATGGATGTGTCCGCCTTCGGGCGTGTATTTCACGGCGTTGCCGAGCAGGTTGGTCACGATCTGTTCGATGCGCATCGGGTCGGCGTCGATCGTCACGGGCTGGTCCGGCAGGCTGGTCGTGAGTTCGTGACGCCGTGCCGTCACCTCGGCGCGCATCCCGTCGATGGCGCCGCGCACCGCCTGGAGCAGATCGATCGGGCGGGTGCGAAGCCGGATGATGCCGCGCGTGATGCGCGACACGTCGAGCAGGTCGTCGACCAGGCCGATCTCGTGATCGAGCTGGCGCTGAACGGTCGCCTGCGCGTTGCGGGTGGTCTCGGCATCCGCGCTGCCGCTTTGCCAGATCTGCAGGCCGTTGCGGATCGCGGACAGCGGATTGCGCAGTTCGTGCGCGAGCATCGCGAGAAATTCATCCTTCTGGTGATCGGCCAACTGCAATTGCTCGAGCGCCTGATGCTGCTGCGTGATGTCGTCGATGGTCAACAGGATCAGCACTCGCGCGGGCCACGCCACGCGTGCCGCATTGAGCCGCATGGTGCGCTGGCCGATGCGCGGAAATTCGTGGGTGATGCTGTAATTTCGAACCGAAGTCTTTTCCGGCAGCAGATCTTCCAGCAGCGAGCGCAGTGCCGGAATATTCCATTGCCCGTGGCCGAGATCGAACAGCCGGATCCCCAGGGTCTGCTCGGCCGAGGTCCCGAAGGTCTGGTAGAACGCCCGGTTGGCGCGAGCGATGCGCAGGTCCGGTTCGAGCACCAGCAAGGGCTCCGAGATCGTCTCGATGATCGCGTCGGCATAGTCGCGGGCGCGGGTGATTTCGTCGTGGAGCTCCCGCAATTCGCGAACCCGATAACGCAGTTCGTCGTTGGTCGTCGACAGTTCCTCGTTGATCGACTGGAGTTCCTCCTTCGCGGTCTCGAGTTCCTCGTTGGCGCTCTGGAATTCCTCGTTGCTCGAGAGCAGTTCCTCCTCGCTCGACTTCAGTTCCTCGCGCGCGCTCTCGTGCTCCTCAAGCGTCGCTCGCAACTGCTCGCGCGCGGCGTCGAGCTCGGCGCCGAGGCGCGCGATTTCGGCGTCCTTTTCCCGGATGTCCGGCTTCGACCGGCCGCGCAAGGCGCTCGCCATCCAGCCGCGCAGCGAATCGCGTCGAACCATCGGAAGGAATGCCGGCGGCTGTGTCGGGTTTTCGAAAAAGACCAGGAACCAGCGGCCGTCGACCTTGTCGGCCTGTATGGGATGCACCTCGAGGCTGGCGTTCCGGATCCCGTGAGGGGCCTCCAGATGGATCCCGGTCTTGCGCACCGCGATTCCATCCTGGCGCACCTGCTTGACGGCGTCGACGATCGCCAGGAACACCGCGGGCCTGGCAAGGCGCTGCAGGCTCGTGGTGGGCGGCCCGCTCGGGTTGCCCAGGTAGGGAGTCGTGTCGCCGCGGAATTCGATGACGTTCAGTTCGTCGTCGCAGAGCACGCTGGGCGGCACGTAGCGGGCCAGCGCGCGCCGGTCGGCCAGGCGTCTCAGTTGCTCGCCGCCGGACGGATCGCGGCGCGAGACGGCAAGCTCGCGCGACTGCCTGGCCGGCAGCGCCGCCGACACCGGCCCGGAGAATTTCGCGACCGGCAGCATCGGCCGCGAGCGCTTGCCGTAGAGCCGGGTGCGCCGGCTCTCGACCACGGCGAACAGATCGGAAAAGCCGCCCACCGTTTCGGACGGCCCGAGCATCAGGATGCGGTTCGCGGCCAGGGCGTAGTGAAACAGCGGCATGACGCTGCGTTGCAGGACCGGGTCCAGGTAGATCAGCAGATTGCGGCAGCTCAGCAGGTCGATACGGGAGAAGGGCGGATCGGTGAAGACGTTGTGACGGGCGAACGTGCAGAGATCGCGGATCGGCTTGTCGACGCGGTAGAACGCCTCTTCGCGGACAAAGAAGCGCTGCAGCCGCTCGACCGACACATGACGCGCGATGTTCTCGATGTAGCGTCCGGCGCGGGCGATCTCCAGCGCGTCGATGCTGATGTCGGTGCCGAAGATCTGGATCGGTACGTCGCCCGCCCGTTCGCCGAGGTACTCGACGAGGGAGATCGCGATCGAGTAGACCTCCTCGCCGGTCGAGCAGCCGGCCACCCAGATCCGGATCGGCGCTTGCGGCTCGCGATCGGCGAGGATTCGCGGAAACACGGTTTGCACGAGGGCCTCGAACGATTCCGGGTCGCGGAAGAACGAGGTGACGCGAATCAGCAGATCCCGGCCGAGCGCCAGGACTTCCGCGGGATCGTTGTCGAGTTCGGCCGTATAGTCGGCGATCGACTCCACCTGCCGCAAGGCCATGCGCCGCGCGAGCCGCCGCTCGATGGTGCCGCGCTTGTAGTGGGTGAAATCGATGTCGCAGGCTTTCTGCAGCAGCCGGAAGATCGGGAGCAGGCTGTTCCCGGGCTCGTGCGTGCGCTCCAGCGTGCCGTCGGTGGCCAGGCGCTGGAGGCCGATACGGATGATTTCCTCGGCGATCCGGGCGGGGGGGAGCACGAAATCGACGCACCCGAGATGGATCGCGGCCTGGGGCATGCCGGCGACGCGGGCCGAAACGAGATCCTGGGCGAAGGTGATGCCGCCTTCATTCTGCAGCATCTGCAGGCCGAGCGCGCCGTCCGAGCCGCTGCCCGAGAGGATCACGCCGATGGCATTGGCGCCGTGGTCGCGTGCGAGCGATTCGAGCAGATCGTCCACGGGCATGGGGGGGCCGTGCGGCTCGCCGCGCGGGCGCAGCTTCACGCGGCCCCGCTCGATCGTCATGCGCGTGTTCGGCGGAATCACGTAGAGCCGGTCGGGTTCCACCGCCAGTTCCTCGGTCGCTTCCACCACCGGCATGGCGGTGTGCTTGCCGAGAATCTCGACAAGCAGGCTCGGCCGCGAAGGTTCCAGATGCTGCACGACCAGGAATGCCATGCCGCTGGGGAACGGCAGCGCCGAGACGAATTCGGAAATCGCCTCGAGGCCACCTGCCGACGCACCGACCCCCACGATGAGAAAGCGGCGAGGTCTTCCCTCGGTGGCGGGAATGTCGATCACGAATCGTCCTTGGTGGAGAGGTCGGCGCAGCCGGCCGGGCCGGGCGGCGCTTCGAGGGGGGGCGCCATCACGGCGGCGGACTGGAGCGCGATCGCATCATGGATGGAATGGCGGCACGACAGCATGCGCGCCCGGGCGGCGCGTTTCAACGGCTAATTGAGCGCGTGTCGCTCGCAACCGGTCGCGGCGGGATCGACATGGCCGCGCGACGTGCCGGCATCGGCCATCGAACCGATGTGGGCGAAGGTTTCAGCATGCGCGAGCGGGACGTGCGGGGGCATGGTGTCCAATTCGTCCGTGGCGCCGGGGCCTTCGTGACCGGCTTCCACGAATGGATTCGCCATGGCGGGCGCAGGAGTCGTTTCCGCGCGTGGCCCGTGGGCGGGCCGATACGCCGCGCGGTGGCGGCTGGCGGTCAAGTCGGCGTGAATCCGGAGCGGGCGCGCGGCGTGACGGCGCGCCGGTGCGATTCGTCACCGAGCGCGGCCTCGTCTCGTTCCGGCCGGCCGGCGACGGCATCGTCACCTACGGCGTGGTGCTGATCGATCCGCGCCACGACTGGCTCGATGCGCTGCGGCCGGCGTTGCGGCCGGTGACGGCGCTCCGCAGCGCGCGCGTGTGGGCCGAGATCGCGCCGCTGCTCGCCGAGTGCGCGGCCGACGCATGCGAGACCGCCACGCCGGCCCGGCCCTTCGCGGCGCTCTACGCGCAGGGCCGCGGCCTCGCGCTGCTGGCCGCGCTGGCCGACGAGAGCGGCGCCGCGCCGCCCGCCGGAGATGGCGATGCACGCGTGGCCGCCGCGCTGGCCTGGATCGACGACAACCTCACGCGCGAATTCTCGCTGGCCGATCTGGCCGAGGCGGTCCACCTGAGCGCCTCGCAACTCGTGCGCGTGTTCGGTCGAGCACTCGGCGTCACGCCGATGCGCTACGTGTCGGCACGGCGCGTGCGCGAGGCGCAGCGCCTGCTCGCGCAATCGAACTGGCCCGTCGCGCGGATCGCCGCGCATCTCGGCTACGTCGACCAGAGCCATTTCACGCAGCGTTTTCGCAGCAATGTCGGCGCGACGCCGGCTGCCTGGCGGCGCCGCGCGCGCGGCGGCTGACGCGAGACGCGACGCGGCCCGGCGCTACCTGACGCGGTTTGCGGTGCGGATCGCCGGGATGCGCGAGCGTGGCGTGACGAAGCACGACGGGACGCGAGAAGGCGCCACCGGGTGCGGCGAGAAGGGCGGGAAATCAAGGCAGGCCGGCGCGATGCCGGCCTGCGTGCGCGGTGAACGCGCCGCTCAGGCCGCCTCGCCGGCCTTGCAGACGACGCGCGGCGGCACCGGCCGGTCCAGCGCCAGATGCCGGAGCAGTTTCGTGACCATGGCCACCACCACCACCGCGAGGATCACGAAGAACACCGCGAGCGGCGTCAGGTTGTGGACCGACACGAAGCCGGCCAGCCCCATCATCGCGGCCGAGACGAGCAGCAGCGCGCAGCCGAGGATCGCGCTCGTCAGCCCGGCGATATGCGGGAACAGCGAGTTGCCCTTGGCCATCAGCGTCGGGTACATCGCGCCGGCGCAGAAACCCATCACCATTACCGGCAGCGCGAGCGTCCAGACGCGCAGGCCGATCGTCAGCGCGAACACCAGCATCGCGAGCGACGCCGCGGCCATCACGTAGGCGCCCACTCGCAGCCGCGTTTCCGAATTCGGCAGCGCCGCGCTCTGGATCCGGTTCGACAGGCCGCCGAAGAAATACATCGCGCCGATCGCGAGCGCGAGGTAGCCGAAGTAGGTGGGCGGCTTGTGCAGCGTGCTCTGCACCATGAACGGCCCGACGATGTTGAACACCAGCAGGATGCTGTAGCAGACGCCCTGCGCGAGGAAGCAGCTCTGGAACACCGGGCTCGCCAGCACCTTGCCCGCGTTGGTCGCGAGCGTGCGCGGCGCGAGCCGCACCGGCTGCTTCAGCGTCTCGCGGAAGCGCCACAGGATCGCCCACATCGTCAGCGAATAGATCAGCAGGAACACGAGGCAGGCCTGCCAGCCGAACCAGGTCTGCAGGTGCGCGCCGATCACCGGCGCGATGATCGGCGCGACGCCCCAGGCGATCGCCATGTAGGTGAACGCGTGGACCAGCGCCTGGCCCGAGAACGAATCGGTGATGATCGCCTTGGCCAGCAGGTTCGTGGTGGCGATGCCGAAGCCCTGCAGGCAGCGCGCGAACAGGAAGGTCTCGAGGTTCGGCGCGGCCAGCGACAGCAGGCAGCCGATCGTGTAGATCACGAGACCGAAGCCGAGCACGCGCTTGCGGCCGTGGGCGTCGGCCACCGGCCCGAAGATCAGCTGGCCCAGCGCGTAGGCCGCCATGTAGCCCGAGACGCTCGACTGGATCGCCTGCGGCGAGGTCGAGAAGTAACGGGCCATCGCGGGCAGCGCGGGCACGTAGATGTCGATCGCGAGCTGTCCGGCGGACGCGAACAGGCAGATCAGGAACAACAGGAAGCGCGGCGAATTGGCGGCGCCCGCCTGCGTGGAGCGGCTTGGAGTATCGGGGTTCATGACGGCATCGGAGAACGGGGCGGCGGCGCGCGAAGCGGGGCGTGCAAGGGTCGTGCCGGTTCGCATGACGAACATCGGGCGGGGCGCGCGGCGTCGGTGGCGTATTGTGCCTGTCATTTTGAAACTGGATGCGATTCCCATGCGATTCCCATGCGATTCCCGTTACGCAGGCAGGGAATGGCGCGCCTCGCGGGTGGCGGCGGCTCGCGGTAAATCGCGACGGGATCGGCTGGATAGCGCGATGATCGCGTGGTCTGGGTACGGGGCGCGCGGTGGATGCCTTGCCGGATCCAGGAAGAGCGGCCGGCCTCGGCCGCGATCCGCGATGACTGGCGGCTGACGGGAGGCACGGCCGCGCAGTCGTGGCCGTGCGCGCCACCTTCACGCGCGAGCCGTGGCCGGCCCGCGCGTTACGCCTCGCGTCAGTGCGCGAAGTCGGCGTGGCTCTTGATGAACGTGTTCAGCTGCGAGATGTCGATGCTGCCGAAGCCCGTCGAGCCGTCCCAGCCGGCCGCGGCGGCAAAGCCCTTGTAGCTGCCGCTGCCGTTGTTGCCCGAGGTCACGTCGTGGACCAGCGACGGCGTGCCCGGGAAATATTTGTAGATGCTGGCGGCCGGGAAGCCGAGCGCGTTGCCGTTGGCCGACTGCAGGCGCGCCCAGATGCCGACGAAGATCGGCGAGGCGAGGCTGGTGCCGCCCACCTGGTTGGGGTTGCCGCTCGAATCCGTGGTGCTGCCGTTGTAGTAGAGGATCGCGCCGGTGCTGGCGGCCGCGTCGAACGCGATGTCGGGCAGCGCCCGCGCGCTCGACGAGCCGGTGATGCTCGAGGTCTGCCATGACGGCGCGGCTTCGAGCGTGCTGTAGCCGCCGCCCGTGGCCCACAGGCGCTTGGTCGAATCGTAGTCGCCGGCGTTGTCGTAATAGCCGATCGCCTGCAGCCCTTCGTTCCAGACGGTTTCGTTCGCCCAGCTGCTGCCCGAGGTATAGAGCGTGGTGCCGCCCACCGCGATCACGTAGGGCGAGCTGGCCGGCGCCGACACCGAGTAGTGCGTCGTGTTCGGCACGCCGCCGATGCCCGACACGCGGCTCGTGCTGCATTCGTAGGCGCCTTCGTCGCCGCTCGACACCGAGAACGTCTGGCCTTGCGCCACGGCCTGCTTGAAGATGTTGTTGTCGGCGGCGCGGATGCTGGTGCCGTCCGCATCCGATTCGCACCAGCCGAGCGACACGTTGATCACCTTCGCCTTGTTGTCGGTCACGGCGCGGTTGAACGCGTTCGAGATGTCGTCGAGCAGCGCCTGGTCGGTCCGCGCGTCGTCAGGCGCGTTGTAGAAGATCACCTGCTGCACCGCGCCGCCCGCCGCGCCGACGATCGACTGGCTGTCGAGCTGCCATTCGAGGTCGCCGCTGTTGTAGGTGCGGCCCGAACCGCCCGTGTTGACGATCGACGACGACACCTTCGCCAGCCCGTTGCGGCTCGCGAACGTGTTCAGGTCGCTGACGGTCTGGCTCTGGTTGCCGTAGGTGATGATGCCGACGGTGGTGTTCGCGGCGGTGGGCGTCGAGCCCGCGTCGTAGATCGACGAGAACTGCACCGGGTTGTGGCCGGTGGCGGTGCCGGCCGCGGCCGCGGCCGCGGCCGCGCGCACGGGGCCCGCCGCGCCGGCCGGCGAACCCGCCGGCAGCACGTGGTGGAAGGTGTGCGCGACCACCACGTTCTGCAGGCCGAGCACCGTGTCCACCACGTTGCCGAGCGCGCTCGGCACCTGCGCGTCCTGCGCGTTGGCGAACACCCGGCGGCCGGTGCCGGTGGTGAACTGCTCGAGCGTGGTGTTGAAGCCCTGCTTGACGGTGCCGGCCGTGCCGTCGGCCGTCACGAACAGGCGGTTCGGCGCGATCTGCACGTTGGTGAAGCCCGAGGCGCGCAGGTGCTGCGCGACCGCGTCGGCCTGCTGCTGCGTCGGGCCATATTGTTCGGCGAACTGCTCGGGCGTGAGCGTGCCGGCGCCGCCTTGCTGCAGCTTCGCGAGGAACTGGTCGAGCTGCGCCTCGTTGCGCAGCTTCAGGCCCACCGTCACATGGACGATCGCGCCGTTGGCGAGCGCGATCGGTTGCGCGGTTTGCGCGGCGCCGGCCGCCTGCGCGAGCGACGCGGCGCCCGCGCTCGCGGGTTGCACGAGCGGCAGGAACGCCTTGGTGCGGGTGGTGGCCCAGCCCTGCTGCGTGGCCGCCTGCGCGGCCGACGCGCCGAACGTGGCCAGCGCCGCGGCGGTGATCAGGAGCGTGGTGAAGCGTTGACGGGTCTTGCCGGAAACACGGTTCATTGCGGATTCCCCCTCGGAATGTTCGAACGACTTCGGTCACTGCCCGGCCGTCCCGCGGGATGCGGGCGCGCCGCCGGGCGCGCGCGTACCCGCCGGCGCCTTTGCGTCGGGCGGATACGCACGATGTGTGTCAACAGAACAATTGATGCGGATTGCTAAGCAATTCGTGTGAAGCCGTCACGCGGAAACGGGCTGGAACAGCCGGGCAAAGCATGCCGCCGGGTATCCGGGGCGTCCCGCCAGCCGGTACGACACCGGTTTGCCGTCGGGACTTCGACGGACCGGTCTTGTTGGAATCGGGCGCGGTGTGCAGGCAGGCGTCGACACGCTTTACCGGCCGATTTCGTGGTGGATGGTAGCACCGTCAAATCAGCCTCACAAACTTTTTTCAAGAATATCTAAAAAAGTTAGATTGCAATGAATGAATGGATTTTGTAATGAATTGAATGATTTTCGTAAATCGACGCCGATCCGTCGATGAAGGCGCGGTTAATTGCCGGGAGACCGGCCAAAACACGCTGCCACGGCGGATTGTGCGCGTGAAAACGAGGAAATCAGGAATCGCGGAATGCCGGAATCATCGAATCGATCGGCCGCGCGATTTATCGGCGGCGTGCGCCGTTCCGATAATGCGAATCCCGCATGGTTATCGATAAACGTGCTGATCGATATCGCGAGCGGGGGCATTGCGAAACATGCCGCGATGTTCGATCGTGACGCGATGCAGTGCGGGAAGTATCGCGAAGCGCGACCAGCAACGCGGGACGGGGTGCCCCGCGCGCAGGCACCGGCCGGCACGAGCGCGATGCGTGCCGGCCGCCGCGCAGATCAGCGGCCGGTTTCCTTCAGGTATTGCGTGCGGGCCGCCACCGCCGTGTTCGCGAAGTCGGAGAACACGCCGTCGATGCCGGCGCGATAGGCGTCGAGATACTCGCCCACCGGATCGCCGTGGTACTTGCCCGGCAGGTAGCGCGCCTCGTTACGGAACGTGTACGAATGGACGAACAGGCCGGCCTTGTGGGCGTCGGCGATCAGGCTGGTCGGCTCGACCGAGTTCACGTCGGCGAGCGAGCCCGTGTAGGCCGTGCCGTCGGCGTTCCTGTCCTTCCACGGCGTGACCTTCCAGGCGAACACCTGCGGCTTCCACGGGCCGATGCCGTCGGCGTAGGTCTTCACTTCGGCGAGGCCGGCCGGCGTGAGCAGGTCGCCGAACCAGCGCGGGTCGCCGTTGAGGGTCCAGCTGTACGGGCGGCCGTCGACGAACGCGTAGTCGTCGTTGGTCTGGTAGATCATCTCGCCCGTCTGGTAGTTGACCGCGTTGCCGTCGATCAGCTGCACCATCCGCGTCTGCACGCCAAGCGCGCGCAGGGTCTTCAGGCTGTCCGGATCGAAGCTCTGCACGAACACCGGCGCGCTGCGGCTGTTCAGGTTGTTGTCGTCGAGGAACTTCGCGATCGCCACCTCGAACGGGCGCGTGCCGGCCGCGCCGCAGCCGTTCGCGATCGCCTGCTGGTTGTTCCAGTACGGGTTCTTCGCCTCCGGATAGATCGTGAGCGGCTTGCCCGTGACGGCCGACTTCGCGCGCGCGATGTCGTACACCTCCTGCATCGTCAGGATCGGATACTGGCCGTTCAGCGCCGTCGGGCGCACGTCCTTCGCGTCGAACGTGGTGCCGCGGATCCATTGCTTCAGTTCGGCCACCGTGAAGTCGGTGATCGACCAGTCGTTGGTGTGATCCTCGCCGTCCACGATCAGCGATTTCAGCACCGATTTCTGGTTGCCCGGATCGGTCAGGTCGCTCAGGTAGGTCGACGGGCCGGTGGTCGCGGTGGTGGCCCACTTCACCGCCACGCGCACGCCCGGCACGGTGCGCTTGCGCGAGGCGACGTCGGGATTGGTCTTCGCCACGTCGGCGATGTTCGTGTTGTCGCCGAGCCACGGGTTGTGGCGCGCCACGAGCACGCAGTCCTTGCTCAGGTGCAGGTCTTCCTCGAGCGAATCGGCGCCGGCGTTGGCCGCGCCTTCATACGACACTTCCGTTTCCTCGGGGTAGAGGCCCGGCAGGCCGCGGTGGCCGATCACGAGCGGCGGGTTGCCGTCGAGCGTCTTCAGCGCGGTCGGCGTGGCTTGTACCGGCTGCGTGACGGGATCGTCGTCGCCGCCGCAGGCGGCCAGGGTCACGCTGCCGACCAGCGCGATCAGCAGGCACGAGATGCCGGTTCGGGACAAGGTCATGGTGGGCTTCTTTGTCATGGGGAGAGTGATGGGTTATCGAACATGAACACGCGGGCTGACTGCCGACGCCCGGCGGGCCGCCGACGGACGAGCGGGCTCCGCCGTCGTCGTGAAACGAGGGCTGATGCACCGTAAACATTGAAAGTCGAGCGCGCCGGACGGCGTTCCTTGCCGACGTTCTCGTTTTTCGAGTATTGGATCGGTAATTTACAAATTGTATTTTTGTAATGTGACAAAAAATTGGCCCGGTGACGGTGATGGCGCGCCGGGCCTTGCGGAGAGGGAGTGGGTGGCCGGCCGAAGGCGGTCGGCCTTTCAGCAAGGTTGCGGCGTGAGACGTAAGGGTGCTGGACGGGTGCCTTTCGACGGCGCGAGCGGATGCTTTCTTTTTGATTGCTTCGGGTTGGCGTCCGTCGCTTCGCGCAAGCGCGCGCCGGCACTCCGGTTGGTGCCGGCGCGCGCTGTTTTTAGCGGTTCAAGATGGCTTGACGAGTTTCACGATCGTCAGCGTGCCGTTCACGTTCTCGATGCGCACGCGCACCTTGTCGCCGGCATGGACCTGCTTCGCCATTGCGGCGTCGCCGGCCTTGTAGGCCATCGTCATGGCCGGCATGCCGATGTTGGCGAGCGCGCCGTGCTTGAGCGTGACCATGCCGGTGGCCGGATCGACCTTGCGGACCACGGCGTCGGCGAGGCCGGCTTCGTCGCCGGCGGGTGCCGCGGGCGCGGCCGTCTCGATGCCGGCCATGTCGTCGTCGGCGAGGGCCGGCATGGCGGACAGGCCGGCGGCGGTCAGGACGCCGAGCATGGCGAGCGTGGCAAAGGGAGGTTTCATCAGTATCTCCAGTTGGGGAAAGCGGGCACGCGCGCGTGCCCCGGGGGGTGGGAAAACGGATGCGAGAGGCCGGCGCCCGCCGCGTACGATCGCGTCGCGCGGCAGGCTGGTGGCATCAAGCATCACGCGCGGCACGCCACGGGACGGGCGCGCCGGAGCGGCGTTGCATGATTGCGGTTCCGGCATCGGAACCTGAAGGGCCGTGTTTGGCGGACAGCACGACTCCCGCCGCGTTCGCGGCGAGACGGCGGCGCGGGATCAGAGCGGGCGGGGTGGGCGCCACAACCCGTTCGGGTCACGCGTGCGGAGGAAGTCGGTGTAGTGAAAGCGGACCGGCACGCCGTGCACGGCGCGGCGGCTGACGCCGGCATGGACGGGCGGCTGGTGGAGGCTGCCGGACTGGCATTGCGCGCAGATCCGGCATGACTTGCCGCCGGCCTCGTGCTTGCCGCCGCGCGCGGGCGGCATGGCGGAGGGAGTCGCGATGGGGGCGACCGCCCGCATGCCGTCGGCCTCATGCATGCCGGGCTCGGCGAGCGAGATCGATGGCACCGCCGACCGCATCGGGCAGGCGCCCGCGAACCCGCTCGCGGCCAGCCCGCTCAGGGGCAGTACCGTGCAGAGCAGCAAGACGAGGAGGGTCCGGAGCCATCGCATGGCGCGCATTATAGCCAGCCATATCGGCCCGCGCGCGTGGGCGCGAGGCAGGCAGGCGCGCGCTGCATGCCGCCAATGCAGGCCACCGAGGTACGCCGCACGAGGCGGGGCATGGCGGCGGACCGCCGGCGAAGGCCGTGCGGGCGCGCATGTGGAGTTCCGGGTACATGTCACGTTACGTGGTGATGTATCGCGCAGCCGACGGGGCCCGCCGGGCCGCGCGCGGGAGGCGCGCAAACCTCGACAAACCCAATGCCGGCGCGACTTTGCGCGCGATCGGCCGGCGCCTGCCGTGCGCTGGTACGAATTCTGCTGAGTATGTCATACGAGCGCCACGAAAGTGGCGTACTGGCGCAACCCGCGGGCCACCCGATCGCATCCGCCCGCTCAACCGCAGAAAGGAACGAACATGGATACCTGCCCGAACCAGTCCGACACGCAATTCCAGGCCTTTCTCGCGCGACTGCTCGCCCAACCCGAGCCGATCGGCTGGGGGGAGAAACAGCAAATCGAGCTCGACATGGCGCGCGCCCTGTCCACCAACATGCTGCGCGTCGCGGAGCACCTGCAGACCGACATCGGCGATACCGACGGCTGGCTCACGCTCTACCGCTACGGCCGTGCGCTCGACTTCATTCTGTCGTCGCTCGCCGCATGCCGCGAGATCCAGCCGCGCACGCTGCGCACGATCCTGAAGCTCGCGCGCTTCGAGGTGGACGCCAACTATCCGGAGTGAATCGGGCCGCGTGCAGCCGCGACGGATTTCGCGGCTTCATGGTTTCGCGTCCCGCGCCCGGCGCGTGCCAGGCGCGTGTTCAGTTGTAGCCGAGGATCGCGCTGGTCTCGACCTCGGGCCGCTCGGAGACGCTCGTCGCCAGCGCGCAGGTCGGATTGCGCAGGACCGCCTCATAGGGCGTGACGGGCTTGACGGTGCCGTCGGGCGGATGATCCGCGCCGATGGCGATGTGGCGGGAATCGGGCGACGAAAGGGCGGGCATGGCGGGGTCTCCTGCGCTGAAGATCGGATGAGCGGCGACGGTCATTCGCGGGTCCGGCAGCCGAACAACCGCACGACCGACATCACGACGTTCTCCGGCGGCATCGCCAGCGCGGCATCGCAAGCTCACGGGCGAGGCCGGCGGACCGTGTTACAACGTCGTGACATTCACTATCCCAGATCCGGCAAGCCGCACCAAGCAAGTAATCCTTATTCGTGCCTTCAGGTTTTCTGATGGCAACGGCCGGAGCATCCAGCCAAACGCATGGCTGCACAGTGGATCGCGCGGAGTCACGCGAGCCTGTCAGCCACCATCGAAACAGTCCAGGATGGTGTCGTCAAGACGGATTGGCCGGCCTCTCGAGTTCCGTCAGACGTGTCCGTCAATCATTGATCTAGATCAAATCTGAAAGCGGATCGCAATTGCTTTCTCCATACCCGATGGCTTTACTGACGTGTCGGGGCGTATCGAATCGGTAAGCCGAAAGGGCGGGTTCGATGCCGGGCAACACCGCCGGCTCTCGTGCGGAGAGAGCGAGACGCGACCCGACCGGCAAGGTGCCGTTGTCAATATCACGATCAGACAATCGAGGTCAGGGGATGAGAGGTCTTACGGGATACAAACTGAAGCTGAAGATTCAGGACCGTTTCCAGAAACTCGGCGACAACCTTCCGCCTTCGCTCGAGGATGCCGAGGCGCGCGACCGGGCGGTCGCGAAAGTGCGCGAGCTGGGTCAGGCGTTCTTCGACATGTCCGAAGCCGAATATCACCAGTGGGCGGACCACTTGCCCGAGGACGAGTTCGTCGAGTTGATCGCGCTGATGATCGGGCTCGCAAGGGAAACCGATTCGCTCGCGGTGGCGCCCGCGCGGCGCTGAGCGCGAATCCATCCGTTTTCACCGGGCCGGCCGTCGGGAGCCGGCTTTTTTTTCGTCTGCGATCGCAATTCGCGTGGCCCGCGCGAGGCAAGCCGCCGTGCGGAGCGGCAGGGTCGCCTTCCCGTATGGCCGCGCCTCGAAAAAACGGCGGGCGAAACCGCGAGCAAGAGCGCGCGCCAATGAAAAACGGGACGGCGCGCGCGACACCATCCCGTCCGTAACCGCGTACCGCGCCGCAACGTGGCCCTACGCCCCGGCGCACCGCGCATCCTGCCTGGCCGCTTATTGCACGTTGAATGCCGGCGAGGTGGTGACGATGCCGCTCACCGTGCAGTTCGGCGTCAGCGTGGCGCCGTTGAACGTCAGCGACGACGGCGGCGTCGTGCCCGACTGAGCGTTGTTGAAGGCCGTGGAGACCGGGCTCGGGCCGCAGGTGCCGAGCAGCGAAGCGCTGACCTGCACGTTGCTGATCGTCAGCTGCGTGGGCGACACCGCCTGGCCGGTCCACGGCGCCGTGCTGGTGGCGCTGCCCGAGATCAGCCCGCAGAGGCCGCCGCCGCCGAACGTCGTCGACGTGATGGTGACGGCGCCGGTCGACGTGATGATGCCGTTGAAGGTCGCGGTGCAGCTGGTGCTGATCGTGCCCTTCGTCAGCGTGGTGGCGCCGGTGGCCGAGAACGGCTCACCGGAGGAGCTCAGCGGGTTGCCGTTGGCGAGCGTCACCGTGACGGCGAATGCCGGCGCGGCGAGCGCCGACGAGACAGCGAGAGCAACGACAAGGGAAGCCACTTTTCGAATAGTCATGATGCGTGCCTCAATTGACGATTGGCGGCGAACCGCCATGGGTAAGCGGACTTCGGGCGGCGTACCACCCGCGTTCCGCGAAAAACCGGATGCATCCGCGCGGATGCGCCCGGTCGAAACTGTCCTGTCGTGCCGGCCGACGGCCCCCTCGGCTCGCGTTGCCGGCGCTTGATCCGACGCTCCCGGCGCGCGGCGCATCATCGATACGCCACGCCCTGCCGCGTTCGAATCACCATTCGATCAATAGGTCTCCTATCGATCATTTCGTTTGCTAAATCGGCGACAGACACGCTGCCGCCGATTCGTTTCGCTGCCGTCTTTTCGTTACTGCACGAACGCGCCGACCGTGAAGAACGGGTTGTACTGGCTGTTGTTCATCACCATCGCGTAGACCTCGCCCACCTTGATCGCCCAGCCGGTGTCACCGCTGTGGAAGATCGCGACGGGGCCGCTGCTGTTGCGCGCGTCGAAGTCCTGCAGCGCGGTGACCTTGACGAGACCCGGGGTGGCCTGCGTGTAGTCGAGCGAGAACGTGCTGGTGCTGTTGGACGTCAGCGGATCGATGAACGCGGCCGTCGCGCCGCTGAACAGCGTCGACGTGTAGTTCGCCCCGAACGTCGAGACCGCGGTGCCGTCCAGGCAGTTGCCGGCGGTGGGCTCGAAGAACGTGCCGCTATACACGCCCGGCAGGTTCGGATGCGGCAGCGAGGCGTTGAAGCTCGCATCGCCCACGGCCGGTGCGCCGGAGTTGCCGTCGTTGGCCACGATCCCGCAGGCCGACGCGCTGGTCGCGCCGATGAAGCCGCCCGTGAGCGAGTTCGACGCGATCGTCGTGGCCGGCGCCAGTGCCGAGATGCCGATTTCCGCGTCCGCCACGGTGTTCAGCAGGTCCGCGATGTCGGTCGGCACGAAGGCCTGGCCCACCCGGATCACGATCGGCACCAGCGCGCCGCGCAGCTTGCCGACGATCATGATGCCCTGCGCCTGGCTCGGCGCCAGCAGCACGATCGGCTGGCCCTGGCCCGCGCTCGGATACGGCGAACTGGCCGAGGTCGGCTTGCTGACGAACACGTTGTCGGGCGAGCCGTCGGTGTTGGTGCGCAGCGCCCAAGGCGTGCCGGTGGTACGGCACGAGTAGTCGCTGCCCGGCGTGATCGTGCAGGAGCCGTCCGCGTTCAGCGTCTCGTTCCAGTTGATCACGTCGGGCTGCCAGCCTTGCGGCTTCGCCGTCTGGTACGAGGTGCCGGTCGGCGACAGGTGGACGCCCAGTTCGTTGTAGTTGCCCGCCACCTTCGTGAAGTCGGTCTCGGTGTCGGTGAAGCCGATGAACGGGAAGAAGTCGAACGTGCGCGACGGCACGGCGCCGAGGTTGCCGAGCAGCGCGACGCCGTCGAACTCGATCGTCGCGCCCGGAATCCCGCCGCCCACCACGCCGTTGCCGACGAACAGCGTCGGCGGATCGGCGGGGTTGATCGTCACCGAGTAGCTGCCGTCCGCCGAGGTGCCGTTGTCGAGCACGAACGCGCAGCGGTTCTGCTCGGCGGTGGGCAGCGTGGTGGCGCGGTGGAACGTGCCGGTGATGGTCTGGCCGGCGCGCGTGACGTTCACCTGGCCGGCGCTGGTCGGCACCGACGACAGGATGAACTGCATCTGGTACGTGAGCTTGGTGGTGTCGAACTGCACCTTCATGTATTCGCCGCTGCCGGAGCCGCCGGTGTAGGTGGTCGAGTAGTCGAGCGCATCAGGACAGAGTTTGTTGGTGACGGTCGTGGTCGTCGTCGAGCCGCTGGCCGGGCAGCTGCTGCCCGAGCATTGCGGGACCTGGATCGCGGCCGGCGCATCGCCGCTGTCGCCGCCGCCACATCCGGCGAAGAACGGAATTGCGAGCACGAAACAGGACAGCAGCGCGGTGCGCGGCTTGGTGTTGCGGAACATACCCCCTCCTTGTTGGTGATACCAGGTGTTTTTCGTCGATCGTATGCAAGCCCGACAGCGGCTCGCGAATGCGGCGGTTCGACCGGCGATCTCCGTGTACGTGGCCGACGGCACCCGGTTGCGGGGCGTGCCGGCTTGCGCGTCCGGAATTACGAATGCATGTTCAGGCGCCGCGCCCGTCGCGAATCGCGACGCCGCGGCCGACAATAATCGGATGTGGATGCCATGAAGGCGAAAGGAAGGACGTGAAGCGCCTCGTGCGCGCTGTCCGTTCCGGCGGGAATGACGGGCGATCGGTGCCCGCTTGGCCCCAGGTATGTGTGCGTAGCATCGATGTCTCCGTCGGTACGCGCCAAGTGTTATTGGTGAATCTTGTTTCGCGAAACTATGATACGGACCGCCCACCAAGTAAATGGATGTCGAATTCCAAACGGACGGATGGCCGAAAACGCCCGCCGGTAAAGGGGTGGCCGAAAAAATTAAAACGAAGCAAACGCGGCTCCGTTTTCACTTGTCTGACAGATCGCACGGTATGGCGAGCGTGCCGTCGTTGCGCCGCGCTGCACAAAATGCCGTATTGATCCGCTTTTTCATCGACATGGTGCGGTGAAGCAAAACGGCCCGCCGCCGGCCTGGATCGCCGGCGTCCCGGCTCGTCGGGACAGTTGCCGGACGATGTCGATGGCGCTGGAACCGGGCGACCGTTTGATGTCAGAATCGCGGCATCGTCGGCGCGGCGCGGCCGTCGCCGCCGACGATCGACAACCATCGAGCCTGCCGGCGTGAAAGGGCACTCACACTAGGTGGATAGCGCATGCAAGCACACATCGAAACCATGGTCGGCCGCGCCAGCGAATCGCGCGCGCCACGTCTCGCGCAAGACTGGCGCCCTGACTTCGCGCGTATCCGCGGTCACGTCGCGCGCGCGATCGCGGACCAGATCGAGGAGGCGATCCGCGCCGGCGTGTTCCGGCCCGGCGACCGGCTGCCGAGCCAGCAGGCCATCGCCGATTCGCTCGGTTTCCATCCGAACACCGTTCATGCCGCGTTTCGCGAGGTGGCGCGGCGCGGCCTGATCAAGGGCTTCGCCGGGCGCGGCACGCTCGTGCTCGACCACTCGCTGAGCTGATCCCGGCGCGTGATGCGCTGCGGCAACGGCCAGGTTTCGCCGCCGCGATCTAGCGATCCGGCGGCCGGGCGATTCGGCGGTCGAGCCGGGTGCGCAGCATCGCCTTCGTTTCCGGCCATTCGCTGTCGATCAGGCTGAAGCGCGCCGAGTTGCGCTTGCGCCCGTCCGGCATGATGCGCTCGTGGCGGATGATGCCTTCGAACTTCGCCCCGATGCGCAGGATCGCGGCCCGCGACTTCTCGTTCAGCTCGTCGGTCGTGAGTTGCACGCGCACGCAGTCGAGCGTCTCGAACGCATGGGCGAGCAGCAGATACTTCGCCTCCGTGTTGATGCCCGAGCGTTGCGCCGAGGCCGCGAGCCAGGTGTGGCCGATCTCCAGTTTCCGGTTCGCGCGATCGATCTTCCAGAAGCGCGTGCTGCCGACCACGGCGCCCGTGTCGCGCCGCACGATCACGAACGGCATGACCGTGCCGGCCTGCTCGCCTTGCAGGGCCTTGTCGAGGTAGGCGTCGATGGTGCTCGCGTCGGGCACGGCCGTCACCTTCAGATCCCATAGCCTGCCGTCGGCCGCCGCCTCCAGCAGCGCGCGTGCGTGCGCGCGGCGCAGCGGGCGCAATTCGACGAGACGGCCGGCGAGCAGCGGGGTGGGCAGGGGGGCGGGCGGTTCGGTCATGGCGAAGGTGGTGCAAGGGGCGGGCGGGATCGGGCGATGATAGCGCGACGGCGCGGCGCCCGGCTTGATCGGGCTGGGGCCGGCGCGCATCCCGACGCGAGCGGCTTCGGTTTCGTGAAGATAGGCAGGATCACTGATCAATTCGGACCGGCTCCGGAACGCGCACCGGGCCGGCCGTCTTCCGGCGCGCCGCGTGTCGGCCCTCGCCGGCTCCGCACGGGCGCTCGGGCGCCGCCGCCGGCCCGTGGCGCGAACCCGCCCCCATGCGTGCGAAACGGCGGCCCGCAGCCGGTGCGAAACGTTTGCGCGCCGGAGCGGCGCCTCTTGTATCATGGGCGCCGCCTTCCGGCGGCCCGCGGCCACGCGGCGCGTGCCTGGCCGCGCCGCGCGCCGCCGGATCCATCGCTTTTCCACTTCCAGCTTCCGATCCTATGGACATCACTACACATCGAACCGGCAACGAGATCGCGATCACCGTGCGCCGCCCCGACACGCCCGGCCCGGTCCCCGTCATCGTGCTGTGCCACGGCTTCTGCGGGATTCAGGAGGTGCTGCTGCCGCGCTTCGCCGAGGCGTTCGTCGCGGCCGGCTATGGGGCCGTCACGTTCGACTATCGCGGCTTCGGCGCGAGCGGCGGCGAGGCGGGGCGCCTCGTGCCGGCGCTGCAGATCGAGGACATCGCGACCGTGCTCGCCTTCGTGAAGGCGCAGGCGGGCCTGGACGCGGCGCGCGTCGCGCTGTGGGGCACGTCGCTCGGCGGCGGCCACGTGCTGGCCGCGGCGGCGGCCGACCCGGCGGTGAAGGCGGTAGTGAGCCAGTTGAGCTTCGCCGACGGCGAACAGGTGGTCACGCGCCATATGTCCGGCGAGCAGCGCCAGGAGTTCGTCGCGATGCTCGAGCGCATGCAGGAGAAGAAGGCCGGCACCGGCCGCGAGATGTTCGTCGCGATCACGAAGGTGTTGACCGACGAGCAGTCGAAGGCGTTCGTCGAGACGATGCGCCGGCAATATCCGGCGATGGACATCAAGATCCCGTTCCTGACCGTGCGCGAGATGCTGAACTACAAGCCGGCGGAGGCGGCGGCGCGCGTCGCCTGCCCGGTGCTGGTGGTGGTGGCGGGCGAGGACGGCGTCAATCCGCCGGAGCAGGGCGTCGCGCTGCACGACGCCGTTGCGTCCGCAACCAAGGCGCTCCACGTGGAGGCCGGTGCCGGCCATTACGACATGTACGACGGCACGCATTTCGACAACAGCATCGCCCGGCAGCTCGCGTGGTTCGCCGAGCACGTCTGACGACGCGGCCGGCGGCACGTCGGGCGCGAGCCGGCTGAGCGGCGGGCGGCGCGCGATGCGCTGCCCGCCGTGCCCGCGCCGCGTATCCTCGCGCGCCGCCCGCCGCCCGCCGCCCGCCGCCCGCCGTCTGGCGGGCCTGTCACGCTCAGTAGACGAAGTGTCCCTGCACGTAGACCATGCGCGGCGCGCCCACCATCCGGCCCGCGTTGCCGTCCACGTTGCGCGTGTAGTAGCGCGCGTCGCCGAGGTTGTTGATGCCGGCCGTCAGCGTGCTGCCCTTCCAGTGCGGGATCTTCCAGTCGGCCTGCAGGTTCCAGACGCGGAAGCCCGGCACGCGGCCGACGCTGCCGTCCGCCGATTCGGCCACCGTGTTGGCCGTGTCCGAATACTGCGCGCTCTGGTGCGTGCTCGACAGGTTGAAGGTCCAGTCGCCGCGCTGATAGCGCATGCCGAGCGTATCGGTGAAGCGCGAGTAGAACGGCACGTCGCGGCCCGAGAACTGCCCCGATTCCTGGATCGCCTTGGTGTAGGTGAAGTTCACGTAGGCGTCGAGCCCGCGCAGCGGGCCGTCGTCGGCGAACGCGTAGTCGAACGCCGATTCGATGCCCTGGTGATGCGTCGCGCCGATGTTCTGGAAGGTGGCCGGCACGACCCCCACCACCTGCAGGATCTGGTTGTCGAAGCGCATGTTGAACGCGCTGACCTCGGCGTGGATCCGCCGGCTGGTCCAGCGCGCGCCCACCTCGAAGGTCTTCGCGGTTTCCGGCGCGAGCGGGTTGGTGGCCGACTGCGAATTGAGCTGCAGGTTCTGCACCGGTCCGAACGAGGTGCTGTAGTCGGTAAACAGCGTCAGCGCCGGCGTCAGCAGGTACGACAGGCTTACCGAGGGCAGCGGCTTGTTGTTCTTCGCGCCGAAGTCCTGGTTGAGGATGTCGTCGCGGCGCGTCGATTCGATGTGCTCGTAGCGGATGCCCGGCGTGAGGCGCCAGCGGCCGAACGCGATCTTGTCGTCGATGTAGGCGGCGTGCGCATCGGTCGAGTTGTCGAAGCGCGTGGTGCCGCTGGTCACGCCGCTCGCGATCGACTGGTTGAAGCTGTTGTCGGTGCCGCGCTCGCGGATGTAGCGGTAGCCCACCGTCACGTCGTGCGTGGTCGGGCCGAGCGTGAAGCGCTGCGTGTAGCGCGGCTCGATGCCGAACACCGAGTAGGTGCGCGGCTGGTCCTGCAGCTGCGTGCGCGCCGAGTTGATCAGCGAACTGGTGCGGTAGCTCTCGTTGTAGTACGTGCGGATCTCGAACTCCTGGTTCGCCGAGATCGTATTCAGGTAGCCGACGTCGAACGCCTTGCGGTCGCCGTACCAGAAGTCGGTCGGGCGCGTGTTCTGGAACGGGTCGGCATTGAACTGCGCCACCGTCAGGCCGCCCGGCGTGTGCGATTTGACGTCGTAGTACGAGAACTTGCCGTACAGCTCGGAGGACGGCGTGAGTGCGTAGCGCCACTTCAGCGCGAGGTCGTTCACGCTCTCGTCGCTGCCCACGCGCCAGTCGCGGCCCGCCATCCCCGAGTAGAGCAGCGCCACGCCGAGGCCGTTGTCCATCTGCGTGCCGAGGTAGGTGCTGTAGAGCGTGCTCGCGCCGCCGTGCGTGTAGATGTTCTCGCGCATCGTCGCGTCGGCCGTCAGGCCCGGCTTGTTCGGGACGTCGCGGGTGCGGAAGTTGATCACGCCGCCCACGTTCTGCGGGCCGTAGCGCACCGAGCCGCCGCTGCGCACCACGTCGATCGACTCGAGGTTGCCGAGGCTCACCGGCGCGAACGACATCTGCGGCTGGCCGTAGGGCGCGAACGCGAGCGGAATGCCGTCGAGCAGGATCGTCGAGCGCGGCGCGTAGCGGCCGGTCAGGCCGCGCACGCCGATGTTCAGCGAGATCGCGCTGCCCGCCGAGCCCGAGTTGTCGGTGGCCTGCACGCCCGGCACGCGGCGCAGCACGTCGCCGATGCTCGACGCGCCGCTCTGCTCGATCTGCCGGTGATCGACCACGGTGCGCGCGCCCGCGAAGGTCTTCACGCTGTTCTGCAGGCCGCTGCCGAGCCAGTCGCCCGACACGTTGATGGTGTCGAGCACGGCGGTCTTCTGCGAGTCCTTCGGGGCCGTGTCGGCATCCTGCGCGAGCGCCGGATCGGCAACCGACAGGCAGGCGAGCGCGGCGAGCGCCGCGCAGCGGGTCAGGCGGGGCGGGGCGGTGAAATGGCGGTCAATCCTTGCCATGATGCGGTGTTCCTTGGTGTTGTCGAAACGGGTTGCGGTCGGGGGCGCGGCTGGCGGACGGGTACGGACGCGTCTCGCGGATGCCTCGTTCCTGCCGGTTTGTCGGCGAACGACTGGCGCAATTGGAATGAGAATCATCTCTATCTGTAAGCGGATTACGGCGATTTCGTTGGCGCGCTGTCTCGGATTTCGTCAGGGAATCGATCGGCCGGCGGCGGGCGAACGCGCGCCCTCCGGCATGGGGAATACGGCTCAGTGAAACGCGGCGAACGGTGACGGTCGTGGCGTCGTTCGCGGTTCGGGCTGAAGGTCGACGCGCCGTGGCGTGCGTGGCCGGCGCCGGAGTGGGCGCGGTGCCGGCGTGGCCCGGGCGCGGCACCTGGCTGGCGTGATCGGGACGCGCTGGCTTGGTGCTTGGCGGCGGTTCGGGAACCGCCGGATATCGAAGCTCGCGACTATGCCATCGATTTCATTTTGTTATATGAGATATTTTGATGGCAGCGATCTACCGGATCGATGAATCGCGCGGCGGGGGCGGAAAGCTGCCCGACAGCGCGATGCCGAGCTTTCGTCAGACCAGGGTCGGGGCGCTGCAAGGCGGCTTTCGCGGGCCGGCATCGGCGCGCGGCGGGAGTGGATCGCCGCGCGCCGGGTGCGGATCAGGCCGGCGGGAAGCCGGCGCGTTGCGGCCACAGATTCGCGAACGCGTGGATCGTGCGCGTGCCGTACACGCCGGCCGCCGTGAACGGTTCCGCGTCGAGCCATTCGAGCGCGGCCTCGCGCGAGGGGAAGTCGAGCACCAGCAGGCTGCCGGCCACGGTCTCGCCGTCGGCCTCGAACAGCGGGCCGGCGAACGCGATGCGCTCGGCCACGGCGCCGAGGTAAGCCTTGTGGGCCGGACGCAGTTCAGTGCGCAGCGCGATGGTGCCGGGCCTGTCGAGCAACTGGATCGAAAACAGCATCGGGGGCTCGTCGGGTTGGGCGGGCGCCGCTTACGACGCCGGCGTGGCGGGCTCGTGCGTCGCCACGGCCGGCGCCGTCGTGCTTGCCGGCTCGGCGCTTGCCGGCGCGGCGCTTGCGGCAGGAAAGCTGAGGTGCTTCGCGTTCGACTGGAACGACTCCAGTTCCGCCGACCAACGGCGCGTGCGCACGCCGCTCGCGTTGTAGTTTTCCTCGACCGATTTCACCCACCGGCCCACCGCCGGCACGTACCAATACGCGTAGTAGACGCGGCCCGTCTCGACGGTGATCTGGCTGCCGCCCGAATGCGCGATCGCCGTCGTGCCGGCGCCGTCGTGGACGATCTCGGCGCCGTTGACGCGCACCGGCATGGATTCGGTCTTCCATTCGCCTTCGCCCTCGACCTTGATCGCGTCGAAGTGGCCGGCCTTCACATCGATCGGCTCGTTGCCGACCACCTGCATCTTCACGTCGAGCTGCGCCGAATTCAGGCGCGGATTCGGATGCGGCTCGGTGAACTTGACCTGCCACTGCTTGCCCTTCGAAAGCGGGAACGACAGCGGCCGGTTGACGATCGTATCGGTGCCGTTGATGTTGCGCGAGCGAGCCCAGTCGGCGCCCGTCACGGTTTCCACGGGCGCCTGCGCCGAGCCGTCCGGCTTGGCTTCCAGGTAGATGTGATCGGCGGTGGTGCGCAGCACGACCAGCCGGTCGTGGGTCTCGCGCCAGCCGTTCGGGGCCGTTTCGAACGTGGTGGCGTAGGTCCAGGTGTCGCCGGCGGCAATCGCCGGCGCCGCGATCGAATCGGCGTGGCAGATCATCGGCGCGGCCAGCAGCGCCAGCAGGCAGCTCGTTTGAATTGTCATGGTCGAGAGGTCTCTCGTGGTGGTCTCGCGAGCGATTCTAGTGGCGTGACCTTTCGCTTGCCCTGCATGCGCGGGCGCCGCCCGCCCGGGGTACGGCACGGCCATGGAGGGTACGTGGACGCGGCGGGGGAGACGGCGGCGGCGAGGCGGTGAGGCGGTGAGAAAAACCGTGCCGCGGCGGCCGTGGCGCACGCGGCGCGATCAGGAGAGGACACTCGCTAAGCGAGTTCGATCGTCACTTCCTCGAGCTCGCGAAACGGCGCGAGCGTGGCTTCATCGGCCTGCGCCGAGGTGATCAGGCGC